>JBBAEC010000003.1:0-186256 GCA_041656135.1 Balneolaceae bacterium | reverse complement strand
CGATTTCTAGATATTTCACCCATGTAATTGCTAAAATGCAATCTTGAATGTTACTACAATCACATAAAATGAAACCGACACAGCCCTGAAAGGGCGACATATACTAGCGAGGCGGTGAAGCCCCTCGTGAATAAGGAATACTCCGCCAGCCTAAGCCCTGCAGGGGCGTAATACACATGCCGTGATCGTTGTTTTAACAAGTAGTTCGTGTAATGGCTAAGCTTTTAGGGATACTACCGTTGTGGGATTTTAATTGTCTCATGCATGGGGCTTCACCCCATGCTAATGTATAGCGCTCTTTCAGAGCCATGAGGGAAATGGATGCATGTAGAATACACGAACCATATTCACATATATTTTTAAGATTAGAAATCACATTCATATTCATAAAAAACACCAAAAAATCTCGTACTTTTGGGGCATTACTTTTAAATAACCGATATTTACTATGCATTTCTCTAGACATCTAAAATCTATCAGCTTTTATAGCTTACTTCTCCTGCTCATTTCTTCTTGTGCAGCTAATCAGAATTCAAAAGGTAATCCTGAAATTGATGCGAGCGAGATAAAAGCACACATCAGTTTCCTGGCTGACGATGAATTGGAAGGTAGAGAAGCTGGTACCGCTGGCGAAGCAATTGCTGCTAATTATATTTCCGATTTGTTTAGAGATTACGGTTTAGAGCCCGCTGGTGATGATAATACCTATCTACAGCAGTTTACAATTAATACGGCTGTCCTAAAAAATCCACATGCCACCGATGCTACAGATGGCGAAAAGCGTTTAGCACAAAATATTGTGGGTACTTTACAAGGAACCGGAAATGAAGATGAGTTTATAGTAATTGGTGCTCATTATGATCACTTAGGTTATGGCGATGGTGGCTTTGGTTCTTTATATAGGGGCGATTCTCTTCTCATTCACAACGGCGCGGATGACAATGCCTCAGGTACAGCAGGTTTATTAGAACTCGCTCAGTATTTTTCAAAATATCGTCCCTCTAAAGACATTCTATTTATTGCTTTCTCTGGAGAAGAAATGGGACTTCTAGGTTCCGATTATTACGTAAATAACCCAACGGTTGATCTTGATAATGCTCTTGCTATGATTAACATGGATATGATTGGTCGCATGGATAACAATAAGCTTATGATTTTTGGAATTGGCACTGCCGATGATTGGACCGACATCCTGAATACTGCAAACACCGATTCTCTAACACTAAATCTAGTTAAAGACGGAACAGGCGCTAGTGATCACACAAGCTTCTACTATAAAAACATTCCCGTTCTTCATTATTTCACCGATACGCATGCTGATTATCATCGCCCAAGCGACGATGTTGAGTTTATTAATTTTGAAGGGTTAGCTTTGGTGCTAAATCATATCACACGAGTAGTTAGTACCTTGGACGATTTGAATAGAGAACAACTTGTTTTTAAAGAAGCTCCTGGCCAACAATCACGCGCTATGAGCCTAGATGGCCCTACACTAGGTGTATTACCCGATTATGGTTACGAGGGCAAGGGCATGAAAATTACGGGGGTCACTAAAGGTAAAGCTGCTGCCAATGCAGGTGTTAAGGGTGGTGATATAATTACTAATATTGGTGGCGAAGATTTAGCTGATATCTATGCCTATATGGGAATGTTGAATAGATTAAAAAAAGGTCAACTTACTACTATTACCGTATTAAGAGACGGCAAAGAGCTTACTTTTGATTTGCAGTTGTAGCAATTAACAGTGAGCAATTATCAATAAACAATGGTTTTTGCTTATTACACTAAGTTGCAATTATTTATTTTTATTGACTTGAACCACCCAAATTTTTGTCATTTCGACCGGAGTGGAGTACCGAGCGGAGCGATTTGAACGAAACCTCCAAGGTTTAGAATGACAAAATGAACAATAATTTAGATCTGCTGAAACCTTGGAGGATTTTTCGTTAATCTTCAGTTGGTACACGTAATCTATAGGTATTAGGGCCAACAATGCCAATTATCTTAGTAGATGCGTCAGAGCCTGTACCATCTAGCAACCTAGAAATGACTCCACTTGACCTATAAGTTAGATCATTAGCTGGATGAGCTGTTATAGTTAATTCTTGATCATTTGCCTCAATTTCATAGCGACCGTTTTGATTTTGGGCAACATTACCTGCGCTGTTGATACCATCTGATGGAAAGGAGATGTCTTTAAAACTTATCCCATCAAATGTTTTCTCACCTCCACCAAGAAAAATTGGCTTCATATAATAACCTTGAGTTGAAGAAGCGATGTTTGCCATATCTTGGCGGACAGCATCTCGGTTAGCAGAATCTGCGGCAGAACTAAAGGTAGTTATTGCAATTACAGTCGCAATACCCACTATAATTGTTACTAGTATTACCAGGAGTAATTGTTGTTGTCCCATGGTGACCACCTAAGTGTTTTTTGACAAATTATATTCTGTCTAATAAATAGTAATTTTATCAATTGTCGCCTCAATACAAATTAGATATTCCTCATAAAGCATTGCTTTAAATTAGATTGCACCTAACCCTGAAAAAGTGCTTGCGCAGCCTCCCTTTCATATATATTAGTATTTTATTAGGTGCTTTTAATGAAAACAGCATTAGAATTGATAGTTATTCTAAAAATACTTCATTCTTATATTTTATTACCCTTTACACTAATGAAATGGAGCTACTAGTGCAATGAGTTAATACCTTATTTATAATTTGACGATTTTGATGGAGGGTTTAAACTAGAATGATTGAGACTTTTATATTGAACATTGTTAGGTAATCAAGTTCTATCATGAAAATTAAAGAAGTTATTATGATCATCGCTTTATGACTATTTTTGCAATTACAAATACCGTTCGAATCAAATAATGAGAAATTCTGTAGGTTAACATCGGCTAAAATCATAATTGTTAAAACTTAAGAATACATTTAGTTCTATATAATTCAGTTCGAAGCATCTAGATATAAAAAAAGCCATTACTCACATAATGGCTTTTTAATTCGTTTACTATTGGTGTTTGGGTAATAGGTATTAATTAGTACCAAGTACGATATTTACAGCATCTTTAGTTATAGTTGCCTCAAGTCGGTCAGTAGCATCAGCGGTACCAGTTGGATTACCGTCAGAGTCCACTGTAAGCTTACTTGCTGGATGACCTGTTACTACTACGCTTCCAGCAGTACCTGTACCCATAACATAAACACCGTTCTGGTTTACAGCTGTTCGATAATCTGATGTATATACTGTATCAGCGGCAAATGAAATGTCTCTAAAAGTAATATTAGTAAATTTATTACCACCACCACCGAGCATTTCTGGCTTCATAAAATAACCTTGTGCTGAGGCGGCTATTGTTGCTAAATCTTGTCGAACAGCATCAACGTTTGCTGAATCTGCTGCTGAACTGAATGTGTTAATTGCAACTACAGTTGCAATTCCTACTATAATTGTTACTAGTATAACTAGAAGTAATTGTTGTTGACCCATGATGATCTCCTAAGTAATGTTTATTGTTTTGTTGTTTGTAAAATCGTTGTTATTTCGTTCTGATGCTAATTTTGCTAATTACTGCATTAAAGTAAATTAGAAGTTTTTCATAAATTATTGTGTTTAGGTCACATTGTGCCTGTAAAAACCTTGCCTAGCTACATTGTCCTTAAGTCTTGTAGAGTATAAGAGTATGTCCCACCATATTTGTTACAAAAATTTAATCAATTAATTTCCTATAACCCGAATTCTTACTCCATAATAGTAAATTTTTAGTAGAAATCAAGGGATTCTTAGCAATGAACAATGAACAATTAACAATGAACAATGAACAATGAACAATGAACAATGAACAAAATATTTTATTTGTTAAACTAAATCACAAGTATATTTTTATTAGAATGCTCGTGGTTCACGATTTGGAAGATTCCTCCAAGGTTTGGGTATTGGTAAATACAGAAATGCTTGTTCAATACTTGCTTGGTATTTACTACCTTAAATAAAATGTCAAAAAGAGATTCCTATGCGTATTAAATATATAGTTCCTGTTTTATTTATTGCTGTGGTTGCAGCATGTCAATCTAACACTTCAAACACACCTGAGCTCCCAGAAAATGTGCAGGCTATTTCTTTACTTGGTGATACGTTATATACCGTACCAACTCAACTTCCTGAAAAGCTAGAAAGCCGTATCGATTCACTTATTGATTTGGCTATGGACCATGATGATTTTGCCACTACGTTAATCTGGCAAGCGCGAAAGAAGGGTTACCAAGGTGAATATCGCAAGTCTTTAGAAACTTTAAGTGCAGCCATTTCTGATTATCCTGCTGATGCTCGTTTATATCGCCACCGAGGGCATCGTTACCTCACTCTTCGTCAGTTTGACCGTGCTATCGCCGATTTTGAAAAAGCTGTCACTCTTATTGAAGGAACTGAAGATATTATTGAGCCTGATGGACTTCCAAATGCACTCAATATGCCCACAAGCACTTTACAATCTAATATTTGGTATCACCTAGGATTGGCTTATTACTTGAAACAAGATTATAAAAATGCACAAAATGCTTATGAGAATTGCCTAAATGTTAGCCTAAATAACGATTTGAAAGTGGCTACGATCTATTGGTATTACATGACATTACGTAAACTAGGTAAAGATGAGTTAGCAGGAACTGTTCTCGATACTATTACCCCCGACCTTGAACTTATAGAAAATGAAAGCTATCATAAATTGTTGCTCGTTTTTAAAGGTGATTTCGATTCAAAATCACTCCTCACCGAAGAGGACGATGCTCTCGATATTGTTACTTATGGATATGGCTTAGGGTTTTGGCATTTTATAAATGGCCGAACGGAACGTGCACATGAAATTTGGCAGGAAGTTTACGACAGTGGTAATTGGGCTCCTTTTGGTTTCCTAGCCAGCGAAGCGGAATTGGTTTATAGTGATTAGGGATTGAGGGATTGAGGGATTGAGGGATTGAGGGATTGAGGGATTGAGGGATTGAGGGATTAGTAAGTCAGAAATTAGAAATTTTTGATTGGTGAGCTGTATTGCAAATAATTCTTTTTTTATTACACAATTTGGAAGAATCCTCCAAGATTTGGAGTGACAAAATGAACAGTAATTTATATCTGGTGAAACCTTAGAGGTTTGAAGCTTAACTACCTTCTTTTTAATATTTTATGATTCAGCAATGCTTAATGGATGTCTAGCTATTTCAGGAAATTCTTTTAGCAACTGTTTATCCATAGTAAACAGTTTAAGATTAAGATCTTTTGCTAAGCTAACAAATTCACAATCATAAGCAGAGCAAATAGATTGGTTGACGCATTGAAGTACCTGCAATGAATTCACATAAAATTGATTTTGCTTCATTTGTTGCTCTACCTCCTCCATTATCATCAATGCGTCTGTCAGGTTGAGCATCTCTTTTCTCAAATAAAGCGCCAGTACATTTCTAAATTCACTTTGCCAAAGTATGGGTGCTAACCATTCAGAATCTTTTTGGTACAGTTGCTCACAAACTTCAGAGGAATCAGATGGCAGCCAAAGCCCAACTAGAATATTCGTGTCAACAACAATCATGAACGCCCTTGCTTAATAGCTGCTTCAATCTCCTCGGTTGTCAAACTGCCTGTTACTTTATTCCGTAAACGACGCGCATTGTATAAAACCTCTTCTGTGGAAACTTGCTGTGGCAACACGACTTGCTCTAAACAAGCAATAATTTCACTATTTATACTACGATGATTAGCTTTGGCTTGCTCACGAACTTTATCGTAAATCTGTTTAGGTATATTTTTTACAGTAATATTAGTCATAACAAACGGTTCTATTTCGGTTGCATAATGAAACTAAGTAGATGGTGGAATTATTGCAAATTTAATACCTGGGAGTAGTTAATAGTGTTTAAAGAATTGGGGAAGAAGACAGAAGACAGAAGACAGAAGACAGAAGTTTTTGATTGGTGAACTGAATTGCAAATAATTCTTTTTTTATTACACGATTTGGAAGAATCCTCCAAGGTTTAGAGTGACAAAATGAACAGTAATTTATATCTGGTGAAACCTTGGAGGTTTGAAGCTGAACGCTGACAGAGTTGGTACCGACGATTATTTTCCCAATAACATATCCATAAATTGTTGGCGGACTTCTTTGGTGGGTTTGCGATAGGAATCAAATGGGACGTGGGAATTTGATTTGGTGATATCAATTTCTATTCCCCATAGTGGTGCGAGCGAAGTTGGTAGTAATGAGTAGCGCCCATCACCAATCACATTTTCATAATCTGGATGCATAATTAATATCCCATCAGAAAGCTTACTAAATCGCCCAATATCCTCATACATAGTTGTGCCTTTGAAGGCTGCATATTTTTCTTCCCACTTAAGTAGAGCTGCTGTATCTCCCTCATATAAAGTTGGCTTTGTAAATGGAAGTAAGCGCACTCCAAGAGTATACAAACTGTCTGAATGAGTATATCGGATACTCCATAGAATCTCGTTGGCCATAGTCGGCTTAATAGTCAACTGCTCGATGTTGTGCCCCCTCTCATTCGCTACTTGATAAGCCACATCATACGCTCTTTTTTGTTGAGAAAATCCAAATGCTAAATAAATGGCAATCCATCCTAGGCCAAGCCAGGCAAATAGTGGTTTCTTTTTATAAAGGGCAAAACCTACTGCCAGAATAAGAATCAGCGAGAAAAGAGGATCAAAAATGGAAATGAGATTCCAAGAAAACCGCTCATCCGTAAAAGGCCAAATCAATTGTACTCCATAGCTAGTTGCAGCATCCGAAAGACAGGCAGAGCCATACGCGAGCAGGCTATAAAAATAAGTCTCTTTGAAACTTAACTTCTTTTTTACCAACCACCAGATGAGTACAGTTGCAATAAGAGCGCCGGCTGGGATAAAAAACAAAGAATGACTAAACTGTCGGTGAAATTCCACATTTAGTAAGGGGTCGGATGCCCGGCTAATAAATACATCTAAATCGGGTAAGAGCGCACTAAAAAATCCGACAAGGGAAACCTGCCGTATATTTTGTTTGCTTGAAAAGGACTGCGTGGTAGCTGCACCGATGAGCCCATGAGTAATAGGATCCATAACCGACTTTGAATTTATTCTGTATTCACATTCCAAATATCACCCAAAGATAGCAAAGACCTAAGGAATGAACTTGTAGAATCTAGTTAATTAAAATGGGAGGTATGTTTAATTCAAACTGAATTAGTAAATCTACCTAAATAACTGACGCCAAAAATCATTACAGGGCTTCATTTAGTTTCATTCTACAATTTAATAATTAAATTGCTATTATATGTCGCATTTGACATATTGCTGTGTGTCAGTAAAAGTTAAACCTCTGGTATGGCTTCATGGCGAAATTAAAACTCCGCCGTTTTTAGCTGAGGCTAGAATAACAGCGGGCTTTCTATTACGTAAGCTTCAGATCGGTGAAACTCTAGAAATGCCTGATTCTAGACCTATGCCAAGCATAGGTAAACAATGTCATGAGCTTCGGATCAATGATTTGAATAAAACCTGGCGAGTTATTTACTTTATCGATGACGATGCTATTGTCATTCTTGAAGTTTTTGCAAAGAAATCACAAAAAACTCCGACAGAAATTATCGCGGTTTGTAAGAAAAGATTGGCAATATATAAGCAATAACAATTATTGTAAGATTATGAAAGAAGAAAAAAGAAAACATCTAGAAGAAAAAGGCTTTCGAGTTGGTTCAGCTACAGATTTTCTAAACCTAACACCTGAAGAAGAGGCTTATATTGAAATTCGTCTTGAAATAAGTAATTTATTAAAATCTCAGAGAACTAAGCGTAATTGGACTCAACAACAGCTAGCTCAAGCAATGGGCTCAAGCCAATCTAGAGTTGCTAAGATGGAAATTGGTGATTCTAGCACCTCACTCGATTTAATGATCAAGGCTTTATTACATTTAGGTGTTTCTAAGCAAGAAATTGGGAAACTCTTGGAAGATAGTTTAGAAGTGGTTGGTTAATTAAACCGAGCTCGGCTCATGTTGCTACCTCAATAACTGCCGCCAAAATTCACCGCCAAACCACATGCCTAAAAAACCGAATGAAAGCGCACCAAAGCCAAGTGCAAGCCAGGTATAGATTTGAACATTGTCTGCGCCCCACCAAGCCAACCGAATGCTTATCAAGCCAAATACTATAATGCCTGTTATCATACCAGCTATAAAAAGGAATAATTTCCTTCGTTTCTCTTTTTGGTTCTCTTCAGGGGTTGGTACTTTAATTTGCATAGTGGGAATAAGCCGTCTCATTTAATTGATATCAATATGAAAATAATAAGATTATTTTTGGATAACACATGGCGAATTAAATAACATCTTTCTAAAATTAGAAATCCTGAATTTCTTCCAACAAAGAAGGAACACGATTTACAGCGAAATCCCACATAGCTGCCTCGTCTATAATATCATAGCCGTGAGCGATGATATTTCTTAAATCGATAATTTGGCGATATTCAGGAATTTTATGGGCAATGGTTGCCTCATCTATTTTAGACAGCCTGTATAGTGCTTCTCCAATAATTTCAAATGCTCTTTCAATTGCTAATTGTAGCATGCGATTTCCCTGAAAATCTTCAAAGCTTTTGTCTTTAATAAAGCCTGATATATCTTGACAGGAAAAACTAATATCAAGGAGTAGCTTTCTAGTTCTATGCGGCATAAAGCAATTGTTTGGTGCGATCTACTTCTTGTTGAAAGATAGGGTTCCTAAACTTTTTCAGATGGTATAGATCCACAGGCCGCTTGTATATTTGCTCAAGTTCGTTTTTAAAATTTAAAAACTGATCAAAAGCTCCTTCAAATCCTCGACGATTAAATTTGACGATAAAATCAAGATCACTGTCTTTAGTAAACACTCCCGATGCAGCTGATCCAAATAAATACAGTTCTTTCACACTATATTTTTTACAAAGTGGGTTAAGCTGCTCCATCTTAAGTTCAATTCTTGTTGTCATATATCACCGATTGGCTAATTACTACCATAATCTAACTAAAACTAAGACATTTTTCTATTGTTCAAACTATTTGGATTAAAGCCAGCTCCGGAGGTCCGGCATATTGATAGTAAAAAGCCATATTCCTAAACCGCAAGCTCCAGCAGAGCGAAATCATATTGAACAAAATCCGCAACGAACAGAATTCCGAAGATGTGCTTCTAAAATATATCTTGCTGAATTTTCGGTGGATTCGTATGCATCTTTTATAAAACAATCTTACCCACCGATGCCAATATTTAATCTGTTTACCCCGAGACAAATCTCGGGGCTATGTATGTTTTGAAAAACAAATCTGATACTATCCTAAAAGTGTGTAAAGAGGCCGTGAGATAGTACTAGTCCACCAACGGGGCAAGGGGTTGCAACCCCTTGTTATGTTCGTTATGAGATAACTGTTCTTTAAATGAGCTGCCATTTCCCTCGTTATGCATGCCCGCATTTCTACGGGCATCTGGTTTTTTAATATTTGTTGCTTTACTAGTTGCCTACAAAGAAAACGGCGTTACCAAATAGTAGTTTTCCATTGTGCCAGAAACCTCGGAATAACGGATTGTCTATCATATAAACCACTGATCCAGAGCCCATATTCTGCACACCAAAGCTGAGGGATTCTTCTAGTTTTTCTTGAGCTTTATAGCCTACAAAACCACTTCTAAGTGCCTCTTTCTTGGCCACGCCAACATTCCAGCCATTATCTAAGTATTCGTAAGCAGTAGAGCCTAGCTTTAGCGACATGTACTCGTCTCCGTATCCAAAAGCTAGCGGATGAGTTTTATCCATATCTAGTTTATAAATACTACCTGCATTAGCATTGGAAGTATAATCACGTCTAGCATCGCCAAATTTCTTTAGCTTCGATTCAGCTGAATCTGCTTTATCCTCTTTTTTGTCGGCTGATTTAATTTTCAAATCAAAGCCATCTTTACTAGCCAAGAAGCTATTTGCGCCTTCTAAAGCAATGAGGGTTCCTCCACTACGAATCCAACTTTTCAGATCGTTCAATGCACTTTCACCAAAGGTGCTATTATAATTTCCTGATGGCATTATTAGTACATCGTAGCTAGCCCAATCTGCTCTTCGCAAATCATCAGCATTTATCAAAGTGACAGGGTATCCAATTTGTTGATCGAAGTAATGCCAAATATGTCCAACCATGTTGCTTCGAGTACCTTCGCCAGCAATAAGCGCCACTTTTGGTGCTTTTATGAATCGAACCGAAGAAGACCCAAAATCTTTACCTGAGCTAACAAATCCAGTTGAAACAGGTGTTAGAGTTCGTCCAATTTCATCGGCAGTTTCTTTAACAATCTTATCAAAGGCATCGCCTAACTTTTCATTGCCCGTACGTGTGATTACCAAAGTTCCCGCATCATAATTCTGGCCATCTAAAGAAAATGCACTTTGGCTGTAACGCGCATTTACACCTTTCTTCAAAATAGCTGCTAAATATTTCAAATCATCTAGAGAATTCCATTTTGCTAAATATGCATAAGGTTTTTCAATATATGGTGAAGTTGATGAAACGGTTTCCATAGAAACTGCTTCTTGAGCAATGCGTGATTTAACAGCAAAGCCATCTACACCAAACGAGTAGTAGCTTTCCCATGCAGTAAGATCGTAGGTCACTGAATCGGCAAGCTCAGGATTTGGCTCAAACAACACTCGAACCATTGTGCCTTGTGGCTGATATGTACTAATTACATAATCTCCAGCCTCTACATTAACTCGTTCTGTTTTTCCATTCGAATAATTGAAACCTTCCAACTTAGCCGAGCTTTTAGCTACACCAAATTCTATATTTTGCGATAACAAATGGCGAAGTAACATGGAGACTTTATCTGGGTTACTCGATTTCTTCACTACAAATGTCTTGTATTCGCCCGCTCCCTTTTCTCTATTATTTGCAAAGTATTTTGCAAACTCATCAATTACTTTAGTTTTGTTAGCTACAGTCACTTCCACTGTTGAAAGTCCTGTTGTGGTGTGATGAGTGAGGCGATCAACTAGCGTTAGAGTATCTTCCTCTGCCGTAATTACACCTAAACCGCCCATGCTGTGGCCAGCTTGCTCATAAGTCATTCCAATGGCGCCATTAAAAATAGGCCATGAGTCACCATAACTAGGATAAAATAAATCAAAAACTTCGCCAGTAAAATAGAGCCAGTTTTCTTTATCAAAATATTTAGCATTATTCTTACCAACTATTTCTTGATACTCATTTTGCCAATCTGTAACTGCTGCGTGAACTGGCGAAGCAGCTGGTGCAAAGTAGTACGGGCTGTTTATTCCTTGCTCGTGAAAGTCGACATGCACATGAGGCATCCACTGCTGATATACCGGAATTCGCTGCTGACTTTCAATTTGTGTTTGCCACGACCAATCGCGATTTAAATCAAAATAATAGTGATTTACTCTACCACCAGGCCAAGGCTCATTATGCTCTCTGGCTTCAATTAGTGGATTATATTCACTTCCTGTAACTGATCTATTCCAATTCACATAGCGATCTCTTCCATCAGGATTTACCATTGGGTCCATAATCACTACTACGTCATTCAGCATATTCTGCTTTTCTGTAACCAACTTATACAAAGTGTTCATAGCCGCCTCACTTGAAGAAGCTTCATTACCATGCACGTTATAACTGAGCCACACAATGGGTTTTTTATTGGCTGTTGCCTCCCCTTTTTCAAACCCGACCAACTTTAAGTTATTGGTTCGTATTTCTTCAATATTGGATTGGTTTGTTTCGGAAGTAACCACCACATAAACGAGCTCGCGACCTTCATAGGTTTTTCCATATTCATGGAAAGTTACTTTACCCGAATTGTCGGCTACTTGCTTAAAATAGGCTTCTACTTTGTAGTGTGGGGTGAATTGATCACCCAATTGGTAGCCCAAAAACTCGGCTGGAGATTGCACTTGTGCTTTCACAGCTATTGTTAAAAATAAAAGGGCAATCAGTGTTGATATGCTTTTTTTCATTGTATTAATTTTGGAATTAAAAAATAGAGGCTAGTACAATTAGTAAAAATACCTATTTATTAGCTCATCATTTTTAGTTTGATTCTTCTTTATTAAGCTCTTGTTTTATCAGCGCTTTAACATCATCCATAATAGGGTTTGGAATGGGAACTGTGAGGTTATAATGAGCTAACTTCCATTCATTATCCTTCAAGACTAAAGTGCCCGTACCACGGCTCGGCCCCAAATTTGGCGTATCTAGTTTTTCATCAAACCAGGCGGTATAGCCATTTTCGGAAATATACACATGCCGATCTTTGGGCGTAAAATTCCAGGCTCTACCTCTATCAAAATATGGTTTACTAAATGTTTTAAAGTCAGCCACATTCCAACGCTCGGTATCATCGGTGCCCATAAAAATGGAGCTGTCATTTTCGAAATAATTAAAATATCGCTGGTAATCCGCGTCAGATGCAGCTTGGTGCCAATCGTCCATCGTTGTGTTTACGTTCTTGATGTGTTGCTCAATCATTTCTGGCGTTGGCGCCAGCGAACATCCCACAAACAGCCCTATAAATACACCCAAAAATACTCTTTTCATATACGCTCCTTTTTTGTTGATGAATTGTACTACTTAGAAACTGAATGAGCAAATTATTGAAACTAATATCATCGTTTTTTACGTTCATTATATTCACCAACCTCTATTCCATCTTTTAAAATACTAAAAATATTTCTGTATTGAGATGTGAGCACTAGGTGTGTATACTTGCACTGAATAAATAATTCCCAAAAAATAAAATCAAATGCCTTCCAATCAAGACGTTGCTGAAAAGCTAAACCTTGTCTTTCAACTAATGCAGCTCGCGGGCGAAAATCGTTTCAAAGCCATTGCTTTCGATAGAGCCTCTCAATCTATTGCGGGTTTAAGCGACGACATTCAAACGCATATAAAAAACAAAACGCTCACTGATATTAAGGGGGTTGGAAAGTCGATTGCGGAGGATATTTACACCTATGCCGAAACAGGAGAAATGCCCGTACTAGAAGCTTTTAAAGAAAAAGTGCCTTTGGGATTACTCGATTGGTTAAATATCTCAGGACTTGGTCCCAAAAACATCCTCAGAATACACGAAGAGTTTGGTATTACTGAAATTGATGAACTCAAAGCGGTGATTGAAAGTGGCGAGCTAGCTAAACTTCCGGGATTGGGAGCAAAATCAGTTGAGAAAATTCAAAAATCTATAGAGTGGAAAGAAAAGTTTGACGAACGTTGCCGCTTAGATGAAGCTACTGAGATTGCTGAAGTGATTATAAACAGTTTGAAAGATTTGGAAGGCGTACAACAAATTGAAATTGCTGGTTCTCTTCGTCGTTCAAGAGAAACTATTGGCGATATTGACATCCTGATTGGTGCAGAAGAAGAATATATCTCAAATCTTTTCGATGTATTTACTAGCCACGAACGGGTTACAGAAATTCTGGGTAAAGGTGATACCAAAAGTTCAGTTCGTACAAAAGAAGGTAGGCAGGTTGATCTGCGTATAGTTAAACCAGAGAATTTTGCGGCGGCACTAATGTATTTTACAGGAAGTAAAGAACATAATGTTGGAATGCGCTCGCGTGCTCGTGAACGTGGAATGGGATTGAATGAATACGGCCTTTTTGATTTAACCGATGCTGGCGAAACTAACTGGGAAGCTCCTCATTCTTTTGAGACCGAAGCTGATATTTATAAAATGTTAGACCTCAACTTTGTTCCGCCAGAATTAAGAGAAGACCGTGGGGAATTTGAGATTTTTGAAGAAAATGAATCCCTTCCCTTAGTAGAGGATAAAGATATTCGCGGCGTAATTCACGCCCATAGTACATGGAGTGATGGAAAATTTTCTATCCGTGAAATGGCTGAGGCTTGTATAGAACGTGGTTACGAATATCTAGGAATTTCTGATCACTCTAAAACGGCCGCTTATGCAGGCGGACTTACCGTTGAGGAAGTGAAACAGCAGTGGGAAGAAATAGATCAGCTTAATAAAGAATTTAAAGATGCCGGAATAAACTTTGTGATTTTTAAAGGAATCGAATCAGATATTTTGGCCGATGGCAGTTTAGATTATGACGATGATATTCTCGCAGGATTCGATTTTGTGATTGCAAGCGTGCATCAAACCTTAGATATGCCTCGTGAAAAAATGATGGAGCGATTCAGAAACGCTATCACAAATCCATATACTCGGATTTTAGGTCACCCTACAGGCCGATTATTACTGAGAAGAAATGGAAGTGACATCGATTTAAACGAGCTGATAGAACTAGCTGCAAAACACAATACAGCAATCGAAATTAATGCCAATCCTTGGCGCCTAGATCTTGATTGGAGCTTTGGCAATAAAGCCAAAGAAGTACATCTAATGACTTCCATCAACCCCGATGCACATAGCATTGAAGGAATTGAAGATATGAAATATGGAGTTAGCATTGCCCGAAAAGGGAAATATGAAAAAGAGCGTGTTCTAAATACCAAAAGCGCTGACGAGGTTTTGGCATTTTTTAGAGATCGTTAAAATCACAGAAAAAGGATTCTTTTAATCTAAAACACAGTACTAATGTAATGTCTTCTTTATTTAGGCAAGGATTGAGTATTTTAACACTTATATCCATTTATTTGATTCAATAATAGCACTTTCTTGCTATCTTTTGCGTTAGTGCAACCTATGAGAAAACTGACATACATATTCTTACTTTTACTTTTTGCAGGATTGGAACCGAGCTTTGCCCAAGTACAGTCGCGTTCAGAATTAGCTGGCAAATCGGCGTATATCCAAGGAATGGAAGCATTTGTAAATGAAGAATATGAGCTTTCGAGAGATTTACTACTCACTGCCTATAGCGAACTGGGGGCAAATGCAAGCATCTCATTCGCCCTTGCCGACACTTACAGCATGCTCAACGACTTGCCAAACGCCGCACTTTATGGCAAACAAGCCGTAAACCTCGAGCCTGAAAATAAATGGTATCGATTTAAACTTGCTGAAATTTATAGAAGTGCAGGTCAAAATCAGGCCACATTAAATGAGCTGAACAAACTACTAGAATATCATCCTAACGATTTTGATGCCCTTTTTATGCTTGCCAATACCTATCAAAATTATGGCGAGTATTTTAAATCTAATCAGATTCTTAACCGGGCGTTGAACCTAACTGGGCCCAACAAAGCGATTTTCTTTCTTAAATTCAAAAACTTTGAAGCGTTGGCAATTCGAGATTCCATGCGAGTTCAATTAGAAGCGCTGCGCGATTTAAACCCAGATGATTTAAATACATTGAACCTACTTGGTGAGTTCTATTCTATAACTGGAGAGAAAGGCGAAGCGAGAACCGTACTTTCTGATGCTTTAACTCGAAATAGCCGAGATCCTCAAAGCTTAATAAATCTGGCTGGTTTATATATAGACGTACAGAAGTGGGACAGCGCCGGTACTTTAATGGGTAACTTTGTGACTGACAAACTCATTCAGCCAGAACAAAAAATACAGGTTGCCCAATATCTCGTGGCACGCCATGCTAAAGAGCCTAATAGCGTTCAACTTCGCATAGAAGCTGCTCGATTATTGGATTTACTTTGCGAAGCAGAGCCTGAGTATGGCTTAGCATTTGTACTAGCCGGCCAATTTTATGCGCAAAATAATCAGTTTGACGAAGCCTTGAATAAATTAGAACGTGGCAACCAACTTCTACCCAACGATGAGATGGCTTGGCGGCTAAGGCTTCAACTTCTTTTAGGTGAAGAAAAGCACGATGAAGCCATTGAGGTAGGCAAGAAAGCGAATAAAGTTGTTCCAGAAGATGCTTTTATACAGTTTTTTGTTGGCTCCGCTTATCTACTAAAAGATGATAATGCTACTGCTGTTGAATGGTTAGAAAATGCTTCGAGAGCTCCTGCACGCCGCCCTTTTAAATCCATTATTTATACCACGCTTGCCGATGCTCAAGGCAATCTAAAAAATTATGAAGAATCGGATAGTAAGTACGAACTTGCTTTACGTTACGACCCTGAAAATGACGTGGCCATGAATAACTATGCATACAACTTATCGGTACGTGGCGAAAATTTAGAAAAAGCCAAAGAGCTAGCGCTCAAAGCCATCGAAACAGCCCCAGAAAATGCCGCATATTTAGACACTATTGGTTGGGTATATTTTAAGCTAGGCGATTATGAGCGTGCACGTCGTTATGTGAAGGCCTCCATCGATACGGGTTCGGCAAGTGCAGAAGTTTCTGAACACCTTGGCGATGTTTATGAAAAACTTGATAACCTACACGAGGCCAATAAGTGGTGGAAACAAGCACTGGAAATGGACAGTACAAGAGTTCATTTAAAAGATAAAATTGATACCGATACTCAATGATTTCCACCCGTTACTTTAGCTTTGTTATACTAGCTACCATATTTATTCTAGCTTCTTGTACACCTTCTAAAACGGTTCTGAAAAAAGATAAAGTTCTCTTACCTGTAACCGAACCCATTGAAGATATTGTAGCCAAAATTCCTAATTACAGCAACCAAGTTAATGCGGTAAAAGGCAAGGCGCGTGCTCTTATCAGCGAGCCTGGTAATAGTGACCGAGTTACACTCAATTTTGAAACAGATACAAGCTTAAGCCTACTCACCATTAAAAATAGAGTGGGTATTGAAGGTGGTAAATTACTGGTAGATAGAGATTCTATTCTCATTTATGACAAAATGGAAAACATTGCGCAGAAGATTTCTATACATGATGGGCATCTAACAAATCTAAACGAACTCGCATCCGTTAACTTTTTAGACTTGTTGAACTTTAAGATTGTTTTGACTGATGTTAAAAGTATTCAACAAACCCAGGATGAGTTTGTGCTCCGCCTAAATAATAAAGGCACCGCTCGCATCAATAAAAAGGATTGGACCATAAATAGCATTGTTCAGGCGTGGGATTCAGGCTTGCCTTATTCGCAAATTGAATATGATAGCTACGCAGAAGTTGAAGGCTACAAATTGCCCCGAAAAATCACCATATTAAGCCGCGATGGTGCATCGCGCATAACTCTACAAATTCTAAGCCTAGATATCAATCCTAGTACCTTGAATCTCGAACTCAAAATTCCAAATAACATCCGCATAGAGCGCCCATGAAAGTATCCTTTCTCCATATAGTACTTTCAGTTTGTTTAGCCTTTGTGGTTTTAGCACCTACGCACGGGCAGACTTATGAGGAGAAACGCCAAGAAATTATAAATAAGCAGACCAATACTCGCGCAGAAATTAATGTGCTTGATGCTCGTATAAAATCCTACCAACAGCGTATAGACGAAACCGAGATAAAGTATAACAAGTCTTTTAAGCAGTACGAGAGCTTAAACACCTTGATTTCTCTTCAGGATGATAAAATAAAAACCTTAGAGGAAGCAAAGTCGCAGATTGAAGCAGAGATAGAACTCACTCAAAATGAAATTGATAAGCGAGAGGATGAACTTAAAATTCTAATTGATAATTATAAGAAAATCCTACTCTACACTTATAAAAATGGACGATCTTCAGATTTAGAATTATTACTTACCTCCGACTCTTTTAACCAAATGATTGTGCGATCATTCTATTTGAAAAAGTTTGAGGAGTTTAAGGCAAAGCAGGCGAAACAAATTAGGCAAAGGAAAACAGAACTCGACCAAGCTCGCATTTCTTTAAGGCAAAGTTTAAATAAGAACGTGGTATTGCTAGAAGAAATCAGAGAAGAGAAACAAATTTTAAACGGGCAACGCACCGAGCAAAAGCAAACGGTTGAAACCATAAAAAGCCAACGTTCCGATTTACTTGCTGAATTAAAGAAGAATAGAGAGCAAAAAGAAGCTCTTGAAGGTGCATTTAACGCACTAATTAACGAAGAGGAATTAATTCGCAAAGCTGAAGATGAACGCCTTGAGAAACTAGCCGCAGCTCGTAAAATTGCGGATGAAGGTTTAAGAAATACTGAAGTAGCTCGTTATTCTAAACCAACTGTTGTTAAACGCGCGGTTTCTGACGATATGTTGAATACTTTTGCAACGTCTTTTGCTACCAAAAAAGGAACGCTGGCTTGGCCCGTAAACAGCCGTACTATTTCAAAGAAATTTGGTAAAACTCGTAACCCAATCTATGGTACAGAAACGGAACATCTGGGTGTTAATATTGTAGCAGAACCACGCTCGGCAGTGCAAGTTGTTTCTGATGGATATGTATTTGTAGTCTCTCCAATTAGTGGTTTTGGAGATGTGGTTTTTGTAAATCACGGGGGATACTATACTGCTTATGGTAACTTAAGCCAGATTGATGTATCCAAGAATCAAATTTTAAAAGCGGGCGACCGTATCGGACTTTCGGGCGTAACTAACTCACCACTTGGTGAGAATTTATTTTTCATGGTTCGAAAAGATAAAACCAACTTGAATCCACAAGATTGGCTAAGCAGATAAATAATTTTACTCGTATTTAGTACATTCTCTGTACTTTAATTTTCATAAACTAATTAAACTCTACTATTTCGTGAATAACATACCTCGCCTACTATTTTATGTCACTGGTCTTATTTTTATTTCGGCCTCTTTTATACTATTTACCACAGAGCTTCTCAAAAAAGTTAACGATGGTACTACAATTGGCACTATTCTCTTTTTTATATATGGTTTAGTGTATATGAATATGATTGCAATAAGCAGTAAACGGTATATGCGCCGACTTCAAGGGGCTTCAATGGTACCTTATATTTTTGCAGTAGCCGTTTTTATTCCTCCCGCTTTTTGGGTTTTTGTATATGAAGGTGGCCAAGCTACTTCTCCATTTCTTTTCATATCTATGCTCGTTATTGCGTGTGGCGCAGGCGCTTGGTTTGGGCATAACATGGGTTTAAAAGCTCAAATTAAATTTCAGGATGATTTAAGAATCTACTTAGAGCGCGAAGAACGTCTATCAAAACGGTCGGATTCAAACCAAAACTAACACCTCTTATTATGAAAGCTTACCAATTTTCAATAATAGCAATCTCCTTCATTTTCGGTTTAACTAAAGTTTCTGTAGCACAAAACCAGTCAATTACTCCTGCCAATTTACACACTATTGGCGGGGCACCTTCAGCCGAAAGAATTAAAGTAGATATTGAAAAATTGGTCAGTTTTGGAACCCGTCACACTCTTTCCGACACACTTTCTCAAACTAGAGGCATTGGTGCCGCACGGCGTTGGATAAAGGCAGAATTCGAGAAAATATCAAAAGACTGCGGTGGATGTTTAGAAGTATTTTATGTGAGTGATGTGGTAAGTGGTAATCGAATTCCTGAGCCCACAAATATTGTAAATGTTGTTGCCATACAGCGAGGTTACGCCGACCCAAACCGTTTTGTAATAATGACTGGCGATATTGATACTCGAGTTTCTGATGCGCTAAATGCTACTTCCGATTCGCCCGGTGCCAATGATAATGGCTCTGGCATGGCAGGCACCATTGAAGCAGCAAGAGTGCTTACTAAATACAAATTTCCAAGCTCTATAATCTATGCTGGACTTTCGGGTGAAGAACAAGGTTTGTACGGTGGTAAAATTTTGGCTGAGTTTGCTAAGAGTGAAAACTGGCGAATTAAAGCCATTCTAAATAATGACATGATTGGTAATATTGAGGGCATAAATGGTGTGATTGATAACACTACTGCCCGTGTTTTTTCGGAAGGAACTCGTTTCGTAGAAACAGAACGTGAAGCACAAGCTCGCCGTTTTACAGGTGGAGAAGTTGATTCTCCCTCTCGAAATATTGCTCGTTATGTAGATAAAATGGCCGATTTATATATTCCGAATCTCGATGTAATGATGATTTATCGTTTAGATAGGTTCGGCCGAGGTGGACATCATCGCCCTTTTAATGAAGCAGGATTTCCTGCTGTTCGTATTATGGAAACGAATGAAAATTATAACCGTCAACACCAGGATTTAAGAACTGAAAGTGGAATTAAATATGGCGACACCATAGACGGGGTAGATTTCGATTATGCAGCAAAACTTACAGCTTTAAATGCAGTTGTTATGGCTGGGATGGCAGCAGCGCCAAATCCTCCAGTCAATGTGAAAATTAGCGGTGCAGTTCAACCTAGCACTACTCTAAAATGGGATGCCGTTGATGCAATGCAAAACCCCCAACTTGCGGGTTACAAAATTTATTGGCGCCTCACCGATGCCAACCAATGGCAAAATAGCATCTTTGTTCCTGCAACGGTCACCGAGCATACCCTAGAAAATATTGTAATTGATAACTACTATTTCGGTGTAGCATCAGTATCCAAAGATGGAATTGAAAGCCCTGTAGTTTTCCCAGGCGCCGCTGGTTCTTTTGGAAAGTAAAGCGCAAAAGTTTGTGGCCAATTTGAGCACTCATGAGTCCTCCCTCTGAAATCTTTGGTAACCAAGTTGTTCATGACTCTTAGAAGTGCTAAGCTACTGTTGATGTTGCTTCGGAGATTTGGCCGTCGTGCATTTACTTCCTACGATTCTTCCTTCCTTCGAAAGTAATCACCATAGGTTATTCATATTCAACATCTTCGGTGCTGGGACTTTACTTAATTGTAAATATAATACACCAAATCCTTACACATAATGCCTTGATTCTAAAATCTTCCTAAAATTAATTTCTTATATCTTACTACTTATGTCTTAAATCTATCAGTCTACCCAATCATTGTAGGTTCTGAAACTCGTACAATTTTTATGGTTCTGCCTGTAACTTCTCGTAGGAGATGAGCTTTTCTCATCGCTCCCCAAATTTCTAAATAAGGCTCACTTTCAGTTGTAATATTAATTAAGAGCTCATCATCACTTAAATTAATCGACAGCTTGCGAACATTTTGGTAATGACTTCTGTCAAGCCCATCGGCAACTCGTAAAATACCCGCTAGTTTACGGATTCGAGCACGTGTTGCCCGGCTTAGCTTCCAATATTCTTCGTGTGTTTTTTTGGGAATAGAGCGCCGGTGATATCGAGAAACATTCGCCATAATCTCAATTTCATCTTCTTTAAAACCTTTCAACTCTGCATTACGGATTATATAAAGTGCATGCTTATGATGTTCTGAATGTGAAATATAATATCCAATATCGTGGAGATAGGCTGCATACTCTAGCAACTCTCGATCCTTAGCTGTGAGCTCTAACTCTTCTTTAAGTACATCAAAAATTATAAGCGCCAATTTAGCTACATGCCTAGAATGATCTTCGTGCCACTGACATTTTCTCAATAATTCAAATACACTTCTTCGCCTAGGATCGGCAAATTCACCCGACCATGGCAAACCAATCATATCCCTTTTTAAGTATCGAATAATGATTCCTTCCCTTAAAGCCTGAATTGAAATCCTTACTTTTTTGATACTGAATTTGCGCAACAAAACATTTAGGAGAACCACCCCTGTATTTATGAAATCAACTCGCTTTACGTCTAGCCCCTGAACCCTTGCTCTCTCTTTTCGGCTAAGCGTTATAAACTCATCGTAGAAATCGAAAAAATCTTGGGCAGAATATTCCAATTCATTTAAAGTAACATCTACAGGTAACCCCTTACGTGCTGCAATCATCAGCGCAATATTTTGCATAGTGCCCGACGAACCTATAATGGTATCTGTACGGCGTTGGGCAAATGCCTCTGCAATGGGATTAAGCTCTTTTCTATAATGATTTTCAAGAGAAATAATATCTTCTTCTGTAATGGGATCGGATGGCTTAAAAATATCTGTCATCCTAGATACCCCAATTTTACGGCTAGCTACAAAAAAGAATTGGGTTCCATTTCCTATAATAAACTCTACACTACCACCCCCAATATCTACCATTAAAACGGGGTCTTCGCCTAGCTTAATGCCATGTTGAACGGCATAGCCAATCATTTCGGCCTCCATATACCCTGGAATGGCATTAATTTTTATTCCAAGTTCATCAATACTACGCTGTACAAATTCCCCACCATTTTCAGCTTCTCGGATGGCACTGGTTGCATAAGCTAAAATCTTCTCCACACCGTGGCTGTCGCATAAAACTTTTATATTTCTAAGCGCTACCATTCCCCTTTTAATTGCTGCGTCAGTAAGGCGTTTACCTAATCCACCTTTTGCCAACTGCACCATTTCTTTCAAGTCATCCACTTTCCTAAAACTTCCGTCTGAGTAGATATCTACAATCACAGAGTGGAATGAGTTCGTACCAAGGTCAATTGCGGCTATACGTTTTATGGGAGCAGTTTGTAGCGTATTGGAACTATTTTCTATCACAAATACCTTGGTCTTTTATTAAACTATTATTCGATGCAGGCTAAATATAAGCATTATAGATAGCTCTAATTTACGCTTTCCTTAACTAGGCTACCATTTAAAAGTTAATTTATTAGCATGAGTGAAATTGTTAATGGGAAATGATTGTTGAAACAATCCGCCTCGTACTCGTGCACCGCACATCGGTTTGTGGTATTCTCGAGTTAAAGCGTTTAATTAGATTTTGTAATTTCCGATATGAACCATAGAGATTCTAATATAGATTTTGAGCCATTTGAAAGTGTTTTGTGGGCACCAAGTGTGCATATACACACCATACTTCCATCATTTTCAAAACCACCTGCTGTGCCCACTAAACGCATCGAAATTGAAACTCCTGACGACGATTTTCTCGAAATTGATCTGCTACACACACAAACCGAAAAACCTATAGTTGCATTATTTCACGGCTTAGAGGGTTCGTCTGAGAGGCCTTACATTCGTAATTTAATGTATCACTTACGGCAGGAAGGCTATTCTTCGGTTGCTTTAAATTTTAGAGGTTGCGGAAGCCGAATGAACAACCAACCGCGTATGTATCACTCGGGCGAAACATCCGATTATGCCACCTTTTTTAAATGGATTTCAAAAACGTTTCCCAATAATGAAATCTATGCTGTTGGGTTCTCATTAGGTGCAAATGCACTGGTTAAATCGCTGGGCGAAGAAGGCGCACAACATTGGGTTTCTAAAGCTGTGACTGTTTCCCCTCCATATAGCCTAAAGGATGGTTCGGTAGCTATGAATACTGGTTTTAATAAAATATATCAGAAACGGTTTATTCGAACTTTAGCAGCCAAAACACAGCTTAAAAAGAAGCAATTCCCTGATTTTCCGATTTTTACTGGCTCTACTATGTACGACTTTGATGATCAAGTCACAGCTCCACTACATGGTTTTAAAAACGCTGATGATTATTACGCCAAATCTTCTTCTGGTCAATTTTATGAATATGTGAAAAAGCCATTACTCATCATTCACAGCAAAGAGGATACTATTTGTCCATTAGAATTTGCCCCGCATTGCGTTCTAAAATCCAACCCACATATAGAAACCTTATTTACAGAGAAGGGTGGCCATGTCGGGTTTTTAAGTTCTAAGCCACATTGGCTAAATAGATCCATCATAAAATGGCTCAAAGCATAAAACGATTCGTATCTTAAGCATGTTAATTAATATCACATCAGTATTTTATTTATGGTAATTATTATTGGCGCCGGTCCTATTGGCATTGCAACTGGCATTCAACTACAAGAAAAGAACATCCCTTTTTTAATCATTGAGAAAGGAAGTTTGGTGCATTCATTGTTTCACTATCCAGTAAATATGACTTTCTTCTCTACTTCTGATCGATTAGAAATTGGAAATATTCCCTTTATATCGCATGGTTCAAAACCAACACGTAAAGAAGCCTTAGAATATTATCGCAGAGTAGCAGAGCATTTTAAACTGCCCATTCACTTATACGAAGAAGTACAATCTCTTTCAGGAGCGGATGGTGATTTCACAGTTACAACCAATAAAGACGAGTACAAAGCCAAAAAAGTTGTGGTGGCCACTGGGTTTTATGGCACAGCAAATATGATGAATGTTCCTGGCGAAGAATTAGAAAAAGTTCAACATTATTATAAAGAACCACATCCTTTTGCTTGGCAAAAAGTGTTGGTTGTTGGGGCTGGGAACTCTGCTGTTGATGTAGCTTTAGAGTGTTTCAGAGCAAATGCCGAAGTAACCATGGCTGTTCGAGGTCCGTCTATAAAACCCACAGTAAAGTATTGGGTTAAGCCTGATATTGAAAACCGAATTAAATTTGGCGAAATACAGGCACATTTTAATACCACAGTAAAAGAGATACGTCCACACGAGGTTGTGCTAAATACTCCTGAAGGGGAAGTTATTTTAGAGAACGATTTTGTGCTTGCAATGACGGGATATCATCCAAATTTTGAGCTAATGGGTAAGCTTAATATTGAGCTTTCTGATGATGATAGATGTATGCCCATTCACGAAGAGAGAACGCTTGAAACAAAGAAAAAGGGTGTTTATGTAGCTGGCGTTGTGTGTGGAGGGATGGATACAACTCGCTTATTTATTGAAAACACAAGAGTTCATGCTAACCAGATTGCAGTTCACATAGAAAAACACTGGAAATAAAAAATGGGCAAGCGACCTATATCACGCCGCTACGACCAGATTACCGCTGCTGCATTCCTGCCCTGACGGAGTTCAAAGGGAGCTGACTGTATAGGACTTGCCCAAGCCCCTAAGATAAGGCTATTAACCATCAAGGTTCAAGTTTTATTAGCAAGAGTTTGATAAATAGATGTTAATTTTTCGAATTCAGAAAACTGAGTTCTATTCCACCCTAAATGCATGAATATCCCTCTTTGATAATAGAGCAGAATCACTTGATAGATTCAACTAATTCGTTGACAAAATTTTATTTGTTCGCACAAAATAAATCATTCTGATCCCGAATCACCTTACACCTACAAGGCATCTCATCTTCGTAGCCAACCCAAATGCAATAGTAAACAACGAAGAATAACCTCTTACTTCTTACTCATTACAAATACGCCATCCCAATCTTTGGTGGGGGGAGACTTCTTCATCCAATTGCAGCGCTCAATAAAGATACCGGATGGATTCACTTCGTAATTTTCCAGTTTCACTGATTGATTGAAATACTCTAGCGCCTTATCCCAATCTTGATCGAAATAATGATCCATACCTTGTTCGTATAATCCAATGCAATCGTATAATTTTTGGCTAGCATCCGATTTTAAATCAGCTAATTCATACACTTTAATAGGAAGGGTTTTTCCTTTTACCACAATGTTATCGAGCAACCTAAATACACAGTCGTCACCGAACCTTTCTGCTTCTTGCTTGGTAGATTCTGTCAACATAGTATAAACACCATATTGTCTAGCTCCACTTTCGCAGCGTGCAGCAATATTTACATTATCGCCCATCATGGTATAATTAAACCGTTGGCTTGAACCCATATTCCCAGTAACCATTAGCCCCGTATTCATCCCTACACGGCTTTTCATGTGAGTTACAATATCTGGCCAACCATCCTTTTTCCACTTCTTGCGTAGCTCTTCTAATTCTTTATGCATCAATTGGGAAGTTACGCAAGCTCTTAAAGCATGATCATGAACAGGCAAAGGCGCACCAAAAAAGGCAACAATTGCATCACCAATATACTTATCAAGAGTTCCATTTTTAGTGGTGATAATTTTTGTCATGGCATTTAAATATTCATTTATTAACGCCACTAACTGCTTTGCCTCAAGCTGCTCAGAAAATGTTGAGAACGATTCAATATCACTAAAAAAAGCGGTCATATAGGTTTCTTCGCCACCAAGTTGTGGCTCTGAGCCCGACTCAATCATTTGATTTACAAGTTCTGGAGAAACATACGTAGAGAACATACTCTGGATTCTACTTCTCTCGCGATCTACAGTCAAATATTCAAGGCCCATAGAAAGAACCTGAGCTAATAAAAACACAGTTAAAACTGAAGACAAATTCAAAAATAGGCTATATAAAACAAATGCTTTATAAGTAACAAATATATAGGTTCCAATTAGTAAAACGGTAGCGATTACCCCCCAAAACGCGCCAATACTTCGGTTCAAAAATACCACAACTAAAGCGGCTAATAGCATAACTAAAAGAACTGACCAATTACTTTGAAGTGCTAAATAGTTATTATCTAGCACTGTTTGGATGGCATTTGCATGAATTTCGTAACCAGGGCGTGGTAGACTTTCGCTAGAAAATGGAGTAGGATAGAAATCCTTTAACAAAGGCATTGTAGAACCCACAATCACAATTTTATCTTTAAAAACATCATCGTACAACAACCCAGTTCTTGTATCAGGGTCATCAAAAAGATTTAACTCAAACGCCTCAGCCTCCATAACCGTGGTGTAGCTTGGGTCGTCAATTACATTATCTAGCGAGTAAATTGGGAACTGTGCCTCAGGGCCGTAGTAGTTTATTAGAAATGAATGAGCGGTTGTTCTAGGCACTCTAAATCTGCCTACATTAAAATATTCGCTTTTATCAATCATTGGCTTGTCAATTTGAGACTGCTCAATGCCTGCATAAATCCTAAGAGCCTCAAAGCCAAGCATATAATATATTTGATTGTTATGCTCTTGCCCAAATCTGTAACTACGCACAAA
This sequence comes from Balneolaceae bacterium, assembly GCA_041656135.1. Taxonomy (GTDB): domain Bacteria; phylum Bacteroidota; class Rhodothermia; order Balneolales; family Balneolaceae; genus Balneola. The sequence continues at coordinate 159,682 of JBBAEC010000003.1, read as the reverse complement.
ACCATCAATATCTGGCTGTATTGCCACCATCCCTACTTGATTTGGATTATAGGCTTGCAGAACTGGCTGAGGAAATAGCTCTAGCTTTTGATCGCCATAATTGGTGGTTACAATATTAATCTGGCCAGCCAATACTACTCCCCCGTGATTTTTTATTGCCTCAGCAAAAAGAGTATCGTTTTTATGGTTGTACATGTCTGGTTGGTCAAAAACCACATCCAATAAAATAGCTTTTGCACCCGCTCTATTTAAGTTATTGATTAGGCGCGCATATACACTTGTTGGCCAAGGGTATTTTTCTGGAATTTCATCATCAGCTTGCTGGCTAATTTCAACTAAAACTATAGGTGAATCTTTAACTGGCAGTGGACCTCTCCACTCAAAAAGTGTATCTCTAAAGCTTAACTCGGCTTTTCGAATTGTTGGGATTGCAGAAACTAGAACAGAGCTAACAAACACCACGGCTACAAGGGCAAGGTAAACCAAAATTGGTTTTCTACGACTTTTTGGTGCGTTCATCTGTTTTAGAATTTAAAAATATATCGAAGCTGAATAATGCGATCGTTGGTGTTGCCTACTCCCGATACATTTGTGAGGTTTGCATCAACCAAAAAAGAATGATAGTCATTTAAATTATACTGTGCACCTGCTTGAATTACATAGGTACTGTACTGGTTTTCTATAGGTGCGCCAGTTAGTATGTAATAATGTTTGGCTCGATTGGGATCCTCTTGCGAAGTTGGATCAACTATAAGAGTTTTTACTTTAGTATTGTTCTTTGTTAGTGCCAGCCTTGCATTTACATTTAGTTTATTCTCTAACAAGAAATAACTGCCACTGGCATACATCCCAAAGATTTTTATATCAGTTTGTCCGCTACCCGATTGGGAATTATTTACAGTAAGCCCAACTTGTGTTCTAAATTGCTGTATAAATCTACTCGTTAAATTTAAACTAATCGCTGAACTATTAACATCGCCAAAAGCGAACACCTCGTCGGTTGTTTTGAGTGATGAATAACTTAACGAAGCATCGTGTACTGCGTCTAGTAAGTCAAATTGTTGGGATATTGAGCCTGTAATGTTGATGGTGGTATTATTCTTTGGAGCTGTTGCAAACAAAGTATCCATGCCAGAAACGCTATAGTTTTGTATCGCCTGGTTTTGCAAGTAATTTGGTAAATAAGGATTAAAACGCGTTATCCCATTGTCTCTAGTTCTATATCGTACTCCCACATTAACTCTAGGTAATGAGCTTGAAATGGGATACCAGCTCAGGTTGGTTCTATAAGTAATAGACTCTGTGGTGGCCTCTTTAGCACCAGTTACGTTATCCTTTAGAAATTCATAGCCTAGAGTAACAAAAATTCTATTTTGCATTAATCTAAAGCGGTCACTTAAAGTAATTCCTGCAATATCTTTTCTAATTGTAGAGTTGGCAAGGGAATTAAAATCAGGTCCAATCCAACGATATTGAGCTCTAAAATTATTTTTAGGGTAGTTAATAGATAATTCTGAATTACTGGCCAGTATACTAGTTGGGAAGAATAAAGCAGCCTCAGTACTATCTGTATTTATGTTTTTCACCTTTATAGGTAACACATTCATGTTCTCATTTATGATGATAAATCTTGAAACTTGATCGAGAAAATTTTCTGTTTTGCTATCAATATCAAAACCTAAATCATCTGCAGTTTCAACCGAAAGCGCCCCACCGTAAATATTGTTATTTAACGCGCTAATAATTCCTTCTGTCTCAAGGCGTATTTTATTTTGGGCAAATGCCATTTTCATATCGGTACCGGCAATAAAATTTCCTTTTGCCTGCAAGCTGCCATTTTCTATGCCGAGTAACTTTGGTGTACCTTGTAATTTATTTAGATCATCTGTAGATAAACCATGATTTAAATTTGGTGAAGTTGTTAAAATATCTGTATAAGTACGCACATTAAACACAGAAGTAGTATCATCTTGTACCTTCATAGCATGGAAGCCAACCTGAAATTTCCGTTCGTTGCCGAATGCTACTCTCCCCCCTACAATCTCTCGAGTAAAAGCCCCCCTACCACCATTTTGATACTTAAGTGTGTAGGTAGTATCAACAACTTGATCATTTAAAATAAGCTCTTCCCTCTCAATATTGGTATACAGGTTAGTGACTTTCCGATTTATTTCGCCATAAATAAACTGTGCATTTATATTATCACCTAAAAGATGCACTTCTGTATTTACCCCATAAATTCTTCGTCCACTAATCGAAAACTTACTCATATTGGGATAAATATGCCCTGCCTGAAAGCGCAACCATTTACCATAATCTAAATTTATACCATATCTATTTTGGGGCTGTAACCGAGTAGATTCTTGTGAAGTAAGAAATCCATTTAACGAATATCTAAGTTTACCATAACTGCCCGAAACATTTGTCCTGCCCGTGTAGGCATTATTTATGTCGCCACCAATTACTTGGTTTCTAGCGCCTAGCTCAATATTGCCAGTTGGTTTTGGCTGAGTGATTAAACCAGCGAATTGCGGCACCGCTGTTGGGTTAACAACCGAAAAATCCCACTCATTAACCAAGTAAGTTTCTTTTTCTGTTATATAATCTAGCCTAATGGTGTGGCTTCCGTCTCTATATTCGCGGGAAAAATATGATATGTAATAAGCGCTGGTATCAGCTAAATGGGTAATATCAACATCATCGATATATAAATGAAACTCACCTGCCTCTAACTTCTCAATATCATAAAAGAGTGCAATAGCAATTAGTACCTTATCATTAGCCAATACTTCTTTTGGCGTTGGAGAGAGGATAGTGTAGTCGATTAACTTATTTCTTTTGGGAGGTGTTCTCTGATCGCCACTTTCAATTACATTTAAGCGAATAGGATTTTGAGATGGCTGTGTTTCTGGAAAATATTTTGGCTCTTGATTGATTACACTTAGTTGAAAATAATATTCGATTGAAGAAATAGAAGCGTTATCTACTGTTAATTCAGCGGCAAAAATACCATTTTTAAAAAACACTTCTTTTTGTTGATAACCAACTTCATTATCAAACCTATAGAAAAGTATTGCCTCTTGCACATCATTTTGCGACACACCCGATGCAATAAACTCTAAACTTATAGCTTCACCTACTGTAGCGTGCGTAGGTTGCTGATGCTGTATAACATACTGAGCATGCAGAGTCTGCGTAACCATCGAAATGATAAAACATATAAATATTTTACCAACTGAGTTCATTTATATAGACCTCCATTATGCCGTAACCCGAAGAAACTATCACATAATATTATTTTCTGATAAGGTATTGTACCATTCACCAACTATGTATTTTATTTAATTACCACTTTTCTCAAAATAATCAATTATTACTTCACGTATTTGTCCATTTGCGTCTCTAAATCTAATCTTCATCTGTTTTTTGATAAGATTTTCATCTAAAGATCCATACCCACCTTCTAGCTCATCCATATCAGAATCGCTTAATGTACCCGATTCTATGCCATCACCTTGTTCATTTACTTGTGCAAACATTTTTTCGAATAGTGACACTGTTTCTCCAGAAACTGAGGCTTCAACATCTACCTGACCTTCCTTTACCCAAACGTATCCATCACCTGTATTCCCGAACTGTGTGCCTTTAACAGAGGCAAGCGAACGCGAAGTACTCACTTCAAAGTCATTTCCGCCTTGAGGTTGAACATCCAAAAATATTTCACCTAGTCCCAAATCAATACGTGTGTTTCCTTTTTTAATGGCTTTATCAGTCTCTCCACGTACCACTAACATTGAGTTTGGTTTAACTTTTGCAATGCTATTATCCATAAATACGATAAGCGCATAGCCCTCATTATCTGTTAGTAATGTATCTCCACTAAATAACTGCTCCCCTATATTTTCTTCTAGATTTAGCTCTTTTATTTTAGAAGATGCATTACTTACGCTAACTGATGGCTTGAAACGGCGTACTATTGCAAGTGGCCTTTCATTTTCAATAATTCTAACGTCTGTCTCTACAAACCCTACCAAAAATAGAACTGAAAAGATAAGCGCTATTGTTTTTCTAAATTTTATAAGTGGGTTCATTTTTTCGCTCCCAGAATGATATCACCATCTTCAATTTTCCTTATTATTTCGGCCAATTTAATACTTATTTGAGGCCCAACTACTGGCACACCATCAATTTCCAATCCTTGTATATTAAACCCAGCATTTTGAAGTTGATTATACCTACTTTCGCCAATTAATTTTATAATCGAACGTTTCAAGTCTGCATCTAGTAGTGCAGGGCTAGTTTCAGACCCAGCCTCACTCAATTTAAAGCTCCAAATTTCTGAGGCATTTTCTATAGTTCCTGCTCCTGCTTGTATGCTAGCTATAATCTGCCAATAATACGTATGCCCAGCTTCTAGTGGTTGTGCGCCCGATGCCGGGAATTGATAGTTATTCCCCTCTACTATAACATCTAAATTCTCAAAAGCTAATAAAGAACCGCCATTATTTATGGGCAGAGTACTTTTTGCACTTTCTAGTAATGATTCGGGACTTCCTTCCTCATTGTCTTTAACTACTAATAGCCTGTATTTTGCGCTCAGCTCTCCATCCCAGCTAAACTGAGGGAATGGATTGGTAATTTCTACATTGCCGTCTATCACATCACCTGGGGTTCTTAAAAAGATATCGGAGGTTTCTGGGAGTGATGTATTACCTATTTCTGCGGTGGCGGTTGCCAAATCTTGCCGACCTAGCGCATCCGTAATTTGAAATATTGTTACTTGAACTGCATAAGTATCGGGCGGAAGGGCTAAGGCTCCATCTAAATTCTCAACTAAATTATCACCCTCGGGTGTTAACCCGCCGTTAAATGACAAATGCTCTGAAATACCTGGAATACTCTCTTGTTTGATTGCATTATTAGTAACATAGACCGTTTGCATGGGTGCCAAAGTGAATGGAAATCCATTCTTTTGTTTAAAATAAACAATCTCACCTCTTTTACCACTTGCGATACTAAACTCAAAATATAAGTTAGATAACATTTCAGTGGTTAGATTTTGAATCACACCCGATATAAGAACAGGTCCGCTACCTTTGGCATCTACTCCAAGGCTAGATAAGCTAATAACTTGACTGTTTGCTAATTGCGCAGAAACATCAATATCTATACTTAAAACCTCACCTTGCGCGTGTACATTAATTTGTGGAACTATTATAGAGATCCACAGTGTAATAATGCCAAGGAAAACATTACGTTTGCTTTTTTTATTCATAATAAATCCCTTAATTGGTTCTAATGATATGATACTAAAACTACGCTAGCTTTCCATAGCATTAAATTCTAATATACGGTGATTATTGAAAAATAGAATTTAACAATAAAAAAAGCCTCTCTAGATACTAGAAAGGCTTTTGTGGAGCTACAGGGATTCGAACCCTGGACCTTCGCGCTGCCAGCGCGACGCTCTAGCCAACTGAGCTATAGCCCCAAAGAACGGCAAATATAAACCTACATTGAAATAAATCCTAACTTAATTACGCATTTTGTTTGATTGACTCAATAGGTTCATTATTTTACATGAAATTTAAAATAAAATCCTAAACGTAAATTAACTATATAGGAGCAATCCCTAATATGAAACGCAAATTACAATTCCTATTCCTTGCACTCTTCCTAGTTGGTGGTCTGGTTATACAGTCGGGTTGTGGTTCTAGCAAACCTGCTGTTCCAATCGACCTTGACACAGATGGTGACGGTCTAACCGATCTAGATGAAATCAACATCTACAACACTGACCCATTCAACCCTGATACTGATGGCGATGGCCTAAGTGACGGTGATGAAGTCTTAAAGTATAACACAGACCCACTTAACGCTGACACTGATGGCGACGGCCTGAGTGATGGCGACGAAGTTAATGTTTATGGCACTGACCCATTAAAAGCTGACACCGATGGTGATGGTATTAATGATGGCGACGAAGTTAATAAATATGGTACTGACCCACTAAAAGCTGACACTGATGGTGATGGCCTAAGTGACTATGATGAGATTTTTAAGTACAAGACAGACCCGTTAAATCCTGATACGGATGGCGATGGTTTCTCTGACGGTCAAGAAATCGAAATGGGCACAAACCCACTAGATTCAAGCGACCCTGCTTACATTAGAGCTGACGATATTGGCACAATCAATTTCGACTTCGACCGCTCTAACATTAGAGATGACGCTGCTAGTACACTAGCTGACAACGTTGAGTTGTTGAAATCATCTCCTGCATTCAAAGTGCGTGTTGACGCTTACACCGATCACGTGGGTGGCGATCAGTACAACTTACGCTTGAGTTTACGACGCGCTAAAGCAGTTGTAGATTTCTACACTAGAAATGGCATTGCTGCAGACCGTATTGAATCTCGTGGGCTAGGTAAAGCTCCAGTTCCTTGCGCTCAAGAAGATGCAGGTGGACGTGGTTGCGAAGCTAACCGTCGTGCTGAATCAATACCAGTAAGTACATTAAAGTATGCACCAAGAAATTGGTAATCTTACTTTAATACATGTTTTGAAAAGGCGAGCTACTTAGCTCGCCTTTTTTTATGTCTATAGTTTTTTGAACAATGATTAGTTATAGAATGGGATTGCAGATTGTGAGCTAATTTGTTGATAGCTTGGTTAAGACCAATGGATGCTACCAAGGAAATACCCTCGCTCTAGGAGGTATAATAAAATCTCTCAACAAATTATCTAATGTATCTACATATTCTTAGAAGAACCGCGCCACACTTATACCTGGGTAGAAGCCAGGGTCATCCAATCTGAATGCTAGATCTATTCGGAATAAGCTAAATATATTGCTTAGTGAACCTCCAACTTCGATATGAACATTATCTGTACCATTGATATTATACCAATTTACACTATCTGTAGAACTCCACGTTTTACCAACGCCACCAAAGGCAATTATACTAAGCCCTGTTTTGGGCGCCGAGCGCCAACCAAGCATTTCTAAAGGTACGCTACGGAAATTATGCTCTGCATACACGCCTGCATAACTCGCACCTTGATAGGGTATATACCTTTTAGTTTTAAACGCGCCAAAAGGTGTGATATATCCAAAAGAAGCGTCTAAAGCACCGAATTCTTGAGGAGGTAAATCCCCCAAATAAGTTCCTGCATTTATTCGAATATCGAGAGTATTTGGTAAAAATCGTTTCCTATAAAATGTTGTGAATCGCTTATATACATTTAATTTAAAGCGAGTAAAATCCCATTCACTACCAATCATTTTTGCTGATTGTTCTACACTCAGGCTCATACCATTTTGCCCAACTGCTCCAAAATTATTTTTTATATCCCCTCGACTTAATTTTAACTCTACAGCACTCAAACGGCCATCTTCTATGGGTGGATTAAAAGGTTGTACGTGACTTCTCCCAATAATATTATAATTGGTTTTATAATTTATGGTGTTATGATTTTCATAGGAGTAATTAAGCCGATAGGTAATTCTACTTTTTGGGGGTAGATATGAAAAGTCTAAAAATCCACGCTCTTTCCTGAAATAATTATAGTAATCGTTAAAGCCAAAAAGTGGCATAACACTAGGTATAAACAATCCATATATATCGGATTGATAGCTAGGGCTTGTGTCAAAATCATAGCCAAAGCTGGTTGCAAAACGTCGCGTATTTTTTAGTGGCCACCAAGATATTTTTGCGCCATGGCTCCAATCTTGATAGCCAAAACTATAGGCTAGCTTTAATGTAGATTTTACTCTTCTGTCAGCAAAATATTTATTGTGCTCTAAACCTAAATGAGCCGCATCAACCTTGTTAAATCTAGCTACTGGTGAAAGATCCTTTGTTAACTTGTAAAACATACTTGGGGTGCTCTGTGAGCTAGCTTTTCTCGATCTAGTTCCTGTAGCGTCTTCATCGCCAACACTAACAGATATACTCCCGCCCCCATCGTCATCATCTAAATCCAAAAATCGGGTTAAGAAACCTTTCGGTTTAAATGCTTTTTCTAAAGTAGCGGTACTGTCTAAGTCGGAATAAGCTTCAACTTCTTTTAAAGATAGAGGTATCGCCTCTGTGTTAGTATTAAAAAGTGAGTCTGCCAGCCCAATTGTTGTTGAATCTATACTCATCCAGCTTCTATCTTTATACAACGAGTCTGGCAAATCGACGTTTACCTGATAGTTATTTAGCTTTGAAACCTGCTTAAAACCAATTGGAGGAAATCTAAGCCCAACTACCCCTACTTCAACAAGCCCTTCAATGCGCACATCTACAGGTAGCCAATAATCACCACCAAAATTACTAAACTGTTGTTCGTATTCTAGATTAAAATCCTGTACTGGCGGCGGGAAAACAACTACTTGGTTTGGTTTTAACTTCACAGAAAGAAGAGCAAAATCTTCGTCTAGTACAAATATAGTTCCTTCAAATAGAGGCTGGAAAGGTCTTTTGGCAGATACTTCAATCTGGTACACCACCTTATCATCTATACTCTTATAATCAACTAATTTGAAGTGATAGTACTTTAAAGCACGATCATTAGTAATACCCACAATGTCAAAGCCCGCGACATCAAATTGGTCGTCATAGAAATTTGGTAAATAGCTTACTCCAGTAAAATCACCCATACCCTCCATATTCGCTGTTTGGCGTTTCGACTTTAAAACCTCTCTCGGCCCCTTTTCAGCGTCCCAAAATGCTTCCGAAATACTTTCAGTTATAGAAACTATAGAGGTATCATTTAGTAACTGCTGCCGACTATAAGCCTCTACCTTATACGTTTTTAGACTTGCCCTCCAAATTTTCTTTCGCCGAATAACCTCTTTCATAATAGCAATTGCGGGGTCTTCTCCTGTTATCGTAAGTTCACCCATTTGGATAAGTGCCTCTTTAAGTATAAAATCTAACGGACCCGAAAACTGTGCATCAATCGTTATTTCTTTCGACTCAAACCCGATAAATCGAGAAACTATAGTAGCGGGAAATTCTTTTACGATTATTGAATACTCGCCGTCTTCGTTGGCTATTGTGCCTGTATAGGTGCCCTTAATAATTACATGAGCCGCTGCTAAACCCTCTCCAGTAGTTTTATCAATAACCTTGCCCGAAATCTTTTTTTGAGCGAATAACAGCCCTGAATTCACGCTAATCAACAAAAATAAAATAGTTAGTTTTTTCATTTTTGAACTCCCTTAAATCTAATCCCTTTAAATTAATAGTGGGCTTTACTGAATTATAAAAGCAAAGTTTCAACAAATCTGTATATTTAATCTATCTAAATGGCCCTTTAGTTCAAGTGGATAGAATAGGAGCCTCCTAAGCTCTAGATCTGGGTTCGAGTCCCGGAGGGGTCACAAAATGCACACCGATTAGTATTTTTAAACTTGTTATATAATGTGGACCAATTCAAATTCTGCCACATTTATGGCTCATCGCCCTCTCAACTCATTCTTTTTTATTCTTAAAAATGGCGCCCAATATAGCGGTTAAAAATGCTCCGCCGATAATTGACCATATAATTGGAAATGGTTTGCCTGCAATTTCTATAGACCAGAGCATCGGAAGGTCTAATTCTGTTGCCATCCATTTACCTAATATAGCACCAATAAATCCTACTCCAGCCGAAATTAAACACCCTCCACTCCCAACTCTAAAACCTCCGATGCTTTGGCCAATACCGCCACAGATGGATGCAATGAGTAAATATATTAAAAAATCAAAAAATGACATGGTAATTACTTTAAAGGTTATTGACTTGAACTATAATTTCTTTTAGCCTCAATTTCTTAGCCTAACACATCAAAATAACATAGCTCATACTTCTAATACAAGTTTCTTTCTAAAATTTCATATTTTATGAAGCTTTTAAAAATAAATATGCTTTACTTATTTGGGAAAGCCATCGCTAAAACTTAAGTTTATGTGTAATAACGGTTTTTTTTAACTAACTAAATAATTGTCATGAAAAATATTGGGAATAAACTACTTTTACTAGTTGCTTGCTTAGTACTTATTCAAGCTTGTGGACCGAGTGAAGCAGAGAAGAGAGCTGCTGAGCAGGCTAGAATGGACTCGCTACGTGCAGTACAGCAGCAACAAATTGCAGATCAAATGGCTGCTATGCAAGATAGCCTAGATAGAGCAGAAGCAAAACTTGAGGCAGAGCCAGAGAAGAAAGAAAAAACAGATTATACTTTTGTTGAAAATGGCCCTTACGCAGTACAAGTTGGCGCTTTCCGCTCTGAGAGCAAAGCAGAAGGTTTTGTTAACAAATGGAAAGATAGAGATTACCCAAGCACTTATATTGTGAAAGTGGGCAATGAAGCCGATGGCGACGTTTGGTTCCGAGTACGCATTGGATTTTTCGGTAATAAAGCGGATGCTGAAGTACTTGGCGCACAATTAGCGAAAGAAATTAACTCAGGTTTCTGGGTTTCTAAAGTTAGATAAACGACTTTTATTACATTCTGTTTAACATTAAACAGATTATAGTTGTTTATCTCCCAAGCATTTACGTAATTATGGGAGCGCTCTAGTAGCGTCTCTCTTGATGAATAGTCAGCCCATCATACATGAAAAATGTGATGGGCTATTTTTATGCCTTAATATCTTGCTTAAATAACCCCTTTTCACAAATTCATCAATAAATAATCGTTTTTCACGAATTATAACTGGTTTTCATACATGCGAGTCTAAATAAAACTCGATGCTAAAATACCCCTAAACGATATTCTACTAAGGTAGATGGTTGACTTTAACTATTAACCAACCCCAGCATTGATGTAGAAACTTGTATAACACTTCTAAACATCAATGTGGATTGGAAAATGGATGACCTCGATTAGTCCGTTTTATACTTATCGAACCAGCCTACAATGTAACTTACTTTTCGGAATAGGTTGCTAGGCTTTGCAGCAATTCCATGCCCAGAGCCTTGGATACGCACCATGGTAGTTTCAACACCGTGCATTTTTAATGCAGCATAGTATTGCTCGGTTTCAGCCATAGGTGTTCGGTAATCTTGCTCGCCTGTAATAAGTAGAGTTGGCGTATTTACACTGCCAATTAATGAAATTGGAGAATGATCTAAGTATTGCTTTGGATCTTCCCATGGTTTTTTCGAGAACCAATATTTTGTGAATCGCGGAGAACCATCGGCAGTTAACACAAAACTATACCAGTTTATTACGGGCTTAGCTACTGCCGCTGCTTTAAAACGATCTGTTTTACCAATACTCCAAGCTGTTAGCACTCCGCCACCGCTACCACCAGTTATGAATAAATTATCTTCATTTATGTAGCCTTTCTTAACTACGTGATCTACGGCGTCCATCAAGTCGTTATAGTCTTCGCTAGGATAATTGTTGTTGATATAGGACGTAAATTCTTCGTTATAGCTCGTACTCCCGCGAGGGTTGGTATATACAACTACATAGCCTCTGCTTGCCATAAACTGAAGCTCTGGGCTAAATCGAGACCCGTAGTTAGTGTATGGGCCACCATGTATTTCCAAAATTAACGGATACTTTTTTGCGGGATCAAAATCGGGCGGTGTTATAATCCATCCTTGAACTTTAAAATCATCAACTGAAGAGTTAACCCAAAATTCTTCCACATTCCCCACTTTAGTGGTCTTAAAAAATTCTTCGTTCAGGTTAGTTATAACTCTATTTGCCATCCTTGTGGGATAGTGCCCTACCGATAGATTTGTTGGGCGAGTGGTAGAAAGCTCTGAATAAGCAAAGCGCCCGTTATTGGCAACTGTATAAGATCCGCCACCGTAGGGGCGACCAGAGGAAGGTGTTCCTAAGTTTTCTGCAATCTGAGTGTAATCGCCATTAAGCCTTATATTGCCCACCTTGCTATTTCCTTCCTCATCATATCTGAAATAAATAGACTTACTATCTGAACTCCAGGTAATAGATGATGCTGATTGTTTTAGCTTTTGGGAAATAACACGAGCATTAGAGCCATCTCTGTTCATTAGGTAAATATTGCTTTTTTGATATCCCACAAATTTATCTTTGTAACCTGTATAGGCAATTAATTTCCCATCAGGCGAAATCTTTGGTCCATAATAAGGCCCCCTTTCGCTTGTAATCTGCTTTGTTGAACCCGTTTGAACATTCAACTCAAAAATTCGCTCATTACTTGGATCTAATTCGGCATTTCCTGAAATATCAGCGGTATAAAGAATTGTTTTGCCATCAGGTGCCCAAGTAGGGCTTCCAAAATTAAAATCGCCTGAGGTTAATTGGCGAGGTGCACCACCATCTACAGGAACAATAAATATATGTGAATAACCATCACGCACATATCCACCGCCATCTCTTCTATAAACAACTTTATCTATCACAACAGCGGGTTTTTCCCACGTAGCACCTTTTGGTGGTGAGGGAAGTTTCGCGAATTGTGGCGAAGGTGATGCAGGCATAAACTTAGTGAATAGAATATATTTACCATCTGGCGACCAATTTAAATTGCCTGGACTGTCAGCCAAATGAGTAATAGATGCAGTGGCACCAGAGTCCATCCAACGCACAAATATTTGGCTTTTACCTTCATTACTTGAGGTATAAGCAATCTTTTTGCCATCTGGAGACCAAGTGACCCCACCATAATAATCGGTACCTGATGTTAATGGTTGGTTATTTTCGCCAGAAAATGAAATGCTCCACAGGTTAGAAAACCGTCCGTCATTCATCACATTAAACTGGTGCTTCTCATAAATGATGGTATTTCCATCTGGAGAAATCTCAGGATTACCAACCATCTGAAGGTCAAATAAATCCATGTAATCAAAATGAGAATCATTGACCTGAGCTGTTGTTGTAAATGTGAATAGGCCAACAAAAAAGAGAGAGAGTATAAATAATCGTTTAAACATAGTAGTTGTGTCTAATTTCAAGAATAACTTAAAGTAGTTTCAATTTTTCACATCTAAAAATAATTAGCACATTTTTACTTCCTTCGTGTAGTTAGAAGTAAAATACCACCACATTATGGGAGCCTGATTATCCTATCGCAACTAATATTATTCTAAGTTATTTTATTTGAAACTTATTGTTTAAATAACGTAAGCAATTACCTTGGTTTTATTTTTCATATTCACTTGGTTAACGTTATTATTGAGTGTGAATTAAAACCTATAACAATTATTAAAACCCTAGCATAATGAAAAACTTTAGTATTGCAATACGGGAAGTTGGATCTATACACGTGCTAGATATTAGTGGCGAACTTGACGCACATACTGCATCTCAGTTAGAAAACTCTTTAAAAGAGCTCATAACCATGGGAAAAACTCAAATCATAGTTAACTGCAATCGATTAGAATACATCGCTAGCGCTGGCTTAGGTGTATTTATGGCCTACATAGAAGACGTGCGCAGTTTGGGTGGCGACATCAAGCTTTCGAACATGACTGAGCGTGTGTACAATGTGTTTGATCTATTGGGCTTTCCCACTCTCTACGATATTTTAGATGATGAAAGTGAAGCAATAACTGATTTCCAATCAAAATAATATTGTGAGTAATAAAACGACAAAATATTCTATTTCGGTTGAGGCTTCTACAGCTTATTTAGCCGAGGTACGTAATTTTGTTGCTCACCACGCTTTAGCACATGGCATACCTGAAAAAGATATTTCTGAAATCCGCTTAGCTGTAGACGAGGCGTACACCAATATCATAAAACATGCCTTCAAAAATAAGCCTAAAAAACCCGTTAATATCGAGATTGGTTTCGAAGATGGCTTGATTTGGATCACCATTACTGATGAGGGCGAAAGCTTTGACCCAAGCACTTATAGCGAACCAGATTTACTAAAACGTATTAAAAATAAACAACGCGGTGGCATGGGCGTTTACCTGATCCGAAAGCTAATGGATCAAGTTCAATACAAACGAATTGGTGATATTAACGAGATTAAAATGGTTAAACTACTTTAAACAGTATGAGTTTACCAACCGATATAGATGAACGACATAGCCGGTTTGAGCTTCGAACCCTTTTAGAAACAAGCCGCCTGCTAATAGAATCTCAAGACCCAGATTTTGTTCTAAATAATTTGTTACTCATAACTATGGGTAAATTAATGGTTACAAGAGGGCTGGTTCTTCTCTACAAGCCTGGGGAAAACACTTATTTTGTTTCTAAAGCCAAAGGTAAAGGATGGCAAAGAGAAGGTGAGAACATTCAGATTGTGATAGACCTCCCCCTCCAAGAAACATCCATTTTACACGGGGATGAGCATCCTTTATTGTTTAAGAAACTTGGATTAGAAACCGAATGCATTCTGTTCAATTTAAAAACGAGCAATTATCATATTGGTTTTATCTGCTTGGGGCCTAAAGCCAACGGGGAGGCTTTAACCACACGTGAACTTGAATTTATTGAAAGTTTAGCCATTATCTCTTCAGTTGCACTTTCAAATTCTAGATTATTCCAAGAGCTTAGGCACATAAACCGTAGGCTAGATCGCAAAGTACACGACCTGAATACGCTTTTGCAGCTTAGTAAAGATTTTAATCTAATGGTTGATCGCGAAGAAATTGCTCGCGTTTTTAAATTTGCCATGCTTGGCCAAATGCTTATTCGCACCTTCTTTTTTGCGCTAGATGTAGATGGAGAGAAATCTATTATTTCGATTAGCGGGATGAAGGAAGAACCTAGCGAAGAGGAACTTAATCACCTATTTGAGCTCGACGATATTGTTCACACACAAAAAGAAGAAAGTTGTGATTTCCTCCATAAGAATGATATACAGTTATTAATTGGGCTTCGGTTTCAGAATGAAAAGATTGGAGTGGTTGGTGTTGGAGCTAGCGCAAATATAATGGAATATGGTGATTCTGAGGTTAACTTCTTACAATCGCTAGGTAACCTCGCATTACTTACCATCCAAAAAACTCTGCTTTTAGAAGAGCGCATAGCTATGCAGCGCCTTGAAGAAGAACTAAATCTTGCCAAAGCTATTCAAAAAGGTTTATTGCCAGAACCTTTACCCACATTACCAGGTTTTGATTTAGCAGCTATAAATGTTTCTTCCCGACAAGTTGGTGGCGATTATTTTGATTTTATTACCACCCCCGATCGTGGGCATTTAGTGGCAATAGCAGATGTAACTGGTAAAGGCGTTCCAGCCTCGTTATTAATGGCGAATTTACAATCAATGTTACACGCGTTGGCACCTATCGAAATCAGCTTGAGTGAAGCAACAGCTAGCATTAACGATATCATTCACAAAAACACACCATCCGATAAGTTTATCACTTTTTTTTGGGGAAAGATCTCTAAGGATGGGAATAGCTTTAAATATGTGAACGCTGGTCACAATCCCCCCATATTGTTAAGAAAAGGCAGTGAAACTCCAATATTACTTGAAGAAGGCGGCCTAATTCTTGGTGCAATGCCTACTCTTCAGCCTTATGAAACTGCAGAAATTGAATTGAAATCTGGTGATATAATTACCTTTTTTACGGATGGAGTTACCGAGGCCTTTAATAAAAACCAAACTGAAGAATACGAAGAGTGGCGGCTATTGAATTGCATTCAAAAGAACCGAAATCTTAGCTCTCAAAAAATTATAGATGCTATTATTAAAGATATAAACACATTTTCGCATAACATTCAGCACGATGATATTACTATGATAGTGCTAAAAGTTAATTAACCGATTTTATACCCAATATTGAGGGCATTGGTGAGTTTTGGTTGTTCGAAAGAGCTAGAATAGCCAAATAAGTGTTATTACGATTTGTGATTTCATTCACATAACGCACGGTTTCAATCCCTCTAGCAAAGCCATATCGTGCATTTTGATAATATTTGCGCTGCATTAAACGAAGCAGTGCCTTTGCTACACTATCCCAATCATTGGGGTCGTCATTATGATCAATAGCTAAACGGCGCGCATCTGCAATGTGCCCTTGCCCCGAATTATAGGTCGCAAGCGCAAACTTCCATTGATTGGTAGTATCCATGTACGAATAGTGATTCAAATTCTCACGTAAAATCCGAGCACCCTCTCGAATGTTCACCTCTGGTATGTACAAAGAATCGACAGATATTTTGCTATAACGCGGAAGTATTTGCATAATCCCAACAGCACCAGCCCAACTTTCTGAATATTGATCAAATTTCGATTCCTGTGCAGCCATCGAAGTCATCATCACCCAATCAAGCTCAAACTCTTCAGCAATAACCTGTATTAAACTGTCGTAAGGTGAAATTACGCCCACTTCACTTGCTATCATCTCTGGCTTAAAATAAGCTTCTATCTTTGATCCGCCTTCAAAATAACGCCGCCTCAAAACGTTTAGAAACTCAGATCTTTTCGGAATACCATCATCCCCAAACCGAAAATGCTTGTATAAATATCTATTTAAATTTCTTTCTAAATCAGGTGCATTTTTACGAATTGCCCAAGCTATAGAATCTCTATTTGCAATTACGGGTCCACGCACTAAGCCGTCCATATACTTACTACTTGCATCAAAAATATTATCATCGGCAACGGTTGCCATATACTTACCATTCGCAACCTGATATAAAAGAGCTTCAGTGTCTAAATCGTCTGGTACAACTTCAATATTGATGTTAAAACCTTCTTTATTTAACTGTTTGATGCGGGCGTAATAAGAGCTATTTCGCCGAACGGCAATGGTAATATCCTCTAATTCAGTAATACTTTCTGGGTTTTCCCCAAGGTTCTTCGAATACACCACAATCTGGTCAACTAAATTATAAGGCCGGGTAAATTCAACAACACGTCTTCGCTCATTATTCACGGTATAGTTATTTGCGATTATGTCACCTTCACCACTATTAAGTAAGTCGTATGGGTTGTCGTGCTCGCCAACAATAATAACTTCTAGAGCTAGGTCATTTTCTTTTGCAAAGTTTTTAACTAGCTCATATTCAAAGCCCGATTGAATACCTCGGTGTAAAAAATATGAATCTGAACTGTAGCTTGTAATCATGCGTAGCACACCCGAATGTTTAATTTCGGCATAATCTCTCTTAACTGGCTCAAGAATTGATACCCCTAGAGTAGCATCTTCAACAATTTCTTTTTCTTTGTTGAATTCACCCATACAACTAAAAAGGCTTAAACTAATCCCAATTAGAAGTATCCGAGAGCTAACGTTCAGTAATTTATTATGATAACTCATAATGTTCTGATTTTGCTTTACGGGCTACTCAGTTATTAACCTTTACCCTTACATATACAATTCTATAATACATTAAAATTATCAGTATTACTCAAATGTAAACAATATCTAATGTGTTTTTCGTTCACATTACTACTTAAGGATATATATAACAATCACTTTTTTAAATACCAATGTTTGTTATATAGATACATTATTTGGCGTCTTAGTAGTTTTCCGCCAAGTCAAACTAACTCCTAATAATATAATGCACATGGCAGAAATTGATATTACACTCGGTAATTCTTCGAAAAGGAAAAGCGCTAAAAGTGAGGCCAATAATGGTTCTGCGAGTATTAACGTAGAAAGCAAAGTGGGTGACACATACTTGATTGCATAGTTTAATGCTCCGTGCCCTATAATCTGAGGCCCCGCAGCTAAGCCAAGGCCAATCAGTAATATTTTTTGATCTAGAGGAAAGGTGAACCCTTCTACTATAATGAGTATAACTACACTTGTTATTGCTGCCCATGTGTACACCGGAAATAGATACTCTATAAGGCTGTGGTTTTGCCGAACACGACGACCAATTAAAAAGTAGATTGCAAAAATTACTGCTGCAATAAATGCTAATGCGTTACCTAGTGCTGGGTTTATAAATGTGCTTTCTGCGTTGTAGTCAGCGTAGCCCAAAAGCATGGAACCCATAAAAGCAATTCCAACTCCAATCCAAACGGTAACTGCAAAATTAATGCGGTAGAGAGTTCGCTCCGCTAATATTAATATTATAGGGTGGATGGTTACTAGTACAGATGCTGATGCAACAGAGGTAAAATAGAGCGAGCCAGTCCAACTCATAAAGTGCAAACCTAACATTATGCCTGCTAAAGCCATCCACTTATGCTCTTTTTTCAGAATTGGAGTGGCAGAGTCTATCTCTTTATTTCTTGATAAGTATATGGGGATAAGAATGAGGGCACCCAAAACTGTGCGTATGGTAGAAATTTGAACCGCAGAGTATTCGGTGGCAAGTCTTACTAAAATTGGCGCAAAACCAAAAGATGTAAGCCCTAAGGCAAGGGCTATAAATACTTTTATTTTAGAGTAATTTGCGCTCAAAATAAATAACTAACGAATGCGATCAATGGAACGCACTAACTTCTCGTCTTTATCAATGGCGCGCAATGCTAGAAACTGAAACAATAAGGCAAATATTATAAGTGCACAGCCAATTGCAGTTTTCCATAAATAAGTACCAATTCCACCTAATGAAAATAGTACAGCCACGCTAAAACCAATTCCAATTACTTGGAATATCATAGCACGCTTAACCCAACTAATTTGCTTTTTCCTATTTTGATACTGCCCAATACTAAACACGTTTAGTAGCATAGAAATAAATAAACTTATGGCAAAACCATAACCTATCCATTGCTGCGGATCTTCCATTGCACGGTCATATACTGGGGTTAATACCACACTAAGTGTGAAAAAAATAGCTAGTGCTAAGTAAATAGATTGGATTCGTTGAATCACGATAGTAAAATTCTTTCAGGTTATTGTTGAGGGCTAAAGATAACAGTTTTTATAATGAAAGTGGCAACCCTTACAATTGTTTAGATAACCCGATTCTGTAAACCTACAACATCTGTGCTAACATGCTCACCATCTCTCTACCTAAATCACTCTTAAGAAAAGTATATAAGTCGCTTACGCCCCAGAATACAACTAAATAAATCCTAAAAGTATACAAGACTTTTTCTAATGATTTATTTTGACACTGGCTTCGGTTTAGAGTATTAAAAGCGTTATTTTTTTAGGCATTAAAAAACCTCGCTTTGTTCAGAAAATACTTCGTCGATTTTACATTAGTTCTAGTAGCAATTATATGGGCATTAAATTTCAGTGTTGTAAAAATCGCACTTACCGAAATTGACCCATTCAGCTTTAATGCGCTACGCTATATTTTTGCTTTTCTATTACTTATCACTGTCACTTGGAAGCGTGGCTTCTCATTAAAAGTAAAGAGAGAGCATTTCTGGAAATTAGTGGGCTTGGGGCTCATAGGAAATCTCGTTTATCAAGGATTTTTTATAATTGGGATTAATTACACCTACTCTGCCAACGCAGCGGTTATGCTTGGCACTATTCCAATTTGGGTAGCATTAATCTCTCAATTTTTTACCGATGAGAAACTAACTGCCTTAAAAACAGTAGGCATATTTTTCGCATTTTTAGGAATCTGCTTTATTATTGTAGGTGGCAAAGATGCCATTTCATTTGCATCAGAATCCTTCATTGGTGATTTAATTATTATTGCTGCGGCAGTAGTTTGGGCTATCTACACAGTTCTGTCCAAAAAATATTTAAGAATTTATAACTCTACCCAATTCTCAGCATTTATGGCTTTAGTGGGGCTTATTAGTTTATCTTTGGTAGGCTTGCCATTTCTAATTAAACTTAATTGGTCTGGAATTTCCATAGTAGGTTACAGTGGTGTTATATATAGTGGTTTGTTATCGGTAGGTATTGCTTATCTTATTTGGAACAATGGGCTGAATAAACTTGGAGCAATAAGAACATCTAGTTATCAAAATCTTGTACCTGTTTTAGGTTTAGTTTTTGGGGTAATAATTTTAGATGAACAACTCACTCTATTTCAATATATTGGAGCGGCTTTTGTAATAGCCGGTATTATATTGGCCCGCAAAAAAACAACTCAAGAACTTACACATTCAAGCAATCCATCTGTCCGTTAATGAACTTATCCTCAACCATATTTAAAACCTTATTTTGCTTTTTTGCCGTCGTACTTATTGCTGCTTTACCTTTGCAACACCGCGCACACGCACAATCCAAAAGCAATCAAGGCAGTGACTTTTCCTTCCAAAGCACTTCGTCTTTAAATGAACGCTACTTTTTTGACCAAGCCGGATTCCAGCTCGCTACCGTTCCCTTTTCTTTAGATGGATTCATCGACCCGGAAACCTATCAACTAGGTGTTTTTGACATGCTGAGCGTATACAGCAAAGGTGTGGTTGAGTTCAGCTACCGCGGACTTACCGTAAACGCCACTGGCGACATCATTATCCCCACTTTAGGGGCCGTTTCCGTAAAAGGTTTAACGCTAAATGAAGCGCAAGAAAAAGTTAAAACAGCCTTCAGCAAGCAACTAAAAAATGCGGATATTCAGCTAACCTTAGACCAGCCCCGCATTGTTACCATTCATATTGGGGGCGACAAGCTGCCATCTCCCGGCAGTTATACTGTACAGCCTGGTACTCGTTTCAGCGCACTTATTTCAGGTTTTGTAATTCAGGATGAAATTGTGAGCCCATTTATGCTCCCCTTGAACGAGCGGGCTAGAGCCGTTTCTTCTACGCCACAAACTGTTACACGTATCAACTTCAGAGAACTGCAACAAGAAAATTCTACTCAAAATGAGCTTTCTGAAGCCTTTTTCACAACCATAGATTCAAGATATGATTTGCGACTAGTGAAAGTTACAAATGGCGAAGAGCAACGTTATATAGATCTTAAAGCCTATTTCAACAGTGGCAACACCAAATTCAACCCTTATATTGCCGATGGGGATCAGGTTAACTTTATCAAGCGATCTTCTAACCGACCACGTATCAGTATTTCGGGTGCCGTAATTAATAATTTTGAAGGTACCTACCGTACAGATGACACTTTTAATAAGCTATTTGAAATTAGCGGAGGATTTACGCCTGATGCCGATTCTTCTACTTTTATTATTTATCGAGAAGCAGGAGCTTCGGTTGATAAGTTAGTATTCTCAACAAACGATGAAGTTAACCTTCAGCCCAACGACCGTATCATTATTCCCCACAGTAATAATAAAGCATTGGAAAATTTAGGGTCGGTATCTATTGAGGGGCAGGTTTTCACGCCAGGAATTTTCACTATAAAAGAAGGTGAAACCACGCTTGCCGAACTGCTGGAACTTGCGGATGGTATGACAGACCGAGCATTACCTAAAGCAGCCTATATGTATAGACAGTCTTTTAGTGATCGGGGGGTAAGTTCCATTTCTGAAATCAATCCATCTCTGCTACTACGCAGCTCCAATCAGTCGTTAGAAGGCTTCGATTATATGAAGCTGGAAGAGGCTCTGAATGCTGGTAAAATGCCGCTTGATTTGACTAATTCAGAGCTTTTAAGTTCCACAAAATTAAAAGATGGCGATAAAATCTTTATACCTAAAGATGAACATAATATTTCTATAATAGGACAGGTAAACAGTCCTGGTTTTTATTCATTTGGAGAAAGGAAATCCGTTTCAGACTATATCTCTTCTGCTGATGGTTTTACCGTGGCTGCCAACAAAGAGCGCGTATTTGTGATTAAAGCGGGCAGCCGAGCCTGGTACAAGCCTGAAGATACAATGCTCTCCTCCGGCGATATTATTTTTGTAGATCGTGAGCCTTTGGTAGATGCAACTAGTGCCAGAAACTACAATTTACAGCTCGAACAGCTTAAAAACAGCCGCATCAGCCTAATATTAGCGGCCATAGGTACAGTTACTGGTATAATTACTACTTATGTGGCGCTTACGCGATAAAGACCTTTAATATTTTAACATTCATTTAATTATGCAGAGTAAAACAACTGCCAATAAAGAACAAAGCAGTATCCTATATTTTATAAAGCTTTTGCTTAAAAACTGGAAGTTTTTATTAGCAACTTATATCACAGTTGGTATTACAACGGTCATTATATTATTGGTTATTCCCAAGTGGTATAAAAGCGAAGCCACTGTAGTAGTGTTAGGTGATAAAAACTCTGCTTTAGCAAGTATGATGAGCCAATTTAATGCTTTTGGTATTGGCTTAGGTGGACAAAGTAATATTGAAACTTACATGGAATATGTACACACTAAAAAGATGTACAACCAACTTATTGATAAATTCAATCTTGATGAAGTATATGAATCCACTTTTATCGAAGATACCTACGAAATTATTTTTCAGAAACTCTCCGTTACCAACAATGAGAATAACACATTCAAGATTTCCTACCAATATGAGGAAAATCCTGAAAAAGCTGCTGAAATAACTCAATTTATATTTGACAAATTAGATGAGATTGTGTTGGAAGTAGATAAAGCTGAAGCAACCAATTTCTTATCCTATATAGAAACATACTACAACGACACTCGATCAACGTTAGATTCAACCATGGATTCATTGGTTCAATTTCAGGAAAAAACTGGGATTCTTGACATTGAAATACAAACACAAGCCACCATTGAAGGTCTTGCTGAATTAGAAATGCAACGTATTAAGTATGAAATAGAACGTAATTATGTAACTGAGGTTTTTGAAGATCGTTCAAAATTAGTGGAGCTTGATACCAGAATATCTGCCATACAAGCAAAAATTAATAACTTGTTAAAAAACAGTAATAGTGCATTAGTTGCATTAAACGATATCCCTAAACAGGGAGCTCGGTTTCTCCAGTTTAAACGGGATATTTTAGTTGGAGAGAAAGTAGCTGAATTTCTTAGGCTACAGTACGAACAAGCATTATTAGACCAGAATAAAATAAACTCAAATCTGTATTTACTTGACCCTCCTAACATCCCAGAGAAAAGATTTAAGCCTCAACGGGCTAAATTGCTTGTTACTGTAATGTTTTTTACAGTAGTTCTTTCTCTACTATTTATAAAGATTAAAGAGTTTTACAATAATAACAGAGAGTATATTATGGGCATTTTGAAGGAAAGTGATTAATTTTAGCTTCAAATATCTTCCTTTACTTGTATTTACCGGTATTTGGGGAATTGTATTTTATTTCTACAATCTTCAGCTATTCAATGTGCACCAAGCTACTTCTGAAACATTAGCTATTTTTCTATTCGGAATATTGGCATTTATGAGTGGGTATGTTCTCTTTACCTTGTATGATGTCAACTCTATAAATACCCATCAATACGATATCGTCGCTAATATATCACAACCAGTGCTGTTTTATTTAGTGCTGGCTCTCTGCATGGTTACACTTACGGGGGCATATTTAGTTATACAAACTGTAATCAATGAGTTAGGAAGCTTTGATGCTTATTTTGATACTCCGGTCAGAGTTCGAAATTTATTTGTTGATTACCAAGAAAATCCATTAAAGCCACCTCCATTAACTTATAAATTTGGAAGCTATTTAGTGAATATAGGTTTTGCATCTACCTTGTTTGGTGGCGTGCTATTGGTAACAAAAGGGTGGAGAAGATGGGGTGGCTTGTTAGTAATTTTTGTTTTCACCATTGCATCATTTTCTACAGTTGGCCGTTATACACTTTTCAACAGTCTCTTCTTTTTATTCTTCTCGTATCTTTTAGCCATTTTTTATACCAATGAAAAGCTAAAAAAAAGAAGATTAATTGAACTGAGTGCTTTTACAGTACTTCTCATTTTTTTTGTTGGGGGCATTACCTATTTTGTTATCAATATTAGATCTACATTAACTAGTGAATCGGCCGTTATTGAATACACGTTGAAAACTTCCTATTTGTATTTGACGGGTGGAATTCCGGCTTTTGATAAATTTTTAAACCAAGATTTTCTATTTGCCCATGGCGGTTCTAGTCTCAGGAGTGTTTTCCGGTGGTTAATTAAATTAGGTATCTGGCCAGAAGAGAGTTTAAAAACTGTTCATGAGTCGTTTGTAACCGTTACCCCTGTAATACAAATAAACACATACACCTATATGAAGTCTTTTTTTGAAGATTTTGGCATGAGTGGCGTATTGATTGGCAGTTTTATTTTTGGAGCCACATGCAAATTAATCCACTATTCATACTTAAGGCGATTCACTTTTATTGGGTTAGGGCTCACCCTTACTTTTATATTTACCGCTTTTATGTCTTTTTATTCCTTTTATCTGCATTCTATAACTACCATTATTTATAGATTATTATTTATATGGGTAATACAAGTCTTACTTTCTAAACACTTATTTAAAAAATGACTTCGTGTTCAAGTAAATCCTCTTCAAGATTAACGATTTGAGTCTGTTTAAACGAATATTTTCTTTTAAAAAAATCCATAAAGATGTTGTTACTCTGATTGGTGGAACAGGGGTAGCACAACTAATTCCTATTGCCATTTCTCCAATTCTTACCCGAATTTATACACCTGAAGATTTTGGATTATTGGCACTATTTCTCTCTTTCACTACCATTATCGGCATTGCCGCATCAGGGCGATACGATTTCGCAATACTTCTTCCGGATACAACTCAAAAAGCTAAAAACTTGGCCATACTGGCAATAGTAATTGCTATCTGTGTTTCAATTCTTACTTTTGGTGTGGTCTTTTTTTTGAAAGCTCATATTATTCGTTGGCTTAATATTTCAGAGATTTCCTTTCTAATATATCTTCTTCCTATTGGTATTATCCTGATTTCATTTTCTGCTGTTTTTATGGCCCTATTAAATCGTTTAAAAAAATATCGGGCAATTGCTATTGCAAAAATCAACCGATCAGCTGGCACTGCAGTAGGACAATTAGGTACTGGGCTTACTAGCTTTACTATATATGGTCTCATAGTTGGAAAACTATTAGGAGACTTCTTTTACACCGTTTATGGCTATTGGAAAGTTAAAAAAAACAAAAAGCTTAAAGAGGCTGGTTTTGATTATCAGATTTTAAAAAGCCAAGCAGTTGAGTATAAAAATTTTCCGAAAATAAATGTTTTACATGCCGTGACAAACTCCTCTTCTACAAACATGCCAAACATTCTTTTAGCAACACTATTTTCTCCAGCTATAGCTGGTTTTTATAATTTAAGCTATCGTATTTGTTATGCCCCAATACAGTTAATAGCAAGTTCCGTTCAGCAAGTATTTAGCCGCTCTATTTCGGAACGTTCTAATAAAGATGAAAGCATTTATATTTTTACAAAAAATATTTTCATCCAACTATTAACATTTGGTATAGTTCCTTTCTTAATACTTACCCTTACAGCACCTTGGTTATTTGGTTTTATATTTGGAGATGAATGGATTATAGCCGGTACTTATACTCAGGTACTTTCTCCCTTCTTATTTTTTGTGTTTATCACCTCTCCTTTAACCTATATTCCCTTATTATTAAATAAGCATAAAAAAGCATTTCTGATTGACTTGGTTTATTTAATTTTAAGATCGGCAGCACTGCTATTAGGATACTTTTTAGGAAGTGCCTTAATAGCTATTATTCTTTTTTCTGCTCTTGGTGTTATCGTTCAATTGTATCTTATTATCTGGATTTTCAAACTTGCAAAGGAGGCCGACTAATGGCTGGGATATATGGTTTATACAGTTCTTCTAAACTGATTAATAACGATTACTCAAAGTATTTTTTTTCAAGTGAATTTCAGCATATTAAAAATGAAGATGAATTATTTAAAAATTTCCATTTCGGAAGGTCAGTTTTAAATAAGTTTGAAAAAGATCGGTTTATCATAAAAAATGACCACTTTATTATTTGTATAGAAGGCGCTAACTATAGCAAAAACAATTGGAAAAAAAGTGTGGGGAAAAATTTCAAAAAATATGGCATTGATTTTATAAAGAATGAAGATGCATTATTTTCTGGCTTTATTTTTGACAAACAGTCTCAAAAAATATACATATTTACCGATCATCTTGGAACCAAGGCACTTTACTATTATCACGATAAAACAAGTAATTCCTTCTTGTTTGCTTCGGAGCTAAAGGTACTCAGTCAAACTTGCCACTTAAATAATATCCTAATTAGCCCTAGCCATGATGGCTTTAATTGTTTATTAACTTTTGGATACATGCTTGAGGATTTGTCTCTTATTAGTTCCGTAAAAAAAGTACGGCCTGGCACTATCCTTTGTTTTAATATTAATACAGGAGAACTGTCAGAAGACAAGTATTTTAAGTTGAAAAAAGAAAAATTTTCTCACTCAAAAAAGGATGTGATCAACACCATTGATAAACTGATTCTTTCTTCTATACACAAAGAGTGGCAGAAAGACCTTGACTACAATACTACATCATTTGCGTTTTTGAGTGGAGGGTTAGACTCAAGAGTCAATGTTCTATTGGCTAAAAAATTGGGTTATACAGATTTCACTTGCATAAATTTTTCTCAGTCAGGAGCTCCAGACCACACCATTGCTAAAGATATTGCTACCCAAGAAGAGTTAGGATACGCTTTCTATAAGCTTGATAGTGGACATTACTTTATCAATCAGTTTGAAAGGTTAGTTGAGGCGAACAGTGGAATGACTAACTTAAACCGCGCTGCGCATATGTTTCGGGCTATGGAGAGTTTTGATTACACCAGCAAGGGTTTGGCTCATAGCGGTCAAATTGGAGACGTGTTGTTCGGTTCATTTATAAAACCTGACTTTAACCTAGTTACTGAAGCAGGAAAACTAGGCTCAATTGATGATTCTAAGATTTTGAATCAAATTAGCATTTTACCTGAATTATTAGACTCTTATCAAAACAATGTAGAGTTGTTTTCCTATGAACAACGTCAGATGAATGGCACCTTGGATGGTGATAAAATGATTTCACATTTTACCGACCTGAGCTCTCCCTTTTATAACAAAGAGCTACTTACATATTGTTATAATATGCCTGATGAATTTAAACAAGGTAAAAAAATTTATACAGAATGGATGCTTCAGCTACACCCCAAAATTTTAAGTTATCCTTGGGATGCTACTGGAATCAAACACTCTAATCTACTTCTGTTAAGTGTTTCCAGTTTTTATAGAAAATGGCGACGGTTTATTCAAAGAAGGTTTGGTATTGGAAATGAACTAATGAATCCATTCGATATTTGGTATAAGCAAAATGAACTACTTCAAAAAGCATTGCATCAGATATATGAAACTAATATAAATAATGTGGATAGTAAATTACTGAAAGAAAATATTACCTATATATTTCATCAAGGGGTGCAAGGAAAATTTAGTGCCGTAACAGCATTACTTGCCTACAATCTTCACTTTAAACATTAATTTAACCCTACCCTACCAATGCGCAAAGTTGAAGTTATATCGCACTCATTCCCTAATGCATATTCACCATACGATGCAACATTTGTAAAGGATCATATTATAGCTATTTCTGAGTATTTTAGTGTCTCAGCTTCAATTCCAACACCCTTAGCTTTACCGTTTACAGAAAAATCAATCCGGAACCAATCAAGAATCTTGTTACCAGATAACGTGCCGGGTAAAAGGGTTTTTTATATTTCTTTGCCGAAAAAGAAGTTTTCACGTTTTATACAGGCTTCACTCTCTAATAATATCCTTTCTCATCTTAGAGAAACAAAGCCTGATCTCATTCATGTTCAGTTCCTATACCCTTCAGGTTTAGCCATTCCACAAATCAAAAAGCAATTCAATTGCCCGGTGGTTTTAACCATTCATGGGGTTGATTTCTATCACCCTCAAAAAAATAATTCGTTAAGAAATCGATTACTTAACTGCATGAACGCCGCAGACAAAATTATTGCGGTAGGCCCTAAGTTGGAAGCAGATATTTTAAAAGCCTATCCTCAATTAGGCTCCAAATTAGAAGTTATTTATAACTATGTAGATACTACTAATTTTGCTCCTTCTACCGAAGATGAAAAAGAGAACCTTAGGAAACAACTCAAGCTTGCCTCTTACACCAAACATATACTTACTGTTGCAAATCTTCGTCATAAAAAAGGAATAGACGTTCTTATACAAGCCGTTAATAATCTGAAATCTACAGAAGCCGAATTCCATATTATTGGTCGTTTAAATGATGAGCCCTCATACCGTGTTAAGATTGAGGAAATGATTCACAAAAATCAATTAACGAATGTTCACCTGCATGGACCAAAGACGAGAGAGGAAATTTTAAATTGGTTGAAAGCAGTAGATGGTTTTGTTTTACCAAGCAGAAATGAACCTTTTGGTATTGCTCTTATTGAGGCATTAAGTTGTGGACTTCCTTCAATTTCTACTAAAAGTGGCGGCCCTGAAGTAGTGCTTTCTAAAAACCATGGGCAATTAATACTACCCGACGATGCAGATGCATTGACTGAAGCTATTCAGAATTTATTGAACAACCAACCTCCCGACAAGCATAAACTAAACGAATACATATCTAAAAACTTCGGATTAAAAGGATATTCAACTGAGTACAAAAACCTCTTTCAAAGTCTTCTTTAGGCTCTGTTAGCGCATAAGCAGTCGGTATGCCTTTTCTCCAAAATGCTTTCCAACGAAAAAACGTACATATAGAAAGTTAAATTTGAGCTTCATTTTTAACCAAAAGTAAAGCCCTTGAGACTTAAAGCGGTTTTTATGTTTTTTATAAAGATATTTTGCCCCGCTCTTTTTTTTATCAAAATTTAAGCTGATTTGGTTTATTGACCGAAACTCCTGGCTTAATATTTCATCAACATAATCTACCGTATAATATTCTGCGAAACGAATCAGTAAGTCATATTCCTGGCTTGAAGCTATCTGTTCATCAAAACCGTTTATCCGCTCTAATGCCGATTTCTTAAATAGCATAGTTTCAATTCCGGAAACAGCATAGGAACTCAACAAATCCTTATAAATATTACCCTCAACACGGTTATATTTTTTTTGTTCAACACCCGATCTTTTATCAAGAGCATGAGCCGTTACCATTCCCAAGTCAGAATCACTTGAGTTTTGAAAGCAAGAGATTTGTTTTTCAATTTTTTCAGGATATAATATATCATCATCATCTAAGAAGTTAATGTACTCCCCCCTAGCTTCTTTAATCCCTCGGTTCCTTGAGAAGCAACCTCCTTTATTAACTTCATTTCTTAATACCCTAATATTCTCATAACCCTCTAAGCTATTAAAAATGTCTTTTTCAGAGGCATCATCAATTACTATAATTTCAATATTAGAATATGTTTGTTCTTGAACCGATTTTACAGCTCTTTGTACCAATTCAGGTCTGTTATATGTTGGAATTATTACAGTAACTAGTGGATTTTCTTTTATCATGAACCTACCTCTCCAATTCATTTATTACATAACTTACTGTTATTATTCTACCCTTTAATTTTTGAGGAAGCTCGGATATTTTTAGCTGTGAATTTAAAATATCATTGCTTTTAAGAATTTGTACAGCTTTTTTTAGCTCTCGATCTACAAGATCGTTTTTCTTTTCCTTAACTGTATTACCATTCTCTTTTGATTTCAGAATAAGCTTTGAAACTATTTTCTTAGACTTATCAATTCCGTATTTAAGTAAGTCTTTAGCAATATATATTCCATTATCAGACACACTCATCCCTCCTTCCGTTGTAGGAATTTTAGCAACCTGTGGACTCATTTTACTGATAAGTTCGCGGTGAAATCTATTCATAAATCTTTTTCTTCGCGGCAGATTGTATCCAATATTCAATAATTCGGCCTCCAAAAGCGGGGAATAGGTTTCTAAGTAATTCAACGTAGCGCTTGATATCAAAGAGATTTGTTCTTTCACTCGAACATTGTAATAAATCTGATCATATGTTTTTGTATTTATTGAACTCTTAAAGCCGTTTAGCCTTTCAATAAAATCTTTTTGTACACCAGCTAAAGTGGATCTGAGGGGTACTGGCAGCCATTCAGATTTTATATCTAATGGGTACATTCTCAAGTTTACTAATTTTTTAATGGATGACCTTGGACTTTGGTAAAATGGAAAATCTTGTTGCCAAAAAAAGTCTTTATAAAGCTCCCCGCCAACACCTGTTATAACTAAATCAGCACCGTTTTCTTTTCTCCAGTTTTGTGTGTTCCTGAGAGATTTCATTCCTAAAAGATCCCAACAGCCGTCTCCAAATCTAAATAATTCTTTCAGTTCTGACTTCGAACTAACTTCATTGGATTTCACTATGTGTAATTTCACTCCCAGTTCGTTAGCTACTTTTTTTACAATAGTTGCTTCCTTTTCAGTTCCCGAATCAAGGGAGAAAACAGCTTCAAATGGAATGTTCAGATACTGTAGAGTACTTGCGATTAGCCTTGAATCAATTCCTCCAGTTAAATCTATCGATATTTTATTTCTTTGATTTAGATGCTCTTTACGTTTTTCAAAAAAATGTATAAACTGATGCATTGGATCACTGATCGATTTATTTACTAACGGGTTCTGATCGAGATCTATATTTTCCAAAAATCCTTTTTCAGCTGATAATAAGTAGGGTTGATGATTGAATTCCTTGCGTACTTTCTTAACAAATGTTCTATCAAAATAAAGCTCACCATATATCAAAAACTCAAGAACTGCCTGTTTATCTAAATCCTTTGCAGTAAAACCAGAATCAGCTATACACTCTAAAAATGAGTTATAACTAAACCCATCATCGGTAATAAAAACTCTCATATTTTCTCAATATTTTTAACACTTGATGCTAAAACACCTACCACCCATCAACTCGTAAAAATACTTTTTTGAGCAGCTGGTATAGAAAACCACTGAAGTGGGCTATTTGCATAATGGCAATACATGACATTGTTGAAAAAACTCTACTTATTATACTAGGTTTTTTTTGTGGACCATTCCATATCTCATCAATAAAATTTTGTTTATAAGAAATAACTGTTCTAAATGACTCTACTAAAAGAATTATAAATAAAATACTTACAACCCATATAGAGCTTAAGCTTGTTTCTATAACAAGATCTGATACTATGAGAATAGAAAGTGCTAAAATAAAAATAAAAGGGAGCATTCCTCTTATTGGGCTTTGCTGAGGATGATAAATTTTTGTAATAAACCTGCCTCTACCATATCTAAAATACTGTTTAAATAATTTTAAATATGAGTCTCTAGGAAAATACCAACTTCGAATTTCGGGGCTTATGTATACACTTTCAGCACCAAATACTTCTATCAACCTTAGATTGAGCTCTGAATCTTGATTTGTAATATTTGCGGTACTAAAACCACCAACTTCTCTCAAATCTTTAGTCCAAAAACAACCTAAAAATACAGTATCTCCATAACCTTCATATTGGCTATCCATATACTTGGCGCCACCATTACCCAAAAAGCTTTTAACTGCTAACGCAATACCAGCTTGTACAGGGTTTTTAGCCTTATAGCGTTGTGAGCCACCAACGTTTTTTGCTTTAGTTTTTAAAAGTACTTCAACGCATTTTTCAACATAATTCTCTTTATAATAACAGTGTGCATCCGCTCTTAAAAACACTTCTCCTTCTGCCGCATCAATCATCTTATTGAGCCCAAAAGATTGATATTTTTTTGGGTTATCAATTAGTTTTACTCTGCTATCTTCTTTCGATAGTTCTGCTATAATTTCTTTAGTTCTATCTGTACTACCACCATCGGCAATCAATATTTCGACAAGGTTCTGATAATCAGTTCCTAAAAATACTCGTAATACCCTTTCTAAATGTACCTCTTCATTTAGAACAGGTATTCCGATGGTTAGAGAGGGATTGGTTGGATGCTTAATATCTTTTGCGTGCTGTTCGATAGTTAAATCAACTAAAATTTATTGTGATTTGAAGTCTTGCAATTTAGCAATTCTATTCATTCAAAATACATACATTCTATATCCTATTTCCACCACTTAATAAGTAGAGCACAGCCATTCGAACAGCCACACCGTTAGTTACTTGATCTAAAATTACTGCGCGATTACTATCAGCGACCTCACTTTGCATTTCAACGCCTCTATTTATTGGACCAGGGTGCATAATTTTAAAATCCGGATATTTTTCTAAGTGTTCGAGTTTTATACCAAATCGTTGATGATACTCTCTTATACTTGGAAATAGTTCTGTACTCTCGCCTTGGCGCTCCAATTGTATGCGAAGTGCCATTGCAATATCGCACCAAGCTAAGGTTTCCTCTAAGTTATGCGAGACTTCAACACCCATCTCATTCACAAAAACAGGCATAAAAGTTTTAGGACCACAAAGTACAACTTCTGCACCTAATTTTGTTAAGCCTATTATGTTAGAGCGTACCACACGGCTATGTGAGATATCGCCTATTATAGCAATTTTTTTACCTTTTAAACTCGGATACAATTGTTGCATGGTAAACATATCGAGCAATGCTTGTGTCGGGTGCTCGTGTGAGCCATCCCCAGCATTTAAAATTGCCGCATCTACACATTGTGTTAAAAAATGGGGCACTCCTGGGCTTTCGTGTCGCACAACAACCATATCAATCTTCATAGAACTGATATTCTGAATGGTGTCTTTTAGCGACTCTCCTTTTTTTGCAGAGGAATTACTTGTCGAAAAGTTTAACACATCTGCTCCCATTCTTTTTTGTGCTAACTCAAAAGAAAGCCGAGTACGTGTGCTATTTTCATAAAACAGATTTACAATGGTTTTATCGCGTAGAGTTGGCACCTTCGGTACTGGGCGGTCTAAAACTTCTCTAAAAATGGAGGCTTGTTCTAATACATAAAGAATGTCTTCTTTTGTATAGTCGGCCAAGCCTAATAAATGTTTTTGTTTGAATTCATACTCAGCTTTAAGATCACTCATTACAAGTCCTCTCCCGATTGAGCAATATACACCGCATCTTCGCCATCAAGTTCTTTCACTTTCACACGTATTTCTTCTTGTTCATGGGTAGGCACATAAAGCCCTGTGTAATCTGCAGAGATGGGTAGTTCCCGATGCCCCCTATCTACCATTGCACAAAATTGTATTTTACGAGGGCGACCATACCCCATTAGTGCATCCATTGCTGCGCGTACAGTTCTACCAGTATATAGCACGTCATCCACTAAAATAATATCTCGATCGTATAAGTCGAACGGTATTTCGGTGACTTGAACCTCTGGCATTTTTAGCTTGGTACGAAAATCATCTCTATAAAATGTTACATCAAGTATCCCAAAATCAACTTCTAAACCAAATTTATTCTTTATTTCTTGGTTAATACGTTTACCAATATAGACTCCTCTTGTTTGCATGCCAATTATGGCAAGGCGGGATGGATCGTCGTAGGGTTCAAGGAATTGATGAGCAAAACGTAAGTAAGTTCGTTCTAACTCTTCCTGTGTCATGATTTTGATTTTACTCAAAAGGCCTTCTCTAGTTTTAGAAATTGCTTAAATATATAACCTTTTATGATAAAACATCATTATGAAAGACTTTTTCTCTTTGATTCCTTCCTACCTCTATAAGTATCACTTTCAGCTCCTTATTAATAAATTAAACTAGACAAATTTAAACTCAAGTTTATTTGATAATTAGATGAGTGTAATAATCAGGCCAAATTACATTTACAAACTCCACCCCAAAATTATAAAGGGTTATTTCTACATCTATACTCTGAGCCTTAATATAATAAATTATGTAAGGTGTTAAGGGTGGAAATTTGGTTCAAATATAAAATGAAGTAATTGCTAAGCTAGTTTACTTTCCTTTAGTCGGTATTCTCCCTATTATTGAGGTCTATAAAAAAACGCTTTTTTGAACGTTCATTAGATTATAATTCATGAAAATCCACGAGTACCAAGCTAAAGAAATTTTAAAGACATACGGTGTTGCTGTTCCTGACGGCATTGCTGTTACTACTGTTGAAGATGCTGTAAAAGCAGCTGAAGAAATGCAAAAAAAGGGAACTTCTCTTTTTGTTGTAAAAGCACAAATACATGCAGGTGGGCGTGGTAAAGGACGCACAAAAAAGAACAATGCCAAGGGTGTTATTTTATGCAGAAGCATAGATGAAGTACGCGAAGCCGCCGATTCTTTACTAGGCGATATTCTTGTTACCATCCAAACTGGCGATGAAGGTCAGTTAGTTCAACGCATTTACGTTACTGACGGTGTTGATATTGAGAAAGAATTCTATTTAGGAATTTTGCTCGATCGCGCTATTAGCAAAAATGTGATTATGGTTTCAACCGAAGGTGGTGTTGAAATTGAGCAGGTTGCTGAAGAAACTCCAGAAAAGATTATTAAAGAATGGGTTGAACCAGGTATTCCTCTACAGGTTAATCAAGCAAGACGCCTTGCTTTTGCACTTGGTTTAGAAGGCGAAGCTCTTAAAAAAGCTATTAAATTTATTTTAGCTATTTATAATGCTTATCTCGAAATAGATTCTGACATGTTCGAGATTAACCCACTTATATTAACGCCAGACCAAAATATTTTAGCTTTAGATGCTAAAGTAACTTTAGACGGCAACGCTTTATATCGCCATCCTGATTTAGCAAAACTAAAAGATGATGCCGAAGAGGATCCATTTGAGTTAGAAGCTCAAAAATACAACCTAAACTACATCAAACTAGATGGTAACGTAGGTTGCATGGTAAATGGTGCAGGGCTTGCAATGGCCACGATGGACATTATTAAGCTGTCAGGTGGTGAGCCAGCAAACTTTTTAGATGTGGGTGGTGGAGCGAATGTTGACACTGTTAAAAACGGCTTCCGTATTATACTTGACGATCCAAATGTAAAAGCTATTTTAATTAATATTTTTGGCGGAATTGTACGTTGCGACCGTGTTGCAAACGGTGTTATAGAAGCTGTTAAAGATCCAGAAATTGCAGCTAAAGTAGCTAATGTGCCTATTATAGTTCGCTTGCAAGGTACTAATGCAGCCGAAGCAAAAGTAATTATTGATAACTCAGGCTTAAATGTTATTTCTGCAGTTCTACTCAAAGAAGCGGCTGAAGAAGTTTCTAAAGTGCTTGCTTAATCAAGTATATACTTTTCAATTACTTTACAAAATCCCTATATACTATTTGTGTGTAGGGATTTTTTTATATACTTCTTTTCTTATACATTAGTAAATAATAGCCCTAACACTTAACCTAGATTTTACGCACAGTTTTGCAAAATCTTTGCTTTTTACTTTAAAGGACATGAAACCATTCAAAATAGAAATCACCTCTATAGAGCAAGGCCCTAACGAACTGCAACTTCAGTTACCCATTAAAGCCGAGGTAGTAAAACAATTACCTGGAAAAGACAGGGCCGACTATATGTTTGCTAGGCTTGAATCACCCATTTTTTGGGTTGATGATGCGAAAGGTATAAACACAGAGATATCGGGACATATTAAATTTACGGGGACTAAGCGAATAGCTTCTCTAATCTAAACAGGAAAAAAGTAGTGTCTGTAACGCCCCTTAAGTTTGCTCTAAATAGTTTGATTTTAGCATTATAATGATTCCGCATTAGCATTCGTATTTCTATTGGTGAAGAAGTTTAGAATATTTTCAAAGTTCGTATTGACTGTATTAGCGGTGGTGTAAAAGGGTTCTAATTCCTTCTCAAAAGTATCCTTTATCCACACTCTAAATCTTAGTTCAGCGGTGCGTCTAAGCCTTTCCTCATAGATGGATCTAAAGGCAAGACTATGCTTATAAGCCACATATAGATCTGGATGTTCTTTAAATAATATGTGGGCTCTTGCTCTTTGATTCTCTGTCCATTGAACTTCTTTCTTAGCAATAATGTATCTACTTCGCGCTAGTAATTGTTTGGGAGTATCTCCATTAGAAAACTCTTTTGGTTTATACCTTTTACCTTCTGATTTGCACGTTAAAATCAACTTATTTTCTTTGTCAAGCTCTTCCCATCGCTTCTTGATCCTAAGATGTTGTAGCGCTTCCATTGCGAGTCTCACCACATGAAATCTGTCTGTAACAAGCGAGGCTTTAGAAAAGACTATGCTTACAGCGGATTCAATGTTTTTAGCCATATCTAGGGTTACCTCACGAACTTTACCTCTGAGCTCTACTGGTAACCTCTCTAACGTAGCAATAATATCTTGTGAGCGTGTTCCTTTAATCGAAGCAACTAAAGAGCCTTTTTCCCCTTTACCAGCCTTATTTGTCACAAAAGTATAGAGCTCTCCGTTCGATAAACTCACTTCATCAATACTTAAATAGGCTCCAATATTGGCAGGGTAAAGCATGTATTGCTCGGCGTGCCCTTTTTGATCCCACGTCGCAAAGCCGCTACTATAGCTCTTATAATGACGACGAACTTTATCCGCCGCAACGTAGTAATAGCTTGCAATATTACTAATGGTATCTTCTCGGGTCTCGACCTGTACCTTTTAAAAAATCGGCGAGCTCTTGAGTTAATTTAGCGCCCTCCGCAATAAATGAATAATCACTTCTTATTTCCTCTAAGGTCTCTTTATGACGCCATCTACGCCTTTTTATGGTTAGATAAACCGCTTTACCTCGAAGCGGAAAATCTTGGATGGTCTTAGTTGACATAAAGCCTTTTGATTGATAGCAAGAAGCATCATAGCCAGGTGGCAAGGAGTTTTTCTCTTCTAAATCAATACGTATAAATTCTTTTTTACTCTTGATGTCACAAAGCACTACAACTCCTTTGATATCAAAATGGGCTAGTAGTTCCTCAGGTAAAACATGAGCTATTAGGGATGAATTCATCAATGTTTTTTGCAGGCAAATGTAATCAAATCCCCGTAAAATTCACATGACCCGAGATATCTAGCTTTGTAATTTGCTCAAAGTTTAAAGGACAAACTGTTGACAGTGCAATGAAAGACCTTACTATTGCCATTGCTTATGTTGTTGATGACTCTGCAGAGTTTGATAATCTTTTAAATCTAAAAAAATGCAAGTATGTAGCGGTTGCCAAAGCAACAGCTAAAAGTAAATGGAATATTTTCGGCTAAATTCTGAGCGTTAGAAAGTTATTTAGCAACATGCATATTTGCCATTACTTCTTCATAATAAGTTTCGTACTGCTGAACTATAACATCTTGATCGAAACGTTCGGCATGTTTTCTAGCATTAGCTGATAATTCTGCATGTAATTCATCATTTGTGAGAATTTCTGCAGAATATTTTGTCATGCTTTCTACATCACCAAGGTCACATAAATAACCTGTTTCACCATGTATATTAACCTCTGGAAGTCCTCCAATATTTGTACTTACCACAGGAACAGAACAACTCATTGCTTCTAATGCGGCTAAACCAAAGGTTTCAGATCCAGATGGGATTAAAAACAAATCGGCTATAGATAACACTTCTTCTACCGCCTCTAGTTTTCCTAAAAAACGCACCTGATCACATATTCCTAAATCTCTACATTGCTTTTCGGCATGTTGACGCTCAGGTCCATCACCAACTAGTAGCAACTTTGCTTTTATTCCTTGCTTTAATAGTCGCCCAAAAACCTCCACAACGTCCTCCACGCGTTTTACTTTCCTAAAGTTAGAAACATGCACTACTACCTTTTCATCTTCAGGACAAATTGCTTTTTTGAAATGCGACCGATTTGATTTTTTGAAACGTTCTAGATCTATAAAATTATGTACAACCCTAATCTCATTTTTAATATCAAATCTTTTGTAGGTTTCTTGTTTTAGATATTCAGAAACTGCTGTTACCCCATCACTTTTGTCAATTGAGAACTCAACAACATGCTTATAGCTGGGGTCACTGCCCACTAAAGTAATATCGGTTCCATGCAGGGTTGTTATAATGCAGATGTCTTTAGCTCGCTCTGCTACAATTTGTTTTGCTAAATAAGCACTCGTTGCATGTGGAAGTGCATAATGCACGTGAAGCAAATCTAAAGCTTCGTGCTCAATTAAGTTTACCATCTGCGTTGCAAGGGCCAAATCGTAAGGAGGATATTCAAATAACGGGTAGGAGTTTATTGCTACCTCATGGTAGGTTATATTGGGCTCAAGCGTATCTAGTCGTGCTGGTTTAGCATAACTCATTACATGAATTTTATGTCCTTTTTTAGCTAATACTTTAGCTAATTCAGTTGCAACAACGCCACTACCACCAAAAGTCGGGTAACAAACTATTCCTATATTCATAAAAGTATTTCTTCAAATTAGTTCTATAAAATAACTATTACTTTAGTTATCTCAGACGGCTAACACAAGCTTTAACAGATAAGGTTCCAAAGATTGCTTTTATTTCAGAATTAAGTAGTAAAAGTTTCCACTTAAACAGATAGAATGTTAATTTTGTATACTAAGGTTTAAAATTAATACAAATAGTTTTTAAAATTTCAGATTAAGTATGGCTGGGCATTCTAAATGGGCGAATATTCGCCATAAAAAAGCTAAATCAGATTCTAAGCGATCTAAGATTTTTACTAAAATAATTAAGGAACTCACTATTGCCGCTCGCGAAGGTGGAAGTGACCCTACTGGGAATCCACGCCTATCGTTAGCTATAGATAACGCTAAAGCCGCAAACCTCCCAAAAGATAATATTGAACGTGCCATTAAACGTGGCTCTGGCGAAGGTGTTGACGCAGCAAACTACGAAGAGGTTACCTTTGAAGGTTATGGACCTGGTGGCATAGCGTATTTTGTTGAAGTTACTACCGATAATAATACACGCTCAGTAGCTGATATTCGTCACATTTTTACTAAGCATGGCGGCAATATGGGCACCAGTGGTTCTGTTGCATTTTTGTTTGAACAGAAAGGATTTATACAAATTCCTGCTAATGATAAAGACGAAGATGAGTTTATGTTAGAAGCCATTGAAGCTGGCGCTGACGATGTACAATTAGAGGACGATAAGTTCGTTGTATATACAACTAGAACTGATTTATTTAATGTGCACAAAGCTCTAGAAGACGCTGGTTATGAAATAGAAACAGCAGAACTTATTAGAGTGGCACTAACCGAAACAAAGGTTGATGCAGAAACAGCACTCTCTAATTTTAAAATGATGGAAAAATTTGAAGACAATGATGACGTCTCAAATGTATTTAATAACATGTTAATGGACGAAGAAGCAATGGCAGCAGCAGAAGAGCTGTAACCCTGTGCTATTTTAAACATGAAACAAACCTTTTTTCACTTACTTATACTTTTATTTATTGTGGGCGCAGGTCTTAGCGATGCTCGCAAGGGAAATGAAGCCTACTCGAAAGGTGACTATGCAGAAGCTGAATCCTTATTTAGGTCTGCCATTGAGCAAAACCCAGAAAATGGTCGCCTTTATTTCAATTTAGGAAATGCGCTAGCCAAGCAGGATAAAACCCAAGATGCTATAGAAGCATTTATGGACTTTGAAAGGCTCGCCACAGATGCTAGTGATAAAGCACTCGCTGAGTATAGCATTGGTACCTTGCTGGCAAATGATGAGAAGTGGAAGCCTGCTCAACTCCATTTAAAAAATGCACTCAAATATAATCCCAACGATTCTGATGCTAAGCGGAACTATGAATTAGCTTTTACAAAAGCTGATGAAGAGGATGAGAAGAAGGAAAATGAACAGCAGGAAAATCAAGATCAACCAAAACCTACTGAATACGCTTTGGCTATAAAAAAACAAGCCGAAAAATTAGTATCTGAAAAACAATACAATCAAGCCTATAATTTAATGCAGCAAGCCTTAGAGGCTGATGAAACGGTTGGTAATTTCAGCGATTTTATTGAACGAATTGGTTCTGTTGATCAAATAGACTCATAAATGATGAAGTATATATTCACCTTATTTGTATTAGGCTTTGCATTGCTTGCCAACACGCAAGCACAGGCTCAATCTGCCGATGAGTTTTTTCATGGGGCGGCAAATGCTTTTATTAATGCTGATATGCAAAATGCGTTAGAAACTGTTGATAGAGGTCTGTCTCAGTATCCTAACAATGACAATTTAAGCCAATTAAAGCGCTTGATTGAAGAGGAAAAAGAAAAGCAACAGCAGCAGCAACAAAACCAACAGCAAAGCAGCGAACAACAAGAAGAAGAGAATCAAGACCAAGAAGAGCAGGAACAAGAACAAACAAGTGAGCAAGAAGAACAGGAACAAAAAGAAGCATCTAAACAAAATGAGGAGGATGCTAATAATCAGCCTGAGGATATAGAAGAAGGTGAGGATTTAATTCCTAATGAAATCAGTAAAGAAGATGCCGATAAAATCTTAAAAGCCTTGGCTCAAAAGGAAAAAGACCTGCTAAAAGAATTTAAAAAACCAAAATCTAAGGCTAATACCACGCATGATAAAGATTGGTGATAAGCTACGTTTTGTATCTTTTATTGTTTTCATTTTATGGATAGGACTTGGCTTTAATGTACAAGCTCAAGATGTTGAAGTAAAAGCCACGCTTACCGAAACAAATATATTCGCGGGCGAAGGTGTAACCCTTAATATTGAGGTGATTGGAAGCCAGTTTGGTACTTTTGACCGCCCTACCTTGCCCGATATACCAGGTCTTCGGTGGCTACCGAATAGAACTAGCCAGAGCACTAATTATACCTATGCGAACAATCGCACTTCGGTAGTAATTAGCTATGGTTTCCAATTAATTGCTGAGGATGTTGGTAGCTTCAAAATTCCACCTATACCTGTTGAAATTGGTGGCAAAACTTACAATACAAAAGCTATTCCATTTAAGGTTTTAGATCCTAAAACTATAGATACGGGCAAAGCGGATAGCTCGCCAGATATTTATGTGCGCATAGAACCTAATGTTACCAACCCTGTTGTTGGCCAACAAGTAATTGCCACCGTTGTTCTTTATTTTAAAGCAGGAATTGAAGTAAACTCATACCAAGCTTTAGCGGGTTGGAAAGCTGAAGGCTTTTGGAAAGAAGAACTTGAGATGCAGCGCCAAGCTCGTTCCACTTCTAGTATAATTAATGGTGTGCGCTACCAACGTGCAGAGCTACTTAACTACGCAATATTCCCAACCAAAGCGGGCGAACTAACTTTGAGTCCATTCCCTATAAGTGTTCGTATGCGACAAAATAGAAGTGGCTTTAGAGATCCTTTTAGCTTTGGCTTTGGCCAAGAGAATAAAGAACTGAACACCCTGCCGGTTACCATTAATGTACAAAGGTTACCTGAGCCCAAAAACGCTGATTTAATTGGTGCTGTAGGTGATTTTAAAATCACACGGAACATTTCTACTTCAAAAGCTTTTGTGGGGGAAAGTATAGAAATAGAAACTGTTGTTTCTGGTACAGGCAACGTTCCACTAATTAACAAACCCACATACATATTCCCTAGTGCTTTGGAGGAATATAACCCCCAAGAAAATACACAGATTAATAGAGGCAATAATATAATTTCTGGTACCAAAACATTTTCTGATATTATTATTGCAAGAAATGAGGGTGAGTTTATTATCCCAGAAAAGAACATTGCTGTTTACGATCCAAATAAAAAAAGCTTCAAATATACTACTTTACCTGCCTTACACTTTGAAGCCATCCCAGATCCAAAAGCTACCGCAGGCTCCCAACTCGTTGAAACGCGATTAAACATTAAACCAAAAATTGGGCTTGCACAATGGGTGCCCACTAGTACCAATTATTTGTTGAATAACAGTTCTTTATTTATTTGGCTTGCACTCCCATTTATGTTTTTATTAGGAGCTTTTGGCTACAAACAATACTCAGATAAAATGGCAAACGACACCGGTTTTTCGAGATCTCAAAAAGCTCGTCAAAAATCATTCGATACACTGCAAGAAGCATCTTCAACAACTGATATCAAACTAGGCTATCATTTAATTCAAGCGGCACTTTCTCAGTTTATAACCGATAAATGTAATTTGCCTGAAGCTGGTTTGTCGAACTTGCAATTAGTTCAAGAAGTTAAAACCAAAGCACCTAATTCTGATTTTAGCGACTTACAAAAACTATTTAATAAGTGTGAAACGATTGCTTATGCACCCGATGTTTCTCAAGTAGGGCTAACGGATGATATTGAAATAGCAAAAGAGCTTATTAAAAAATTAGGAAAAGTATTGTGAGAAATATTTCTACCCTCATAATTTTACTGGCTACAGTTTTCACACTTGGTTCGCACGGTATTTTAGCTCAAGAAACTGCACAAGTTGAGTTTGATAAAGCCAACATCTTGATGGAAAAAGGCGATTATTACAACGCATTAAAAGCTTATCACTTAATAGAAGCCCAGGGTTTTAGATCTAGTTTTCTATATTTGAATATGGGTATATCTGCGGCACAAATAGATTCTCTTGGGTTAGCTAAATACTATTTTTTAAAAACCATTAAGCACTTCCCAAACGATACTGAAGCTAAAGTAGAAGCAGAACGCGCACTGTTGTTTGTAAACTCTCAATTCAGTCGCCAATCTGCCACTTTACCTAAATTACCTTGGGACAAAGCTCTAGACTGGCTAAAAGAAGTTCCTACTGCTTATGGTGTATTTTGGTTTGGTTATCTAATGGGCATTATTGCTTGTTTATTGCTAGCTGGCAAATGGTTTAGCATTATTACTTTTAAAAAACTGAATCAAGTAACTGTTATTTTTGCAATATCTGCTGTATTAATTGTAACCTTAGCTTATTATGTTAGTTACATTGAGATGCGCTTCAACGATGCTGTAGTAATCAATACAGAAACAAAAGTGTTACAGCAGCCTACAGAAACTGGCACAACTGAAAGCTTTGCTTTTGAAGGCTATACCCTTACTATCGATTATAAGTTAAGTAAGGAAAACCCTGACTGGTATTATGTTCGTTTAAGTAATGGACAGTTAGGATGGATTAAGAAAACAGAGGTTAAACCTCTATAGAACTTTAAAGGAGTATTTTATGAGCCCCACCCAAGATTACATCGACAAAAATAAAGATCGTTATGTTGAAGAATTAATCGAATTGCTGCGCATTCCAAGCGTAAGCACCGATTCTTCTAAAAAAGATGCTATTTACAAAGCCGCAAATTTTTTATTGGATCAGTTCAAAGATTTTAAATTCGAAACAGTTCAGCTTTTCGAAACTCCTGGCAATCCCATTGTTTTTGCAGAGCATTCCCCACATCCCGATAAACCAACGGTTCTAGTTTATGGGCATTATGATGTTCAGCCTTCCGATCCTGACGACCTATGGGATTCTCCCCCATTCGAGCCTGTTATTAAAAATGGAAATATCTACGCACGTGGTGCCAGTGATGATAAAGGTCAAGCTTACACACATGTTAAAGCGATAGAATCGTACATTAAAACGGGACAAGAAATACCGGTTAATGTGAAGTTTATTTTGGAAGGTGAAGAGGAAATAGGTTCACCAAATCTAGTTCCTTTTATCAAAGAGCACAAAGATCTTTTAAAGTGTGATATGGTGCTAATTTCTGATACTTCCATGTTTGGGAAAGATATTCCATCCATCACTTACGGCCTACGCGGGCTTGCTTATATGGAAGTGGAGGTTGTAGGTCCAAACCGTGATTTACACTCTGGAGTTTATGGCGGAGCGGTTGAGAATCCTATCAACGTACTATGTGAAATGATTGCCAAGTTGAAAGACGAAGATGGCATTATTCAAATACCAGGTTTTTATGATAAAGTACGGGAACTCACGCCTGAAGAAAGAGCTGCTTCAGCCGCCCTTCCTTTTGATGAAGAAGCTTATAAAAAAGAATTAGATATAAAAGCAGTTCATGGTGAAAAAGGATATACCACACTAGAAAGAGCTTCAGCACGCCCTACCTTAGATGTGAATGGAATTTGGGGTGGCTATCAAAAAGAGGGAGCTAAAACTGTTTTACCTTCAAAAGGAAATGCTAAAATTAGTATGCGCTTGGTGCCAGATCAACACCCTGACGAGATAGCACAACTATTTATTGACTATTTCAACTCTCTTGCTCCTGACACAGTTAAAGTAACTGTTACACCTCATCATGGTGGGCATCCATCTATAACAGACTTATCTTTTTATGGATTAAAGGCGGCATCGGCGGCATTCAAAGATGTGTTCGGGAAAGAACCCCTATTCGCTCGGGAAGGCGGCTCAATTCCGATTGTAGCAGACTTCAAGCGCTTACTTGGCGTAGAGTCTATCCTTATGGGCTTTGGGCTTACAAGCGATGCAATTCACTCGCCCAACGAAAAATTCTCTCTGCAAGACTTCCAGCGTGGTATAAAAACCTCCGCTCGTTTTTTTCAACTGCTTTCAGAAATGAAATAGTTTTATTTGTAATCGTTTAACTAGGATGTGGGTATTAAATCTAGATTTTAGATTTAATACCCAACTAGATATCATAAACACCAAATTAGGTGTCCATTTAGCGTTACTACTAATACTCTATATCATAAGTGATTGGAGCATCTAACTCAAAATCGTACAGGGTAAGCCTACGCAGATTATAGTAGCCTGTCCAGTAATTTCTTAATGCCTGAATGTAATTCCTTTGTGCACTGTCTTTTTCATTTTGCGCAATAAATAGGTTGGTGATATCAATTTTACCAATCAAATACCTATTTTTGGAAACATCATAACGCCTGTCCCCTATGTCGTTTGAAATAGCTGCTATTTCTACTTGCTGTTTCAACAAACCAAACTCACGAACGGTACTTCGCACATCAAGCTCAAACTGTAACCTTTGATACGCAATAGTGTTGGCGGTTTCTTGCTGTAAATTTCGTGCAGATTTAATTTCAGCCATTTGCTTGCCCCAATTGAAAATGGGGATCTGAAAACCAACAGTAAAAAACTGGCGATTTTGCGGATTCTCGTACAGTTTATCAAAATCTTCAGATATTTGATTTAACCCATAACTCGCTTGTAGATTTGCCGAAAAACCACTCTCTTTCCTAGCTCGTTCATATTCTTGATTTGCTTGAATTTCACTCAATTGAAACTGGAGAGATGTACTGTTGTTTGCCTGTGCTAATTCTTGAGCTTTCTCTATATCAATTTGAACATCTGGAGCAGTATCTGGGGAAATTATCACTACAGTTTCCTCGTCAGGTATTCCTAGAAGGCCTTTAAAACTTTCTACCACTCGCTGATAACTTAGGCGAGCTGTGGTTAGCGAGGCTTCCGCATTTCGAAGCCC
The DNA here is from genome assembly GCA_041656135.1 of Balneolaceae bacterium. Lineage (GTDB taxonomy): Bacteria > Bacteroidota > Rhodothermia > Balneolales > Balneolaceae > Balneola. The sequence goes on along the minus strand of JBBAEC010000003.1, from coordinate 114,744 downwards.
TAACTCGCTTTGTAAAAGCTCGTTCTCGGCAATATTCCCAACCTGATATCGTCCTTTAGATATATTATAAATAGAGTCGTTTACGGCAACGTTAAATTCTGAAACTTCTATGTTAATTTTGGCCAAAAGCACATCAAAGAAACGCTGTGTTACTGTAAAAGCTACCTCTTCCAGATCTTCTACAAAGCGTTTTTGTGCTATTTTATAGCGTAATGGTTCTGTTCTATTTCTCCACTTTAAGCTATTAAATTGAAATAAAGGCTGAGTTAAACCAATTTCAATGGGAGTACTTTGCCATCCATAATTATCTTCTCCCTGAAAAATACCTAGTCTTGAAAGTCCTGATGAAAGGGATAGTGAACCTCCTGTTGGTAGTATAGACTGATTGATGGAAAGTCTTAAATTTGCATCTGATTGATGTAAATCTATAAACTCAATACCATCCTTTGTAGTAATTGTTCGCTGGCCAAAAGAGTAATTTGGCACATCTCCATTAGCTACTAAACTAGGAAGTAAATCAGCTCTAAACGACTTATAGCGCCACTTTGAAGCAACTAACGCATATTTAGCTGCTCTCGCAAGTGGACTATTATCTTTTGCAATGGAAATGCTTTCTTCCAATGTTAATTGCCTTTCGTACTGCGCAAAAAGATGCGTTAATGGGGCAAGTATAAAAAGTAGAAGTAAGGGTATAAATATTCTTTTATTCATGTCGTAGTGCGTGTACTGGATCTTGTTGTGCAGCGCGTTTTGCAGGGATAAAACCAAAAACAATCCCTATCAAAGAGGCAACACCAAATGAAATTACAATTGAGGATAGGGTAATAACCGTGTCAATACCTGCCGTAGCCTCAATACCGTAGCTAAAAGCCATGCCTAATATTATTCCAATTACTCCTCCAGAAATACAAAGTACAAGAGCTTCTGTTAAGAACTGAAGTTCAATATCTCTTTTTTGGGCACCTACAGCCATCCGTACACCAATTTCACGATAGCGCTCTACAATAGATGCTAGCATAATATTCATTATTCCAATCCCTCCAACAATTAGAGAAATAGATGCTATAGAGGATAGTACAATGCTAAAAATACGTTTTGTCTGCTGTTCTTGCTTCAATAGTTGTTCAGGTACAATAATCTCAAAATCTACCACATCATTGTGGCGTCTTTTTAACATTCTCGAAATAATTTCGGCAATTTTAGAACTGTATTTTGTGTCTTCTACTCGTACAATTAACTTATCTAATTGGTGATAATTTGTGTTTCCTTCAGAACCACTCCCACTCGTACTGCTAGAAATAATTCCACCACCGCCCATAATTACCATACTTCCCCCGCCTCTATCCAAATCACTTTTTGTAACAAGAGCACGGTTTCTAAAACGTAGTAATACGGATGTTGCAGGTGCATAAACATCTAGGTTATAATTTCGAATACCTAGATTTTCAATATTTTCTGTGGTTACTTCTCTTTTTTCGAGTACTCCAATAACAGTAAACCAAATGTTACCCGCTTTTATTTTTTCACCAATTGGGTTTTGACCAGCAAAGAATCTAGACTTTACATCTTGCCCAATTACACAAACAGGATCTGCATTTTCGATCTGTTGCTCGCTAAAAACCGAACCTTCAGAAAATTTAAAATTATTTATTTTAAAATAATCGGCATTTACCCCAACAAGTTTACCTGTACGCATACGCGCATTTCTTATAAAGCTTGTTTCATATACAATTTCGGGGCTTATGTATTCAACTCCTGGTACTATCTCTTTAATACTTCTAATATCGTCTAGTGTAAGGCCTGGAGAGAATTTTTTACTTTCTTGTTTTCCACCATCATCGCTTACAGCGCCTTCACTTTGTTCTAATACTGGCTGAATTATAACATTATTAGTACCTAGCAACTCCATCTGCTTTAGCACAACCTCTTGTGCCCCGGTGCCAATTGCAAGCATGGCAATTACCGAAGCTACCCCAAAAATAATTCCCAAAGAGGTTAAGAAAGCCCGCAATTTATTTCGTTGTATAGCTTCAATAGCTATGTCAAAATTATATAATACTTTTTGAAACACAGCTTAGTTTTTTGAAGTTATTTCTTCTTCTAAAAAGATTTTTGAGACCTTAGTGGTATCGTTAGGTAGCGATAGATAAATCTGATCTTCTTTGTTTAATCCTCTGTGTACAATAACCTCATTCTCATTCATTATACCCAGCTCTACTTGCTGTAATACAGGTGATAAGCCTGACTTTTTAAATACAAAGCTTAACGAATCTATCCCATGAACTGTTTCTAAAGGAATGTATAGCGCATTATTAACTTTTTGGATGATGATTCGATTGCTTGTAGTCATGGCAGGGCGTAGTAGGCTATCTGTTTCTGAAATTACCACAACAACTTCAAATACTTTTGAATCAGAGTTTTTCTTTTGCTCTCCAATATTGGCTACACTTGTAACATCACCAAAAAGTCTCTTATCGGGAACTGCGTCTAAGCCTATTTCTACTTTTTGACCATTTTTTATCTTCTGTATGTCAACTTCGTTCACGTAAGTAACCGACTCCATAGTTGTAAAATCTGGAAGTTCTGCAACAATAGGGTTCCAGGCACTAACCTCACCACCTTCAGAGATTTTATTTCCATTCCAATCTCTTTTATAAATAAGCATACCTTGGTCAGGGGCAAGTACGGTGAACTCCTTCATCAAATTCCGAATCTTGTTAATATCGTTTTGCTTTTTGGTAAGTTCGGTTTCAACGTCACTCATTCTAGCAATGTTTTGCTTTACCTTAGTTTGGTAGTTCTTGGTCTCTTGGGCAAGTTGTCTTCTTGCTTTATCTAAATCTATTTCAGCCTGGCGTTGTACTGCTGGCGATTCGTATTGAGACTGATCTACAGCAATTTGGCGCTCTTCTAATGCATATTTAAGGTTTATGAGATTGTCTCTAGCTTGCGAAAGCTCTAGAGTACTATCCAACTCTGCCTGGGTTACTTTAGATTGTGCCTGTTGCAACTCTAACTGTGCATCTTGAAGCTTCGCGGTAACTTCAGAGCGGTCTAGTTCTGCAACAAAATCACCTTTTTTAACAATAGTACCCTCTGGAATAATGCGCTGTATTTTGAGATTAAATAAGCGGATATCTCTTCCTCCTTGTGGGCCTTTTATCTCAGTTGAGTTTTTTGCTCTAAGTTCGCCTGTTGTAAATACATCAACAACAAACTCTCCTTGTTTAGGAGTGGTTAAAAGCTCCACGCTTTCTGTACTGCCACCCTTAACAAAAAACCACATTACAATAAATGATACTACAAGTATGAGTGGTATTAGGTATTTCTTTTGCATCATTGTGCTTCGATAAATTTTTATAAATAGGATTAAAGATAAAACATTATATAATAGGTGCTTGAAGAGATATAATAGTTTTACATTTCAAGTATTATTATACCTAATTAACGAGTACCTATAAAAGAAAATTCTAAACTTCTTTTAATGAATCTTGTTGAAGCAATACTTCACCAAAGGATATTTCTTCTGCAGCAAGCACCAAAATAGTAGTAGGGAGGCCTTTTAGGCGCTTTTGGCTTTTAGTATAGTATTCTAAAAAATTCTCATCAGGCTCTGCCATTCCGAGAAATATCAGATCTGTTTCGCTAGAAGATGCATGCAGAATCTCATCAAAGCTTCTATCTTTTGCTACAATAATGTCAACCATAGCATCTGTTCTTAAGCGTTTACTTATTTCTAAAAGATTTTTACGTGCCCCATCAGCTGCTTTTTCAGAGTTTACAACCATCTTTAAACACACCTCTGCGCCGTACCAACTTCTACTAGTTTGTAACAAATAGCCTAATATCATCATCAGGCCTCCATTACCCTTTAATCCACCCCACCAAATATCAATCTTCTTTTTATTGCCAAAACCTTTCTCTTTATCATCGTGTACAATAAGTACATTTCGCTGCAATTGGTGGAACTTCGCGATCATATTACAATAACTATCGCGTACTTCTAGATTTTCACTATCTCCTAAAATGATTGTATTTGGCACCAATGCCCCTAGGCCATAGGTTTCTACTAACCGCTCTGCACCTTGGAAAGAATCTTCTGCAGTGGATACTTTTACTAGACCTTTTATACCTCTCTTTGCAATAAACTCTTTTATATTATTTTCCATAGTCGTTTTTTGAGTGGCTGAAATACTCCCACTTTTTAATACCGTAGAAACAGTTAAAACTCCACGGTTATGAGTTAATGCAGCAGCAAGGTCAATCAAATGCCATCTCTTAGTGGGTGCACCTGAAAGAACGAGTGGGTGCGGTCGCCATGTTTTTGATTCAACATCCTTATCGAGTCGAAGTAACCCTGCCCGAATAACAGCCAGCCAAATTCCTTGACGAACATCACCCCAAGCTGAACGCATTTCTCTTCGCTCTAACCATATATAAATCGCTAAAACAAATACGAATGCTACAAAAGTTGCAACTGCATTTATCAAAAACATTACAGATATACAACCCATTGCACCCAATAAAGAAAAGGCCCAATGCACTTTAAATTTCGGCCTAAACGAAGGATTTTGCAGTATTCGCTCTGTTCCCGCTGCAATATTTAGCACACCATAAGTAGTTAGAAAGAACATGGTTAAAATAGGGGCAATAACATTAAGGTTGCCAAAATATACCGCAACTAATGCCACGCCTAAAGTAACTATTGTTCCAGCTTTAGGCGCGTCATCCTCTCCAGAACCTTTACCAAGCCAGCCTAACCAACTTGGCAATATTTTATCTCTTGCTAGTGCTTGCAAAACTCGAGGCGCTCCCAAAATACTTCCTAGAGCACTAGATAATGTAGCTCCCCAAACCCCGATCAGTATCGCATCTCCCCAGAAGGCAATTCTGCGCATTATTAAAGGATCTTCAATAAGTGTTTCAGAACTCACTCGCATCACTAAAATAATGGGTAAAATCATATAAATTAGATAGCCTACACCTACCGCCGCAAAGGTCCCTTTTGGAATAGATTCGCTAGGATCTTTGAGGTCACCACTCATATTTACACCAGCCATAATGCCAGTTACCGCAGGGAAGAAAACTGCAAAGACGGTCCAAAACCCAACTGTGCTCTCTGCCGAAGTTCCCCAAAGATTTAAATCAGAAGGTTCAATACCTTTCCCAAATAGTAATGACAAAAGTGATAATACAATACCCACCATAATAAAGTATTGTGCTCGGATAGCAGTACGAGCAGATACTAATGCCAAAATTGCTACTAATATTGTAGTTATTATGCCAACAGTACGCATATCAAGCACTGGGAAAACAGACGCAACACTTTCTGCAAAACCGACTGTATATAATGCGATAGAAAGGGCCTGTGCTAAATATAGAGGTATACCAATTGCACCGCCAGACTCTATTCCTAATGATCGGCTAATCATGTAATAAGCGCCACCCGTTCTAACTCGTTGGTCGGTTGCAATTGAAGCTATTGATAATGCCGTAAAAAAGGTGATTAGCGTAGAAAGTGTAACAATTAATAAGGTGCCAATTAGGCCTACATTTCCTACTACCCAACCGAAGCGTAGGTACATTATAACGCCTAAAATGGTGAGTATTGAAGGCGTAAATACACCTCCAAATGCTCCAAAGCCTTCTTTTGTGCTGTCTTCTGCGCTTATTGTAGTCGAAGTTTTTTTACGAAATGGATTTCTCATTCAAACAAAGCCATAGATAGGAATGGATAAGCGCCGGCAAGGGCTATTTAGATTAGCTTTTTAGCCCGGTTTCTAAATCATATTTAGTGGCATACTTTGTCTCGTCAACAATCTGTCGGGGTCTATTTTTCTCATCAACAACAACCACAACTGGCTTGTGTGTCTTAGCTTCTTCTGGTGTCATTTCAGCGTAACTGATCACTATGATACGGTCACCAATTTGAGTAAGACGAGCAGCTGCACCATTTAAGCAGCAAACACCACTACCACGCTCACCTGCAATGGTATAAGTTTCTAAACGTGAGCCGTTTGTAATATTTACAACCTGAACCTTCTCGTAAGGCAATAGATTAGCTGCATCAAGTAAGTCTTGATCAATAGTAATACTACCCTCGTACATGAGGTTAGCTTCAGTTACTGCCATTTGGTGCAGTTTAGATTTGAACATGGTTATTTGCATGGTCTAGAATCTCAATTTTCAAATAAAATGTTATCGATTAATCGGGTTTTACCCAAGTATGCCGCCGCCGCTATTAAATAACTAGTGCCTTTTTCTAGCTTATTAACTGGCCACATTTTCTCAAGGGAAAACACATTAAGGTAATCATTTTTAAAACCTTTTTCTGCAAGTTCGCGTTGTTTCTCTCTCAACAACATTTCTGGCTCAAGTAATCCATTTTTTAATGCTCGCTCAACTTCTTCTAAGACTTTATATAATGTAGGAGCTATTTCACGCTCCATTTCACTTAAATATACATTTCTACTACTGAGAGCCAGACCATCCTTTGCCCTTCCAATAGGCGCCATTATCAGCTTTACATCATGGTTAAATTCCTTCACCATCTGTTCAATAATGCGAAACTGCTGGTAATCTTTTTGCCCAAAAATTGCTATATCTGCTTCTACAATATTGAATAATTTATTCACTACAAGTGATATACCTTGAAAGTATCCCTCTCTACTTCCGCCGTCTAAATATTTATTAAGCTCTTTAATTTCAATACTGAAATATTTAGTACCAGAACCATACATTATTTCTGTTGAAGGCATGAATACTAAATCTACTCCTTCCATTTTACAAAGCTCTAAGTCGGCCTCTGTAGTTTTGGGATAAGTACTAAAATCGTCATTTACCCCAAACTGTGCTGGATTTACATAAATAGACACCACCACTGCGTCTGCATTTTTCTTGGCTAAATGAATAAGTGAAAGATGTCCGCCGTGTAAAGCCCCCATTGTGGGAACGAACGCCACTTTTTTTCCTTTGGCTTTTAAAGCTCGAACTTGGGTGCGAATGTCGGCTATGGTTTCAACAACTTTCATTTCCATACTTGGTTTTTTTGCTTGCAGAGATTTATTGATTCGATATTAATTCTTCTTGGCCAAGCAGTAGTAAGGTGTTTTAATGCCAACCAGAGTTAATAATAGCGGTAATTTTACAAAAAAAAGAGACGTTATTTATTATTTAACGTCTCTTTTCGTTTAATTAGTTAAAATAATGCAGTATTAAACAGCGCGATTCATATCAAACGCTTCTAGAATTTGCTTAATTCTATTTAAGAATGCTCCACCATGTGCACCATCAATAATACGGTGATCGTAACTCATAGATAGGAACATCATTTGGCGAATAGCAATCACATCGCCCGCTTCTGTCTCTAAAACAACTGGGCGTTTTTGAATAACACCAGTACCTAGAATAGCAACTTGAGGCTGATTGATAATAGGTGTTCCCATTAAATTACCCACACTTCCGTAATTAGTAAGTGTGATTGTACCACCTACTAAATCGTCTGGACTAAGTTTTTTACTGCGAGCTTTCACTGCTACTTCATTAACCGCTTCTGCTAAACCAAGAAGATTTTTCTGTTGTGCTTTTTTAATTACGGGAACAATTAAACCACCTTCGCCACCATCACCTAGCGCAACGGCAAGACCAAAGTTGATATTCTTTTTCAGAATAATATTATCACCATCTATAGAGCTATTAATCAGCGGAAATTCAAGCATCGCTTTTATAATAGCTTCAACAAAAAGTGGAGTAAAAGTTAGTTTATGGCCAGTTTTCTGGAAGAATGTATTTTTGTTAGCATTTCTCCATTTCACCATATTAGTAACATCCACTTCTGCAAAAGTAGTTACGTGTGCTGATGTTTGAATTGATTTAACCATGTGCTCAGCAATCATCTTGCGCATACGGTCCATTTTAATTACCTCTACATCGCCTGATGGAGAGTGACTAACATCTAGCTGTCCAGCAGAAATGGAATCTCCACTTGCAGCTTTTGAAGGGGCCGGAGCAGACTGCACAGGTGCAGCAACTTTACCAGCTTTGCGATCTTCTACATAAGCAAGAATATCTTTTTTAGAAACTCTATTTCCTTGCCCTGTTCCCTTAATCGTTTCTAACTCTTCGTGGCTGATGCCTTCTTCTTTTGCAATAGAACGTACTAAAGGAGAGAAAAATCTACCATCACTGCCCACACGCTGTGGTTCTGTTCCACCTGTAGCTGCACCATTGCCAACCTTCAATTGCTCTGGTGTTGCAGCTGCTACTTGCTCTTTACTTAATGTAGAAGAGCTTGTTTGTGGTGCCTCAGTTTTAGCTGCAGGTGCCTGTGCACTAACTGCGCCAGCATTACCTGTTGCGATTACAGCTATAACCTGACCTACTTCAATTGTGTCATTTTCTTCAGCGCGAATCTCGATTAAAGTTCCTGATGCGGGTGCGGGAACCTCGCTATCAACCTTATCGGTAGAAATTTCGAGAAGTATTTCATCTTCTTCAACAGTATCACCCACAGCTTTCGACCAGCCAATAATTGTGGCTTCTACAACCGACTCGCCCATTTGAGGCATAATCACTTCAATTCGTTCACCTTCTGCAGCACTAGATGGCACTGGTGCCGATTCTTGAGGCGCCGGAGTTTCTTCTGTTTTTTCTACTGCAACAGCTTCGGCAGCTGGCTCTTCTGTTGGTGCTTCAGTTTTAGCTTCTGGCGCTGAACTAACATCACCAACGGCACTAGCGTCAGTCTCAATTATAGCAATGGCTTTACCAACTTCAATGGTATCACCCTCACCAGCTAATATTTCTACTAAAATTCCTGCTTCGGGTGAAGGAACCTCACTATCTACTTTATCTGTAGCAATTTCGAGGAGTGTCTCGTCAAGTTCGACCTTGTCTCCTACCTTCTTACTCCATTCAATTACTGTTCCTTCCATTACCGATTCGCCCATCTGGGGCATAACAACTTCAACCTTAGCCATAAAAATCTTTTGTTTGATGCCAATTAAGGCGTTTTTTCCTGTCTTTATAAGGAACTTAAAGTTCAGGATTATTCTAGTTAGTTCAAAATTGTTATATCATTCAAAAATCATAGAAAAGCGCTTTCATACAACTAAGGGATGTATAACAATAAAAAAATAATTTTTTTACATTTTTCGATACAAATAATGTGGGTTATAAGCTATTTAAAACCATCTAACAAGACTCTTTTAAGAAACTATCGCTCTTATTAAAATCTTGCCGTTAAATTACACTTCTCTTTTTAATCAAGAATTAAAAGTAATTCAATTCGCTGTTATATAGAACATATAATCTTTAGTTTCTGTTCATGAAAAATTCCAACAAACTGCGCATCATTCGTGCTCTTACAAACACAAGCCTTGTACTATTAAGTGTGGTAATAACACTTGTACTTGCGGAGTTTATGGTGAGAGGATTTTTACCGCAGAACCGATTAGTTACTTGGCTAGAAATGCATCCCAAAGGTTTTATGATGAATCAAGTTGGAGGCAGTTCTTTTCAGCAATTTGCAGATAGAACGGCGAGTTACTCATTTACAAAACAACGACTGCGCGGTCAGGAAGAAGCGTCAGCAAATAATAAAAGAGTTCTAGCCCTGGGCGATTCATTCACTTTTGGTTTGTTACTTAACCAAGAGCATACCTTTACACATCATTTGAACCAAAGCTTAAAACAAGTAGGCAATGATAGCACAGTAATATTGAATGGGGGTGTTGGTGGTGCTGGTTTAGCCGATTGGCCTCTTTGGTTGGAAACCTATGGCGAAGATATTGCCCCAAGCATTGTACTTTATTATTTAAATGTGAGCGATTTAGAGAGAGCGCTCTCCAAAAATTTGTTTGTGTTACAAAACGACACGCTTATAAAATCTATGCGTTGGCAGCCTCAAGCCTTTATGTTTGAGCTAGGTAGAAAAGGCTGGTATCGTTGGCTTCAAGCTAATTCCGATATTGCCAATATCTTAGTTAAGCTGATGTGGAAGCATCTTTATTTTAAAGACCTAACAAATAACTTTGATGCCGAAGAAAGCAGTTATTTAATACCCGATTATGATGATTTTTTATTAGAGTCTGATTATTCATTAGATCTTGGTTTAAAACTTATTAGCCGAATGCAGAATTGGTGCGCTGCTAATAATTGCAAGCTTATTGTTACTACCACAGGCTTTTTTGAGCAAAGGGAGACGCCCAATCATACTTCAAAACTATATAATTCGATTCTTGAAAGTGGCCTACCAAACAACATCCCTTTTTATGATAACACCCCTTGTGTAACCAATCTCGCATCTAACGATCTAAATAATATTCGTATTCCTATAGATTTACACCCCAATGAGCTTGGTGGCGAACTCATTGCAACATGCACTTGGCAATGGTTGCCTGCAGTGCTTGAAGGACAGTATTAAACAAAGAATAGGGCTTATTCTTGTGTGTTAAGGTGATTCGTTGATGGCTTTGAAAAGAATTAACCAAGGGCTTGTTTTATATCTGCAAGTAAATCATCTATGTGTTCTAAGCCTACGCTCAAGCGAATTAAGTTTTCTGGGGTAGTTGAGCCATCACTTTCGCTTGATCTTCTGTGCTCCCAAGTACTTTCTATTCCGCCTAAACTGGTAGCGCGCTTAATTAGCTTTGTCTTAGAAACTACTTTCAGCGTTTTCTTCATACTCCCATCGTATAAAAAGGAAACCATTCCACCGAAACCACTCATCTGACTGCGAGCAATCTCATAACCTTCATGCGATTCTAATCCTGGATAAAAAACAGTTTTTACTTTGGGATGTTCCACTAAATATTGCGCCACTTTCATCGCATTATCGTTGTGCCCACGCATACGGTATGGAAAGCTGCGAATGCTTCTACTTAATAACCAGCAATCTCTCGGTGATGGCACCGAACCTTGTATGCGTTGAATAGCTCTGATTTTGCCAAAAAACTCATCATCCTTTGCCGCTACTACCGCACCACCCAAAATGTCGCTATGCCCAGCTAAATATTTTGTGGTAGAATGCATCACTATATCAGCTCCATATTGAATTGGATTCATATTTAATGGCGTAGGCCAAGTATTATCTACGCAAGTTATTGCTCCAATAGTTTTTGCATATTGGCACATCTTCTCCACATCTGTAATCTGCATTATTGGATTTGAAGGCGTCTCAATAAAAATCAGTTTGGTATTTTTCCTGCGATCTTTTTGCACCACTTCAATATCAGTCATATCGGTATAGGTATATTCGATACCCCAGCGAAGTGCAAAATTTTGCAGAATCTTATGCGTACCAAAGTATAAATCTTTGGGTAAAAGCACATGAGAGCCTGGTTCCACCGCCTGTAAAACTGCCGAAATAGCTGCAACTCCAGATGCGAAAGCTGCCGCAACCTCTCCACCCTCTAAATCAGCCATCACCTTCTCTAGTTGTACACGATTCGGATTTTCCATTCGCGTATAGAAATAATCACCCTCTTGGCGCCCTTTCTCTGAGTGCTCGAAGTTGGTTGACACCTCTATAGGTGGCACGATAGAGTTTGTTTTTGAATCATGCTCCATGCCAGAATGAATGGCTATGGTTTCAATTTTTCTGGAAGATTTCATTTCTATTGGATTAAAGGCTTCAAATTTTACGAATGGCTTGAATACGCTGGAGTACTGGAGGATGTGAGTAATTTAAGAATACATAAAATGGATGTGGTGTTAAATTGGATAAATTGTCTTTAGATAATTTCTTAAGTGTTGAAATCATATCCTCTGGCTTACCAGTGGTTTGGGCTGCATAAGCGTCTGCCTCAAACTCATGCTTACGCGACAACATTTGCATAAATATAGAAAGTATCATTTCAATGGGCGCATACAACATCCCAAAAAAGATTAGCCCTGCATATACCGACATGTTTTCCATAAAAAATGCACCAAATAGCCCTTCTTTATTCAAAAATATGGAGAGCAAGAAGAAAAGCAAACCGGTATGTATGATGCTGGTTATCATTCCTTTAATAATATGCTTCTTTTTGTAATGACCAATTTCGTGCGCCAACACAGCTATAAGTTCCTCATTGGTGTGATTTTCAATAAGTGTGTCGTACAGTGCTACTCGTTTATTTTTCCCAAAACCTGTAAAAAAGGCATTCGATTTGCTCGATCTTTTTGAGCCGTCTATTACAAATAAGCCTTTTAGTGGGAAGTCAACTTTGTTAGTATAAGCTTCTATTGCGGCACGTAGTTCACCTTCTTCTAGCGGCGTAAATTTGTTGAAGAGTGGCATTATCCAAGTGGGTGCTACGTATTGCATAGCTAAGGTAAAAACGGTTACTGCAATCCATGCGTACAGCCATGCAAGTGGCCCTGCAAACATAAAGAAGCTTAATATAGCTGCTAAAACAGGAATGCCAATTACAGCACCCAATGCTAATCCTTTAAATAAATCTACAACGAATATTTTTGGCGTGGTTTTATTGAAGCCAAAGCGTTCTTCAATCACAAAAGTAGAGTAAATACTAAACGGCAGAGAAATAATTGTTTTTGCAATCAATAGTATAAAAATAAATGCCAGGCCTGTTACAAGTTCACTGAAACCCCATGAGCGTACCATTTGGTCGAGCCAATTAAAGCCTCCCGAAAACCAAAAGGCTAGTGTTACCACAAGGTCAAATATCCCTGTAATATAACCGAATCGAGTGCCTACTTTAGTGTACTCTTGAGATTGGGCGTAGGTTTGCTCGTCATAAATAGCTTTAAATTCGTCAGGCACTTTTTTTGAGAGTGCTTTTAAATTCAATGTATTAGAAATGAGATCGAGCACAAAACCTACTGCAATGGCAGCTAATATTATAATTGTATAAATGTTCATTCAGAAATGGGAGCTTATTGTGTTTTATATTTTATTGAGAAAATATACATAAAAAGACTGGTTGATTAATCAAGGCTTCTAAACCTCCATACCCCAACCATCAAATGCGCCATTATATTTAGCTGCTAATTGCTCCATCCATTCTCTAATATTAGATAATCGATCGCCACTAAGCTCTATTTCTTTACTTGCAATACAGGACCATTTCTTTGAATACCCGCATTTATTTACATAGCAACTGAATTGCATGTTTATAAGCTCTACCTCTGCTAATGTCGCATCATATTCTGTTGGGAAATAAAAATAAAAATCGACGGTACGCAATTCTAACTCATCTCCAATAAACTTCGAAAGTTTGGAGAGTGCTATTTTGTCGATATTGCTTTTACCGTCCATCACTTCATTTTAATTGAAATCCATTACTCATGCAAATAAACCCCATTTCCAATAAGAATTTCGTAGCAAAGCTAGAATTAATTTGATTTGAGACGTATTTGTTAATTAAAAAAATAATGCCATCGCTATCAACAATGGCATTATATCTCTCTTTAGGGACAATTAATAGTTCTAGTGGGGGCACTAAAACTATTTTAGGGCAATTAAAAATGGTTGGCAGGTTACATCTGTTGTATTACCACCTGTATTAATATCAGACACGAGACCGTTTGAACGGTTAGAGCGACTTGCATTATGGCTTGTGGCTTTACTTTTTATGGCGTCATTAAAACCACCATTAGCTTTTGTAAAGTAAATGTGTTCATCGGTTGACCAACATGGAAATGATGCCGTTGTAATTTGACCTGGTTCCAATTCCGTAAACTGAGCTCTATTTTCGCCTCTAGCATTTATGGTGTACAGATTTAAGGAATCTTGAGAAGTTCCGCTTACATATATTAATTCCTCACCAGTGGGCGACCATGCCGCAAAGCCACTAAACATATCATTACTTGTAATCTTTTTAGTTTCTCCAGTGTATAAATGGCTAACATAAATACTCGCTTTATTTTGTAATGTGCGTGTAAATGCAACCAAGGTACCATCAGGTGACCAACTAGGGTTTATATCCTCATAATTTCCTTGGCTTGTAATGGGCTTTTGGTTAGTACCATCTATATCTGTTACCCAGATTTGTCCTCGTTTATTATAAACTAACTGGCTTCCATCAGGCGACCAACTCGGTTGTAAAGCACCACCATGCTGTGTTATTTCTCTAGCATCTCTACCATCAATATTAACTGTCCAAATCTGGGAGTTTTTACTAAATGCAATTTTGGTGCCGTCGGGTGATAATGCTGGATGTAGCTCTTTTTCTTTGTTGTTGGTTACTCTTTCAACATCACTTCCATCTGCATTGGCTATGTATAAGTCGAAGGTTTCATTCATATCGCTAATAAAAACGATTTTAGTTTTCTTTCCTTCCTCTTCACTGATGCTGGTAACGTCGCAGCCTGTGGCTATCATTAAAGCAGTGCATGTAATAGCTAAATATTTAATAGACTTTTTCATAATGCGGTGTGTGAAATTCTTTACTTGTTTATAGCAATACACACATGCGGCCTACATACCCCCAATCAATAAAAGTGCTAGATATAATAAATTTTATATTCTGTGCTATTATCAACTAACATAAATTGCTTTCTTTATTTTGAAACAAACTACCTCTGTTGCTTGTATCTTCTTTTTTGAATAGATAAGTTCAGAATCTTTTTATAGCAAGCACTAACACTTTTAATGATAACACCTCTGCCATTTTCACTTATTTTAATAGCCCTTGCATCTTCAACCGAGCAAGACTTAGATGCCCATGATCTGGCGCGAAAAATTAAATCGGGCGATCATAAGGCATTTCAAGAGTTTTATAACAATCATTACGATTCGCTGCTTTATTTCTTGATGAGCAGAAATACGAGTAAAGAAAATGCTGAGGATCTCATCCAAAAAGCATTCATATATATATGGGAGAACAGGGCCAAGATTGAACCCGATAAATCTTTACGTGCTTATATTTTTAGAATCGCTTATACCAGAATGTTAAATCATCACAGAGATGAGAAGAAGTTTAATAATGATGATGATTTACCTGAGCAGGTTAATGAAGTTACCCCAGAAGATAATGCCCAAAAATCAGAATTGGATTTAGCTATAGATAAATCAATAAAAGCAATGCCCCAGAAAAGAGGGGAAGTTTTTACTTTATGTTTTATGGAGCAGCTAACATATAATGAGGCTGCTGAAACATTGGGTGTGTCTAAAAAAACAATCGAAAATCATATGGGCCTTGCCCTTAAAGACATTCGACATGCGCTTGAAAGATTTAAATAATTTTAAATTGGGGGTACTAGCTACTTTAATGTGTATTACCAACAAAGAATCTATTTTGCTACTCTAAAAGTATGCGTGTTACATCTATGAGAACATTTCATTTTATATATCTAATTTCAATTTTATTCCTATTTAGCCAATGTACGCTAGACCCTATAAATGGTAGCGGTAATAATACTATAACTGAAGAGGATTTAGAGGCAGCCACTTTAATATTGGGTGATGCTATTAGTTCGAATAGTGGCGGTGTTTTTCTTAGTGTTCAAGATGCTATTGCAATTGTAAGTGGCCAGGGTGTTTATCCAAAAGTTGCTCCTCAAAATAATTCAAAATCAAAGTTCAACTATATTGGCAACCACAGGACACGTTATGTGCCAGAAACTGGAACTCATATTGTGACTTTTGATCGCTGGGGACGTGGGGAAATGGAACACGAGCGAGATTCCCTCAACTATATTTATAGAGATTTAAAAGGAAACTTTGTTGAATACCCAATGGAACAAAGGGATATGATTGAATCCGTAAGTTATTCAGGCTTTAAATGGGGCACCATTCAAGAGGGCGAGTATATTGTTGATGCAGCTGGCAACTATAATTTTATTACTTCTAAATATTCGCAATACGAAAGAAATAGTAATTTTTTCTTCACTACCACCCCAAATGCATCAAACACCGTTCCTTTTGAAGGTAATCACACCGGTAGTGGATATATTGAATACCCCAAAACTGATATCGAAAATCTAAATCGGTATTATGAGCTTACTATGAACTTTCTGAATATTGAATTACAAGTAAAAGAGGATGATCAAGAAGGCAGAACTGCAAAATCTTACGCAGAAGTGGCACCGCGGAATAGACTACTTTTAGATTTTATAGGCGGATTAAGTTGGGAAATGAAAACCTGGAGTAATCCTGAGAAAATGGACGCACCCGTTATAGTTAGTGGTACCATGAGTTTTAATGGTAATTACGAAGCCTTAGTTAGGTTTGATAGTTCAAATGAAACAATGGTTATCGACCTAACGCCAGCTCAAGAGGTTAACGAAGATATTAAACTAGTTGATATGCCATCAACAGAAAGAAAAGAGAGATAACATGGCACCAGACTCATCATACAGCAATTTAGACAAAAGCTTTTTGCAAGAAATTGAAATGGCAAACCAAACAGGTACCCCCATTTCTGATAACGATCCTATTGCACAAAGTTTATTAAAATATAGAGCAACGCAAAAAGCTACTTTCGAATCTTTTACTTCTGGTAAACAAGCAGTTTGGGAAAAGATTGAAGAGGCTACTAAAGCTGGGCGAAAGGGCAATATTCTTTCATTTATTACTACATCTACTGCTACTCAAAAATGGGCAGCAGCAGCGGTAATAGTTGTGGCTATATTATTAAGCGTAGTTTATAACCAAGCTTTTCAAGAGCCTTTATTACTGGCTGAAGCGGGCAATACTATTGAAACTGTTACTTTATCGGATGGCAGTAATGTTACACTACGTCCACATTCAAAACTATTTTCATTATCTGAAAAAGAGAATAAACAAACTTACGAATTACAGGGCGAAGCCTTTTTTGATGTTACATCAAACAAAAATAGAACCTTTTCTGTGAGAAGTGAAGATGGCCAAATTAGCGTATTGGGAACGCGGTTTAATTTAAGCACTTGGGGTAACGAATTACGTGTATACCTAGAAGAAGGTTCTGTAAGAGTTGAATCTACTACTAGTCAAGATAGTTTAATTCTAAAACCAGGTGAGTCTGCATCTATCAAGAAAGGACAAGCCCCACAAATGCGAAACTTATCTAAAGAGACTTCTACGGCTTGGCTTAATCAGAACTTAATATTTAATAATAGAAATGTAGAAGACATAATTGCTGAACTAGATTTACATTTTGATATTACCATTGAAGTTCCTTCAGCCATGCTTCAACAACAACTTACCGGAGAACTTTCTTTAGAAAGTTTACCGATTACTTTATCTGACTTGGGCTTAGTTCTTGGTGGAACATTTACTAAGACTAACAGCAACAGCTATCTATTTAACAGTAATTAATAGTTTTATGATAAAAACTAAAAACCTGTGTTTTATACCTTTAATTGGTTTTTTTATTTTTTGGTGTTCTACTTCAACTCATGCTCAATATTCATATCAGCAAGAGCCACTGCTATCGCTTATAAAAAAGGTTGAGGAGCAAACACCCTATCGTTTTCTGTACAGAAATACTCTTGTTTCAAATATTACAATTGATATCTCTGAGGATGAATCCAATTTCTTTACAAAGTTAGAATCCCTTCTTAAACCTTATTACCTGGGTTTAAATATTGATAATGATAGAAACAGAGTGGTAATTTATCAGCTTAAAGAAGAAGAAATCACTTCAAACAACGTTTCCATAACTGGCCAAGTTCTTGATGCTAGCTCAGGCGAGCGCCTACCTTATGCAATTATAACTTGGATGCAAAACGGTGTACTTAAAGGGCTAAGTACCAATGAAAGTGGTGCTTTTTCAATTCAACAAAATTTTAATACCGATAATGTTGAATTAACCTGTAGCTATACTGGCTATAAGGCACAGCAAATCACGTTGGCTTTAAATAGCTTTTCAAATATAGACGATTTAACCTGCCGTTTACAACCAGACCGTATTGATGTGAGCCAGCTTATTGTAATCGGGTCTAGTGCTTATGGCGATGTAAACCAACATTCTGCTAGCATGGTAGACATTGGCAATTTCAGCCCAATGGGAGAAACTAGCACCATTAGTGCCCTACAATCGTTGCCTGCTGTTTCCCTTTCGCCAATGCTTAGTAGTGGGCTACAAGTTAGAGGCAGCCCTTCTGATGGTTTTAGAGTTCTTATTGATGACATTACCGTTTATAACCAAAGCCATCTATTTGGACTTATTGATAGTTTTAACGGCGATGTTTTACAGCGTGGCGGTTTTTATTATGATATTGCTCCTGCTAAAATTCAAGCTCCACCAGGTGGAACTTTATCTTTAGTTACAAAAACAGGATCACTAGATAAAATATCAGGTACCGCTGGTCTTTCAAATTCTTCAGCTCGGTTAACATTAGATGGTCCTATTCAGAAAGGGAAGAGTAGCTGGCTTATTTCTGGTCGAAAATCTTACATGAATACGGTGGATTGGTTTAACAATTCAAAACTTACACAATGGGGCCTGAATGTTGGGCGACCTAAAAGTGAACTTGCTACTGGTCTTGCAGATTTAGAATCTCATTTAGTGAGAAATGGAGAAACAGAAGCTACTTTTTTCGACTTACATGGCAAGTTATATTTCGAAAGTAAAAGCGGCAACCGACTAATTTTTAGTGGGTATTTAGGCGGTGATGACACCCAATATTCCGCCGAACGCCTGTTCCGACAGTTAGGTGGTAGCAATAGCACACAATTCGCATTTCGTCCTGTTTCAACAAAAAATGACTGGCGTAATGGGGCTTTATCTGCAAAATATACTCAGTGGTTAAATAACTACACTTATTCATCATCCGTTGTTGGCATGAGTATATATAAGACAGCCTTCACGCAAAAGGATTTTATGTATATAAAAAACTCTGGGCCAAACAGTAATTTGAATGCTTTTATATTTCCTTTTCAAAACCAAAGTGTTCTAAACGATATTAGCTTCCAGCAGTCGTTTGAGATTAATAAAGCTGAAAACTGGTTTTGGAGTACAGGATTTACCTACAACTACTACTTAGGTGAATATGCCGAAAGTTCTTTTGATCGCCCAGGTTATTTTAGTTCTATAGAGAGCCAAAAATTTGATTTGTTTACCCAAACTGATTTTACTGGCTGGGATAATTTATCACTATTTATGGGAGCTAGAGCTCATTATTACTCAAATGGAAAATATATTAGAGTATCGCCACGCCTTAAGTTTAAATTTTTCCCTAACTCTCCTGTTTCTTTTGGCGGTGGATTTAGCAAGAATCATCAATTCATAAATCAGATTTCGCTAAGTAATTCTACCTCAACAGATGTTTGGGTACTTGCAGATAAAAACCAAGCGCCTACTTCGGTAAACTATTATTCGCTTGGGCTGTACGTTAATACTAGTAAACTATTTTATGCGCAATTAGAAGGCTACATAAAGGACTTTGATAATTTACGCTTGCACGAAATCAACACATTTTCGCTGAGTAATACTTACTCTACTAATCCTTGGTTTAGTAATAATACAGGCCGAGCTAAAGGCATAGAGTTTTTGACAAAATCAGATTTTACTACTTTTGAATTATCTCAAACTTTTGCCATATCAGAAGTTATGCTTTCAAATCCATTAATTAATAATGGCGATTCATTTCATGCGGATTGGGATAGAAAATTCAGATATACAACTATTCTAAGTATACGTCCTTCAAAACCACTGTCTGCATTTATTGCATGGAATTTTGCTACAGGAGCACCCAACAAACTAGCTACTTTTGGAGCTCAAAATAATGACCGCTTAGACAATTATACTCGAACGGACGTTACTGTAGAGTATAAGCGTGACTTCACCAACTACGACATCTCCATCTCAGCTTCTGTATTTAACCTATTCGATACACAATCTGCTTGGTATCGCGATATCAGTATTGTACTAGATCAAAATAGCACACCAAATCAAATTACTGGTGCCCCTATTGATGTATACGATATTGGATTCCAGCCATCTTTCAATATTCGCGTTGGGTTTTAGGTTAGTCCAAGAATAATTTATTATCACTCTATTGTGCTTTAAGAACGACTTTTGTGTCATAGACAAAATCAATTATTGGTATAGAATATCAAATTAGTTTAATGTTAAACTAATTTTTATATTTACTGCATAACAAAAAGATTATAGGAATAAAAATGACACATCATAAAGGATTACATCACATTACAGCATTAGCAGGAGACCCTGCTGCAAACGCACAGTTTTATATTCAAAAACTTGGCATGCGTATGGTTAAGAAATCAGTAAACCAAGACGATCCCCACACTTATCATTTATTCTACGGTAACGAGGCTGCAAATCCTGGCTCAAGTATTACTTTTTTCCCTTGGCCAAGAGCTCATAAAGGTGTGGTTGGAACTGGCGAAGCTGATAATGTTGCTTTCCAAGTGCCTGCCGGTACTGAATCTTTTTGGAAGGACAGGCTTAAAGAGCAAGGAATTGAGTTCTCAGAAGAATTCACCATTTTTGGAAAACCAGCAATTCGCTTTAGCGACCCTGATGGCATGGAGCTAGATTTAGTTTTCGATGGTACTGCAAAAGAAAAACAAAGTACATTTGATAGTGCTGTTTCTGCTATGCAAGCTATACAGGGTTTTTGGTCAACCAGATTAAAACTGGCTAAAACCGAAGCTACAGCAGATATTTTAACTAGTATTTTAGGTTTTTCTGAAGTAGAGTCTGATAATAATTTGACTTTATTCGGAAGTGAAGGGACTATTGGTACAAAGGTTATCTTAGAGGAATCGGCGAAGGAAGAACGTGGCCGTGGTGGTAGAGGAACTGTTCATCACGTAGCATTCCGCGCAGAGAACTTAGATGATTTAAAAAATATGCGCGAGCAAGTTATAGCAAAAGGTTTAAATCCATCAGAGGTAATAGATCGCCATTGGTTCAACTCTGTATATTTTAGAGAGCCTGGTGGTGTGTTATTTGAACTAGCTACCGACGATCCTGGTTATGCAGTTGACGAGGACTTTAATCACTTAGGCGAACAGTTAATTCTGCCACCTTGGTTAGAGGCGCGTAGAACACTTATAGAAAATACACTCCCAGCTTTAGATTTATAAAAACATTGTTAAGAATTACATCAAATACCAATTTCGTCGGCCCACATCAAAACCAGCCAGTTTTAATGGCTGGGGCCGATATCAAAGACGCCAAAGCGGTTATGATTATGGTTCATGGCCGTGGTGCTAGTGCCGAGAGTATTCTCCAGTTTGCACAAGAATTTAATCATACTGACAAAATTACATTTATTGCTTGCCAAGCGCAGGGTAGTACATGGTATCCTTATTCCTTTTTGGCACCAACTGAGCAAAACCAACCTGGCTTAAACTCAGGTTTACAAGCCATATTCAACCTGCTTGAAATAGCAAAAGAGCATGGTTTTACTGATGACCAAATATTTTTACTTGGATTCTCACAAGGAGCTTGTTTGGCTTCAGAATTTGTAGCTCGTCATCCTTCAAAATATGCTGGACTAATAGCATTGAGTGGCGGCGTGATAGGCGACAAAGTGATACTCGAAAACTACACAGGTGATCTTAAGCAAACACCCGTATTTCTTGGTTGTAGTGATATTGATCCACACATTCCATTAGAGCGTGTAAACGAAACCAATTCAGTATTCGAGCATTTAAATGCTAAGATTACTAAAAAGATTTATCCAGGCATGGGGCATACTGTAAATGAAGATGAGATTAAACACATCAATTTGATGTTAGATTCTATCATTTAATCTTAATTCTGAACTCAACCCAGCAGTATTCGTTGATGGCTTTTGGTTAATATTCAGGGTCATCCTGATCCGCTAGACCAAAACTGTCAACGGACTTACTCTAGAAATCTATTCCGATTTTCTTTTTGATAGCGCCTTTTACAGAGTCTTCTAATTCTTTCTTTTTCTTTTCTAGCTCTTCTCTTTTCTCTTCAACTTTTTGAAGTTGCTCATTTACCGAAGCTTCAATTCTGTCATATTCAGCTCTAAGCTGAGCTTCTTTTTCGCTGGCATATTTCTCTACTTCTTTGCGCTTTGCAGCCACTTCCTCTGTTACTTTAGCTTCAATTTTCTTCTTAGCTGCATCAACTTCTTTTTGAACCGTATTTTTAAGCGCATTCACAAAAAGGTCATCAATATTAGAACGCACTTTAATATTTAGTTTATCGGAAGTTCCGTCTACTATGGCTGTGGCATACACCATATCTACGTCTGAAATTGCATCTCTTAGTACGCCTTCGATCTTGTTTTTTGGTTTCCCTTCACTTTCAAAATCAAAAACAATGCCTTTAGCTTTATAGCTCATTTCACTATTAATCTTTCTATTAATAAGATTAATGCTTGCAGAAATCTCCCCTTTTCCTGCTTTCAAATCGTAGGGTAAAAGTTTGGATGGCGAGATTTTCGCTTTGTTTAGTGAGAAGCCATCGTAAACAACTTCCACATTTTCTTTAGGTTCAGCACCTAAATAGTTTAATTCACTCTTTACCGATAGCGATACATTGTTCTTGTCAGAACCGCCAATATCAATAAGAATAGGATAGCCTGTTTTCTTTTGATTGCTAGATATATTGGTGATTAAACCAGAGAGATCAATTTGAGTGTTCGTTCTACCAGATAGTTCTATCTTTTTGAGCCACAAACCTGGCCAATCGTATTTGTCGGAAAACTCATAATTCTTTCCTTCGTAACGCTCTATTTTTTCTTCTTCCTCTGAACTCATAAATCGGCTGCCATACTCTCTTGCAACAGCCAAATATTCAATGTAGGTATTAAAATCACCTAATAGATTTCCACCGAAAAGTGCGCTTCCAATATTTTGAACATCAAAATCAGGTAATTTTGCAACACTTACTGCACTGGCAATATCGTCTTTTATCCATCCATCAATTTGCCCTACACCTGAAGTGGTGGAATTGAAATCTTGCTCAAAATCTTTTTTAAGCTGCTCTGTTTCTGTTTTCAGCTTCTTGGCTTGCTCAGCTAATTTCTTAACATCTTCGAGTGCTGCAATAGCTTCTTTTGGATTTTTAAGCTTAGGAACTTCAAGACCCTCAACGCTTTTTTTAATTTCAGCAACATTCTTTTCAATGGGATTATCTTTAAAAGTATCCTCCCATTTGGAATAATTTTGCTCTAGGCCTGTTTTTAAAGAATCCATTTTATGGGCAGCCTGTAAATCCATCTTGGCTAGCAAGCTATCTACATTAACACTCGTTTTAATTTCGTCGAGCTGCGTTTGAGCATTCTTAGCAATCTCGCCACTTATTTGGCTAGTTAGCTCTGAGAAAAAACCTGGTTCTTCATCTATTTCTGGCATTTCGAAGTAGCCATCCGTTTCACGCTCTGTATCTAGCTGGAACCCCATTAATTGCACATTTTCTACAATTACCTTTTTCCATAAAAGTGGCCAGAACTCCATTTTAAATTCCGTTGCCCCCGTCTCAAAGGTGTTTGTCATAGTATTAGACGGATTGGTAACCTGCAGCCTATCCCAGCTCAGTTTCAGCTGAAACAAACTGAAATCAAAACCATCAAACTCTACCTTGGCTTCGTTTACCACACTGGCATTGTATTCTATCTTATTTTTGAGCCAGCTATTGGTGAAAAACAGATTCAACCCGAATCCAATTCCTATTATAATGGCAATTAGTATTATTCCTTTAATTCTCATTTCTCTTAGCCTCTCACCTTATTTACTGTCTGGTAAAAACTATAGATCTTACTTCCTTTCAATGCTTGCATCAACTTCGTTTTTTGCACTCTTGCATGAATGTGCGTTCGGTAATTTTTTATAAGATATATAGTAAGTGGAAACATGGGCACACATAAAAGCAATGCACTTACAAAACTGCCTAGCACCACAGTATTATAAAACCGTGTCATAGCCCACCACTCATTATCATAGATTGAGGTCCATAAACTTTGCAGGCCGTCGTGTTCTAGCATCCAAACCCCAAAAGCATGAAATCCTGGATCTGCTAGATATGCTACTCCACTAAATACCGTGAAGCTTAAAAGTGCCATCCCAATATTTACCTTAAGCACTAAAATTAGCACTACTATAATTAAATTATGAAAAGACATTATCGGGGTTAATCCAATTATCATCCCTAAAATAAAACCGCCTGCAAGTTGGCTAGGTTCGGCTTCAGATGATAGCTCCTTGAGTAATTTTGAAAGATATTTTAATAATAGCATAGGTAATATGTATTTATTTCGACACGTAATATAGCATATCGTAACCTTACTTTTTAGGTTTGGTTAGATTTGTTAACATTTTATTTATGCTTCATCATCAAGAAATCTCGTTCTAGAACTAACTAATGTTTTATATACTCAACTTTTATACATTGTTAAAGTTCACTAGCAAATCAGCTCGCCAATATGATAATTAGAACATTCCTACCCTTACTTATACTTTGCCTGATTTCTTGCAAAGACACCACTAAAGATATTTCTGATATCCCATTCCCTTGTGTAGATGGTATGTCGAATGATGTCTTCCCTTGTGATAATATAGATATGTATGCGCATGTAGGCTTAACCGAATTACATGCCACAAC
Source organism: Balneolaceae bacterium (assembly GCA_041656135.1). Lineage (GTDB taxonomy): Bacteria > Bacteroidota > Rhodothermia > Balneolales > Balneolaceae > Balneola. The sequence continues at coordinate 90,265 of JBBAEC010000003.1, read as the reverse complement.
CAATGCAGGTGGCGTTTATGTGAATGATATTTGGGGTTGGACGGATCCCGAAACAAATAAAGAATATGCTTTAGTTGGTTTGGCAGATGGGGTTACCTTCGTTGATGTGACAGACCCAGCTAATCCTATTGTGATTGGCTTTTTACCTGAAACTAGTGTTTCATCTAAATATAAAGTACCAAACTATAACAGAGATGCTTATGCCGCTTGTTTTGTAGGAATTGGTGAGAAGGGCAAAGCAGGAATGGCTAAGGGTTCCATTTGGCGAGATATGAAAGTTTATAAAGACCACATGTTTGTAGTTAGCGATGCTCAAGCACACGGTATGGAGGTGTTTGATCTAACAAAGTTGCGCCAATACAGTGGCACTTTTATAACATTCTCGGAAGATGCGTTATATGATAAAATTGCAAATGCACATAACATTTTAATTAATGAAGACTCTGGTTTTGCCTACGCCGTTGGTTCTTATGTTGCAGATACTTGCGCTACTGCAGGCCTGCATATAATTGATATTAGAAATCCCAAAGCACCTACATTTGCTGGATGTTATGAAGACAAAACTCCCCCTCGGCTGCCAAATAGAGCTTTTAAAGCGGGAGCTTATATTCACGATGCTCAATGTGTGATTTACTCTGGCCCTGACACTGATTATACGGGCAAAGAAGTTTGTTTTAGTGGTGCAGAACGATCTTTTGTAATTGCTGATGTGACTGATAAAACAGCGCCTACTACTATCAGTTTTGCTACCCACCCCGACATGCAATACTCCCATCAAGGTTGGTTAACCGAAGATCAAAAGTACTTTATTCTGAATGATGAGTTAGATGAGTATAATTTGGGTAGAAATACAAAAACCTATGTGTACAATGTTATAGATTTAGACAATCCTACTTTTGTTGGCTATTACGAGCATGATACTTTTAGTATAGATCATAATTTATATGTGAAAGGAAACTATGTGTACCAATCCAATTATAAATCTGGGTTACGGGTTTTGAAAATGGACAATATTGCAAAAGCTAAAATGTCTACGGTCGGATTTTTTGATACCTACCCAAGTGATAATAAGGGTGAGGAACCGGCTAGCCATATCAATGATGATTTCTTTGGCACATGGAGCAACTATCCATTTTTTAAAAGCGGTACTATTATTGTAAGCGACATAGACCAAGGGCTCTTTATTCTTAAAGCAAGATTATAGATTTAACATCCCTCCAAAAAGCGGTCATAGCCTACTATAAAAGGCTATAATTACATTCTCAACAACCCAATAGCCAAGCCTCTGTCTTTTTGAGTTAGGGCTTTAATTGCGTATATTCGTCACGTTTTGCGGTATCGCAAATTCACACAATTTAAGTCTCCTCTTTAACTATTTTATTTTATGGATCTCTTTGATAAGCTCGAAGGACGCCCAAGTCCCCTAGGGCCATTTACCTCTGCTGGTTACGGTTATTATACATTCCCAAAACTAGAAGGTCCACTAGGGCCAGATATGAAATTTAACGGCAAAGATGTAATTGTTTGGAGTATTAACGATTACTTAGGCATTGGTAGCAATCCCGAAATTAAAAAAATTGACACAGAAGCTACTGCAAAATACTCTTTGAGTGCTCCTATGGGCGCGCGCCTGATGACAGGAAACTCTACCGAGCATGAATTACTAGAGCAAGAGCTAGCTGAGTTTGTGCACAAACCTGAAGCTTTACTTCTTAATTATGGCTACCAAGGTATTATGAGTGTGATTCACGCACTTGTTGACCGCCATGATTTTCTAATTTATGATGAGCTAAGCCACGCTTGCATTGTAGATGGTAAGCAGTTAGCTATGGCAGAGTCTTCGGTATTTAAGCACAACGATATTGAAAGCTTTAAAAAACAACTTTACAGAGCAGCTGAAAGACAAAAAGGAAGAGAAAACTCTTCTATACTTGTAGTTACTGAAGGCGTTTTTGGTATGACCGGCGACCTTGGAATTCTTAACGAAATTATTGAGCTCAAAAAAGAAGTTCCTTTTCGTTTACTGGTAGATGATGCTCATGGTTTTGGAACTTTAGGAAATGACGGTTCTGGCGCTGGTACTCAGTTGGGTTGCCAAGAAGGTATTGATATGTACTTTGGTACTTTTGCTAAAGCTGTAGCACTTATTGGTGCTTTTGTAGCTTCTGAGCCTCGTGTAATTGAGTTTTTGAAAGCGAATGTACGTAGCCAAATTTTTGCTAAGTCACTTCCTTTGCCAATGGTTGTTACAGCGCGTGAACGTTTAAAAATGATTAGAAAGCACCCAGAATGGCGAGATAAATTATGGGCAAACACCATGCGCCTACGCGAGGGCCTGGTAAAACTTGGTTATAATGTATTACCATCCGAAAGCCCTGTAACTCCTGTTTTAACTCAAGGAAGTACAGATCTTGCTCAAGATATTATGCGTAAATTACGCGAAGAGCATGGCGTTTTTGTAAGTGGCGTTTCATACCCCGTAGTTCCAAGAGGAACGGTTTTGATTCGCCTTATTCCTACAGCCGCACATACCGATGAGCATATCGACAAAACTTTAGAAGCTTTCGATGCTATTAAAGATTTTGTATTTGCTGCATCTTCAGATTTAACGGTATAAGTTTAATCACTTTGCTGCATTCACTAAGCCCCTTTAGATTTCTAAAGGGGCTTTTTTATGTGTAATAATTTAGTTTTAGCAATAAAATTATACGTTAACGTCACCCTTGCCTTCACGTATTAATACAGGCTCACTACCGGTCAAGTCAATAACAGTAGATGCTTCATTGCCGCCAAAACCACCATCAATTACAATATCTACTCGGTTTTGCCATTTCTCAAAAATGAGCTCTGGGTCGGTAGTATATTCTATCACTTCATCCTCATCTTTAATAGATGTGGTTACAATGGGATTTCCTAATTCCCTTACCAAAGCAAGGGCAATTTTATTATCCGGAATTCGAATACCTACTGTCTTTTTCTTTTTAAATGTAGAAGGTAAGTTGTTACCACCCGGAAGAATAAAGGTATATGGCCCAGGAAGAGCACGTTTTAGAAGCTTAAATTTTGTCGTCTCAATCTGGCTAACATGATCTGATAGGTTCCTCAAATCTTCGCAAATAAATGAGAAGTCAGCTTTAGCAAGCCTTACCCCTTTTATTAAAGCTAGCCTTTCAAGTGCTTTTTTATTCTGAAAGTCACACCCTAATCCATAAACGGTATCAGTTGGATAAATAACGAGCCCTCCATTTCTAAGTACATCTACAATATGTTCCAATTTTCTTGGCTCAATATTATCTTCATATAATTTGATGAATTCTGCCATCTTTAACTCCTATTCATTTCATGTTAACTAACTGTATTATTACAGTATTTGCGGTTAATTGCAATGGTAATCCTGTAAATGTTCTGTGTTTCTTTAAGAGGCTTCCTTCAGAATTGTAGATCTTAGGTAATTCGTTGACACATTTAAAAAGGAACAACCTAATATGTTTCCCATTCCAAAAAAAAGCCTTCCAGATTTTGGAAGGCCTTTTAAATGATTGATATGTTAAACTAGTAGGTAATTTATTAGCTAAATAGCTTTTTAACCCAACCGAATACGCCGCCTGAGTCTTTACCCTCTCTACCACCTGAGAGCCCTTCATAACTAGGTCTTGGCAGTTCTTTAGTAGCACCACGCTTAGCAGGCTTTCTACGCTCTCCACGTTTAGGCTTTTCTTCTTTGGCTCTTCTTGTAGGTTTAGCACTCGGCTTAGCCTTTTTTGGAGAAGGGGATTTTTTCGCAGCTTTCTTATTCTGCTTCTTCTCTTTAATCTCATCTGGCAGAGTAATTTCTACAGGTGGATATCCAGCTTCAGCTACAATCCGATCCATATCTTCTTTGTCCATTTTAGAAACAAGAGATACAATTCGTGTTGCCTTGCCATGACCTACCAACTCAGCGCGATAGCGGTACTCATCAACATCACCAGGGACGTCGTAGTTTATTACTTGCTTTACGTTATCAATGGCTATGTCTTTAGCAGAAATACCGCCCACTAAAAGCACTTTCATTTCGCCACTTTCAAACTTCTCAAAACGTTCATCAAAAGTAGCCTGATCAATTCCTTCGTGCACACTTACTACGCCCCAATTCTTCTTAAGAATTATGCGGAACAAACGATCTGTAGTGCGCTTTGATGCAGCAAAAACCACCACTTTATCTAATGGAGATTTCTCTAAATGTACCATTAGAGTAGAAATTTTCATGCGCGGTGGCACGTGTATATAGCCTTGTGTTAAATCAGCATCAATTGCTTCTGGCGCTTCTTTGGCCTTTCCATTTGTTGATTTATCATTTTCAGGCTGAGGCTCAAGATCCTTTTTGAGTACAACTTTAATGCTGACTGATTTTAATTTCTCTTCAGGATCAACATCAAATTCTGCTTTTGCTGGCGCTTTAGTATCAGTGTTTGCATCAGTCGATTCAGTCTCAACTTTAGACTCCTCTACTTTCTCAGCACTTTCTTCTTCCTTATCAGGATTTAAAACAACTTTAATACTCGCTTCTTTCAGCTTTTCTTCAGGATTTATGACTTCAGCTTTAGAATCACTTTCAGCCTTAACCTCTTCTTGATCCTCACCGTCGTTCCCAACTTCTGTTGGCGTAGCTGCCACTTCATTTTCAGATTTTTTAGAAGATTCTTGAGCTTCAGAGTCTGATACTTGTTCATCTTCTTTTTTGCCATTTTTCTCTGGATTCAGAACAACTTTTACAGACACTTTATCTAAGCGTTTCTGTGCTGTTTCTTCATCAATTGGCTGCGCTGGAGGTGCTGAGGCTGCTTCTAATTGCTTATTTAGTGAGGCGATTTCCTCTTCCTCTAAGCCAATATACTCAGGATTTTTGAGCATAGATTTAGCTAGCTCTTGAGTTGCTTTATTAATAGACGCAGAAAAAACCATCACCTGAGGATCGTTGTCTATTGCTTTAAAGATAGACCTCACCCTACTAACTAGGTTAAAATTTTCCATTTCATGCGCTTTATCAATCACTATTGTAGTGATATTATTAAAGCGAAATTTGGTTTTCTCCAATATGTCAACTAACTGCCCAGGATTTGCAACAATCACTGGTGCCCCATCTAAAACGGCACTTTCATGCTCTTTTTTGTTCCCATTCATGGAAACTGAGACGCTACTTATTTGTGCGTGATAACCGAGAGCCCAAATTAGCTCGTCTATTACTTTAGCTCGCTCTTTAGATGGTGTTAATATTAAAACTCGTGTGCCTGAAACCTCTCCATTGGTTGTAAGTGCTTGTAGTGCCGGGATTAAAAATGCTCCCTCGTCTGTAGCTTCAGTTTTTACAAGCAAATGTCTGCCTTGTAATGCTACAGGTACTACTAATTTCTGGAGAGGTGTTGGTTTTTCTATTCTTGTATCGGTCAGTCCATTCATTAGTTCAGGACTCAGACCATATTCTGCAAAAGACAATGTATACACCTCTTCTTCTTTTGGCGTTATAGTTCAATTTTCAAAGATCAATGTCCACCCCCACTTGGGATCGGACGGCTAGAATATACGAAAGTTGTTAAACAAGCTCATCTTTTCCGCTAAAACTTTCTCTACCATCGAGATAATTTTTTAAAAATGAGGAATGTACCCCAACTTTTCCATACTTCTTCTTGTGATATGCATAGATTAAAAACGTGATTAATAGCATCCCAAAAATTCCTGTAAGCCCTGCCTCTGGCCCGAACTTACCTCCAGTAAAAATATCTGGTCCCACTTCGTGCACTTGTATTAAAGAACGCCGAACACCTACGCCACTTACAGGGAGCCCATAAATTCCACCCATCACAAAATTCCATGAAAAATGGATCCCAACTGATAGTGCTAAACTTCCTGTTAATACAAATGGAAGTGCTAACATAAAGCCTGCAAGAATAATATTTAAAGTTGATACTAGATTAGCTTCTGGATTGGTAGCATGAGCGATTCCAAATAATGAGGATGTGAGAATTACGGCAATAAGTAATCCTACCTGGGGTGAAAGTTTCCCAAATGTAAAGCCTTCCGCTAGGTTTCGAATAGGATATCCTCGAAATAAAATCTCTTCAAAAAACCCCACCGAGAGCATTTGAATAAACACAAAACCTATAGATAATATCCAGAACTCTTCGCCCACTCTATTCCAACCAAAGCCTTTAATTTCGAGCCAGCCACTTTGCCATTCTATCAGAAAAATGAGTGTTTGTGCAATAAAAGCGATTAATGCACCAATAATAAATTCCTTAAACCAAGTTCTGTTCCAACTTAAGCCAATACCTGAGAGCTTTCTGTTATCTAAACCCCGTGTTGCCAAATATGCCGCAATAAAAAAAGCGATAGCTGTTGCTATATATTTCAATGCTGGTTGAGCAATAAGGCTTATGGGAATAACACAAATGATTGTAAGTATTACATAAAGCAACAAGCGAATACCTGCACGGAACCTTTTTTCTTCTATATTATAAAATGGATTCATACTAAGAGCATTACTGTTAGAGTTTACTAGGGGTGCCTGTAATTTAATTCGAATAAAATACCGCTGATTATTATGCAAAGATATGTTTTAAACGCCCACAAAGAAATAATTGATACTACTTTTGGAGTTCAATCGAGTTCAAACTCTATGTATACGCCTTCCTTTAATGTTTTACCTGGCTCGCCCATGCCCATTATATTGGGAAATGAAACCCTGCGTATAGAAAAGGGAACGTGGGGTATCTCAGAAAATAATGAACGAGACATCGCTATAATGGATATAGAAAAGGTGCTTAGCAATTCTGAGTTTTCGGTGGCTGTTCAACAACGTCCCTGTATTATTCCTGCAAGTGGCTTTTATATGTGGAAGAAAACCGTGAAAGATCCGTTACCTTTTTATGTGCGTCGACTTTCGCTACCAGTATTAGGCTTGGCTGGATTTTATTCCGAATATACCGATGCCAATGGCAATGTAAATATCCAATTTGCGGTATTAACCATGCCGGCTAATGTTCTTCTAAAACCACTTGAAGAAACCATGCCCTGTATTCTAGAACCAGCCGATTTTAACAAATGGCTTAGCGGAAATGCAATGAATATAATTTCAACACAATTTAAAGATACCGCGCTAATTCCAGATTTAGCAGTATACCGAGTGCCAGATTTAGTGAACGACCCAACCCAAAACTCTAAGGAATTGATTCAACCAATACCCAAGCTTCGTGAAGATGATTAATTTTATATAGATGGTCCGCTTTTGCCAGGCTTACCCTCTTTAGGATTTTCAAAGTATCGGATGGTTGGATACGCTAAATCGATATCAGAACAGAGGTCAAATTCATCCAATGTTCTCTCCCAAATTACTTGTTCTGAGTTCCTTCTTTTCCTGGGATCTGTTAAATAGCGAACAGATAGATTTATGCCACTATCTTTCACATCGGTATACACAATAGGAGTTAAATATTCGTATTCGATATAAATAGGATTTAGCTGCTTTTTTCACCTGTGATTCTGCATATTCTACAAAGTCGGCAGATTCCTCATTAACTATTGTTTCGAGTATTTTCTTAGCTTTTTTCCAGTTGCTTTCGAATGTTACCATCACTTGAATTTCATTCCATATAAACTGAAAATCGCTGGTGTAATTTGCTAAGTGTTCTGTAAATACTGAGTTATTTGGGACATGAATTATACGCCCCGTACTTTGATCGGCGTGAACCCAATTACCAATTTCGAGAATAGTAAATTTGAATGGTCGTATATCTATTACATCCCCTTTTGACTCACCAATTTGAATCCTATCACCCACATCAAAGGGTTTTCTCCATAAAATAAATAACCAGGCGGCTATATCTGTAACAGGATCTTTAAGGGCAATGGCAATACCCGCAGAAAGTAAACCTAAAAAAGTACCCCAATTACTTACACCGGCATACCAAATTTGGATAATAAGAAGTAGCCCTATAGTTGCAGAGGCATAGGTTAAGTTCTTACGCCATTTATACTGAGTTCTTTTGCTATCTACATTGCGGTAAACAAATTTTAAAATTAAAATTCTTATTATCCATAGAACAAGAATTACCCCAATAGTTTTAAATAAATTCGCAGCTAGGTTTGGCGAATTTTCTAGGAAATCTCCAACACTATTCCCATAATCTTGCATATGTTTTCCTATGATTAGTTTTAAAGAGCTTTTGCTTGGGATAGTATATAAAATTAGATATATTTATGCTCTTGTGAAATAATTTAAGAAATTAGAAAATGCTTTATAACATACTCATCGCAATTATTACCATAATCTGTGTTTTACTTATACTTGTAGTGCTATTACAAAGTGGACAGGGCGACGGCCTTGCTGGCATGGGCGGCGGTGGAGGCGGTCTTGGAGGTAGCTCTGGGCTAGGTGCTCGACGCACAGCTGACTTACTTTCAAAAGCTACAAGCATTTTTGGAGGATCATTTTTAGTGCTATGCATACTCGCTAACTTTGCTATAGATCGTGGCACCATAAATCGTAGTGTTCTGCAAGAGGGTGCTGTTGCGCCCGATGTGAGTGCCCCGGCACAAACAACGCCTGCAGTTCCTGTAATGCCACCTGTTAATGACACGCAGAACGATAGCACCAACTAAGTAATTACTTACAGCTATTTATATTTTCTAAAAGCCTAACTCATTGAGTTGGGCTTTTTTTCTGCGCCATGAATTCTTATTCTTTAATTGTTGAGTAATGTTATATTGGCTCTCAGCTACCCATCACAAAAAGATCTATCATGAGTATTCTTCGTATCATTTTAGCAATAATATTGCCGCCCTTAGGTGTATTTTTTACAGTAGGCATCAAACCTGCTTTTTGGATTAATATCCTTTTAACCCTACTCGGTTTTATACCTGGCATTATACATGCCATCTGGGTTATTGCTAAGAATGATTAGTGGTGGATTTGGCTAGGAATGAGCAGTGAGTTTTGAGGAATGAGCTTTTTTACTAGCCAAACCCAATCCAGCAAATCAAATAAACCATAGTTCAAAACTCGGGAGTTCAGGAGTTAGTCCCAAGACTCCTGGATAGTGATTAAGAAATTGGGGATTAGAAATGAGCATTGCTAACAGCTCAAATCCCATCATGCGCATCACACAAATCAAATAAATCACAGTTCAAAATTTGAGGAATTGGGAACTGAGGGACTGAGGGACTGAGGGACTGAGGAACACAGAATACAGAAGTTATCTCCTCAAAACTCAAAGTGTACACCTCATAACCCGTTCCATTACTCGTCACCCGTTACTCATACCACTTCACCCACTACCAAAACACCCCTCGAATCATTCTTTAGTTCAACTCTGTCAGGGTTTGAAACCCTAACAGAGTTGGTAACGGCTAAATTCACGAGAAAGAATATTGATTGCCTTACGCTACTAATCTATCTCTATAACTTGAGTGCTGGGGGATTTGTCGGTTGCCATAATTTCATGGCCACTTTTAACGACTAAATAAGACTCTACACTTACCACTAGAGATATGAGTAAAGTAGCCACATAAGCTACTTTAATGAATTTTGATTTCTTGAAGTATAAAATCAAGTTCACAGAAGAAATGATTCCTAACAAAACAGCAGTGACCAATAAGAATTCTATATTTTTTTGGTGGAAATGAACCAGTGTTTCACTCGCCTCGAGTTGCTGCCATCCCAAATCTAGATTCACTTTGCCTAAATAAAAAATAACTACTGTCGAAATAGAGCTCAATAATAATAGTAATACTGCAATTATTTTAGTTTTAGAATGCGCTGTAAATAAACCAATAGCTAATAATAAAGTCCCGAGCAGAATGCTCAGGCTTAGTATATTACAGTTGATTATATGTTGTGACATTCCGTCCATTTTAAAACTTCATCTAAATAATTATTCTCTAATTAGGTTAAAGGCACCTTTAACTAGGAATTCTGCGCCTTCCGTAAAATCTGAATGATTAAGGATTTCAGAATACTCTTTGTCGGTAAGGCCAACTTTGACCTCTTTTTGTAGATAGGTGTGGGATGTCGGGTTTGTTCGTACCAACACATAATGAACACCATCTATATCTACTACTGCTTCGCTTGGTAAGGCTAGACCACTCGCAGAACTTGTGATAATATCTGCCTCTATATACATGCCTGGGCTAAACAGTGTTTCATTTTTTTCCTCTATTAAATGTCCATGCACATTTATGGATCTATTTTCAGCATCTACGGCTTTATTAATTAAATGAACGGTTGCCTCATAAATTTCGCCTTTTGCTCTATGTGTTTTGAATAGAATAAGCTGATCAATTGCTATTTTTGAAATGTCATTTTCGAATACACTCAATTCTAAATGAAGATGCTCATTATTTATGATCACAATAGCTACATCAGAAGGATTAACGTAAGCCCCCATAGTTGTATTAACCTGTGTGACAAAACCATCAATAGGCGATGACAAGGTTATTCTAGTTTGAATATTATCGAGTGTTAGCTTGTTTGCATCAATATTCATCAATGTTAGATTCGCTTTTAGCGCATTACGCTTGGCGCGAGCAACATTATAATCAGACTCTGCTTTTAAGTAATTCTTTTCTGAACTAACATTATCGGCATACAGAGCTTTTTGCCTTTCATAGTCAGATTTTAAGTACTTAAGCTGACTTTGAATCTCCAAGAAATCTTGTTGATACTGTACATATTCTGGATTTTCGAGAACAAGTAATGTCTGTCCCTTTTTAACCGCTTGCCCAGGCAGAAGATCTATCATTTTAATATAGCCACCATAATATGGGCTGATGGAAACATTGCTTTGGGGAGGCACGTCAAGCATTCCATTGGCTTTCACAATCTGATTAAAACTGTGCATTTCTAGCTTGCCAAGCTCCATTTTCGAAAACTGGAATTGGGCGTCACTTAGAGAATGAGTGTTTGCCAACTCCTCCATCCCTTCTGCATTACTTCCCCCCGTTTGGCTGGCATCCTCATTAGAAAAACAAGATGACAGTGGAAGCAGAAGGATTAATGAAAAATATATCCATCTGTTATTTGGCTTTTTGGTGCTACTATAAGTATTCATATTAGTTCATTAAGTAGTTTAGTTCTAACACAAGGATGTTGTGTTGAAACAGAGATGATAAATAGTTTAACTCGATATTTTTGGCATTTTCAAGAAGTTGGGTGTACTGTAGAAAGTCTAGCTCGCCACCTTTAAATGCCTTTTGAGCGTGTGCAATCAATTCTTCTGATAGCTTTTGCCCGGTTGCTTGGTAATAGTTTATGCCTTCTTGGTGCTGCTTCAATTCTGATAACAGAGCACTATATTTTGAACTGAGCTGTACTTTATAATTTTCAGCTTCGTATTCCATAATAGAAGCCTCTGTTTTAGCAGCTTTAATTTTTGATTTAGCATTTCCAAACCAGATTGGAATGGCAACACCTACCTGAAAACCGGTATAACTGCGTGCGTTTACGCCCGTATTTGTTGCATGGAAAACAGACACATTTAAATCTGGTAGTAGATTATGTCTTTCGAGAGTTAGCTTACGTTCAGATAATTTTATAGCATCAGAATAATAAGCTAGCGCTGGATGGCTAGATATATCTATCGCTTTTAATGGAATCTGTGCAAGGCTAGAATCGCTGACAGCATAAGTAGAATCTGTTTGCAGCCATTGGTGTAGCTGAATGTATGCTTTGTTAACAGCTTCTTTAGTTTGTTGATACTGAACTGAGATTTCTTGTTGCTTCGATTCTGCCGTTAACTTTTCAAGATAGTTAGATTCACCTAGTTCATATTTTCTATTCGCTGCCGATAATATGGAGGTATAAAGCTCATTTAAGTATTCGTAGTTCTGCAGCATTTCCTGCCAATAAACCACCTCTTCATAAGCTTGAAATACCGCCTTCGTTAACTCCCTTTTATCTAAAGCATAAAGATCTCTACTTAACTGAGTTTGTTCTTTTATAACCTTCCTTTTTGCAGCATAGATTGTAGGGAACTGAAAGGTTTGGCTAACCCCATAAACATCTAAAGGTTCATTATTTCTGGGCGACATGTGCGTATTATCTTTTGTGAAATAGAACTCGGTTTTGTTCACATCTATAGCGCTACCCATTAGATTTCGACTTTGATCGATACGTTGCGAGGAAGCTTTCAGCCCACTGTTGTTTGTTAAAGCAATTTGCACAGCTTGCTCTGCATTGATGGTTTTGCTTTGTGCATGCACCAAATCAGGAACAACAAGTAGGAGTATTGATACTACGGCACCTTTCAAAACCTTCTTGCCACCACCCTTTCCTTTTCTATCAAAAATGGAGTATAAAACGGGCAGTACTATTAGTGTTAGCGCTGTTGCAGATATAAGTCCACCTATTACCACGGTGGCAAGTGGACGTTGAACTTCAGCTCCAGAAGAGGTTGAAATAGCCATTGGTAGAAAACCGAGTGCTGCTGCAGAAGCTGTCAATAGCACGGGGCGTAGTCTATTTCTTGTCCCAATAAGTATTCTTTTATGTACATCCCCAACTCCATTGGCTTTCAGTTCTTTAAACTCGCTAATAAGTACAAGTCCATTAAGTACTGCAATTCCAAAAAGGGCTATAAATCCTACTCCAGCAGATATACTGAACGGCATACCTCTAACGTAGAGTAGAAATACGCCACCAATTGCCGACAATGGTATGGCACTATAAATAATTAATGCATCTCTAACCGAATTGAACGCAAAATATAAAAGTATAAAAATGAGTACGAGCGCAACGGGAACAGCAATAGCTAATCGTTCTTTAGCTGCTCTAAAGTTTTCGAATTGCCCACCATAATCGATAGTGTAACCTGGTGGCAAATTAATTTGTTCAGTTATAATTTTTTGGACATCGTTTACAACCGATTCTAAATCCCTATCTCTAACGTTTACACCTACCACAATTCTGCGTTTTGTGTCATCTCTAGAAATTTGTGCGGGCCCACTCTCATAAGTAATAGAAGCGAACTCCTTTAAAGGTAATTGATTGCCATTTGCTAATTGAATGGTTGCCATTTCTAAATGCTCAATATCATTTATTAGCTCTTTGTTATACCTCATCACTAAATCGAATTGTTTTTCCCCTTCAAAAATTGAGCCTGCAGATACCCCCGCAAAGCCCATTGATATAACATTATTTAAATCCTCTACATTGAGTCCATATTTGGCAATTTTACTGCGATCATATTTAACCGACATTTGTGGAAGGCCCGCTACTTTTTCAACAATAATGTCTGCGGCACCTTCAATATGCGCAATGGCTCTCTCTATCTCTAAGGCTTTTGTGTGAAGCACATCTAAATCCTCTCCAAATACTTTGATAGCTAAATCGGCTCTTACTCCCGTAATTAGCTCATTAAATCGCATTTCTATAGGCTGAGTAAACTCATATTCTATGCCAGGCAATATAGAAAGGGCCTCTTTAAATTTGTTTGCTAAGCCGTCTTTGGTAGTAGCTGATACCCATTCCTTTTTGGGTTTCAGTTTAATTATAACATCCGTTTCCTCCATCGACATTGGATCGGTAGGTACTTCTGCAGCTCCAATCCTTGTTACTACTTGGGCAACTTCTGGGAAATTATCCATTAAAATCTGTTCGATTTTAGTAGTTGTTTCAATGGTTTTACTTAAAGAAGTTCCTGTTTTTAAGACGGGCTGAATTACAAAATCACCTTCATCAAGTGTTGGTACAAACTCGCCCCCCATTTGAGAGAATAAACCTACTGCAACAAGTAATAAAACTACTGCTACACTTAATACGGCTGCTTTACCTCTTAAAGCCCATGCCATGGTAGGCTTGTACGCTTTATTCAAAAATGCCATAAGTCGAGTAGAGATATTTTTTTTATCGTGATTTTCAGGCTTGATAAATAATGATGCCATAACTGGTACATAAGTAAAACATAAAATCATTGCACCGGTTAGCGCAAAGCTAAATACTAGAGCCATTGGCCTAAACATCTTTCCTTCAACACCAACTAGCGAAAGGATGGGAATAAAAACGATGATAATGATAAGCTGGCCAAATATTGCAGGGTGCATCATTTTTGAAGACCCCTGAAATGTAATCTTATCAATAAAAGACTGCTTCTCTTTTTTACCGAGAGTGGCAATGTGAACTCTTTCTGCAGTTATTTTAAATGCAATAAACTCAACAATAATAACGGCCCCATCAATGATTATACCAAAGTCGATGGCTCCTAAACTCATTAAGTTCGCATCTACCCCAAAAATGTACATCATTGATAATGCGAATAACAAACTCATGGGTATAACCGATGCAACCACCAGCCCAGATCGTACATTTCCTAGCAGTAAAACCACGACAAACACCACTATTAACGAACCAAATATGATGTTTTCTGCAATAGTTAGTGTTGTTTTTCCAATCAGCTCACTACGTTCTAGAAAGGCATTAATATGAACGCCCGGTGGTAATGTAGTTTCGATTTCAGAAACTCTTTCTTTCACTGCGTCAATTACAGCATTAGAGTTCGCGTCTTTAAGCATCATAACTTGGCCAAGAACTTTCTCCCCTTCGCCATTTCCTGTTATTGCGCCGAAACGAGTAGCATATCCAAAGCCAACTTTGGCTACATCTTTAATAAAAATGGGAGTTCCATTTCTATTTTCGATTACAATATTTTCAATATCCTCTAAAGAAGTAACCAAACCTTCGCCTCTAATAAAATAAGCTTGGTTTGTTTTTTCTATATAACCACCGCCAGCAACGCTGTTATTCTTCTCTAAAGCACTAAAGGTTTGAGCTAACGAGATGTTTAGATTCCTTAGTTTTTCTGGATTTAATGCCACCTCATATTCTTTGAGATAACCGCCCCAAGTATTCACCTCCACTACACCAGGTATTCCAGATAATTGTCTTTTTACAACCCAATCTTGTATAGTTCTGAGGTCGGTTAATGAGTAGTCATTTTGGTAGGCAGAATCGACTTCAATAGTATATTGGTAAATCTCTCCTAAGCCGGTAGAAATCGGTCCCATAAAAGGTTTCCCAAAACCTGCCGGTATTTTTTCCTCCGCACTTTGAATTTTTTCAGCAATTAATTGACGTGGCAGGTAAGTCCCAATTCTATCGTTAAAAACTACGGTAACAACAGAAAGCCCGAATTTTGAAATAGAACGAATTTCTTTAACGTCTGGCAGGTTCGCCATCTCAAGTTCTACGGGGTAGGTCAAAAACTTTTCAACCTCTTCGGTAGCAAGGTTGCGTGAGGTAGTAATTATCTGAACTTGGTTGTTCGTGATATCTGGAACGGCACCAATTGGCAGATTAAATAAGGAATATGTTCCAAAACCAATAACTACTACTGAAAAAAGCAGCACAATCAGTTTGTGATGGATACTGTATTGAATAATTCGATCTAACATGGCGAAGGTTTATTTAGTAAACACTTCAATGTAAAACCGGTATCCTAAATCTAGCTCAAGGCATTCTTAAGATTTGCTTAAAATAAGATGGTAACAGTGGTCCCTTTACCTAAAACACTCTCGATATTTAGAGTAGCCTGAATTGCGGCAGCTGATTTTTTAACGATGGATAAACCCAATCCCGTCCCCGTAATTTCTTTGTGATTGAGCCAATCTGAACGGAAAAAATTCTCGTAGATATGCTCTAAATCCTCTTCTTTAATGCCAATACCTTCATCCTGAATTGTACACACAATCTTATCGTCTTTTATTCCAATATCGATACTTATCTCTGTGCCAGAAGGTGAATACTTTATAGCATTACTTAAAATATTTTCAATGATCAATTGGCCATAATAGCGTGGCACTGGAAGGGGTTCATTTTTTGGAAATTGGAAATCGATTTTAAGCTCTTTCTCAATGACACTTTTCTTCTGCCTTTGCAAAATCTCTTCTATAAGTAGGTTTAGAGCTACCAAATCATTTACTGGCAAATCAGATTTTGTATCTAACCGAGCGAGCAAAAATAGCTGTTCAAGTTTTGCAGCTATGGTGTCTATTTCGGAGAGGCTATATTCAATTTTCTCTTCATATTCCTCTTGGGTGCGTGGCTTTCGTATCAAAACCTCTAAAGTTCCCCGAAGTGTAGAAAGTGGAGTTCTCAATTCATGCGAAGCATCAGAAGTAAACTGTCTTTCGCGCTGAATAGCTTCTTCAATTCTATCTAGTAAAGCGTTGAAACCTACTGCAAGCACATGAATTTCATCTTTGTTTTGTGGAAGTTCTACCCTCTCATTCAAGTTGTTTTTCGAAATTCTTGTGATGGTATTGGTTATTGCTTGGATGGGTAAAATACTTCTGCCTGCTAAAAACCGAGATATATAATAAAGACCAGCAAGTATAACCAGATATGATATAAAGAGTACATTTCTCAAGCTTTTCAAAACCGATATAGACGACTCTGACGATACCGCCGTTAAAATATATCCTTTAATTTTACCGTCTTGCTCGATAGGTATTTGAGCTTGCCTAATAGCTCTACCATTTATTTTTTCATCAAAATAACCGCCAAATTTCTCCTCTCTAAATGACAAATCAGCGCCTTTAAGGTTTGGCGATTTATCCATTGCTTTACCATCCTTATCATAAAGCTGAATAAAAACAGGATACACCTGCACTACTGTATGCTCCCACTCTTCTAGTTCCGCTTTATTCATAAAATGAATGTCATCGCCCGAAATTTTAATTTCGTCACTATGTTTGGCAGCTTCATACGCTAAATCATCATCTAAATGACTCATCACTGTACTGTGAACAATGAAATACACAAAGCCAAAAGCAACCATCATAATAATAGCGGTTACTATCATATAATACATTGCAATGCGATTTTTGAAGGGTACGCTCATGATTCTTTAGCTATATAACCTACACCACGCACGGTTTGGATATAATTTTCTTTTTCTGTGATTTTAAGCTTTTTCCGTAGTGCATTAATGTAAACGTCAATCACTCCCGTGTCGTAATTGAAGTGAATATCCCAGACACTTTCAATAATCCTCGTTCGTCTACAAACCCTACCTTTATTTCGGATTAGATATTCTAACAAGGCAAATTCTTTGGGGGTAAGGCTGATTTCAGTTTCTCCTTTGTGCACCTGATAAGTGTCAGTATTTAGAGTTATATCCCCGAGTTTAAAAACGGAATGTTCTCCTGATTTTGGCCGAAGTTGAACTCTAATTCTTTCTAAGAGTTCTTCAAAGTGAAAGGGTTTTTTGATGTAGTCGTTGGCACCAGCTTGTAAACCAAATACGGTTTCGTCGGTAGTATCTTTGGCGGTTAAAAATATAACGGGAGTTTCTTTGTCTATCTTTCGGAATTGTCTACAAATCTCAATTCCACTTATGCCCGGTAGCATCCAATCCAAGAGCAGAAGATCGTACTCGCCTGAAAGCGCCATTTCCAGACCTTTCTTGCCCTCATCCACTACATCTACGGCAAAAGCTTCCTCCTCCAATCCTTGTTTCAGGAAAGAAGCGATTCCATCTTCATCTTCTACAACTAGAATTCTCATTGCTTAAATTAATGACACCTTATTTAGAATTGACTAACGCTTTCTTAAGAATTGCCTAAAATACAAAGTTACAGCTAGTGAATGAATTAAATATAAAGAAGGTATGAGTTTTGAGGGGTGAGTTTTGAGAGAAGTCAGAAGTCAGAAGTCAGAAAAAATGCGACCTATATCTAATGTAATGTGGATTCTTCTACGTGTATTTGCCACATCTTTTATACAATCAAGTAGAAATCTAGCTGTTTGAAAATCATTCTGACTTCTGACTTCCTGTGTCTCCAATTCCTAGGTTTTGAACTGTGATTTATTTGATTTTATTGATTTACACGATGGAATTTGAATGGAATCATGGCTCATGAAACCTGAATTTACTCATCCTCTGGAACCGGAGGTTCTGGCAGGCATTACGAACGGGACGTTCGTAACGAGGGGTATGTTAGTGGTTTTCAGAGATTCAAGCACATCACTATCCCGAATCTCGAGACTAATTTCGAAGCCCCTAATTCCTAATAATCACTTCCCAATACAAAACCTCGAAAAGATAGAATCTAAGATATGCTCGTTGGTGATTTCGCCGGTTATGGCGCCTAATTCGTTTAGGGCGGCTCGCAAATCTATAGAGAGAAAATCCCCCGTTATATTCATTTCCAAGCCGTCGAGCGCAGCCTGCACGTGCTGTTGAGCTTTTTGCAACCCATCACGGTGGCGAGTAGAGGTAACCAGCAAGCTTGACGCATCGTAATGTTTGTTTTCGAGAGCTCTATCGCGCAAGAGTTTTTTCAGCTCATCAATCTTATCGTTTTTAGCCGCTGATATTTTTAAATCAAATTCAGTCCGCCACTCTTGATCTATTTCAAGATCGGCTTTTGTCCCTATTAAAATGAAAGGTGTTTCGCCTGCACGTTGCTGGAATGCGGCTATCTCGGAGCGTTCTTCGTTGGTAAAAGGATGGGATAAATCTTTGAGGTAGACTACTAAATCGGCCTGCTCAAATGCTTTTTGGGATCGTTTCACCCCTTCCGCTTCTATAACATCATCCGTTTCACGAAGGCCTGCCGTATCAATCAGCCTGAACAATAATCCATCGTAATTCCAATCCACATCAATAGTATCGCGTGTGGTTCCTGCAATGGAAGTAACAATAGCCCGCTCGCTACCAACTAATGTGTTAAGTAAGGTTGATTTCCCTGCATTCGGGCGGCCAATAAGCACCGTTTTTACGCCATCTTTAACTAGGCGACCTGCTTCATAGGTTTCCAATAAACTAGAAATTTCAGTATCCACATCTTCTAGTAATTTTTGGAGCTGTTCTTTGTTGGCAAATTCTACGTCTTCTTCAATAAAATCGAGTTCTAATTCAATCATTGCCGTAGCATCAATAATTTGCTGACGAAACTCTTTTATATGCGCCCCTAATCTCCCTTCTAATTGTTGATGTGCGGCATCTACTGCTTTTATACTTTTTGCATGAATTAAATCGGCTACAGCTTCTGCTTGGTCTAAATCTAACTTTCCATTCAAAAAAGCACGCTGAGTAAACTCCCCAGCTTCGGCAGATTTAATACCAAGTGCCAATACGGTTTCTAGTACTTTTTGTGTGATGAGCACCCCACCATGGCAAGCAATTTCTACCGTTTCTTCACCCGTGTATGATTTTGGGGAATGAAATAAAGTGACCAAAACTTCATCCACAGGATTGCCATTTTTATCTATAATTCTACCAAAATGAACCGTGTGTGATTTTTGAGCAGTTAAATCCTTCCCTCTAAAAGCTCGGTTTACCGTTGCAATGGCATCTTTACCCGAAACACGAATTACGGCAATTCCCCCCTCACCAATGGGAGTTGCGATGGCGGCGATTAAAGAATTCTGTATGATTGAGTTCATCTTCTTTGTATTATTATTTTAAACAAATATAAGCTTAATCATCCACTATGAATAATCGGTTACTTACACTTTTTCTTTTAATTCTTTGCTTCTCTTCAACTTCACTTTTTGCCCAAGATAATATTTCTTCTGATCGGCCTGGTGCTGGTTATGGAACTTTTGTGGTTCCCACTCAAACACTTTTTCTTGAAGCTGGCGGTTTCCTTAATAAAAATATTAACGACTTCGGCCAACTGTATCTCCGTACTGGCTTAATGAATAACTTAGAAGTTCAGTTCAACGCTGGTTCACTTTTATTTATTGATGGAGTGGATAAAGCACAAGTAAGCTCACAGTCCATAGCTCTTAAATATGCATTGGGATCTTTCCAAAATGATAGGCTTAACCTTTCCTTGTTCAGTAGAACAAATCTCCCATTCTTGAACTCGAATTATGAATATTATTTAACTCGTTTTATGGTTTTGGCTGATTTTTCCATCAATGATAGCTGGGCGTTGAACTCAAACTTTGGCTACGGCGATTTTGTGAACGGTATTGAAAATGGCTCCTTCAATTTTAACCTTACTCCAAGTGTTGCAATCAACAACCAAACCGCTGCATATTTTGGTTATGCTGTTACTTTTGATGAAAACTTCTCAAGCGATATTGTGGAGGGTGGTGTAACCTATTTACTAGATTCTTCTTTTCAGCTTGATGCGGGTTTAATTTACGGTAATGGCGATAATCTATACTTTACTTTTGGTATAGCTAAACGGTTTTAGTTCCGTCCGCAAAAGTGTGTAAAGAGCCTGAGGATTGCTAAGTGAAGTCTGAAGATGTGCTCTTAATTTGAATCTAGCCTAAATTCGGTGGATTTAAACGCATCTTTTATAAAACAAGCATACCCACCGATATCTGTTTTTAATCTGTTTACCCCGAGATAAATCTCGGGGCTATGTTTGTTCGGGGAAACAAATTAACTCGTTAAACAGACTCAGCTTCATATTGATTGGTTTTGTTAAATGATGCATGCGTTGAGTCTTACTAGAATTGTATAGATTCCTTTCCCTCTTTACGAACGTCCCGTTCGTAAAGCATGTCTGAACCTCTGGTTCCTTATGAAGCAACTTCTCTTTAACTGTGCATACCATTTCCTTGGTTATAATCGTCTCGTTCGTAACGAGGAGAGAAATTATGGTATGATTTATGGAGATCCTTCACTCCGCATGCGCTTCGTTCAGGATGACAGGGCATTTTATCATAGCTCTAACCTCCCTGCGGTCGGGTATTGACTGCTGGCAATAGCACTCACATGACGTACTCGTCATTGCCGCCAAAGGCGGCATTTGGATGTAACCAATAGCCACCTGTCTTTGCGAGGTACGCAGCGGAGTCCCGAGAATGCGGGATGGCAATCTCATAATAGCGACTTACTAGCTCCAACAACGCTTCGTTGTTTAGAATCCGAGAATTTTGTTCTAGTGAACGTCGCCCATTAGTTTTTTCATTGGTTTAGAAATGAGTAGCAGTAAAACACCTGCACCAATGGTTGTAGCAACAATAATCATGTATTGATGAGGCATATTTGCTAATGCTTCTGCATCGCCACCACTTGCTGATCCAGAAATTAATCCTGCTAATAAATTACCTAGTGAAGTAGCTAAAAACCAAATCCCCATCATTTGTCCAGAGAATTTTTTAGGAGCAAGTTTGGTAATTAAACTTAGACCAACCGGGCTTAAACTCAGCTCACCAAAGGTGTGAAACATGTAGGTGAAAATTAACCAAGTTGGAGCTGCAAGATTTCCAGCAGCGGCAATTTTAGTAGCGAAATACATCACTAAAAAACCAACCCCTAATAATACTAGACCCATCGCAAATTTAATTGGCGACCTTGGATCCAGATTTCGTTTTGCTAACCAAACCCACATTGCCCCAAACACAGGTGCAAAGATGATGATAAATATTGAGTTGATTGATTGGAACCAAGCAGCGGGCATTTCCCAGCCAAAAACAGTTTTATCTGTAAATCGCTCTGCAAACAAATTTAATGTTGAGCCGGCTTGTTCAAAACCTGACCAGAATACCGCTGCAAAGGCAAATATAATTCCTATGGCAACTACCTTTTTCTTTTCCGCTTCATCTAAACCGCCAAATAATGCTACGTACGTGAGGTAACCAAATCCAACAATGGCAATAATTACGCCAGAGGCACCCGCAATGGTAGGGGCGTCAATAGGAATAATACCTGCGAATGCTAAAACTAAAAGCCCAACACATGAGCCAAATACTATTTTAGCTTTATTACTTACCGACTTTAATTCCAGGGCTTCTTTCTCATCTTTGGGAGGGGTAAACTCACCAATTCCATCTAAATGATGACTTGTAAGTTTATATTGAATAAGACCTAATACCATACCAAAACCTGCAATACCAAAGCCTAAATGCCAATCTGTTTTTGCTAAAAGTCCCGTAATAATTGGAGCTATAAGTGCACCAATATTAATACCCATATAGAAAAGAGAAAAACCAGCGTCTCTTTTAGCACCGTCTTTACCTTCATATAAATCACCAACAATTGCACTAATATTTGGTTTTAGTAGCCCAGTACCTAGCACCACAAGAATAAGACCGATGAAAAATGAATTGGTATCGAAAGCGGTTACAGTCATTCCTGAATCCATTCCAAATAATTTTAAAATACCTGGAAGCCCCATTGTAAAGTGACCTAAAGCGATAATAATACCGCCGTACCAAACGGATTTCTTTAATCCGAATAATCTATCTGCTACCCAACCTCCAGGCAATGCAAGTAGATATACGCCCATGGTATATAATCCATAAATTGCGCCCGACATTCTATCATCAAAGCCAAAACCACCATCCACAACGGGAGCAGCCATAAAAATAATGAGTAGTGCACGCATCCCGTAATAACTGAACCTTTCCCACATTTCCGTAAAAAAGAGGGTTGATAAGCCTTTTGGATGCCCAAAGAACGTAGGTTCACCACCGTTTGTACCGTTTGCCATAGATTAGAGAGGTTGGTTAAATATTAAATTCAAACATTAAAGCCTGTGATTATACCTAAACCCTTACTAGGGTGCAAGAAACGAGGGGAAAAAAGTAGTAGTATTAACCGCTCTAAGCTAGAGGTATTAGCATTTCGACCTTTGCTTGAATAAATCGATAGTGTTTTTGATGGCTTTAATTTGTAGGCTATTTTATATAAATATTTTCTAGAATTTTAGCACACTATTTATTTTAACATTCAGTGGCTTTATGTTGAGTATATTTACAGTTATAAAAATTAAGCGTGATATTTTATGGATGGACTTGTAGAAATTACTGAATACGTCTTGCGGTTAGGCTCTGCATTTTTACTTGGTGGCATTATTGGCTTTGAACGCCAGTGGCAACAAAAAAGCGCTGGTTTACGAACTAACACCCTGGTGGCTATTGGTGCGGCTTCGTATGTTTTATTATCCATAGATATCTACAGCATGTCGGCCGGTGACCCAAGTAGAATAACCGCGCAAATCGTTACTGGTATCGGTTTTATTGGCGCCGGGGTTATAATGAAAGACGGTTTTGATATTAGAGGACTTAATACCGCCGCTACTATTTGGTGCTCGGCCGCAGTTGGAACATTAGCTGGAATGGGTTTGTTCATAGAAGCACTGCTTACTACTACTGCCGTAGTTTCAACTCATTTAATTCTAAGACCTATAAGTAATCGATTAGGAAAAATTTCAGCGTATAAAAAAACTGAAATTAGAGAGACTTACTATCAAATTACTATACAATGTTCTTTGAGTATAGAGTCGAAAGTGCGATTTCGTTTACTGAGCTATTTTGAAACAAATGATCAGCTTTTAATGCGCTCTATTAATAGAGATGGGGTAGAATCGAATCCTGATGAGATAATTATTAAAGCAGAAGTAGCAACCATTGGTAAGCAAGAAAATCTGCTAGAAACAATTGTAACTAATCTCATTATGGATTTAGAAGTTACTAGAGCAGGTTGGGAACTAGTAGGCCAAGAAACCGAATTTTAAGATTTACTCGAATATGAAATTATCTATTGTGGACATTTCGCCCGTAAGCGAAGGGGTGACAAGAACACAAGCTCTACACAACACTATTAAATTAGCACAAAAGGCAGAAGAACTAGGTTATACAAGATTTTGGGTGGCAGAACATCACTCGGCAGCATCAGTAGCTGGCCGAGCCCCTGAAATTATGATTGCTGCAATAGCCGCTAAAACTAAATCGATTTTGGTGGGCTCTGGTTCTGTATTGTTAAATCATTATAGCTCTTATAAAGTGGCTGAAGTTTTCTCCACATTAGAAGAGATTTATCCAAATAGAATTGATTTGGGAATTGGAAGAGCTACCACTGGTCCTATAAGCGACATTGCCTTGCAACAGGATAGAAGCAAGCGTTTCCATAGTAACTCAAACGAACAACTTGCAGAACTTTTGGCTTGGCTAGAAAACTCATTCCCTTCAGACCATGCATTTTCAACCATTCCCATTTACTCCGTTGAATCTAAGCCTAATGCTTATTTATTGGGATCTAGTATTTGGAGTTCTGACGCCGCCGCATTATTAGGTTTACGCTATGTATTTGCTGGTTTTATAAATCAGCTAGGAGCACCTTCAATTACAGAAAATTACTTTAAAAAGTTTAACCCTAGCACAGCTGCAACATCCGTAGAAACCCCCGAGTTAATAATGTCGGTACATGCCGTTTGCGCCGATACAGAAATGGAAGCGAGAAGGTTATTAGCTCCCGTCACCTATATGTATAAAAATTTAGGCAAGGGAAAGCTTGATGAGAAACTATTTCACCCCGAAAATGCAATCGAATTATTAGGCTACATTCCTGAGCTTGTAAAATATGATCCTGAAACAAAACTGATTCCCAAGTTTATTGCTGGCACCCAAGAAATGGTGAAAGAGCAGCTTGACCAAATTGCTAAAGATTATAATGTAGAAGAATTCATTATTCAGGATGTCATCACCGACTTCGATGCTAGGCTACATTCTTATGAACTCCTATCAGAATTTATAGAATAATAGCTGGGGTTCTGATTTATTGTAACTTTGTACCCAAATTAGGTTCATCCTTCATAAATCTGTCATCAAATTATCCAACATCTATAATCCTGATATTATTTGGCTGTGATTCGTTAAATTAAATCCCTCTCGAAACTTTAGGTCATCAAATACGTGAACCAATCACTTCACAAATAGCAACACTATGGAAATTATCTGGATTACTTTTGGCACTCTATTCATCTTTATCGGTCTAATTGGTTCCTTCTTACCCGTTATACCTGGTTTGCCATTTAGCTACCTTGGGCTGATAATACTCCAATTAACATTAGCTCCGTTTTCAGCCACTTTTATGCTTGTATGGCTTGCTATAATAATTCTACTGATGGTACTCGATAATGTATTACCCACTTGGGGCACAAAGAAATTAGGTGGCACTCCGTATGGTATTTGGGGAAGTATTCTTGGTCTCCTAGTCGGGATCTTTTTCCCTCCAATTGGTTTTGTTTTAGGTCCACTAATTGGCGCTTTTGTGGGTGAAATTATTGGCGGAAATAATACGGACAAAGCATTAAAATCAGCTTTGGGTTCCTTCGCCGGTTTTATGGCCGCAACAGGAATGAAGGTAATGGCAGCCAGCGTAATGGCTTACTATTTCTTTATAAACGCTTTGAGTGCTTTTTAGCTTTTAGCTCTCCCAGGGTTGGGAATAACTTTTCCAATGTTAAAATAGAAACGTCAGGATATTTAGATGTGCGTTTAACTTTGGAAAAGTTAATTAAAGAATGAATCCCCTACCCAACCCTCTCACTAAACAAACTGCCGGCGAGTTTTGCGGTTTTTTGGTTTTCATCGTAGGTGGGATTTAACTCGCATACATCCATTGATATTAATTTGTTGGTTTTCTTCACCAAATCAAACACCTTAAGCGCGTGAGTCAATTCTATTCCATGCCAAGCTTGAGCGCTGACTCCAGGAGCGATTTCAGCTTTAAAAACATCTAAACAGATGGTTAAGTAAATATGAGTTCTGCTTTCTATAAACTGCTGAACTTCATTTAGTGCTTCCGATTCTGCATCCCATATTTCTCGATTCGTACAATGTCTTGCTCCTAATGCATCGGCAGTTTCGAATAATGAACTGGTGTTGTTATCGGGATTTATCCCATAGACAAAGTATTTCAGATCAAGTTCGTTTTCTTTGGCATGTTCGTGAGCTTGCAAAAAGGGAGATCCCGAATGTGGAACTCCATCATAAGGACGTAAATCGAAATGAGCATCAACATTTAAAATTCCTAATTTTGCATCAGGCTCAGTTTCTTTCAGGAATTGGGCAATTCCTAAATAATGACCATACGCTGTTTCGTGGCCACCACCAATTATAAACGGCTTTTTTTGGTGCTGAAGCAACAACTGTACTGCCTTCCCAAGTTCTTGCTGTGCTTCTTCTAAGTTGCCTTTTTTCGGGATGATTTTCCCAACATCTATAAATCCACTTTCTGCACCATGCCAGCACATCGAGCCAATATTATCTCTAAAATAAACGGGACCTTCGGCAGCACCCACTCTTCCTTTATTTCGCCGCACTCCTTCGTCAGATGCAAAGCCCAACAATGCTACCTCAGGCGTGTCATCCAAATCCAACAACGACACACATCTCGCAACTTGATGATATCTAAATTGCTTGAAATCCGAATCGGAATCTACTCGCCCAGTCCACATTCTGGATTTCGATTCTCTGTAATAATCTTGATTAATGCTCAATAAACTCATCTCCAATCACCGTAAATTTTGGTTTCATTTGCCCTTGCTGATAGAATACAGAGCGATGATCTTTGGTAGGAAACACCGTAAATCTAGCCTTTCTCCCTTCGTGAATTACACCCGCATCAATACGAAGTGCTTGGGCAGCTCTGTATGTTATGCCCGCTAATGTTTCGCTTATAGATAGCTTTTCGCTTGCTCCCAACAACGCTGCTTGAGTAATCAAATCTCCCATGGGTGCAGAGCCTGGATTCCAATCGGTTGCAATGGCTAAACATGCATCATTATCTAGTAACTTTCTACAAGGCGTATATTGCATCCCCAAACCTAAAGAGGCGCCGGGTAGAGCAACTGCAACAGTTTCGGAATTGGCAAATAAACGAACGGATTCATCATCGGTAAATTCCAAATGATCAGCCGAAACACTTCCCACTTCAATAGCCATTCTTGAACCACCTGCATTAAACTGATCTACATGCATGGTTATGTCAAAACCTCTGGCTTTCAGCTTCTCAGCATATTTCCGTCCTAATTCCACATCAAATGCATCTTCTTCCACAAAAATATCGGCGCGAGTACAGAGCTTTTCTTTTTCAATAATTGGAACCACATCTTCCAAAAGCATGATTAAATATTCTTCATGACTCCCATTAAAATCTTTAGGCTTGATGTGTGCCCCAAGAAAAGTTGGAATCAAATCTGCGGTCGTATGTTCGCTGGCTTCCTTGATGGCTCTCAGCATTGTGAGTTCAGATTCTGCGGTAAGCCCATAACCTGATTTTACTTCGATGGTTGCAATACCTTGAGATAATAATTTATCAGCGTGATTCAAAATCACTTCCACCTGCTCTTCTTTACTAGCCTTTCGAGTAGCTAGTACTGTTGACATAATTCCACCACCAGATTTTGCTACCTCTAGATATGGTTTCCCAGCAACTCTTAATGCGTAATCGTTGGTTCTATCGCCCGCCCAACAAATATGCGTATGACAATCTACAAAAGCAGGAACGGCTACTAAATCTTCGTCATCATTGAGTACGCGATTAGCTGACTCATATTCATTTAGCAACTCAGTATAATTGCCAATTGCGAGAACTTGACCTCCCTCTACAACAATTCCTGCATTTTTTAAGATGGGAAGTTCTTCATCATTCAAAGGGCCATGCAGTGGAAGCCCATGCATAGTTATGAGCTCCACAAATGGTCCGTATAAAGTTGGTTTTGCCATCTAGAATTTCACCATTAAATTAAAAGATTATGTTTTTTACCAACTGCCGTTGCCTCATCATATCCAGCATCGTGGTGACGGAAAACGCCCATTGCAGGATCGTTATATAATACACGTTTTAAACATTCTTCGGCTCTATCAGTTCCGTCTGCTAGAACCACCATTCCAGCATGTTGACTAAATCCCATCCCTACGCCGCCACCATGATGAAAGCTCACCCAGGTTGCGCCGCCTGATGCATTGGAAAGTAAATTTAACAACGGCCAATCGCTAACGGCATCTGTGCCATCTTTCATAGCTTCAGTTTCTCTATTTGGGGATGCAACCGATCCACAATCTAAATGATCTCGGCCAATTACTATGGGCGCTTTTACTTTTCCTGTGCGAACTAAATCATTGAATATGAGTCCCGCTTTTTCACGCTCGCCCATTCCCAGCCAACAAATTCTACACGGCAATCCTTGGAAGGCTACTTTCTCACGAGCTTGTTCAAGCCAATTAATCATGTGCTTATTTTCTGGAAAGGCTTCCTTTAATGCCTGATCCGTAGTATAAATATCTTCTGGATCGCCAGAAAGTGCTGCCCAACGAAATGGTCCTTTCCCTTCACAAAAAAGTGGACGAATATATGCTGGCACAAATCCTGGGAAATCAAAAGCATTTTCAACTCCACCTTGCTTAGCATAGGCTCTTAAATTATTACCATAATCGAAGGTAACAGCACCTCGATCTTTCAATGTTAGCATGTGCCTAACATGACGAGCCATACTTGCAATGGATCTCTTCTCGTATTCTTTGGGATTTGATTTCCGTAACTCTAAAGCTTCTTTTAACGAAACTCCATGTGGAATATATCCGTTTAATGGATCGTGAGCCGATGTCTGATCGGTCAAAATATCAGGCGTGATTCCATCTTTTATTAACCGCTCTAATACATCCCCAATATCACCCACTAATCCTACAGATATATTTTCTTTGCTCGCCTTCGCTTCAGTAACCCATTTTATAGCTTCCTCATAGGAATGAGTCATTTTATCTATATAACGGGTTTCTATTCTTTTTTGGATGCGAGATGGATCTACATCTACGCCCAGAAATGTTGCGCCAGCCATGGTTGCCGCCAAAGGTTGTGCTCCTCCCATTCCACCAATGCCACCCGTAACTATGAGCTTCCCTTTTAAATCTCCACCAAAATCTTTTACGCCACAGGCTACAAAAGTCTCGTAGGTTCCCTGTAAAATTCCTTGGGTTCCAATATAAATCCATGAGCCGGCAGTCATCTGCCCGTACATCATTAAGCCACGTTCTTTTAGCTCATTAAAATGATCCCAGTTCGCCCATTCTGGAACTAAATTACTGTTCGCAATCAATACTCTTGGAGCTTCTGGATGAGTTCGAACAATACCTACAGGCTTACCAGATTGTACAAGTAAGCTGTGATTATCATCCAAGGTCATTAATATTTCGACGATTTTTTCTAACGATTCCCTATTCCGAACTGCTTGACCATTGCCACCATACACGATAAAGTTTTCGGGATCTTCTGCAACTTCAGCATCCAAATTATTTAGCAACATGCGAAGAGGTGCTTCTGTCTGCCAACTTTTGGTATTTAGTTTACTCCCTGTAGGTGATTTGTAGTGGGGATGGCTTGCGTATTTTTTAAGAAATTCTGAATAGTTCATCATATTCTCCGTTTAAATCAATGTTTAATTTTGTGGCTACTTCTTTGGCTCTTTGTGTTATTTCATGGCTCTGAATGAGTTCTATAGCCTTTTTTATATCCTCTCCAAAAACTCTATCCTCATTGGCGTGATCTATATGAGTTCTGATAAGCTCGTGACAGGCATCTAAGACTGGTCCTGATTTCATGGGTTTTCTGAAATCAAAAGCTTGAGCCGCACTTACTAGCTCTACGGCTAGAATCTTTTCAACATTCCCAATTACTTGGTTTAATTTTCTTGCGCTGATAGAGCCCATACTCACATGATCTTCTTGCCCGAGCGATGTTGGAATACTATCGGCTGAAGCGGGGAAACAAAGCGCTTTATTTTCACTAACCAAGGCCGCGGAAGTGTATTGAGGAATCATAAATCCTGAATTTAAACCAATGTCTTTCATCAGTAACTTGGGTAAACCAGGATGATTCCCTTCAAGAAGCAAATAGGATCGTCGATCAGATATATTTCCCACTTCGTGAGCTGCAAGTGTTAAATAATCACATGGTAGAGCTAAAGGTTGTCCGTGAAAATTCCCTCCACTTATGGCCTCATCTGCAGATATAATAATTGGATTATCGGTGACTGAATTAATTTCAATATCAACCATTTGCTTAACATGGAGCCAAGCATTTCTACTAGTTCCATGAACTTGTGGCATGCAGCGAATGGAATACGGATCTTGTACTCGGTCGTCATCTACTTTATGAGAAGCCACCATTTCCGAATTATCCAATAATGCTCGCAAACGATGAGCTACTAATCGAGTTCCATCAAAAGGACGGATTTCGTGAATTCTCGCGTCGAAAGGACTTTTACTTCCTAACACTCCTTCCAAACTCATGGCTCCAATAATATCGGCGGTGTCTAAACAATGATGTAAATTATAAACTCCCCATAATGCAAAGGCGGCTATAAATTGAGTTCCATTTATTAGCGCCAATCCTTCCTTCGCACTCAGCACAATAGGTTCTAAACCCAAATCCTGTAGCAGCTCTGAAGTATCTTTCCATACTCCTTTGTAATGCACTTTTCCTAGCCCAATGAGGGGAAGAAATAGATGAGCCAAAGGTGCTAAATCTCCCGACGCCCCTACAGAACCTTGTTCTGGTACTTCTGGGATAATATCGTTCTCAATAAAAAATATGATTCTATCGAGTGTTTTCTCACGAATGCCGGAATAGCCATAACTTAAATTATGAGCTTTTAGGATTAACATGGTTTTTGCGATGTTCAACCCAATCGCATTCCCCACACCCACACTATGGCTACGAAGTAAATTATCTTGCAATTTGGCGGTGTGCTCTTTCGAAATAACCGTATTGCAAAGTGGACCAAAACCAGTATTTACGCCATATACTACCTCTCCACTCTCAACAATTTTAGCAACATCTTCGGCACTTTTCCGCACTCGAGTTCGTGCTTCGCCGGTTAGGGTTACTCCCATTTCCCCATTGCAAATATCAATGACATTTTGAATGGAAAGTTTATCTATACCTAATTTGAATTCAGTCATAATTCTATATTTGTTTTCTGGAATGTACTATAGATTTGTAATGTTATGTATTACTTTAAATGTATATATTGATGCTTATGAGTAATCAGATAGAATTCCGACATCTTAAATATTTCATTACTGTTGCCGAAGAATTGCACTTCCGGAAAGCAGCCGATAAGCTGTTTATAACCCAACCAGCGCTTAGCAGACAGATTAAACAGTTGGAGGAATATATAGGCGCACCTCTTTTAATTCGAGATAAACGTAATGTCGAGCTCACGAAATCGGGTGAGTATTTATTGGATGAAGCCCATTTCCTGTTCAATCACTTAGATTTTGTGAAGCAAACCATCAGCCATTTGCAGCAGGGTGAGGAAGGAGAACTGCGCATTGGCTTTGTTGGTTCAGCTATGCAAAGTGTTATTCCAGATTTGCTAAAACAGATAAATAAAAGCTCTCCTGGAATTCACTCCGTACTAACCGAGCTACCCAACCAAGAGCAGGTCGACAGAATTAGAAATGATCATCTCGATTTGGGATTTATCAGAACTATACGCCTACCCGAGGGTTTAAACAAGCTGGATGTTTATGAAGAAAATTTCTGTTTGGTTCTGCCTGCCTCCCATCCAATTTCTGCCGATAATTTTAATTCGGTATATGATTTAAAAGATGAAAACTTCATTCTCTTTTCAAGCCAATATAGTCACGGCTACTACGATAAGATTTTAAGTATTTTTGAGGATCAGGGATTTTCACCCAAAGTAGCTCATGAGTCAGTTCACGCCAATACTATTTTTCGTTTGGTGGAAAGTGAACTCGGTATCGGCATTGTACCTAGTTCATTAAAACGCGGTTTCGATTTGAATATCAAGTTTATAGAACTCGATACTATTCCCCAAAGAACCACACTCTCTGCCATCTGGAAAACCGACTCCCGAAACCCCATACTTTCGAAAGTGATTGAGTTTTTAAGTTAAACCAAGTCTGTATATTTTATACCTATGATTTTAATTATAGACACTATG
Organism: Balneolaceae bacterium; assembly: GCA_041656135.1. Lineage (GTDB taxonomy): Bacteria > Bacteroidota > Rhodothermia > Balneolales > Balneolaceae > Balneola. The sequence goes on along the minus strand of JBBAEC010000003.1, from coordinate 58,576 downwards.
AATATAATGCACGCTTTGGGTCTGAATAAAGACAAACAAAGTGGTATTATTGAGTTGATTTCTTTATTGGAGCAAGATGCCTTCACAAAGAAATACAACAAAATATTCTTCATGGTTGATGGCCATCCTTTTCCCATTCCTACACGTAAAAAAGGCATGCACTTCATCTTTAGCAGGCATCAAGAAGCGGACACACTCATTATTGAAAAAGCTAGAAAGTCTGCACCTGAGAAAATATGTGTCGCTACATCGGATAATGGCATAAAAAAAGCACTCAGAGGTCTAAACATTGAGTTTGTTAGTGCCACATCTTTTAGAGCTAACAAATCGGCTAAAAAGAAGAATCAAAAGTCTAAATCTTCCGATGAACCTAAGCCACAAGAATGGGAATCGTGGCGAGAAAAGCTAGCCAAATTAAGATTTGAGGATGATTCTTAGATAACAATACCAGTCCCATAACAACCTCTAAGGCTATTTGGAATAAGATGATATTCGTACTTTGAAAACAAATCAATTTTATTCATCTTATCCCTGTTATACATAAGAATAACATGAATAAAACTTATGTACGAAGTAGGGATAACATGAATAGCGTTGGTGATATGCCAATGTTGTAGCCAATTAAAGTAAGCAAATGAACAAAATCGAAGAATATTGGAAGATATTAAGTAATACTAATGATTGGATTAAGTATTCAGATACTAAAGCCACAATTCTTTTGACATTATACGGAGTATTACTAACCATTATTTATACCAATGCTGAGGATACTCTTGATGCTTTAACTAAATCGAATTGGATACTATTTTTTTCTGTTTTAAGTGCAATATCTAGTGTAGTATCTATCGTATATGCATTCCTGTGTATAAATCCAAGATTGAAAAATGAAAACCCTAATTCAATAATTTATTTTGGACACATCCAAAGCAAGTTTAATAATGCAACAGACTATCGAGATTTAGCGAATGAAATTATTAATAACGATACAAAGTATATTGAGGAAATATCAGAACAAGTTTTTACAAACTCGAATATTGCTTGGAAGAAATTCTCAAATGTTTCTTGGAGCATTCGATTCTTTTTCGCTTCAATAATATTTCTTGTTTTTTCAATAGCCATATATTTAATAGTTGGATAATGAAGAGTAAATACATCACATATGATTTTGAAAAAAGTCGTGAAAGATTGGACGATATTCTAAACACAAGTGACACTAATTTTGAAGAAGTCAATGTAATTCCAAGTCGAGATAAATTAACTTTCACTAATGGATTTTACGTTAATTGCACCGCACTTTTTGTTGATTTAAGAGGTTCTTCTAAATTACCAACGAAATATAGGAGACCAACTTTGGCTAGAATCTACAGAAGCTATATTTCCGAACTGGTTGCTATAATGAACGGTAACAGTGATTGTAAAGAAATTAGTATTGTTGGTGATTGTGTTTGGGGGATTTTCGATTCTCAATACAAAAGCCAAATTCAAGGAGTATTCAGTACGTCAGCAGAAATTTCATCTTTGATAAATACCTTAAACTGTAAACTTAAAAAGAAAGGAATTGACCCAATAACAGTTGGAATTGGGATTGACTACGGAAGAGCATTAATGATAAAAGCGGGATATAGTGGTAGCACCATAAATGAAGTTGTTTGGATGGGAGAAGTAGTTAATGGTGCTTCTAAGCTTTGTAGCTTGGGTAATAAAGGCTTTTTTAGCTATGAAACAATGGTATCAAATAGTGTATATATTAATTTGACAGAACACCAACAAGGCTTAGTCCATTGGAATCAAACTAACGAGTGCTATCAAGGTAATATAATAAATAAACCAATGGAGAAATGGATAGAAAAGAATTGTTAAAACTGGCTACAACACTGTATATGAAATCATAGCCGCCTATCGGCAGGCTACGCTTCATATGCAAACCGTTGCCACCAATTAAAACAAACAAAACGCAGAAATAGAATATGTCATTTCAAACACCAATAACAATTTCTGATGCTATTGAACGAATAGAGTCGAACAAATTTTTACTTCCAGCTATCCAAAGAGAATTTATTTGGACACACTCGAAAATCGAATGGCTTTTTGACTCGATAATGAGAAACTATCCTATAAGTTCGTTTCTATTTTGGAACGTAGAAGAAAGTACTTCAAAAAATTATAGATTTTACAAATTCATAAATGAGTATCGAGAGAGATACAAAACACATAATGAAGAAATATCCACAAATGGAATTAACTCATTTAACGCAGTCTTGGACGGACAGCAAAGACTGACTTCGTTGTATTTAGGCTTAAAGGGAAGTTTTGGTTACAAAGAATACAGAAGAAAATGGGAAGATACCGAATGGAGCATTCCAACACGACATTTGTATCTCAATATTTCAAACGAACTGACCGAAGAAGAAGATGGTAGAATTTACGAATTCAGCTTTCTTGAAAAGGATTTAACCCAAGAACGTGAAGTTTATGAAACCGAAGATAAAAATTGGTTTAAAGTTGGTGCTATTCTAAACTATTCGGATGATGAAACATTTGACAACTTCGTTGAAGAATTTGAAAACAGCTTTTCACGTAAAGCTATTAGGCAATTAAGAAGAACCATAGTTGAAAAACCTATAATAAATTACTTCCTCGAAAAAGAGCAAAGTCTTGACAAGGCTTTAAACATTTTCATTCGGATTAATAGTGGTGGCGAACCATTAAATTTTTCGGATTTATTAATGTCTATTGCTGTTGCAAATTGGACACAGAAAGACGCAAGAAAGGAAATCCACAAGTTAGTTGACACTGTTCGTGATAAGGGATATTCCATTTCTAAAGACTTGGTGCTAAAGTCATTTTTGTATTTACATAGTAAAGACATAAAATTCAGAGTAACCAACTTCTCAAAGGAAAACGCAAAGGAATTTGAAACAGAATGGGAACAAATTAGAGATGCAATTCTATCAACTTTTGACTTGATAAAATCATTTGGATTTACGGACTTCACTTTGACCTCAAAAAATGCTGTAATTCCAATAATTTACTATTTGTATCATAAAGGAATTTACAGAGACTTTTCAAATAAAATTGAGTTTAAGCAAGACCGAGAGAATATTAAGAAGTGGTTGCATATTGTGCTGATAAAAAGACTTTTCGGTGGAACTTCAGATAATGTACTTTCACAAATGCGTAGAGCATTTACAGACAACATTTCGGAATCTAAAATTAAACCTGAAATTTCAAATTTCCCGATTGACACAATTTTCAATCATATAAGAAAAGACACGAGTGTTGGCGAAGAATTTATTGAAGAAACATTATTTACACAGATTGACAATCAATATGCTTTTTCAATTCTTTCGCTATTGTATCCGAATTTGGACTATAAAAACAACAACTTTCACAAAGACCACGTTCACCCTGCTTCAACCTACGGGAATTTAAGCGAAGAAAACAAAGAGAAGTATGGTTGGCGAACTTTTAACTCAATCTATAATTTGCAGATGCTTGATGCAAATGAGAATATGTCAAAAAACGACTTAAACTTAAAAGAATGGGTTGAAAAAGAAACTAATGAGAACAACAGAGAACAATTCTTGAATTTGCACATAATTCCAAATGTGGACTTGGCATTAGAAAATTTTAGTGAATATCACGAAAAGAGAAAAGAAATACTAATGGACAAGTTGAAAACATTATTGAATTGAAAAAAATAACTGGTGGCAACAATGGCTATACGTAATGCGGGCGAAAGTGCTAATATGAAAGTAATTACATTAATTAAACTAACTGCTAAACGGAAAGTGAATTGCCTTGAAATCCCGCACTACGCATAGCCGAGACCGTTGCAATTACATCATTATGAGTCAAAAGAACATTCTAAAAAACCTATTCCATTCTAGCTCTAATTTGTGGAGTTCATTCCTGGTGGAAGAAGATGAAGAATTAAATTCATTATACTATCCTTCTGCTGGAGAAGATTTAAGGCCATTTGTTTTTTCAAAAAAGGAAAATCTAGAATTTATAGGTTTGGATATCGTAAATAATTACACTGAACCGAATCTATTCATTTTTTCAGATTATTTTCCTTTTAGTAGATCTCAATTTTTCGATTCACAAATATTGCATCGGGATGATTATACCTCAGTTACTATAGAGGATTATTGTGAAATAAAACCAACAAATAAATATGATTATAATTTCAACAAGAAGCACGTCCATTTTGAACCATCATTAGCCACAGGCAAAGCCATATTCTTCAAGGCAAGAATTAAATCTCATAGGGTTAATGAAGAATATTTCAAGTATGGTATCTACTTCTTTTACGAAAACGTAAATCTAATCGAGCAATTATTCCTTAAAAATAATTTTTCATTTACACACTTAATTTGGAAGAGGGATGGCAGTGGTCTTGGTGGCGGTACCGTGAAATTAGATTTTATTTACCATGTTGCCGCTCGTTGTAACACAAAATTCTTCTTTATATGGGATCATTACTTAAATGATCAAAATCGTATTATAAATAATAAATCTAATCCATTAGAGCGGTGTCCAGATGAAATAAAAGAGGTTATCAAAGACGATGAATTCGAATTTTTTCTTGATAAGAAGTTGAGTTTAAAATGGGATATTGAAGATATAGTGAATTTTTACATTAACACAAAAAATGCCCCTAACAATGTAAATGAAACATAGGCAAAACAGTTATAAACTCAAGAATTTTAGACCATATCAAACATTGTGCTCAACTGAAAATTTGGCACTTCAAAACCGCCTATTTTTATATACTAGCCTCCAGCCCTCGTCACGAAGCTCTTGCTTCGTGATGCATTCTCGGAAGCTCCAGCTTCTAATTATTTCGATGCGTCACTCCGCCACAACGAGGTTTAAATCCTATTTATAGCCACATTCAAATTCTCTGCCCCACCGCCCTCACCCTGCCTTCCCATACTAGCGCAAGCGTCCGCTTGTGCAGAAATGATTATTGACCAAAACTAGCGCAACCCTCCAAATGTGCAGAAAAAATTATTGAACAAAAGCTGGCAGGAATGGATAGTTTTGAAATATAGATGGGTATAAGCGGAATAGAATTTGGACAATCATATAATGAACGGGCAAAAGTGGAATTGGCACAAGCGACGCTTGCGCTAGTATGGGTCTTATGTCTTAAATCTTACATCTAGTATAAATCCCTTATATTTCATCTTTCAGCAAATAAACAAACCGACCTATTATAATGAGCAGACTTTTTGATGATTTCCAATTTGGCAGTTTAACCGCAAATAATAGAATTATGGTTTCGGCGATGTGTCAATATTCTTCTGAGGATGGATTTGCCACTAACTGGCACCTCGTTCATTTAGGTAGCCGAGCAGTTGGCGGGGCAGGCATTGTGATGACAGAAGCCACGGCCGTTTTACCCGAAGGTAGAATCTCTTATGCCGACCTTGGAATTTGGAAAGATGAGCACGTCCCCAAACTTAAAGAAATCGCTACATTTATTACTGAACAAGGTTCTATTCCAGCCATTCAACTGGCTCATGCTGGTAGAAAAGCCTCTAAAGACAAACCTTGGGAGGGAAATCATTCCTTAGCGCCAGATGCTGAAAATGGTTGGCAAACGGTGGCTCCAAGTTCTATTCCTTTTAATGAGGGCGATTCTATTCCCCACAGCCTAACAACTGCCGATATTAAAAATACTGTTACAGCATTTGTTGATGCTGCAAAAAGAGCGGTTAAAGCTGGCTTTAAGATTTTAGAAATTCATGCCGCTCACGGATATTTAGTTCATCAGTTCTTATCTCCTCTTAGTAATAAAAGAGAGGATGAATATGGTGGAAGTTTCGCAAATAGAACCCGCTTTCTCTTCGAAATTATAGAGCAGATGAAAGCTGCTATCCCTTCAGATATTTCATTATTTGTACGCATTTCTGCAACGGATTGGATGGAGAGTGTAGAATCTTGGGATTTAGAACAGTCCATTGCACTCGCACAAGAATTGAAAAAAGTGGGCGTAGAATTAATCGATGTTTCGAGTGGTGGATTGGTTCCCGAACAGAAAATTATTGGTGGAGCGGGCTACCAAACTGAATTTGCTAGTAGAATTAGAAAAGAAGCCAATATAAAAACAGGAGCGGTGGGATTAATTACAACGCCCTCACAAGCCGAGCATATCGTTAGAACAGGTCAAGCCGACCTTGTAATTATAGGACGTGAATTTTTAAGAAATCCTTACTTCCCACTTCATGCCGCCATAGAGCTCCGCTCCGATCAAGAATGGCCAGATCAATATAAAAGAGCTAGGTAGTTAGTGGCGGACTGGGGAGTGGTTTAGGGCTTGTGTTGATTTAATTCGTTGGTAGATTTATGATTACAAAGCCGAGCAGAGTCATTCTGAGGATACTTCCGAAGAACCTATAGATATCTAAAGAAGCAACAACTTTGATTTATTTTATTTTCCAAAGTACAAGAAAGATATTCTCTACATTAGAGACTATGTGTTTTAACTTAAATTTTATTTGCTGCAGCAATACTTCTATAGGTTCTTCGTCCGGAATTCTCGGGATCAGAATGGCTTGTTCTTATTATTTATAAGGACAAATAAAATTTCTGTCAACGAAATAACTGACTTCTAAAACCCCGGGCACTCGGAACAGATTCTACGCTATGGCTAACCCCCATTTCCTGTATTACGCCCCTTCAGGGCTTGGACTTATGTAATCATTTTTCACGAGGGGCTTCACCACCTCGCTAATGTATCTCGCCCTTTCAGAGATGTAATAACTTATGTTTATCTCATAACAATAGGTTATCGACGCAATTTATACCTCAGTTACACTTTTTTCTCAGCCCCAAAGGGGCGCAATATTCTGGCATGGGGTGAAGCCCCATGAGTTCGCAAGTTATAAAAACCCATAGCCCTGAAGGGGCGAAATACAGGTACGTGAATAAGAACCATTTAAGGAGGAAAGGAGCATTCACATAGATAACAGATAACACTACTAGCCCCAAAACAACCTCTAAGACTATTTGGAATAAGAGGATATTCGCATTTTGAATACAAATCAATTTTATTCATCTTATCCTTGTTGTACATAAGTATAACCGGGATAAAACCTATAGATGAAACTGGGGTATGACGAACTCAGTTCATCATATGCCTTTGTTGTGCGTCACCCTGAAAACCCACCGCACATTTAGCACATTTGGTTTTTGCCGACACAAAAGCCAACCCTAAAAAAACCAAAAGAGCTAAATCACCCACCGCTGACAAAAGACTTGTTGGAAACTTTATTTAAGAATTTGCTTAAATAAGAAAACTATTTGTATCTATGTTGCGTTATTAATCCTAAACAAGAAAATTATGGAAAACAACCAATCGTGTATCAGAGTGTTTGCCGACAAGGTTCAAATAGACAATTGTAGAGAAATACTTCAAACCAACGACAAGGCATTCACCCAACTGAGTGGACTTTTAGCATTGGCAGGAAACGAAGTAAGATTGAAAATCTTATTTCTATTAGAAGAAGAAAACGAATTATGCCCTTGCGACCTTTCAGACATTCTCGGAATGAGCATCCCTGCGGTTTCGCAACACCTCAGAAAGCTAAAAGACGGAAACGTCATTGAAGGAAGAAGAGAAGGGCAAACCATTTTCTACTCTTTAAAACAAGAGCAATTGACTTTACTTCGCCCATTTTTTAAGCATATCATTAACAATTCAAAAAAGGAAACAGTATGAACAAGAAAAACAACAAACTTGTCGGAGCGGGAGTTCTTTCGGCAGTAGCAGCATCACTTTGCTGCATAACACCTGTATTGGCTCTTATTTCAGGAGCTTCAGGAGTGGCATCTACCTTTTCGTGGATGGAACCAGCAAGACCTTATCTTATCGGTATCACCGTTTTGGTATTGGGCTTTGCTTGGTATCAGAAACTCAAACCACAAACAGCCGAAGAAATCCAATGTGATTGCGAAGAAGACGAAAAGAAACCGTTTATGCAGACAAAAACATTTTTGGGAATTGTAACCGTTTTTGCAGCCTTGATGCTTGCATTTCCAAAATACGCACACATTTTCTATCCTTCAAACGACAATAAGGAAGTGGTAATCGTCAATGCCTCTGACATTCAAGCGGTAACTTTTGATGTAAAAGGAATGACTTGCAATGGATGTGCTTCACACGTAGAAAATGACGTGAACAAATTGCCAGGTATTATTAAGGTAGATGCGATTTATGAAGAAGCGACTGCCAAAGTAGAATTTGACCAAACCAAAGTGAGTTTAGCTCAAATTGAAGAAGCAATCAACGGCACAGGTTACAAAGTGGTTGGCAAGAAATAGTATTTTTTTGCCTTTTGTATTTAAGTATTTAATTAAATAATTACAAAATGAATAAAGAAACCGTAAAATTTGACATCACAGGTATGACCTGCGACCATTGTGCCACAGGAATTGAAAAACTGCTTACCAAAAAAGAAGGCGTAAAAGAAGCCAATGTGAGCTATTCAAAAGCCACTTGTGAATGTTCTTTTGACCCTGCCAAAACAAGCAAAGAAGAAATCATCAGCACCATCAACGGTACGAAAAATTATCGTGTAAAAGGTGAAATCCCTGATAATGGAAACAGTGGAAATAATCAATTTGATTTAATTATTATCGGTGGCGGTTCGGCTGCATTTTCGGCAGCTATCAAAGCGGAAAGTTTAGGTCTATCGACTTTAATGGTAAACGGTGGGTTGGACTTTGGCGGGACTTGCGTCAATGTGGGTTGTGTACCTTCTAAAAATCTTATTCGTGCGGGTGAAACGGCTTATCACGCTACACATTCCAACTTTGAAGGCATCAAACCAAAAGGCGCTGACATTGATTTTGCGCAAATCATTAAGGATAAGAAAAAATTGGTAGCCACACTTCAAGAAAAAAAATATATGGATGTTGTAAGCGATTTTGAAAACTTGACTATGCTAAAAGGTTGGGCAACTTTCAAAGACAATAAAATCATTGAAATTGACGGCAAGGAATACAAAGCAATCAAATTTTTAATCGTAACGGGAGCTACTACCAATATTCCGACTATTGAAGGATTGGACAAAATTGACTACTTGACCAATGTTTCTCTTTTCGACTTGGAAGAAAAACCCAAAAGCCTGACCATTATGGGAGCAGGTTATATAGGTTTGGAAATTGCAATGGCGTACAATCGTTTAGGCGTAAAAGTCCGCATTATTGAATTTACAGACCGTGTATTGCGAACACAAACACCTGACATCAGCGAAGCATTGGAAATCCAAATGCGAAAAGAAGGCATTGAAATATTACCCAATTTCAGAGCCGTGAAATTCGAGAAGAACGGAAACGAAACGATAATTCATTGCAAATGCCCTGATGGTTCATTTACGCAAATTGTAGAGAAAGGAAAGGTAGTAATTGCCACAGGAACAAAACCCCATACAAGTCAATTGGGATTAGATAACATTGGTTTGAAACTCACCCAAAGTGGTCATATTGCAGTAAATGAGAAGATGGAGACCAATCTATCCAACATTTACGCAGCAGGAGACGTAGCTAACACCCCCGCATTTGTTTATACAGCAGCCTTTGAAGGTAAAATTGCCGTTGAAAATGCTTTCTCAGGAACAGAAAACAAAGCCGATTATTCTTCTTTACCTTGGGTGGTTTTTACTGACCCACAAATTGCAGGTGCAGGTTTGGACGAAGCACAGGCAGAATCCAAAGGCATTCCGTTTGAAGTTTCAAAATTGGAATTGAAAGACGTACCGAGAGCCATTGCAGCAAATGACACAAGGGGATTTATCAAACTTATTCGCAACACCGAAACGGATAAATTGATAGGTGCAAGAGTAGTCGCACCCGAAGGTGGAGAGCTTATCCAACAATTAAGTATGGCAATCAAATACGGAATAACTGTAAAAGACTTGGCAGACAGTTTTTACCCTTATTTGACTTTGGGAGAAGGCATCAAATTAGCAGCAATAACTTTCGGAAAAGACGTATCGAAATTAAGTTGCTGTGCAAGTTAATCCGACACAAAGGCACACACTCTTGCAAGTCGCACCAGCCTACTCTTGACCAAAACTTGCAAGAGAGAGTGCCTTCCCTACCCTAAAAAATCCTACCTTTGAAAATTGACTAAACCGACTAAAAATAAAGGGCGAACGCACAACATTGTGTATAAGCAATAGCGGGTGAAGTGGTAAATCGAAGGTCTTTGCCTTTAATAAACTTTGTGCTAAACGGACAGGAAAGTGCTTCTAATCCGCTACTGCTCATACACGAGACCGTTGTGTGTAATTAAAAAGGAAGAAACTATGACATATCTATTCTGTGACACCTGTGTGTTACTCAATTTGGCAACAGATGTGAAGCTATACGATGTGATCGCCAAGATCATTGAGCTAGTTGAAAATGGAAACGCAAAAGTGATAATGTCTGATATTGTGCAATCAGAGTTAACTACTCATAAAAAGACCATAGTTCCTAAACGAATCGCTTCCTATAAAGGCCATTTGAAGAATATTAAACACCTTTACGAACTATTTAGTGATGAAACAGAAGAATTGCTCAAAAAAGAAATTCAACAAATTCATTCAGACTTACCAAAAATGGAGGATGTCTTGAACAAAAACCTAAACGCAATTTTGAGTTTAGCTAAAAAGTCAATTTTGATTTCCCACACACAGGAAAACAAAAACAATGCGATCCAAAGAGCAATTGATAAGGAATTTCCTTTCCATAGAAACAAGAACTCTATCAAAGATGCGCTGATTTCTGAGACATTTATTGATTACGTCAAGCAACTTCCAGATGATTGTGATAATATCTATTTTATTACAGATAATGTTGATGATTTTAGCGACACATCAAACAAAACCCTCCCTCACCCAGACTGGGCTAAGGTCTTTCAAGACCAAGTACACTACTCTACAAATATTGCTACAGTAATTAATCAAATTGAGCCTGATGCTATTGATAAAGGAATTGAAGAAGGAATTGAAGAAAGATCAGTTTACACATGTACAGATGGACGCTCACATGATTTCGAAACTGAAAATGGATTCTGGAAAAACTCAATGTACGGTGGTGGATTGTCTTGGCATTATCGATGTAAAAAATGTGGAGTAACTTACGACACTGGAGATTATTGGGATTAAAGCCAGCACACAACAACACCTATACGCAATGCCCTTCGGGACACTGCGCATAGCCAAACACGTTATCATTTCAGTAAAATACAACCAAGTATCCCATCTTTAGCCCTCGTCATTAAGCTCTTGCTTCGTGATGTATTCTTGGAATCTCCAGCTTCCAATTAAAGAATTCAATCGACAAAAGGAGCTTTCATGTAGATGTTAGATAAAAATACCTATCCCAAAACAACCTCTAAGACTATTTGGAATAAGATGATATTCGTACTTTGAAAACAAATCAATTTTATTCATCTTATCTCTGTTATTCATAAGTATAACAGGAATAAAACCTATACATGAAACTGGGATTTGATGAGCTCGGTTCATCAAATGCTTTTGTTGGGCAACATTTGAGAAACCCATAAAATGAATGATTTAAGGGAAATAAAAGCAAGTCTGAAAAACGGAAACGAAAGTTTAACTGACAATGGACAGAATACAAACTACAATTTGTTAGACTTTTGGCGTTGGAGTGTATCTGACATTTTAAGCAATGCAACACGTGGAAGGTTTGCGGAATTTGTTGTTGGAACAGCGGTCGGACTAAATCCTGAAAATTTAAGAGACGAGTGGGGTGCTTATGACTTAACAACTGAAGGCGGAATAAGAATAGAAGTCAAATCCGCTGCTTATATCCAAAGTTGGAACCAAAGGAATTTTTCGACTATTTCGTTTTCTATTAAACCTGCAAAATATTGGGATGCAGAAGCAAATATGCATCGTGGAGAACCTAAACGACACGCAGATCTTTACGTATTCTGCCATTTAAAACATAAAGACCAAGAGACGATTGACCCATTAAAAATGGAGCAATGGGATTTTTATGTGTTACCAACTTATAGACTTGATAATTATAAAAGAAGTCAAAGTTCAATTACAATAAACTCGCTACGCAAATTGGCTGAACCAAGAAATTATTCAGACTTAAAATCTGAAATTGAAAAAGCATTTGAAGAACAGAAAAACGTTCTACAACAAAATAATATAGTCGCAACTTGAAAATGAAGTGTTCCAAAATGCCAAACGCACCATATGCGTAAACGATGGTGGTAATACAAAAAAATACGACCATCCAATAAACATTAGTCCAACTTGACACTTTTTAGTAAATTAAACGAGTGAAAAAGAAAGAAAATATAGAACTCGATTTCTTAATTGATAAGCTGACAAATTCCATTGAAAATGTGGTAACTGGCGACAGCTTTCAAACCGTTGTTTCTTTGGCTTCTAAAAACGACCTAAAAGCTGTAACGAAGAAAAACAATTGGCTTTTCGATTGGAAATTCGAGCACAGACAACCTGAAAGAGAGGTTTACAAATTGACAATTTCCGGCAATCCAACTATAATTCAAGGACTAATGTGCTTGGAAATAAAAACAGACCACGTTTATATGCACTTGGTTGAAAATGCGCCATTCAATAGAGGTAGTGAAAAAATGTATGCAGGTGTTCCTGGAAATCTTGTTGCCTTTGCTTGCAGACTGTCATTCCAACGCGGTAACGAAGGGAACGTCTCCTTTCTATCAAAGTCCCAATTAATAGAACATTACCAAAAAACGCTTGGTGCAATGCATTTTGGTGGACGTGTGATGATAATAGAAACTAAATCTGCAAAAAAACTGATAGATAAATATTTTAAAAATTAGAACTTATGAAAAAGCCAATAAACGAACCTGATTATATAGGTGGACAAGGTTCTTTGACAAAAGAAGAAGAACTAGAGTTAAGAAAATACTTTGCCGAAAAGAAAATGAAATCATCAAAACGGCTTACGAAAAAAACAAGCTCTACGAAAAAGAAAAGACCCTCAACAACCGAATAAGATCACTTCCGCCAACAATATTATCATCCCACCCAAACACAACCAAGTATCCCATCTTTAATAACAAAGTATCTAGCTGAGTAGCTTTCTACAAGAGATATTAATTATTGAAATGGTATTAGCTAGTATTAAATAATATTGGCTCAAAAAAAATCCCGACTTGTATTACACAAATCGGGATTTTTTATTTCTTACAGCTAAGGTCTTATGTCTAGCATCTATTTCTCTACCATAATCCAGCCTTTATTTTCAACGAGGTCTTTGGCGAATTTCCATTTTATTTCTTTCACCTCGCCAGTTCCCATATTTTGAATAGTTACCCGATCGTTTCGGCCAGGTTCTTGTTCTACATGTACAGGCTGACGTTTAGTATTTGGGCCCATCGGACGTTGTTGTCCGTCGCCACCTTGCGCCTGCATTCCCATTCCGCTCGAATCGGCGTGTTGAGTTTGCATTCTGCTGGTATCAAATCTAGATTTTTGTTGTTGTGCTTTTTGTAAGCGATCGTCTTCCATTTGAGCCTCTGGGTAAGACTTCCAAATAGTTGTTACAACATCTTCGTTTACCATATCTAAAAGCTGACGGAACATATCGAAAGCTTCTCTTTTGTACTCTAAAAGAGGATCTTTCTGCCCAAAAGCACGTAAACCAATCCCTTCTTTTACAGAATCTAGTTCACGTAGATGTTGCATCCATTTTTCATCTATAGTTGCAAGTACTGCTGTTCGTTCTAAAGCTCTGGCTACTTCACGTCCCTCATTATTAAGAGCAGCTTCAACTTCTACAACAATGCGCATTCTTTTAATGCCATCGCTAAAAATAACTTGAACTCTATCAGGCGCGTTGTCTGGGTCGGCTTCACTAATACGCTTCATCACTTCGTAAAGCGGCTTAGCCATTCTTTCTTCTTTACGGCGATATGTTTCTAGAGCTTTGTCTAAAATCACATCCATCAACTCTTCTTCATTCATTTTAGGCCAAGTTTCTGCATCGTATTCTGCATCTACTGCAAGATTACGGAGCACTTCACTTTGTAGCCCTTCATAGTCACCTGCGCCTACGTGTTTTACAACCATAGCTTCCACAAAATCTTCTAGCATATCTATAATATCTGCTAGTAGTTGGTCCCCTTGTAGCGCATGTAAACGACGAGAATAAATAACCTTACGTTGGTTATTTAACACATCATCATACTCAAGCTGTTTTTTACGAATGCTGAAGTTATTCTGCTCTACTTTAGATTGAGCACGCTCTAGCGATTTTGTAATCCACGGGTGTGTAATTACTTCGCCATCTTCAAAATTCAGCCTATCCATAACACCGGCAACGCGGTCTGAACCAAACATTGCCATTAAGTTATCTTCTAGAGATACATAAAACTGCGATTCCCCAGGATCACCCTGACGACCAGCACGTCCACGTAACTGTAAATCAATTCGGCGAGACTCATGGCGTTCCGTTCCAAGAATGGCTAAGCCACCCCTTTCTTTAACACCTGGTGCCAATTTAATATCGGTACCACGTCCAGCCATGTTTGTTGCTACTGTAACAGCACCAATTTGTCCAGCTGATTTTACAATGTCACTCTCGCTGGCATGCTGTTTAGCATTCAACACGTTGTGAGGAATACCTGCACGTTGCAGCATTCGGCTCATTGTTTCAGAAACATCAATACTTGTAGTACCCACCAGCACAGGCTGACCTTTTTCGTGGTACTCGCGAATTTTTTCTATAGCTGCGTTAAATTTCTCGCGTTTAGTTTTGAAAACTAAATCTTCGCTATCAATTCTTTGGATGGGGCGATTTGTTGGAATCACCATCACATCCAAATCATAAATCTCATTAAACTCACCTTCTTCCGTTTCAGCCGTACCCGTCATACCCGAAAGTTTGTGGTACATACGGAAGTAATTCTGCAAGGTAATAGTAGCGTAGGTTTGTGTAGATGCTTCAATCTTAACCTGCTCTTTAGCCTCTATCGCTTGGTGCAAACCATCTGAATAACGACGCCCAGAAAGCACACGTCCTGTATGCTCATCCACAATATTAACTTTGCCATCTTGCACTATATACTCTTCTTCTCTTTCGAAAAGTGTGTATGCTTTTAGAAGCTGGTTAACCGTATGGATGCGATCGCCACGCTCTCCAAATAATAAATGAAGTTCATTAAACTTGACTTCGCGCTCGTTACGAATCTCCTGCTTAACTTCCTTAATTTTCGACTCTTTATACTCGTCGCTATAATCCGAGTTTTCTATTTCAGCAATTTTCTCTGCTTCTAATGCTGCAATTTCCTCTTCAATTATAGAAGTTTCCACCCCTAAATCGGGAATGATAAAGAAATCTTCATCCTCTCCTTTTTGGGTAACAAACTCACGCCCCTTCTCGGTCATTTCAATCGAGTTCTGCTTCATATCTACCGCATAAAACAGATACTCATCTACTTCTGGCATCCGTTTGGCATTATCGGCTAGATAAATGGATTCGGTTTGCAGAATTAGTTTTTGGTTGGAAGGCTCTTGTATTAATTTCTTAAACCTTGAATTTTTAGGAAAACCACGTTGGGCACGGAACAGTGCTAAACCAGCTGCTTCTTCATTGCCATCTTCAAGATATTGTTGTGCTTCTTGTACTAAATGTGAAACCAATTTCTTTTGTGCATCAACTAATGAAGCAACTCTAGGTTTCATCTCTTCATATTTATCCGATCTATTATCATTCGGAACGGGACCAGAAATAATAAGTGGAGTTCTAGCCTCATCAATTAAAATAGAATCAACCTCATCAATAATTGCGTAATGATGCTCGCGTTGCACTAGTTGTTCTTTCTCAACTACCATGTTATCGCGCAGGTAATCGAAACCAAACTCGTTATTGGTACCGTAGGTTACATCTTTGCGATAAGCTAAACGACGCGCTTCGGTGTTTGGCTTATATTTATCTATACAGTCTACATGTAGCCCGTGGAAATTAAAAAGAGGCTCGTTCCACTCTGCATCACGTTTTGCTAGATAATCGTTTACCGTAATTACGTGTACACCACGCCCAGCAAGAGCATTTAAATACGCTGGAAATATAGCTACAAGGGTTTTACCCTCACCCGTTTTCATCTCTGCAATCTTTTTCTGGTGCAAGCTAATAGCACCAATTAACTGCACATCGTAGGGTACCATATTCCATTCTATCTCATCGCCTGCAACGGTCCATTTTTTACCGACAAATCGACGGCAGGTATCTTTTAATACGGCATAAGCTTCGGGCAAAATGTCATTTAAAGTGTCTTCTAGAATCTCTAACCACTGCTTTTCTAGCTTGTCTAGCTTCTCTGATAGCTCTCTACTTTCGCCTGGCGAGAGATCTTCATACTTCTCCATCTTGGCTTTTATGTCGGCCATTTCTTGCTCAGTGCCAGCGTTTGCTTCTTTAATTCGTAGCTTAAAGCTCTCAGTTTTAGCCTTTAGCTCATCATCACTAAGTGCTTCCATCTCAGGCCCTAACGCATTGATTTGCGCTACAATAGGCTGAATTTTTTTAATGTCTTTATCACTTTTCGAGCCAAATATTTTGGAAAGAACCTTTCCTACTTTGTCAATCATGTTACTTTTTCAACGGTTTTTATTACAGACGCTTAAGTTAACTTTATTCAAAAGCCCCATCAACTAATTAATACACTAGATACAAATATCAGACCAAGCTTTGTTAAAGTGATAAATTACTTATTTAAAGTGGTACTTATTAATCAGTATTACTCTTATAATATAGGCTTGAAAATCTTTTGAATTGAGCACATTTTAAGCAAAATTTACTCAAGAACAATTAAACTAAATTATTGTTCTGTTATTTACGATTTTCTCACTATCTTTAAGACCTTTTTCGGAATCGAAATTGAACGCAAAATTATCCTGACCAATGAAACGTACATTCCAACCTAGTAATAGAAAGCGCAAGAACAAACACGGTTTTCGTGACCGTATGTCCACAAAAAACGGACGTAGAATTATTGCTGGTCGCCGAGCAAAAGGCCGCCATAAGCTTACTGTAAGTGATGAGCAAAAAGGAGCTAAGTAACCCCAGAGTTACCTCTATCCGTAGATTTACATTACCTAAATCTCAAATTATACGTGGAAAGCGAAATTTTCAGAAATTATTTTCTGAGGGTACGCTCATCAAATCATCCTCAGTGAATCTTCGCTTTACATCGTATCTTGACCCAGAAATGGGTTTCAAAATTGGCTTCATCGCCCCTAAAAATATTGGCAATGCTGTACTCCGTAATAGATGTAAACGTCTATTGCGTGAGGCATTCCGATTGAACCAACACGCTCTCAAAGACACGATAGATTCTTTAAATATAGGACTTCATGCCGTGCTTATTGCCCGAAATTCAGATCTTGACTTCTCTACGGTTCAACCTCAAGTGGCAGCCCTCCTCGACGAGCTTCGTACTCGCCTACTTCAACAGAAAAACCTCTCTTAATACTCAGACTTTTGGATAAAAATAACTTTATCGGCTTTGGTTTAATCTTCATACTTATGATTGGCTGGTTTGTTTACACCATGCCTAACGAAGAAACTCGCCTTCAGCAAAAAAAAGAATTAGCCGCTCGCGATAGCCTTGCTCGTATTGAAGCCATCCAACGAGATTCGCTAGAACGCCTTGAGGAAAAAAGAACTCCTCAAATCTCAGATTATGACACTCAACAAGCTGAAAGAAAACCTATTCAAACAGGTCTATTTTCTTCTTCAAGTGTAAGCGAAGAATCTAAATTTATTGTAGAAACACCGCTTTATAAAGTAAAATTTTCGAATAAAGGCGCTGGTCCCATTAAATTTACGCTAAAAGAGTACAATAATTGGGACGGCACACCGGTACAGATGATCAAAGATACCACCCAAGCGGTGTATAATTTTGGTTTCCTAACTACCGAAAATTATAATGTGGATACGCAGAACTTACTTTTTAAGCAAGTTACACGGGGTGCAAAACTCACGGTTAATGAAGATGATACCAAAGAATTACAGTACGCTCTTGAGCTAGCCGATGGCCGCCAAGTTCTTTATACCTACCTCTTCTATGGCGATAATTATGAAATTGATTTAGATGTTAAATTTATTGGACTTGCCGATTATATTATTGGCGGTGCGGTAGATTTTAGTTGGACATCTGGTCTTAATTTCACAGAAAAAGACAAAAGCCAAGACGCTCTAGAAACAGCGGCTTTTGTATACTTAGCCGACGAACTGGAAGAATTCAATTTAACTAAGCCAGACATAGACGAAGTTACTTATAATGGTAATATTCAATGGGCAGCTACGCGAACAAAGTTTTTTACGCAGCTTATTAAACCCCTGCACGATACTGAGGCTGCAATTTTAAATGGGCAGGTAACTGGCGATTCTGACAGTCCTACCGCTCAGCATACATATACAACCACTATCACCTCAGATATTTCTAGTAGCAATGCGCTTTCGTACAAGCTTTTTGTTGGCCCAATGCGTTACTACGAAATTAAGAAAGTAGACGAGCATGCATACGATATGGTTAAAGTTGGCTACAACTGGATTCGCTTTTTCTCTGATCCTTTTGTTCGCTTCATTATCATCCCTTTCTTCACATACCTAAGCCTATATATTGGCAACTACGGTATTCTTATAATAATTTTTGCCGCAACAGTAAAACTTATTCTAACACCACTTACATTAAAAAGTTATCGTAGCATGGCCGCCATGCGCGAAGTGCAACCTCTGCTAAAAGAAATTCAAGATAAGTATAAAGACAATCCACAGAAGTTGCAGCAAGAAACTATGAAACTGTACAAAAGAGAGAAAGTAAATCCACTTGGTGGGTGTTTACCTAACCTCTTACAGTTCCCTATTCTTATTACTTTATGGAGATTCTTCCAGAACTCTATCATTTTACGCCAAGAGTCATTCCTTTGGGCAGATGACCTTTCAGCGCCAGATTATATCATCAATCTACCGTTTAGCATTCCATTTTTAGGCGAGTCTATTGCCGGTTTCGTACTCTTGATGTCGGCTGCTATGGTAGTTCAAAGTAGATTAACTGGCGGTATGAGCACCCCTGGCGGCGGCGGTGGGGCAATGGCTCAGCAAATGAAAATTATGCAGTACATCTTCCCGTTTATGATGCTGTTTATATTCAATAAATTTGCTGCAGGTTTAAGTTTATACTACCTCGTTTTTAACGTACTCTCTATTTTACAGCAGTACTTTATTAATAAAAAAATCCATGCTAAGCATGCCGCAGTAGTCGTAAAATAATTCATATTAAGTGTTACATTAGGCTAGTATTTCTATTGTAACACTTATTTTATTTTCATTGCGCAGTAAAGCCTTACATCATTATCCTCAATTTGTCTTTCGTGATGGCGAAAAGCTATTGTGGAATCCTATTCTCAAAAAAGCCTTTAAAAATCTACCCGAAGAAAGGGTTCGGCTTCAATTGCTAGAATACCTTATTGAGGAGGCCAAATTCTCTACCAGCAGAATTTCGTTCGAATCTCCCGTAAATCTTCCTGGCGACAAAGCGCCTTCCCGAACAGACCTAATTTGCTACGAAAAGGATTTTAAGCCTCTATTATTGGTAGAATGTAAGGCTCCTGAAATCACATTAAATGAAAAGGCAGCCATTCAAATTGCACGATATAATCTAGAAGTAAACGCTCCATTTCTTCTCATTTCGAATGGTTTGCAAGATTATTGGTTTGCTATTGAAGATGGGGAACTTTCAGCGCTAGATACCATTCCCGCTATTTTTCAGAGCAAACAGAAAGCCACTCAAGATTTCTCATATTGGGCTCAACGCGGTTTCACTGGCACCAAATCACATCCCGATACTCGCAAATGGATGCTTCAAACTTGTACCGAACTTTTTACAGGAGAGCACCCCGAGCGTATAAAGTTTTTTAGTTTTGAAGGGAGCGATCCAGATCTCGCACTACCGAATTTTTATTATGTTTACACCCATAATGACGAACAGAAGCTTGCTGTTTCTTTGTGTGCTACCACTTATCAAACCACCAAACTTTCAGTTATCTTTAACGAGAATGGTCAAAATGTGGCTTTATTATCTTGTTCGCTCGATTTGATAGCAGAGGATGAACCACTAAATACACTTCATCAATCTGCAGAAGGTCTTTTTCAATTAGATTTAGCAGAAGAACTAGATTTTGATTTCGATGCCCCAATTTCAGATTTATTCCCACAATTGATTAAAATATTCACTGATTAATTAAAATTCCTTGCTCGATATTCGACAGGCATTTTATTATTCTATAGTCCATGTTAAGCACTTTAATTTCACATTATGTATAGCCAGCACAGAGAAAAACTACTTTCACTATTCGACGATAATCAGAAAGGCGTTGTATTTATACAAGGCGAAGAAATCATGTATCGCTACAGTACCGATTATGAATTTCCTTTTAGACAAGAATCGAATTTTTGGTACTTAGCAGGTGTAAACGAGCCAGATTGTTCTATGCTCCTAGATCTCGAAAAGGAAGAGTATCATCTCTTTGTGCCTGAACGTGACGCACAATATGCAGTTTGGCACGGTTACGTTAAAACTATGGAGCAATATCAGGAGGAATATCAACCTGACCATCTCCACCATCGAAATGAGATTTTAACGGTACTTAAAAAGCTTAAACCAGAATTGGTGTACTGCCTAGACGAGGAACAAGCGGAATTTATTGAAGATTTGAGCCGAGATTTTAAGGTAGATACCGAGTCTTTAACCGATGCACTTACGTACTGCCGTGTTATAAAAACTGAAGACGAACTCGAGCTAATGCGAGAGGCTTGCCGTGTTAACGACCTGGCTTATATAGAAGTAATGAAGGCTATTAAACCTGACATGTACGAATACCAAATGAAGGCGGTATTCAATAAAGTGCAGATTGAAAATGGCTTGATGCAGGATGCTTACAATGGAATTTTCGCTTCTGGGAAAAATGCTTCTATCCTCCATTATGTGGAAAACACTAGCCAAATTAAAGATGGCGATTTATTTTTGATGGATGCAGGTTTTGAGTGCAAAGGCTACGCTGCCGATTATACTCGTACTTTCCCAGCCAATGGTAAATTCACCGAAATTCAAGCAGGTATTTATAATGCTGTATTAGCAGGAATGCAAGTAGTGCTTGATGCAATCAAACCAGGCGCTAAAATGGAAGACCTACATCTTCTATCTGCTCGTGCTATGATGAGTGGACTTAAAGAATTGGATATCGTTCGGGGTGAAATGGATGAATTAATGAGCGAGAATGTATTCGCGCTATTTTTCCCACATGGACTTGGTCACTTCCTCGGGCTAGACACTCACGACGTTGGTGGTTACCCCAAAGGTGTAGATCGCATAGATAGACCAGGAATAAAATTCCTCCGCGCTCGTAGAGATTTGCAACCAGGAATGGTAATTACTGTGGAGCCGGGCATCTATTTTGTGGAAGCTGTACTAGCGCCGGCTCTTGAAGATCCAAAAGTGAACAAATATCTAAATAGTGATAAAGTTCGCTCTCTACTAAATTTTGGCGGAGTTCGTATTGAGGATAATATAGTAGTAACCGAAGATGGTCACGAAAACCTCACCAACGTCCCCAAAGAAATTGCCGACATTGAAAAGCTGATGGCTTAGGAATAATAGGGAGGGGTGTTTATGCCCCTCACTTCATTCTTTTGGCGTTGCTCCAAATCTTGCTAGGATAGTAGCACAACTTCCTAATAAAACGCTTGAGCTATCAAGGCTGCACCAACGCAAATCAAGCCGATATAAACATAGCTTACAAAAGCCCCATCTTTTATTTGATGATTAAAGTATCTACCTATATAAATAGCAGGTATTATTACAGGGATACAAATAAGTAGATAGTAAGTCACTGTCCAATCCCAAAGATCATTATACCAATAGCCAACCATGCCTAGTATACCAACTGGCAAAAAATAGGCTTGTAGCGTGGCTCTGAAATCCTTTGGAGTCCATTGCCTCATATTGCCATAAAACACAATGGGCGGACCATTTAGACCATAAGCCCCACCAAATATACCCGCTAAAAATCCACATATAAAAAGCCATGTTTTATTATCCGTTTTAAGCTTAAACACGCTTTTCGAAAATAAGAAATACAACGAGCTTAGAATAATCAATGAGCCCAAACCAAACTTTATAAGTTGCTCATTTCCAAAAATGAGAATTAGCAAACCAATGGGAATACCTAAAGCACTAAATATTATGAGCCATTTTGCACTATTGAAATGAACTCGTTTTCGATCTTGTACAAGCACTAATGCTGCGATAATAATAGATATCAAAACTGAGAGTGGCACTGCCGTTTCGATAGGAATTTGAAGTGCTAATAACGGAACAGCAACTAAGGCTTCCCCAAATCCAAAAGTTGAGCGAACTAAAGTGGCTATAAAAATGACGATAAGAATATATACGGTTATAAAATCCATGCTTTATACAAAATGCCCAGCTACACCTTTAGCTATTTAAAATTTCCCCCTAAAGTATTGCTATAATTATCTATTTAATAGGTTTTTTTAGATATAAGACATAAGATTTAAGAGAATGTAATTCGTTGATGGTTTCCTTTTTGGGATCAGAATGACTTGTACTTATTATTTGTTTGAGAAAATAGATTTATTACCATCGAATTACCTTACATATACAAGAATGACCCGAATTAGTTTTTTTAGAGAGAAATTTAAAAGTTTTCCGCCATCAAATTCCAAAGCGCCTAAAGGAATGATTTTCTCTAGCTTCAATTTTCTGAAATCTAAATACTCAATACTAAATACAAATTACTATTCCATCTCTTCATTTTGTACATTCCCTATGCTATAAAACCACGTAAAGAATGTCTGAAAATTACCGCGCACTAACTCGAAAATATAGACCACAGAATTTTGAGGATATCGTTTCTCAAGAGCATGTAAGTAATACCTTAATGAATGCCATTAAGCAGAATAGGTTGTCGCATGCCTATATGTTTTGTGGACCTCGTGGCGTTGGTAAAACAACCATGGCTAGGGTTTTAGCGCGTATTATAAATCAGGTTGATTCGAGTGTAGACGGCGAAGCATTGAACCAAACGCTCAATATTATTGAGATGGATGCCGCTTCTAATAACAAAGTGGAAGATGTTCATCTTCTACGTGAAAGCGTTCGCATCCCCCCTCAAAATGGTCGCTACAAAATCTTTATTGTAGATGAGGTGCACATGCTAACTAAGCAAGCTTTTAATGCTTTGCTTAAAACCTTAGAAGAACCTCCAGAGCATGCTATTTTTATATTTGCTACCACCGAGCCGCACAAAGTGCTACCCACTATTTTATCGAGGGTACAGCGTTTCGATTTTAAGCGAATTAGCGTTGAAGAAGTTGTACATCGCCTGCGAAAAATCTCCTTAGATGAGAACATCACTATTGATGATGAATCGCTGCACGTTATTGCAAAAAAAGCGGATGGCGCACTGCGTGATGCTTTAGGATTAATGGATCAAGCTATTGCCTTTTGTGGTGATACCATCACTTATAAAGAATTATTACTCGCTTTAAATGTTGTAGGCACCGACCGTTTATTTGAATTTATGAACTGCGTGAAAGATCATGACGCAGACAAAGGCTTGGATCTTATAAACACTCTGTTGCAAGAAGGGTACGACATCCAAGAGTTTTTGCTTGGCTTAACAGAGCACCTCCGAAATTTATACATAGCTCACCATTCTCAGAAATTATATTTGGTAGAAGGCTCGGAAGAAACTAAAGCTTTGTACAAAAAAACGGCTCCCGATTTTTCCCGAGACGATTTGATGCGCATGCTTCACATTGTGAGCGAAGCTCAGATTAAGCTAAAAGACGCTAACCAGCCACGCATACAGTTTGAGATTACTTTACTCAAACTCATTCATATGGAGCGTTCAGAAAATCTGAATGAATTACTTGCTGCGCTCAGCGACTTAAAAAAAAACTCTAGTAACTTAGAAAAACAGGCCTCAGCAGCTCCTGAGCAACCTTCAGCTACTGAGAGTACTAGGCAACAACCACAACAAGTAACTGAGTCAGCAGAGAATGTAGCTCCACCACAAGTTTCTGAAGCAGATGTAACACCTAGCGTACAGATACCAGAAAGCAAGCCAGAAATGGCTGAGGTTGAAGAGCATGATGAATTTGGTTTAGGTCGCCCAACGTTGGTAACCAAACACACTACTATTCAAAAAAACATCCGCACTGTTACTGAGCGTAGAATTGAAGTGGTTTCGGAGGAAGTTTCCGCCAATACTCCGCCCAAAGTATTACGCATAGATGACGTTAAAGCAGCCTGGCCAGATTATTTAATGATGGTGAAGAATGAATTTCAGATGGTGCTTCATTTACAAGTTGAACGGGTACAACCAAAAGACCTAAAAGGTACGCAGTTGGTGTTGGAATGTGATAATCCTCTTGCCATTCAAATGTTAGAAGCTCAAAGTTTGGAGCTTGCAAAAAAATTAAAGGAATGCATAGGCACTTTATTACGTTTTAAGTTTGAACTGATTCAATCGGATACCAACGCAACAAAGGCTCGCAATCCTTACGATAGGTTTAAAGAAATTCAAGAAAAAGATCCGATAATTAAAGAACTAGTTGAGCGTTTTGGTGCTGAACTACAATATTAAGAAAACAAGATTATTATGAGTACACCAAACATGGCCGATATGTTAGGCAAAATTCAAGAAATGCAGGCGATGATGCAAGAAACACAAGCTAAGCTCGGCTCTGTTATTGTGGAAGCTGAAGCTGGTGGCGGCATGGTTAAAGTTAAAGCCAACGGACTTCGTCAAATTTTATCTATTAAATTTGATGAGGATGTAATTAATCCAGACGACAAAGAGATGCTAGAAGATTTGGCAGTTGCAGGCGTTAACAAAGCCTTGGAACTTGCTGATGAAGCATCGAAAGAGCAGATGGCAGAAGCTTATAAAGGACTCATTCCAGGTGGCGGAATTCCAGGTATGGATCTTTCAAAATTTGGGCTATAATATTTTTACTAGGTAAGAGACGCATTCTACTAACTACTAAAACGTCTCTAATTTTTAACATATTTCATGCAATTTACATCCGAATATTTAGAACGGGCTATAGAGCAACTAGCTAAATTACCTGGAACGGGGAGAAAGTCGGCACAGCGAATAGCTATCCATCTTCTTAAACAAAATGAAGAAGCCGCTTTCAGATTAGCTAATGCAATCATCGACCTAAAAAACAAAGTTATACGCTGCGAAACCTGTGGTACTATCAGCGATACCGACCCATGCGTTATTTGTGAAAATCCCAAACGCCAAAATGGTATTCTTTGTGTGGTAGAAGAATTTAACGACGTGTACATCATCGAAAGAACAAATGAATTCCGAGGTCGATATCATGTTCTAGGTGGCGTTATTTCACCTATGGATAACATCGGTCCCAATAATTTACGCATCCAAGAGCTGCTAAAACGCATCGGTGGTCAAGAAAAAATAACTGAGGTAATCTTGGCTTTAAATCCAGATGCTGAAGGCGAAGCCACTTCCTATTACATCAATAAACTGCTTGGCGCATACGATGTGCAAGTAACACGCATTGCTTATGGCATACCTATGGGAACCGAGCTCGAATATATTGATGAAGCCACCTTAAGTCGTGCCTTTGCAAGTAGAAACGCTTTTTAATTGTTTTAACTAATAGTTTGTAAAACCAATTAGTACATTCCAAATATTGTAAGTTTATTCAAAACAAATCATAATCTGCTAAATTTGATATGAAACACTCTCTTCTTCTATTAGTTTTTTGTTGGGTAAGCATTGCTACCACACAAGCACAAAACAACACTTCTTACTGGCAACAACATGTTGATTACACCATGGATGTTGATGTAAACACTACCAAACATCAAATTACAGGTACTCAAAAGCTAGTTTACACCAATAACTCGCCTGATGAACTCGATCGCGTTTATTACCATTTATACTTCAATGCTTTTCAGCCAGGTAGTATGATGGATGTGCGCTCGCGTACCATTGTTGACCCTGACCGCCGAGTTGGTGATAGAATTTCGAAACTAAGCGCCGACGAAATAGGCTACCAAGATATTACTTCCCTAAAACAAGATGGCAAGCCCGTTAAGTTTAGCATAGAGGGAACCATTATGATTGTTGAACTGAACAAAGCCATTAAACCAGGCAAAAAAAGCACCTTCGACATGGAGTTTAATGCACAAGTTCCGCTTCAAATTCGTCGCTCAGGTTGGAACAGCTCGGAAGGTGTAGAATTTTCAATGAGCCAATGGTATCCTAAAATTGCAGAATACGATTACACCGGCTGGACCCCACATCCTTATATTGGACGCGAATTTCATAGCCCTTTTGGTAACTTTGATGTTAAAATTACCATCGACAAAAACTATGTAATTGGTGCAACTGGTATCCTACAAAATCCGAACGAAATTGGGCATGGGTACCAAGATAAAGGCAAGAAAGTGGCCAAACCTAAAGGCGATAAACTTACTTGGCATTTTAAAGCTGATAATGTACTCGATTTTTTCTGGGGAGCTGATCCAGATTATATTCACACTACAGCTCAAGTTCCAAACGGACCATTACTTCATTTCTTTTATCAGAAAAAGGTGAATGAAAATGCCTCAGATGCAGAAAATGCTCGTTATCTACAAGCATGGGAACAAGCCCCACCACTAGTTGTGAAAGCATTCCAATATACCGAGAAAAACTTTGGCAAATTCCCATATCCACAATTCTCGATAGTTCAAGGTGGCGATGGTGGCATGGAATATCCCATGGGCACTCTAGTTACGGGCTCACGCTCGCTTGGCAGTCTTGTTGGTGTGATTGTTCACGAATTCTATCACAGCTGGTTCCAGGGCGTTCTGGCAACAAACGAATATCTCTATCCTTGGATAGACGAAGGCTTTACTAGTTTTGGTTCTGCTGAAACAATGGCGCACACTTTCGACGCTCCTTCCGACAATCCATATCTAGGTTCCTACCGTGGGTACTTCAATATTGTAGAATCTGGTTTAGAAGAGCCACTTTCAACACATGCAGATCACTACAACACAAACCGTGCTTATGGTGCTGCAGCTTACTCAAAAGGTGCTGTGTATTTAGCTCAACTTAGCTACATCATTGGCGAAGAGACTTTCCGCAAAGGTATGCTGCGTTACTTCGATGAATGGAAATTCAAACATCCAACCCCAAACGATTTCCTTAGAGTGATGGAAAAAGAGTCTGGGATGATTTTGGATTGGTATAACGAATATTTTGTAAATACTACCAAAACCATCGATTATGGAATTAAGGCCGTTGTTGGCAGTAATAATAAAACGGTTGTTCAATTAGAACGAATCGGACTTATGCCCATGCCTCTAGATATTGTTGTAGAATACGCCGATGGAAATACTGAGCTATTCTACATTCCGCTCAAAATTATGCGCGGCAATAAACCAGCAGAAAACAACATGAAACGCACCATTTTAAAAGATTGGACTTGGGTAACCCCTACTTATAGTTTCGAAATTCCTGTTTCTGCAAACCAAATTAAATCTATTACCATAGATCCTACTGCTCGGCTCGCTGATATTAATCAAGCTAATAACTCATACAATGTTGGTGAATTACTGGGCAATTAAATATTGTTTCACGAAGGTGCATTAGAAGTAATAATGCACCTTTTCAATTTTTATTCTTACGAGATCACATTATGTCTAAAGACTACGCAGCTCTATCC
The DNA here is from genome assembly GCA_041656135.1 of Balneolaceae bacterium. Lineage (GTDB taxonomy): Bacteria > Bacteroidota > Rhodothermia > Balneolales > Balneolaceae > Balneola. The sequence goes on along the minus strand of JBBAEC010000003.1, from coordinate 30,772 downwards.
ATAATAGCTCATAAAAAAGCTAAAGGTAAAATTTCCATAGAATCTACTGTTCCTCTAGAAACGGTTGACGATTTAAGCATTGCTTATACGCCGGGTGTTGCAGAGCCGTGTATAGAAATCGCAGCCAATCCAGAAAAGGCGTACGATTACACTGCAAAAGGAAATCTCGTTGCTATTGTTAGTGATGGCACAGCTGTTTTAGGTTTAGGAAATATTGGTCCATTAGCGGCAATGCCTGTAATGGAAGGAAAGGCTGTTTTATTTAAGAAATTTGCAGGCGTTAATGCCATGCCTATAGTTTTAGATACGCAGGATACAGAAGAAATAATTACCGCTGTTAAAGCTATTGCCCCAACTTTTGGTGGTATTAATCTTGAGGATATTTCTGCTCCTCGGTGTTTTGAAATTGAAGCTCGCCTTAAAAAAGAACTTCCAATTCCTGTATTTCATGACGATCAGCACGGAACCGCCATTGTTACTCTAGCGGGAATGATAAACGCATGTCGTTTAACCAAACGAAAAATTGAAGATCTTACTGTTGTGGTAAATGGTGCAGGTGCAGCTGGTGTGGCTATTGTTAAATTACTTTTTGCAGCAGGCGTAAAAGAAGTAATTATGTGCGATAGTAAAGGAATTGTTCACAAAGACCGCAGTGATTTGAATTCCGTTAAAATGGAAATGGCAAAATTAACCAATAATAGTGGTCGAACTGGCTCGCTAGAAGTAGCAACTAAAGGTGCAGATGTATTTATTGGTGTTTCGGTTCCTGGTGTTCTTACTAAGAAAATGGTTGCAGATATGGCTGACAAACCTATTATTTTTGCGATGGCAAATCCAATTCCAGAAATTATGCCAGATTTAGCAAAAGAAGCCGGTGCTTATATTATTGCTACTGGTCGGTCAGATTTCCCCAACCAAATTAACAATGTGTTGGCATTCCCAGGGTTATTTAGGGGAGCACTAGACGCACGAATTAGCAGTTTAACAACCAAAATGTTCATAAAAGTTGCTGAAGCTATCGCCGATTGTGTAGACGACCTAACAGTTGACCGAATTATTCCAAGCCCATTTGATGAACGCGTTCCCGGCCGAGTTGCTGAGGCGGTTCGCCAGTTTAAACCAAAGTAATTAGAGGATTTTAGTTAGGGCAACTGAATATAAATAGCCCCGAGATTTATCTCGGGGTAAACAGATTAAAAATAGGTCTCGGTGGGTAGGGTTGGTTTACAAAGAATACGCACAAATCCACCGAAATTTCGGCAGGATTCATTTTAGGAGCGTATCTCCAGGATTTCATTTATTCGAGAGAGGCTAGAACAGACTTTTTTGGTCTTGGTCTTTTTTAAGGGCTTGTTCTATGGTAGGTATTTCTGCAGCTTCGTGGCTACTTAGCATTTCGGGCATAAATCTTTTTTCATAGATACGCCTAGCGATTCCATTTAATGCTTTTTCACCCCGTGGGGTAATATTTAAAAGACCACTTTCATTTTCTACTAAGAAACCAAAAGATCGTAAATCATTTACAATCAGGTAGGCAAGCTTTTCGGTTACACCCGCACTTCGTTCTATAATTTCTCGATGTGGAGCGTCATCTTCGCTTACATATACCTTCCCTAGCACATTCATTTCGGCTTCAGAAAGTGGATATCCCTCTGAACCTTTTGTGAGTAAGTTATCCCAAGTCCGTTGCGAGTAATGCAAACCAAACCACGACTTCCCTTCCTTTATAAGTTGCTGAGTAATACCACAGGCAAAGTATTGCCCTGCAGGAGCTTGCTTGGGTTCCCCGCGTGACCTATACATATTCACCATGGTAGCTAAATCTAGCTCATGAATATTAGGCGGATATTTAAAATGGAAATTACTTCGCTTCTGCATAGAAATCATATTTTTATAAAATCTCCAACAATCTGAAAATACTTCCCTTTACGCGAGGAATCAACTATAATATTTCTACCCTTTTGCAGCTATAAGTTCCATTGCAAGCTCTATAGTTACATCGGCAGGTTCTGTTCCTTTAGGAAGCCCAATATTCTTTTTACCATACTTAATGTAAGGTCCGTATCGGCCATTCATTACCTTAATTGGATTCTTAGAATCTGGATGCTCACCCAAATCTTTAAGCTCTGAGCTTTTGCGTGGTGCTGATTTTTGATTTAAAAGTTCAACTCCGCGTGCCAAATCAATTTCTAATACATTGTCAGTTTTGGGGATGGATTTAAATTTTCCATCATGAACTACATAAGGCCCAAATCGCCCAACGCTAGCTCTAACAACTTTACCATCTTCTGGGTGCTCGCCTAGTAATCTTGGTAATTCGAGCAATTTCATTGCAAGCTTTAGATCAACTTCTTCAGGAGTCATACCTTTGAGTAAAGAAACTCTTTTCGGTTTTTTATTTTCCTCAGTAATTTCACCTAACTGCACATAAGGCCCAAATCTACCTGTTAGTAAAAATATTGGCAATCCTTCTTCAGGATGCACACCAATAGGTTTATCCTCTTCCTCAGAAAGTTTAATAAGTGCTTCCAATTTCTCTACTGTAACATCACTTGGATTCATATCCATTGGCAATGAGGTGGATACTTCTTCGCCATCAATGGTCATTTTGGCATAAGGACCAAAGCGGCCTACCGCAACTTGAATTCCTTCAAGACCTTCTAATGGTAAATCTAAGAGTTTTGCTTCTTGGGGATTAATAATCTCATCTTGGCGTTCAACACTCGCTTTCAGGCCATGCTCGCCCTTATAATAATCGTCCAAGTATTTTATGGGATCTTCTGTTCCGTTAGCAACTCCATCCAACTTATCCTCTAAGGCAGATGTAAATTTACTATCTACTAAATCAGGGAAATGCTTTTCTAGCAATGCTGATACTGCAAATGCAGTAAAAGATGGAATTAACATTTTACTTTCGTTTTTGGCATAGCCTCTGTCCTGAATGGTACTAATTACCGTAGCATACGTACTTGGGCGGCCAATTCCCTGCTTCTCCAATTCCTTAACCAAAGTCGCCTCTGTGTAGCGCGCCGGTGGTTTAGTTTCGTGCGAATTAAAATTCAAATCTTGAAGCTTAGTCTCGTCGCCTTTTTTCATTGCTGGCAAGAAATTTTCTTGGTTCTCTAGAGCTGCTTCTGGATCATCACTACCTTCTACATAAGCGCGGAAAAAGCCTGGGAACAGAATCTTTTTACCACTTGATCTAAAATCGGCGGTTGTATCACCATTTTTAGCAGTAATGGTAACGCCCGTAAACTCTAGTTCTGCTTCAGCCATTTGAGTAGCAATGGTACGCTTCCAAATTAAATCATACAGTTTTAATTCACGATCACTCAGTCCTGATTTCTCAGGCAAGATAAATTTAGAGCCTGATGGACGTATAGCTTCGTGAGCATCTTGAGCGTCTTTACCTTTTTTGGTATAGTTTCGAACTCGCTCAAATAAATACTCTTCGCCGTATTGGCTCAATATTCCCTCGCGTGCAGCTTCAATAGCCTGCCCAGATAAACGAGTAGAATCAGTTCTCATATAGGTAATAAAACCTTTCTCATACAATTTTTGAGCAACACTCATTGTATCACGTGCAGAGAAATTAAACTTTCTGTTTGCCTCTTGCTGCAAGGTTGACGTAATAAAAGGAGGAGCAGGATTACGCTTCTGAATTTTAACATCAACATCTGTAACCGACCATTTTGCGCTTTTTAGCTTATCAACTAGAGCTTTTGAAGCTTTTTCGTCTAATAAAACTACCGCATCTGGTTTTTTAAGCTTTCCGGTGTTTTCATCAAAATCTTTACCGCTAGCAATTCTCTTTTCATCTAAATGCGTTAAGTCGGCTTTAAAATCATAATCATCACCTGCTTTTTGCACTAAGGCTTGCAAATCATAATAGGTACCGCTTCTAAATTTCATACGCTCGCGCTCGCGGTCAACTAAAAACTTAACTGCAACCGACTGTACTCTACCCGCCGATAAGCCCGGAGAAATCTTTTTCCACAATAAAGGAGAAACGGTATAGCCCGCTAAACGATCTAAAATTCTACGTGTTTCTTGTGCGTGCACAAGGTTCATATCAATATCGCGGGTATTTTCGAGTGCGTTTAAAACCGCCTCTTTAGTAATCTCACGAAATGCCATTCTCTTAACTGGTACTTTAGGTTTTAGTACTTCTAGCAAATGCCAAGAAATAGCCTCACCCTCGCGATCCTCATCCGTCGCCAATATCAATTCATCAACATCTTTAAGCTTGTCTTTAAGCCTTTTTACAATCTTCTTCTTATCTGGCGGGGTAACATATATCGCAAAATAATTATCATCTGCGTTTATACCCAAGCTAGACCAAGGCTCTTTTTTGTACTTTGCAGGCACTAGTTTTGCAGACGAGGGTAGGTCTCGAATATGGCCCATAGAGGAGTCAACCACATAGCCTTTTGGTAAGTACTTACTTATTGTTTTTGTTTTAGTAGGGGACTCTACAATTACAAGACTTTTCATAAAAAAAACTGGTTTATTACAAACTTTCAACTAGAGCTTTCAACTCTTCAGCGTGTGCCTTTGTGTTTATTTTCTCAATAGCACCCAAAATAGTACCATCCACGTCAATAACAAAGGCCGAACGTGATGGGCCTACATAGTTTCTTCCAAACATCTTCTTTTGGACCATGGAATCGGTGGCTTTTGCAAATTTAAATTCAGGATCGGAAGCTAATATATAATTGATACCCTGTTTATCGGCATATTTTTTATGCGAGCCACAGGTATCTTTACTAATGGCTATAATATTGAAGCCCTTCGCATCAAACCAATCTGCATTTTCTGCAAGACTTAATGTCTGCTTATCGCACCCTGGTGTATTATTTTTCATATAAACAGAAACGATGGTCTTTCTATTCAATAGCGAGCTAAACTCTACATTTTTCTCCTCGCTATTTTGCACTGTTTTTATGGTGAAATTAAAATCTGCCTTTGCACCTACTCCAATCATAATTCCTAGTTATCGAATGTTCTTATTGAGATTGAATGATGATAACGCAAAGTACTCGAGTGTTCGTTCAGTTTAAATAACTTTCGAATTACGCAGGGCATCAACTTTTATATTAATTGATACATATAATATATGGCTGTACTTCAGGGTGGCGATATTCCAAAAAATTATGCCTTATTTTCGTTATGCTAAATAATCTCTCAACATATATTTAGCAGTTGCTGCCACAACTAGTGCGTGGTCAATTTCACCAGATCTAATATATTCCAAAAACTGTTCATAGGGAATTACATGTACATTTATGCGTTCATTAACATCTAAATTCTGTTCGCCCACCTTCTCGCAATTTTTTATTAAGATGGTATGTGTATAGTTTGTTTGTATAGCTGGGTTTGAACTCACTTTCCCCAAATAAATGTATTCAGTTCCCGCATAGCCCGTTTCTTCTAGCAACTCTCGCTTGGCTGCTTCAATGGGTTCTTCTCCTGGGTCACAAACCCCACCCACAAGCTCAAGAGTAGCCTCTTCAATTCCATATCTAAACTGTTCTACAAGTACTACTTCATTTTTGGATGTGAGTGCCATCACATTAATCCAGTCCGGTGCTACTAGAATCGAAAACGAGCCCTGATGATTTTCTGAAGGAATTTTCATGTCTCGCCTTAATACCTTGAATATATTAGTTGTATATTCTAAAAATTCGGCTGTGGTTATCCAAGGCTCAATCGTGAACTTAAAAGACTCTTTATTCATTATGTCAGACTCATTAATTTTATCTCATTCTGATTTCTCTAACGCTGATGAGCTTAAGAAAGCTACAAAAAAAGCGTGCGACCTAATGGAAGAAATTTATGCAAATGGTAAATATGCAAAAATGACTGTCCATCGCGACTGGTCAGAGCATAACCCAATTATTAGTGGCGAATTAGCTCAACCTAAAGCTTTGCGTTGGTATTTAATACGCGAATTAAATCGCTTACTTACAAGGCCTGCTACCATCACCATTGAGTCAGCTAGAGATATTATCCCTCTTAATGATCCCCAATTACTCGACCATACTGATGAGCATAACTGGGACATCACCAAAAAGAAATTATTCCTATTTAGTCCCGAACGCACCAATATTTCTATTGATCGCTTACAGCATTATACGGGTACCAATGCTGCTGATTTTCAGCGCTATATTTTATTTACCAACTACGATATGCACGTAGATGTATTCCTAGAAAAATATCCAGACTGTGTGAAACCAGACCGAGATGGAGCACAAATGCCCGCCTACCATCATAAATTAGAAGACAACAAAGGCATCACTTTAATCAATATTGGTGTTGGTCCATCTAACGCAAAAACCATTACCGATCATATAGCAGTTTTACGCCCTGATGCTATGATTATGGTTGGCCATTGTGGTGGACTTCGAAATCACCAAGAGATTGGAGATTTTGTACTTGCCAGTGGCTACATGCGCGAAGACAAGGTGCTTGATGATCTTTTCCCGATTGGCATTCCTGTAGTTCCGAACTATACTCTTAATCTCTATTTAAAGCAGGTGCTAGATCAGCACGGGTTGCAGCATCGTATTGGAACTGTTTATACCACTGCTAACAGAAACTGGGAATTTTCTAAGAAACAAGCCGTAGATCAGATTCACCAAAGCCGAAGCATGGCGGTAGATATGGAATCTGCAACGGTTGCTACCAATGGTTTTAGATATCGCGTACCACACGCCACTTTACTATGTGTCAGTGATAAACCGCTTCACGGAAAACCCAAGCTTTCTGGCGCAGCACAATCCTTTTATCAAAATTCAAAAGAAATTCATTTACAGTTGGTTATTGAAACCATTGATATGATAAAAGCGACCTATCCCGAAGGCTTACCAAATTCTAGCATACGTGCAATGAATGAGCCATTAATGGGCGGTGGGGAATAATAGCAAAAGCTTGTTATTTCATTTTTTATTAGATCTTTAGGTGCTAGGTAATTCATTGTTGTACTACCTAGTACTTACAGATTTAGCTCTAATTTTCTCGTCAATTATCATCAGTTTCTCCTCTCCTTAAAGAATTAATTCTTCATTTTTGTAAGGAATCCCTTCTTAAATAGTCTCACTTAATAAAAAACATGAGAACTATGAAAGACACAGAAACCTTTTCAGCGGATGATTTTCTTAACAGAAGCGTTAAAGATATGCGTCCCGATGAACAACCACGTGAGAAATTAATGCGTTATGGCGCTGGCTCCTTGTCAGACTCTGAACTACTTGCCATACTTTTGCGAACGGGAACCAAAAAAATGAATGTCATTGAAACCTCCCGTGCTCTACTCGATCATTTTGGTGGGTTACATTCCCTCATTAAAAAAGAATGGAATGAATTAAGCGTAATTCCTGGCATAGCCAATGTTAAAGCCATTACTCTTGAAGCAGCTTTTGAACTTGCACGACGAATTGAAGTAGCTGCATTGGGGGAAGAAATACAACTTACCTCCCCCGATGATGTGGCTGCTTATTTTGGCCCAAAAATTAGACACCTCACTAAAGAAGTCTTTATCGTTGCCTTCCTAAATCACAAAAAAACACTCACAGGCTTTCAGCAAATTAGTTCGGGCGGTAGTAATGCCACTATTGTTGAACCAGCCGAAGTACTGCGCCAAGCCATGTTGCATAAGGCTAACTCAATCCTGCTTATTCACAATCATCCTTCAGGCAATGCCCAAGCATCTAATGCCGATATCCAATTAACAAAGAGAATCGCAGAATCTGGAAAACTGCTTGGAATTCCCGTTAATGACCATATTATTATAGCAGGCTATAATTTTGTTTCTTTTGCAAATGAAGGAATGATAAACTAGTTATTTTATAAACCAGTATTGTTTTCCTTAACACCAACTCTGACGGGGTTTTAGGCTATGAAATTTATTCTGAATTCATACCCCTAATCCTGTCAGTGTTAGTTATGGCTAATACTTTTGCCATAATTCGGAAGTTCTACATCTTTTGCACCTTTCGAACGATACACATCCCACTTATCGTTATAACGTTTTACGTAAAGAGTTTTCAAAATCAATCCTGAAAATGTATATTTATACTGTTAAACTCTTCAATCTCAAATAGAAAAGGATATCATGGCAACTGGTTTTTTTAATGTCCCACCTGCTTATAACGAACCCATTTTAAGTTATGCACCAGGCTCACCAGAAAGAATAGAGTTACAAGCTGCACTTAAGGAAGCACGATCGAAACAAGTTGACGTGCCTATGTATATTGGAGGTAAGCAGGTAACTACAAAAAACAAAAAGCCTTTATCACCTCCACACGACCATAAACATATTTTAGGTTATTTTTCTGAAGGAGATGCTTCTCACGTTCAACAGGCCATTGACGCAGCGATGGCAGCTAAAGCTGATTGGGCTAATATGGGTTGGGAACACAGAGCTAGTATTTTCTTGAAAGCTGCTGAGTTACTTGCAGGTCCTTACCGTGCAAAATTGAACGCAGCTACTATGCTTGGTCAATCAAAAAATGCTTTCCAAGCTGAAATTGATGCCGCCTGTGAACTCATAGATTTTCTACGATTTAATGTGGAGTATATGACTCAAATTTATGCTCAACAGCCAGAATCTTCAGATGGAATTTGGAACAGACTAGAACAACGTCCACTCGAAGGCTTTGTGTTTGCACTCACTCCCTTCAACTTTACAGCTATTGCAGGCAACCTACCAACATCTGCAGCTATGATGGGAAATACCATTGTTTGGAAGCCAGCCTTCACACAAATCTATTCTGCAAATGTTCTAATGGAATTATTTAAAGATGCGGGTGTACCCGATGGCGTTATCAACTTAATTTATGTAGACGGCCCTACAACGGGCGATGTTATTTTCTCGCATAAAGATTTTGGTGGTATTCACTTTACAGGGAGTACCGGCGTATTTCAGAATATCTGGAAAACTATTGGTGAGAATATTCATAAATACCGTTCTTACCCAAGAATTGTGGGCGAAACGGGTGGTAAAGATTTCATCATGGTTCACAAATCATCGAAAGCTAAAGAAGTGGCAACCGCTATTTCTAGAGGAGCTTTTGAATTTCAAGGACAAAAATGTTCAGCAGCATCCAGAGCTTACATTCCCTCTAATTTGTGGGATGATGTTAAGAAGTATGTAGTTGAAGATCTCAAAACTTTCAAAATGGGTGGCACAGAAGATTTCACTAATTTTATAAATGCTGTTATCGATGAGAAATCATTTGATAAAATTGCAAAGTATATAGATGATGCCAAAGCAAGCAAAGATATTGAGGTAATTGCAGGTGGAAACTACGATAAATCAAAAGGCTATTTTATAGAGCCAACGGTTCTGCTTTCAAAAGATCCAAAATACACAACCATGTGCGAAGAGATTTTTGGACCAGTAATGACCATCTATGTATATGACGAGAATAAATTTGAGGAAACACTCGAATTAGTGGATAACACTTCTCCTTATGCATTAACTGGTTCTATATTTAGCCAAGATAGATATGCTATTGAGCAAGCAACTAAACGCCTTGAGCAATCGGCAGGGAACTTCTACATCAACGATAAACCCACAGGTGCAGTAGTTGGTCAGCAGCCATTTGGTGGTGCCAGAGGTTCTGGAACTAACGATAAAGCTGGTTCAATGATTAATTTACTCCGCTGGGTTTCTCCAAGAACCATCAAAGAAACCTTTGTCCCACCAACCGATTATAGATATCCATTCTTAGGCAAAGACGAATAATTTTCTTCGGAATTAATTTAAAAAGACCTCTTAGCGAGGTCTTTTTTTTGCTCTTCATTTTGAATTTAACCTACCTGCAATTTGAATCACTCATCGTTGTAGATATTTGATAATTTGTTGTTAGATTTTAATTAATACTTACAAAAACTATTAGGGTCATCCTTGTTTATGTCAGGTAATTCGTTTACAAAGCCTGCTATCTCAAAGCAGAATAATTAGAGGTGGTGTTTCCATACAAGTGATTCCCATGGTGCGGTTTTCGTCCCATAGGGACGATATATTTGTAGCCCAAATAGCCACCACCACCCACCTGCCCCATCCGGGGCCTGCCTTTGCCGAGCAGGCAGGCAGTACTAGATTGAGTACGTCTATCAACTCTCAGTACGTACCCCAAAGCTCGTATTGCACCTACGGCGCAAAGTTTAACAGGTTATTTAGTTTTTATACAAATATACCGCACCTACGGAGCGGCATTTGTTTGGATCTTCAGTTTTTATAAAAACCTGCTACTGAATTATCCAACATCTACAATCTCTCCCAGATCCTAGCTATTTAAAACCCAATCTAGATTGACTCCCATATTAACAATTCTTAGCTTAGGCTAAATTATTAATTAGAATATATAACATTTAAAATTTACGCATTATACGTGATCAAAACTCATGGTTGAGAGTCTCATTATTAATAATAGTTTCTACCATGCTAATTATGGCCTGCGAGACATTATTGCCTGCAGAACCTGAAGAAAATGAATTATTAGATGGTCCTATGGAAGGGCTTAGTAGTGCAGAAGAACGTCAGTTTTTATTAGGGGATATTTCTTTTAACGACGATATTTTCACTGTAGCAAAAGGTCTTGGTCCAATTTTTATTGGTAACAGTTGTGCTAGTTGCCATGCGGGTGATGGTAAGGGACATCCTTTTAATAAATTCATCCGGTTTGGACAAACAGATAGCGCTGGTGCAAATCCTTTCGCAACTTTAGGCGACAAAGGAAATCAACTTCAGCATAAAGCCATTCTAGGTTATGAACCAGAAAAATTACCTGCTGGCGCTCCATTTAGCGAATTTGTAGCTCCCATAGTTACAGGTCTTGGCTTTTTGGATGCTGTTACCGATGCCGATATCATTGCAATGGCGGAAGCGAATGCGTTGCGCTCTGATGATATTCGAGGTAGACCTCATTATAATTTTGCACCCAATTTTGTGCAACTACGCCCAAATAGCATCCCCAAAAACGGAATGCACATTCACCGATTTGGGAAGAAAGGTCTCACTTACGACCTACTCCACCAAACCGTTAATGCCTACAATCAGGATATGGGAATTGTTTCCTACTACAATCCTATTGATCCGTACAGCGGTTTACCAGAAGATCCGGAAGTGACTAGAAAAACAATCAATGATGTAGTTTTTACCTAAAAACATTAAAAGCCCCACTCCCAAGAGATGAAAACAACCCAAATGTATTAGCTGGTAAAGAAATATTCACTCAAATCTCTTGTGCCTCTTGTCATGTGCCGAAATTAAAAACAGGTTTTTCACCTATTGAAGCACTTTCTCACAAAGAATTCTATCCCTACACCGATTTACTTTTACATGATATGGGTCCTGATTTAGACGACGGTTAAACTGAAGGTCACGCCCATTCCTACGAATGGAGAACAGCTCCTTTATGGGGACTTGGATTAGCTGCCGACTCGCAAGGTGGCGAGGTGTACCTGATGCACGATGGAAGAGCTAGAAGTATTGACGAAGCCATTCGTTTGCACGGTGGGGAAGCAGAGGTTGCTAAAAATAAATATGTGCAGCTTTCTGAAACTGAACGAGAGCAAGTTCTTAAATTTTTAAACTCACTTTAAATGATGGATCGACGAGAATTTCTTAAGAAATGTGGCTGCGCGATGTTAGCCATACCTACTGCTTCTATACTTTTTAGTTCGTGTGCTTCCATTCACTATGCTGAAGTTAAAAGAGAGCGAAATGTCCTTTTTGTTTCAAAATTAGAATTTATTCAGATTAAAAAGGACGAGAAGAATTATAGAAAATATGTTCTTCTTAAAGTTCCAGAATTAGGTTTTCCTATAAGCCTTTATAGACAAGAAGAGGACGAATATATCGCAACCCTCTTAAAGTGTACGCACCGTGGTTGCGAATTAAACGTGGGAGGCGACATCTATTCTTGCCCCTGCCACGGGAGCGAATTTACCATCGAAGGTGAGGTCTTACAAGGCCCTGCAGAAGATAACTTAACCCTTTTTAAAACAGATTCAGATAGTGATAATATCTATGTTTACTTATCCTAAATACATTATAACAATACTCTTATACATCGGTCTCAATAGCACTGTTCAGGCGCAACAAACGAATAAGTCCGTCAACGATTCCACTGAAAATAAAATGAATATGGACGCTGTTTATGATCGTCCTTTTCTATCAGCTCAAAAAATGCCCGTTGCGGTTGGTGGATATTTAGAAGCCAACGTAATTTACGCTGGGGAAGAAGGCATCAATGAAGGCTACTCTTTCCAAGCACGGAGATTAACCATGTTTATGTCGGCCTCAATATCACGACGAATTAAATTTATGTCGGAGATAGAATTTGAGGAAGGTGGTAAAGATATAAATATCGAATTCGCAGCTCTTGATGCAACAATTCTCCCTATTTTTAATTTTAGAGGTGGAATTATAATGAATCCCATTGGCGCCTTTAACGAAAACCACGACGGACCAAAATGGGAATTTGTGGAACGTCCAGATGTGGCAGTAAATATGTTGCCGGCAACATGGTCGAATCCAGGCTTTGGGATTTTTGGCAAAACCTATAAGCGAAATTGGATTTTTGGATATGAAGCATATCTCTCTAATGGTTTTGACGATAGCATTATTGATAATGAAGAAGACAAAACTTTTTTACCCGCCTCTAAACAAAATGCGGCACGTTTTGAGGAAAGCAATAATGGGGAGCCCTTATTTACAGGTAAAATCGCAATCAAGAACAGAAACTTGGGCGAGATAGGCCTCTCTTATATGGGTGGAATTTTTAACACCTACGAAGATGACGACATGCAACTCGATGATAAAAGGCGACTCGATGTTTTTGCTGTAGATTTTAATACCACTATCCGCAAAACGGGCACCTATCTAGTTGGTGAAGCCGCCTGGGTGAATGTAGATGTGCCTGAAACCTACACTCAGCAATTCGGGAATAAACAATTCGGTTTTTTTGTAGATGTGGTACAACCTGTTTGGCGCAGATCTTTTATGGGATGGGATAATGCCACTTTAAATCTAGCTCTTCGTGTAGATCACGTAGACTGGAACGTGGGTACTTTCGATCAAACAGGAACTAATATTGGAGATGAATTATGGGCAGTTACACCATCAATAAGCTTCCGTCCTACTTCACAAACTGTTTTCAGAATTAACTACAGGCAGCAGTGGAAGCGAGATATACTGAATAACCCTTATGAGCGCTACGCAGCAATCATGTTCGGTTTTAGTACCTATTATTAATCACCAAAGAAAATAAGCCATAGATTTAGGAGTGTGAAAATTTGGAAACTTAAGTTTAAGGACTGGTACCCTCACTTTATTCCTGATGATCACACTCCAAATCTAATCTTTTAAAAGTGCCTAGATTAAGCCCATCCCCTTCGCTCTATCAATTTATTTACTTCAACTCGATATCTAATTACTATTTAATTAATAAGAAACTATGTGTAATAAATATCGTACTGAAGAATCAATGCATAAAATCTTAGTATTAGTAATTACGTCATTTTAGTTTCTGAATTATGAGATTATTCCTGACCGCTACATTTACTCTCGCACTATATGTAACTACGAGTGGCCAAGTGTTGGATAATGTCTATTCCTACACCGAAAATATTTACTCTCCCTCAACATTCTTTGTAGTAGGCGAGGATACTATCTTGACTGTTGAACTACAGAATAAAGAAGCTGTTCTTAGCCTAATAGATTTAAAAAACGACCGAGTTATTTCTTCTCATCCAGCAGGTCGAGGCCCTGGAGAACTGTCAACTCAAGGCTCGAAATATATTTCACAAATAGGCAGGGATTCACTTCTAGTTTGGGATGAAGGGCTTTATAGAGGAATGATATACGACAAAAGTCTAAATTATATTAGTGGATTAAAATCTGAGAATAATGCTGTAGCAGCTGTGGTAGCTTTAAATAATTCAGTAGCTGTTACCAAAGAAATGTTCAACAATAAAACCGTTGCAAAATTTCAAGCCCTGAATGAAACGCGTTTAACTAATCAAACATATAAACAAATCTCCACAACTGACTTTCAAGACTTGGAAAAGATAGAATCTAATCCCCTCCTGAATCAAGGTCCCCTAATCGCTTCGGGTGGAAAAGTCTATTTAGGATTTTACTTCTCAACTAAAGTATTTGTCCTCTCACCCGATTACACCGTTGATACTCTTGCTACTCCCGTTCATTTGCCCCTTCCAACTGTACCTTACAAAAATGGATATGCGGCACCTGACCAAGCAAAATGGCCAAAAGCTACTTTGAGTATCAGCACTGATCAAAATTACATTTACATGTTATTTTCTGGTAAGAAGTTTGATGATAAAATTTTCAACCAAATTTCTAATCTACTAATGGGGAAGGTAGCCGACAGCATTGAAAATGCGAATAACAGCAATACTGTTCATGTGTATGATAAAAAGACGAATGAGTATATCAGAACAATTGAGCTGCCGGTACAAGCTAAAAGTATTTTCGTGTTCAATAATCACCTCTATGCACTCTCCTATAAAGATGCCATGTACCATATCATTAAATACAAAATGAATTTGGAATAAGACTTTTCACAAAAATGTACATGTCAGCTAATTCGTTGACAAAACCTGCTATCCCAAAGCAGAATAATTAGAGGTGGTGTTTCCATACAAGTGATTTCCATGGTGCGGTTTTCGTCCCATAGGGACGTTATATTTGTAGCCCATATAACCACCACCACCCACCTGCCCCATCCGGGGCAGTACTAGATTGAGTTCGTCTATCAATTCTCAGTACGACCCCAAAACTCGTATTGCACCTACGGCGCAAAGTTTTACAGGTTATTTAGTTTTTATACAAATATACCGCACCTACGGAGCGGCATTTGTTTGGATCTTCAAGTTGTATTAAAACCTGCCACCGAATTACCTATCAATCAATAATCCTAATCAGCTTATTTGTGACAGATTCGAAAAGTTCCCGCCAACAAGCCCCTACCATCCACACCCCCAGAAATTAATTCCATATTTATTTGGTTGTTGAATAAAACCCACATTCCCACCCTACAAAAATCCTATAAAATCCGTATCTTTCAAGGTCGTAGCCTAGTTTGGTTTTAGTGGAAAATAAATCATTGGTATACATATCATTCTTAAAAATAATACAGTGAAAAGAGTAGTCGTCGGTTTATCAGGTGGAGTTGACTCCAGCGTGACAGCATATCTGCTAAAGCAGCAGGGTTATGAGGTGATTGGTGTGTTTATGCGCAATTGGCACGACGAATCAGTGATTTTGGCCGAGGAATGTCCGTGGATAGATGATTCCAAGGATGCATTGCTAGTGGCTGGCCACTTAAACATTCCATATTACGTCATTGATTTCAGTAAAGATTATAAAGAGCGTATTGTGGATTATATGTTTGCCGAATACGAAAAAGGTCGCACTCCTAATCCCGATGTGCTCTGTAACAGAGAAATTAAATTCGATGTTTTCCTAAAAGCCGCCGAAAAGCTTGGCGCTGATTATGTGGCTACCGGACATTATTGCCGTAAAACCACCGACGAAAATGGACGTCATCACCTACTCGCTGGTAAAGATCCTTCAAAAGATCAATCGTACTTTTTATGCCAGTTAAATCAAGAGCAACTAGGTAAGGCATTGTTCCCAATTGGGGATTTGTTGAAATCGGAAGTGCGTGATGTCGCTCGTGAAATTAAACTTCCCACAGCCGAAAAAAGAGATTCTCAGGGACTTTGCTTTATTGGGAAAGTAAGTCTCCCTACATTTTTACAGCAGCAGCTACAAACTAAAACTGGCGATATAATCGAGATTGATGCCGATTTAGAAAAACTAGCGGAGTATCATCAAATCCCTGCTACTATTGAAAATGTAGAAGCTCTTGCCGAGCCTTTTGTTTTTGAACGGAATGAAGGGATAAAAGTGGAAAAGCATCAAGGCGCCCATTATTACACTGTGGGTCAGCGTAAAGGACTCCATATCGGTGGACGCCCATTGCCATCGTATGTGCTTCAAACAGATACGGAGCACAATATTGTATTTTCTGGACAAAGTGAAGATCATCCGGGCTTGAATCGTTTCGCTCTGAAAATAAATCCCGACGAAGTTCATTATGTCAATCCTGATTATGAACTAGAAGTGGGAGAATCTTACCCCATGGATGTTCGATTTCGATATCGTCAGCCACTCCAAAAAGCAACCATCATTCGTAAAGAAGACGGAATCTACATCCTCTTTATGGAATTGCAACGAGGAATTGCTCCCGGTCAATTTGCAGCTTGGTACAAAGACGAAGAGCTCATAGGTTCTGGTGTTATAGCGTAATTTTATTATGAAGTCCCTATAAATAACTTTTCCAAAGTTTCATAGAGTCCTAATTTAGTGCATAACTAGTAGTTTAATTTTGGAAAAGTTAGAACATCTGTCTCAGCGCGAAGTAAATTTTCTCCCTGAGGGGCTGAGCTCTATATACATCTTTTTCTGGGACATAAATCTGTTCAAATAATATGACGTACTCACCATTGACGCCAGCGGCGGCATTAGGAAGTAACCACCCATTGCCTGTCCTTTAGACTACCCCTCAGCAAAAGGAGTGGCAATCTCAAGATAACGGGTTGCGAGCCCCAAAAAAGCATCGTTGTTTGCAATTCCAAGCCGTTTCAACGAGATCCTTCACTCACTCCGCTAGCCATCGGATGCGTTCAGGATTACAGGGACATTTTTATACTTCCTTTGCCTCCCTATGGTCGGGCATTGCCTTTCAGGCAATGTTGGCAGAATTATTTTATAAATGATGTGTGCCAATCCACCGAAATTCTGGCGAGATTTATTTTTAGCAGCTTCATCTAGAGTCGGGAGTGGATAATGGATAACAATGACTGGTTCATTGTTCAATGCTCATTGATAATTGAACACTGACTTCCCCAATTTCCGTTGACTAACGTCACTACCCATCTCTGTTACCAAACTGGTGGCATATTATTTCTAATTTTCATTCCAGTTACAAAATGTTAGCTTGAACTAGTATCCTCATTATTAATTGTTTTAAATGTAATTGAGCTATGAAAAAGACCATACTATTCTGTTTTCTTTTCTTTCCAAGTTTATTGGCAGCACAACACAGTATTGGTGTGGATGCGCAGTTTTACCCAACCGGAATTATTCCTACACTCCGCTTTGATTACCAGCTTCACAACAATTCATATCTTAATATTAGGGCAGGATACAATTTTACAGATCGGCAAGATTCGGGTAAACAAGACAATGAAAAGGGTGGCGGCTTTGGGTTTGGTTTTGGCTATGAATACAAATCATTCCTCATAAATAATTTAAGCCTTTCACTTAATACCAACCTGTGGTTTATGGAAATAAATTGGGAGGAAACTATACCTCATTGTGGTGTTATTCCCCCATGTGGTGAAATGGTTTTAAAACAAAGTTCAGATATAACCACACTACAACCTGCCATAGGGTTGGCTTACCAGATGAATTTAAATAAATCACTCTCACTTAAACCCAGCCTTTCTTATGGCTACGATTTAAATATTAAAACAAAAGGACGTCCCGTTGGAGATGGTTCAATCTTTCTCGTCGGTTTAAATATTAGCTATCATTTTAAACAGTAATTATAGAATTAATCTGCCATAAAAAGCCTTCCACCGAATTATTAGGCATTTAAAATACCGTTCCACGATGCGGAATATTCTAAATATATCACTCTATAATGCTTGTAAAATCGTGAATCAGATGTGTTAATTTGTACGTATTCATTTTAACTTCAGCAGAGTTAAAAGAATTCACACTCTCTTCATAATTGTTACAGACATTTAAGACAAATGGGTCTTAATAGAATACATATCAAAGCCATTACTGTCTGCACCTTGCTGCTCATGATGTGGGATACATTCGGCTGGTTCGGTAGCAATTTGGTATACAAGCATAGCCATGCAGAAAAAGGTGAGCATCATTGTGTAGTTTCATTTTGTACCTGTAAAACAGAATCCGAGAACTCTATTTGTACATGTCACCATTCAGAATTGCATAAAAACAATAGAAGAGCTACAGATGACGGCCTGCTTGATGCTACTGATGGTTCATCTGATAGAGAAATGTGCTATTACTCAAAGCCACATCCCAAAGAAAATAAAGCTACCATCATTGTAGTTTGGACAGAATACCAAGCATTAATAAATGCAGATAATATAGATTTTGGTACACGTCAACTAAAAAGACGATTCACCCAAGTACATAGTAATATTGCTGAGGGTTTTAAACCCGAAATATACGAGCCGCCCCAAGCTTAGTTTTGTAATTCGACCGCCTACATTTTACAAAACAATAAAACACAATTATTATGAAATCGATATTAAAACAAAGCCATATTTTGGTAATGGCAGGACTATTTCTTGCCTTCAACGCATGTAGTACAAGTAATTCTAATGAAGAAGACCTATCACTTACCCCAATTAATACTGTAGTAATTGACGGCTACACAGTTAAACTATCTGCACTAGACAAGCTAGAAACAGGTGATAATTACTTGTTTTGGGAACTAGAAAAAGAGGGTAAATCAATAGACATAGAAACCATGACAGTAATGCCAATGATGGATATGGGAACTATGAAACACGCAGCACCATTCAAAACGCCAAAAAGGTATAAAGAACGTAACCGATACTTTGAAGGGATGATAGTATTCAGCATGCCAAGTGGTGACATGGGCTCTTGGACTATTAACTTTACCATTACTACAAAAGATGGGCAAACCATTGAAGGTAGTATAGAGGTGAATATTGCTTCTTCTTGGAGATTTACCAGCGTAAAAGACAAAGACGGTAAGGGTTATTTCATCACATGGGCAAAGCCTAGCGTACCTAAAATGGGAAATAACAATCTTGCCATCTTAGTTCATACCAAAGAAAGCATGATGTCATTTCCGGCTGTAAGTGATGCCGAAGTTA
The DNA here is from genome assembly GCA_041656135.1 of Balneolaceae bacterium. GTDB lineage: Bacteria > Bacteroidota > Rhodothermia > Balneolales > Balneolaceae > Balneola. The sequence goes on along the minus strand of JBBAEC010000003.1, from coordinate 11,791 downwards.
TCATTTATCCATTTATGGATATGGGAAGTGGCGAAGGTCATTCTACTAACTTCACCGCCCCAGTTAGTAAAGGTAATGGATTGTATGAAGGAAGTATCAATTACAGCATGAGTGGAACTTGGACAACCTCAGTACAACTGGTTGTGGCAAACGACACTTTGCCAGAAGTTATTTTTGAATACAGCGTAAAAGCGAAATAAATAATTATGGCCTCAGTAATATGCTGAGGCCCATTTTAAGAGGTAGAATTATGAAAACCATTATCAATTTATTTCTTGTAATCTTTTGCTTATCCACAGCATCAATAGCCCAAAAAAGAACCATTACAGTACTCGACAAAATGAGTAAGGAACCAGTAATAAACGCTCATATAATAGATGGCGATGAAAAGGTTTTTGCTGTGACCGATGTAGAAGGAAAAGTGGAAATCTCACTTGAAAGAGAGATTTTTAAAATCCATTCATTAGGTTATATAGAGTCTATTATTGTTCTTAAAGAAACAGACGATATAATCTATCTTATCCCCACTATTTTGCAAGCTGGCCAAAGTGTTATGGTGTATGCTTATGGGGAAAAGAAAGCCAATATCAAAGATTATCAAAGCACACAGTCGCATCACACTCTAGATCACTTTTTAGATAATATTGACGGCGTTGCAATGATACAGCGAGGGGCTTTCGGTTGGGAACCATCCATTCGTGGGCAAAGCGATCAGCGCATGAATTTGAATATTGATGGAATGCAGATTTTTAAAGCCTGTGTAGATAAAATGGATCCCATCTCATCCTATATAGAATCAAACAATCTATCAAAACTACAAATTGATAAAAGTGGCTCAAGTGTTGCCGAAAATGGAAATGGAAATAGTACTATAAATTTAATTTCCAAAAAACCAGACTTTGCACCCTTCTCGCTACACTTAACTTCTGGTTTACGAGTGCCCGACCAATATAGAGTGTTAGCTTTAAATTCAAACTACGCCACAGAAACAACAGCGTTTCAAGTATCGGGGAGTATAAAAAAAGCGGACGATTTTAGTGCAGGAAGGGGATCTGTAATACCGAATACGCAGTTCAATAAAATGAATCTGAATGTTGGTGTGAAGCAATTACTTCCTTCAAAAAATTCAGTGGAAGTAAACTTTATTACGGATAAAGCTACCGATGTGGGCTATCCCGCGCTATTGATGGATGCAACCAAAGCTCTAGCTAATATTTTACGTGTTCAGTATAACTGGCGAGATACCAAAGCTCCATTCCAATTAACTACCGCCATGCTTTACGGAAACACAATCCGCCACTGGATGGATGATGACAGCCGCGATGTGACTCAACGTGAGGTAATGCGCAATATGCACATGCCAATGTATGGTTCTACTGGAACGATAGGCTCAAAGATAACCGGTGAAGCAACCGCTCTAAATCATAGATTTGAGTGGTTTTTAAATGGATTTATGTCAGAAGCTAATGGCGATATGTGGATGATAAGTCTAGATCCAAATGTTGAGGATATGTACATCTACAATATGGATGAAATTGTAACTAAAAATGTAAGTTTGGGCGGTAGGCATTCATTTTTATTATCTCCTAGCTTTCTAGTTAAAATTGAAGAGAGTGCTAGTTTCACATCTCTAGGTACAAATAGCGATAATTACGCTTCTATGTTCGAATCGCTTTATAACAAAGCCTACGCTCCGCGAAATAGAATGTTGTTCTCTGGCTCAGCAACGGCAATCTGGTTTCCAAAAGACAATTGGAGCCTAAGTTTAAGCTCTATTTATTCAGAACGCCTCGGAAATCATATAGAACTATTTGGGCACTACATTTATAACTATGTAGATGGCTATTTCTATGACGGTAATCCTTGGCTAAAGTCTGAAAAGAGTGTGAATTTTGAACTGAATTCAACCGTAGAAGTAGAAAATCATTCCTTATCACTGTCTGTTTTCCACAAACAATATTTCGATTACATCTCGGGTAAAGAAGTGTCAGATATAAGCAATAACGATTTCCAGTTTAAGCAATATCAAAACCTCGGCGAAGCAATTATGCTGGGTGGAGAAGTTAGAGCCATCAATAGATTTTGGGATAATCTAAAAACAGAAGTGAGAGCCTCTTACACCTATGCTCAAAACACTACGTTAAATGATCCGCTGCCAATGATTCCACCACTAAAAGGATTGAACTCTATAACCTATAATTTTGACACCAATAACATAACTGCAAGCATGGAATGGGCAGTAGCACAGACAAGGATTTCGAAAAAATCCTCTACAGAAAGCAAAACGGATGGTCATGCCATTTTTAACCTAGTTTATACAAAAAGCTTATTCGATGGTAGCTTAAGTGCAATTGTAGAATTCAAAAATATATTTGATACCTACTACAGTGAGCACACCAGTATCGCAAGCATCCCAGAAGCAGGCCGCAACGGAATGCTTACGCTAAAATACCATTATTAGATAGAGAGTGTTTTGTGATAAAGATTTGATTTGCTAGCTGTCACAAGCGCGACGCTTGCGACAGGGTTTGAGATTGAGGCATTTATTACAAACGAGATGTTTGTGATAAGAAAACTCAACTCCAGAGGAGCCTGCCCGCGGCATAGGCAGGCCTACCTATGCCGCAGGCAGGTTGAATATTAATAGCCCCGAGATTCATCTCGGGGTAAAAAGATTAAATATAGACATCGGTGGGTAGGATTGTTTTAGAAAAGATGTGTACGAATCCACCGAAATTATGGCAAGATTCATGTTAAGAGCTCGTCTTCGGAATCTGTTTGCTGCCTATAGCTTCTACACACACACTTTTTGGGATAGCCCCTGGTTTTCAAAAATCATAAACAAATAGTGCGCCAAGAGTCCTCTCTCTGAAATTAATCCCGATGCTTCGGGATAATTTCTGTCTCTCGCCCAGGAAAGACACTTTTGCAACAGATTCAGCAAATAGCTAGGTAGCCAAATCTTCTTCCACTAATCCTTAAAGTCATTCTATCCCATCATAAATTAAAACAACAACCTAGATCATGTCCCTCCTTGGGGAGGGACAGATTTCATGCTTGCGTGAAATCAGGGAGAGGACGGTATGGAAGATACTTCGAAGCGCCTAGCTAAGCACTCATTCCCGAATCAATTCCAAATAAAGCGCCAAGCACCCTATTTCTTTTGCGTTGCTAAATAATATAGCTGCATCACACGAAGCTCATCATAACCAATGGTTTTGTTCAAGTCGTCATAAACAGGGCGCAGCATCAATGGACCGTTCTTTTTAAACGATTCCATCACAGCATCCTGTTGGCGTTGAGAAAGCGTTGTAAACTCCAACAAGCCATCTACACGAAGTTCATTTCCTTCATCTAAATAAGATTTAAGATGTGCTAGAATAGTCACTTCTTTTACGCCATGTTCTTCAGCGAGTAAGGGGATAGAAACGTCATCATTAAATGACTGGCCAACCTGATGATATTTTTTATTACCGGCTGACTTTTTAATTATTTTTGCTAGAGATTTTTTCTTTTCCTCTAAACCATGCTCTTGAGTATAATTCTTAATTATGCCTATAAAAGCACTTCCGAATTTCTCTTTTTTAACAGCACCAATACCATATAAATGCTCTAAACTATCTTTGCTTTGAGGGAAATAGTAAGCCATTTCTATCAAAGTGGTATCTGGGAAGATAGCGTAAGGAGGAACGTCGAGATTGTCTGCTAATTCCTTTCGTTTAATTCTTAAAAGCTCGAAAAGCTTAACATCATATTTGTTTTCAATTTCTGATGATGTTCTCACAACTGCTTCACCATCTACCGATGTGCTTGTACGGTCGAGCATCCCAAATACATTTTCATCGCCACTTAAAACAGCAAGAGCCGACTTCTGTAATTTGAGACCACCATATTCACCTTTAGTAATATAACCTTGCCTAATTAAAGATCTAGAAAGCTGTGTCCACTGGTCCTTATTCCATTCTAAGCCAATACCGTAAGTAGGAAGCTTTTCGTGTTCATATTCGAGCACTTTCTTGGCTTTAGATCCTCTTAGAATATCGATAATATGACTGGCACCAAACTGTTCGCCACTGCGTATTATACACGATAAGAATTTCTGTGCTGGAATGGTTAAGTCCTCCACATCCGCATCTACCGAGAGGCAGTTATCACACATACCGCATTCTTCTTTGGTATATTTTTCGCCAAAATATTTCATTAATGGCTTACGGCGGCATTCGGTTGATTCTAAATATTTAAGCAGGTCGCTAAGATGCTTTTCAGCAACTTCCTTCTCGTTACCTTCTTTCTGATTAATGAAATATTTAATCTTCTGTGTATCTGAATAACCAAATAAAAGTAAGCAATCAGAGCGCAATCCATCACGGCCAGCACGCCCAATTTGCTGATAATAAGACTCGATGTTTTGTGGCATATCATAATGCACCACATAACGCACGTTTGGTTTATTAATACCCATTCCAAAAGCAATGGTAGCTACAATAATGGAGATATCATCTCGAATAAAACCACGTTGATTAAATGCTCGTTGTGCATCATTCAAACCTGCATGGTATGGTTTAACGGAATAGCCTTCTTCTTCTAGCATGGCCGCCGTTTCATCTACTTGCCGGCGTGAGAAGCAGTAGATTATACCAGATTGCTTTTTACGTGTGTAAAGAAAATCGAGGAGCTGATTATCAGGATCCTTCTTATCAGCAATTTTGAGAAATAAATTTTTTCTATCGAAGCTAGAAATAAAAGCTTCAGAATCTTTAAGCGAAAGAATGCTTTTAATATCATCTTGTACGCGCGGTGTTGCTGTAGCAGTTAATGCAATACAAACAGCACTAGGGAAATCCTTCTCTCGTAGAATTGCCATTTGGCGGTACTCAGGCCTAAAATCATGCCCCCATTCCGAAATACAGTGAGCCTCATCAATGGTAAAACAATCTACTTTTAATGTACTTAAAAGCTGGCGAGTTTTGTCCATCATTAATGTTTCGGGAGCTAAATATAGCAACTTAACTTCGCCATTTTGTATGCGGCGTACATTAAAGGCGTAGGCTTCTGGCGTTAATGAACTGTTTAAATAAACAGCGTTAACATCATATTCACGAAGTTGCTCAACTTGATCTTTCATTAACGAAATAAGTGGAGAAACAACAATGGTAAGTCCGTCAAAAATAAGTGCGGGAATTTGATAACAAAGTGATTTACCCCCACCAGTAGGCATTATAACTAATGCGTCTTTTTTGGAAAGAACTTGAGTAATTACTTTTTCTTGTTGAAGCCTAAAGCTTTCATAGCCAAAAACCTCTTTTAAAATATTTTTTGCTTGATTAATCACGAATTCTCTTTACTACGTTTATATAAATACATCAAATACAAGGAGTATGACTTGTTGAAGCCATACTCCTTACAAATTTTTAGGAAAATGAGTTTCCTAGCCTGCTAAAATGCCTATGTTTACTTGGTTAAATATAGGTTTTTAAACTCGAACGGTTTCTTAAACCTTTCATCATTAAAATCTTTGGCAAAGTAGATAGATTCGCCCGTAGATTTCATTTCAGGTCCCAATTCTTTTTTAACTCCAGGGAATTTATCAAACGGGAATACTGGCTCTTTTATAGCCCAGCAATCTAGTTTAGAAGTTAAATCAAATTCGCTCAATTTAGCACCTAGCATAACCTTTACACCAATTGCGGCTTCGGGACGTTGAGTTGCTTTTGCTAAAAACGGAATTGTTCGTGTTGATCTTGGGTTTGCTTCAAGAATATAAACAACCTCATTTTTAACAGCATATTGAACGTTTAAAAAGCCCACAATATTCATGGCTTTAGCAATACGCTCTTGATACTCTTCTATATCCTTAATCACTTTATCGCTTAGCGAATACGGTGGAATTACAGCGGTTGAGTCGCCCGAGTGCACCCCAGCTGGCTCAATGTGTTGCATAATTCCTGCAATATGAAGCTGCTCGCCATCAAACACAGAATCCACATCCACCTCAATAGCTTGCTCTAAATATTTATCTATCAAGAATGCATTTTCGGGATGTGTTTTGATGATACGCTCAACATAGCGCTTTAATTCTTCTTCTTTTACGGCAATACGCATGCCTTGGCCACCAAGCACATAACTTGGGCGCACAAGTACCGGATAGCCAATTCGTCTTGCTTCAGACAAAGCCCCTTCAACATCGGTAGCTAAGCCAAATTCTGGGAATGGAATTTTTAGATCTAGAAGTAACTCAGAGAAATTACCTCTGTCTTCGGCAAGGTTTATCATTTCAAAGGTGGTACCAAAAATATGTATACCTTCTTCAACAAAGCGTTTACCGAGCTTAAGAGCGGTTTGCCCACCAACTTGTAATATCACACCTTCTGGTTTTTCGTGCTCTATAATGTCTAGAACACGTTCCCAATACACAGGCTCGAAATATAACTTGTCGGCAATATCGAAATCGGTTGAAACTGTTTCAGGATTACAGTTTACCATAATGGTCTCGTAACCCATTTCTTTGGCTGCAAGCACGGCGTGTACACAAGAATAATCGAACTCAATACCTTGTCCAATTCTATTCGGACCACTTCCTAAAATAAGCACTTTTTTCTTGTCGGTTACAACGCTCTCATTTTCTAAGCCTTCGTACGAAGAATAATAGTAAGGTGTTTTTGCATGAAACTCGCCTGCGCAAGTATCAACTAGTTTAAATACAGGCTCTAAACCAAGATTTTTTCTATATGCACGAACTTCATTTTCGGTAACAGTGTCACCGCTTTTACTAAGTAACCATGCAATTTGGAAATCTGAAAATCCAGCTTGTTTCAGCTCATATAAATCATCTTTACTAATCTCGTCGAGGTCTTGGCCTTCTGTTCTGTTTTCGAGAGAAACCATATAGCGGATTTGTTGTAAATACCAAGGATCCACTTTTGTGATATCAGCAATTTCCTCAACCGAAGTGCCTAATTTGAAAGCATTTCGAATTTGAAGGGAGCGATCCCAGTATGGTTTCATCAAGCGGGTGCGTACTTCTTCGCGATCCAGCTCTTCATAGCCATCGGCACCTAGACCATGGCGGCCAACCTCGAGAGACTGCCACGCCTTATTTAGAGCTTCTGGGAAGTTTCTTCCAATACTCATTACTTCACCAACCGCTTTCATCTGAGTAGAAAGTTCTTCGTCTACATCAGGGAATTTATCGAAGTTGAAACGTGGAATTTTAACTACTACATAATCTATAGAGGGCTCAAAGCATGCAGATGTGGTGCCAGTGATTTCGTTTTTCAGTTCGTCCAAGTTGTAGCCAACCGCTAATTTTGTAGCAATTTTTGCAATCGGATATCCTGTTGCCTTCGAAGCGAGCGCTGATGAACGACTTACACGAGGGTTAATTTCAATTGCAACAAAACGATCTGTTCCTGGCTCCATTGCAAACTGCACATTACAGCCACCTGCAAAAGTACCAATAGAACGCATCATTTTAATGGCAGCATTACGCAATATTTGAAGTTGCTTATCGCTCAGGGTTTGAGTGGGAGCTACGGTAACTGAATCGCCCGTATGCACCCCCATCGGATCCATGTTTTCGATAGAACAAATGATAATAACGTTATCGTTAGAATCGCGTAAAAGCTCAAGTTCGTATTCTTTCCAACCAAAAATTGATTCTTCAATAAGTACTTGGTGAGTTGGGCTCATTTCTAACCCGTGTAATACTTTCTTTTCAAAATCCTCTTCGTGCCACACAATGCCACCGCCTGTACCACCTAAAGTAAAGGAAGGGCGAATCACTAGGGGAAGTCCACCAAGTTCCTCTTTAATTTCTTTAGCATCTAATATAGAAGAGGCAGTTCTACTTTTACACTGCTCAATCCCAATTTCCTCCATCAAATCGCGGAATTGTTGGCGGTCTTCTGTAATATCTACAGCAGCCATATCCACCCCAATAATCTGGATGTTATTTGCCTTCCAAAAACCTTCAATCTCTAAATCGCGAGCAAGGTTAAGCCCTGTTTGCCCACCCATAGTTGGGAGTACAGCATCGGGTTTTTCTTTAGCTACAATTTCTTTGATAGAATCGGTGGTCATGGGAAGCATATAAATAGCGTCGGCCATGATAGGATCGGTCATGATGGTAGCTGGATTCGAGTTGATAAGTACAATCTCGTATCCTTCTTCTTGAAGTGAACGGCAGGCTTGGGTGCCTGAGTAATCAAATTCGCAAGCTTGGCCAATTACAATAGGACCTGAGCCAATAATTAGAATCTTGTGTATATCGTCGCGTCTGGGCATTTATCTTGTTGTTATTTTGAAGGCTTTAGCTCTTCAGGGGTTTAAAAATGGTTGTGTTTCAAATGGGATTATCCGCTCTTATTAACGTAAAGAGCTATTTAGCAACAGAAGTTTTCCGCTCTTTCATCATGCCAATAAATTGATCGAAAAGATACGCAGAGTCGTGTGGACCTGGCGAAGCTTCTGGGTGATATTGCACCGAAAATCCGTTAAAATTCTTAAACTTTAGCCCTTCAACGGTGCCATCGTTTAGATTTATATGAGTTGGTTCAGCCGTTTCCTTTTTAATACTACCCTCAGTAACTCCAAAACCATGATTTTGAGTAGTAATTTCTACTAAACCAGTAGCTAAGTTTTTAACGGGCTGGTTTGCGCCTCTATGGCCAACAAACATTTTTGATACTTCAATGCCTTCGCTAATTGCCATAAGTTGATGGCCTAAGCAAATTCCAAACATTGGTTTATTGGTAGATTTTGCATACCCCACAACATCAAGAGCATACTCAGCAGTTGCATTAGGATCCCCAGGTCCATTCGAGAAGAAAAAGCCGTCAGCATCCCATTCCTTTACTTCCTCAACGCCTACATTAGCTGGGAAAATACGGAGCGTACAGCCACGTGCTTGAAAATTATTTATGATATTTTGCTTGATACCGAAGTCGACTGCAGCCACTTTATAAGTGTTAGCTCCATTTATAGTTTGTGCTTCGGTACGGCTTACTTTAGTTGCTAGCTCAAGGCCAGTCATATCCTGCCAATCTTTAGCCATTTGCACAAGCTTGGCTTCGTCTAACTCAGTTGAGGATATAACTGCATTCATCACACCCTTTTCACGAATGTGATGCACAAGAGCCCTTGTATCTACACCAGATATACCTACAATTTCGTGGTCTACAAGATAGTCTTGCAGGCTACGATCTGCCATTGGGTTGCTATAATCCCAGCTAAAAGCCCGAGTTACCAATCCTGCAATCATAACTTTTCTATGTTCATCATCTCGTGAGACAGTTCCAATATTCCCAATATGTGGGTAGGTCATCATCATAAGTTGGCCATAATAACTTGGATCGGTTAAAACTTCTTGGTAGCCAGTCATACTAGTGTTGAAACAGAGTTCGCCACCAGTAATTCCTGTGTGGCCTACTGCCCAACCGTGCACAATGGTTCCGTCGCTAAGGGCGAGTATGGCTTTTTTTCTTGGGTACAAAGACATGATTAAATTTGAGTTTGAGTGAGTTGGAGGTCAAAAAAAATCCGACTACGATTACCGTGTCGGATTTTTAAAAATATTGATAAAATCAGAAATGGCATCAGTATAGCACCTTATGTATTGGGCTACGCCGTGCAGCAGAATCAAAGCAGTAATGTAGTGTTAACTTGTAAATAGGTCGAGTTGCTTTGTTTAAAGTTTTAAGAATATACGCAGGCGCAAGATTGGATTCAATGCAGAATGATGGAAACTCTTGTAAAAAAGTTAGAGGGGGGAGGAGGAGTATTTAGTAGCTAGTATTTAGTAATTTGTATTGAGATGTAAGTGCCCTCAAGAAAGTTCTTTTAAGTTTATAACTTAAAAGCTCTAGCAGAGGAAGTCTTTGACATCCATTCGCCCATGCATCTGGAATCAATTCCGTCACGAAGCTCTAGCTTCCTGCTTGATTGAAAAATGAACAGTAACAATGAGCAGCTATCAAAACTCCTCATAGCTCATAGCTCACACCTCATAGCTATATAAATCTATTTCCTTTCAGAAACTTCTATACTTGTAAGAACTTCGGAGCTTAAAGTGAAATCATTATCTAACAATGCTTGGCGGACAGTCTCCATTACAACCGAGCGCATTTCAGATAAATTGGCATGCTCTGAGTAAATATTAATCCAGAAGAAACATTCCAATTCCATATAATTAGCACTGAACTCTGCTATTTGAACACTAGTTTTTGGAATTTCAAGCACACCTTCTATACCCTGGATAGTTGTAAATATAAGTTCTCTAGCTTTTTTAGGGTCATTTTTATAATCGATGCCAATTATAAACCTACCGCGACGAATGCCATCTCTAGTAAAGTTGTGAAGTTGGTTTTTGTAGATCATGGCGCTCGGTACAAAAGAATCAACGCCATCGGCAGTACGGATGTGAACATCACGGATGTTGATTTTTTTAACTACCCCACGCGTCCCATTACTTTCAATTAAATCGCCCACATCAAAAATTGGGCTAAACGACATAAATAAACCGGCAAGTAAGTTCTCGCCAATTTCGCGAAAAGCAAAACCTAGCACTACCGTTAATATTCCCCCAGCGGCAAGAATGCTTCTGGCTGCATCTGTTAAACCCATAATATTTAAGGCAACCGTAAAGCCAAAGCCATAAAATGACCAGCGAATTAAACGCAGTATGATTTTGCGCTTTCTACCTGTTTGCTCGTTTAGGCTAAGCATTTTCTTTGTGGCGCGAGTAAAAAAGCGACCTAGAAATATGAAAAAGACAATTACAAAAATGCCAGCTGTTAATTGTGGTGCTGATGTTAACAACCGTGCGAAAAAATCTTGAAAACTTTGAGAAACTTGATCCATAATTTAGAATAGTTAAAACTGATGACTACAAGATACGGGTTCTAGCTACTTACTTCGATAGTATTAATAGAATAGATTACTTTTTTATAAAACTAAGTGATTATATAAACAACTGCATATCTAGTTTTATGAGCATTAAGCAAGGTACGCTAGATAATTAGAATTGATATTGGCACGTATTATCAATAACTTACTAGGGTAAATTAAAAGTTAGGTATCGGCATATCTTCAGTACAGTTTTGTTTCCCTTCTCTAGTTTATATAACTAAATTTTTAAGTTCACAGCCGATTTTAGAATTCGACTCGCATTTAAAAGCGATAATCATTGTACTTGTGAACAACACATAATAATATATTTTTTAACATGGAATACGGTAAAGTAAAGTGGTTTGATGAACAAAAAGGTTTTGGATTCATCACTCCAGAAAGCGGTAACAAAGATGTTTTTGTTCACCGAAATAATATTGAAAACCTCGGATTTGACGAAGGCATTAAAGATGGCGAAGATGTTGAGTTTAAAATCAGCGAAACTGATAAAGGCTTAAGCGCTGTGGATGTTTACGTTCTTGAATAATTAAGAGCTCATCCTTTAAAAATCTTAAAAAGTCATGCGTGCTATTGTGCGCATGACTTTTTTTATATCTACCAATTAAGGGGATAGTTTGATGTTTACAAAAGTTAGATTATGAGCAAAAAAAAGCTCTTCTGGTTTTCAGCCAAGAAGAGCATAGGGATACATTTAATAAAGTTATTATAAATAATCTATGGTAGTGGTAAATTCGCCCGAATACTTGCCCCTAATTGGCTTAATGGCGCTAACTTTAATAAATAAATTGTATATTTGGCTGTGAAAACTTAAACCCAAAACCCCTATATACGATGAAGTCAAATCGCTCGTTAGCCATAAGCACCACCATTCAAAGCTTACCGTCGG
>JBBAEC010000002.1:0-187602 GCA_041656135.1 Balneolaceae bacterium | reverse complement strand
ACGACTATTCTATTCAAGGAACTGCTTTTGATGCCGACTCTTCTAGCTTTTATATGCAGCTTGATAAAACCTATTTAGTCAAAAAGGAGTCCGATGCTTGGACAATTAAAACAATGACTCACGATTCTTTTTCTATCGATCTAGATCAGTCTGGACACTTCTATTTCTCTAATAACGACAGTTTATTTCATTCCAATGATTTTGGAGTTACCAATCAACTAGTTACAACCTTTCCAAAGAAAATCACAGGACTCTACAAAAAGCCCAATTCCGATATTCTGTATGTTCTTACCACAGAAGAACTATTTAAATTCGAAAATGGAACAAAATCCTCATTAAAAACTCTTCCCGTTTCTAACGAGTTGGAACCAAATTCCCAACCAAATGAGATAACGCTTTTCCAAAACTATCCGAATCCCTTCAATCCGAGTACCATCATTAGTTATCAATTACCCAAAAGCGGTTTGGTGAAATTGGATGTGTTTGATATGCTAGGACGAAAGGTTGCCACCTTGGTTGATGGACGAACACCTGCTGGATTTCACGAAGTAACCTTCAACGCCCAAGGACTGTCCTCTGGAATGTATTTCTACCGATTGAAGGCCAATGGAATTACAGAAACGAAGCGTTTGACTGTCATAAAATAGACGGGAAAGAGCTCAAATTCTAAAACACATTTCCTTCTTTGGGTCATCCTGAAGATACTTCTGAAGGATCTGTAGCCGTAGTTTTTAAACCGTTTATTTTAATTTGTGCTTATCATATTTTTAAGAAACTCAGATTTACTATATGAGTTTATATGTACGTTAATACTATTCCACATTAAGTAATTACTAAATACAGGGATAACAGATAACCTTTACAATGGTAGCTTCTTACTATATCTATAGGCTCTTCTCCCGAGCAGTCGGGATCAGAATGAGCCTAGCTTGATATTCATAAATCCTTCAACAGATTACATGATATCTTCAACCCTACCCTAGTTTATTTAAGTTTATTGATTCAATATTAAAAATACATTATTGTAAGCAACCGCTCATGTTTTGCTTAAGGGAAAACTCCTAAATGAATGTGGACGATTTCTTAATCCAATAAAACTCACTCAAAAATAGATCTTATTTAATGGCAATTCCTGGTTTTGTAGATTTGCAGGCTAATGGCTGCATGAGCGTTGATTACTCTTCACTATCCTTAACAAAAGATGATTTTATAACAAGTTGTAGGGCTTTGAAAGCTAAAGGCACCATAGCCTTCCTCCCTACTATTATTACTGCCTCAGAAGAAGTCTATGAGCAAAATTTAGCCATTTTTCTTTCAGCTATGAAGTCGGATGAGGAGGTGAATGAGATGGTTTTAGGTTTTCATCTAGAAGGTCCTTTTCTCTCTGCAGTAGATGGTGCTCGAGGAGCCCATCCCAAAAATTATATCCAAAAACCAAGTATCCCATTTCTGAAAAAACTCATTGCTTGGTCAGATAATAACATCAAATTAATAACCATTGCCGCAGAATTGGATGGCTCCAAAGAGTTATGCGAATTCGCTACCAAGCAAGGCATTACCGTTTCCTTAGGACATCAATTAGCTACTTATGAACAAATTTCTGAATTGCATAAAGCAGGCGCAAAAGGTTTAACACATCTTGGTAATGCAAATCCACATTTGGTAGATCGGCACAAAAATGCACTTATGGCGGGTTTAGCTTCCAATGAATTATATGCTATGATGATAACAGATGGTTTCCATATTCCCGATGAATTCATCAAGCTTGTGTTACTTACTAGGGGAACCAAACGTAGTTTTATTGTAAGTGATGCCTCCCCACATGCTGGGATGCCTGAAGGCTATTATTCTACTCTTGGTTTAAACCTCCACCTTAATAAAAGCGGAAAACTGTACAATATTGAAACTGATAATCTCGTGGGTTCTTCCTTCACTATGCTCGAATGCTTGAACTATATGGCAAGTTTAAATTTGGTTTCTGAACAAGGTCTTGAGAAACTAGGCTTCTATAATTCACTCAGCTTTTTAGGTATAGATACAAATCATATTTCTACAAAACCTCTTATTACATTTTCTGATAATAAATATTCTTTAATTGGATAATGTTTTTCACATTAAAAGAATTACTTTCAGCAAACACACAAAATTAATTTCACTGCTATGGACAACGCTCAAACACTCGAGAAACGTTATCATTTACAAGTCTACAATAGGTACCCTGTTACGTTAGATCGCGGATTAGGTGCTAAAGTTTGGGATACCAATGGCGTTGAATATATTGACGCATTAGGTGGAATTGCTGTGAACAATCTCGGTCATTGTCACCCAAAAGTGGTTGCTGCAATAAAAGAACAAGCGGACAAATTGCTCCACGTTTCAAACTTTTACTATACCGAAGCTCAAAGCGCTTTAGTACAAAAACTCGCTCAGCTATCCGATTTAGATCGTGTATTTTTAGGCAATAGTGGAATGGAAGCCATGGAAGCCGCTATAAAATTAGCTCGCAAATGGGGACATGTTAACGGTAAAAGCGGAAATATTATCTCCCTTAAAAATGGATTCCACGGCCGTTCTATTGCCACCATAACTATGAGTGCTGAAGGCTACCAAAAAGGCTTCGCTCCACTACCATCTGGCTTCGTTCAATCCCCATACAACGATTTTGAAACACTAACCAAAATTGCAGATTCCAATACAGTAGCTATAGTTTTTGAAACCATTCAGGGTAATAGCGGAGTTCATATTGTTAATCAAAGATTTTTCCAACAAGTACGTAATCTATGCGACGATCTCAATATTCTTCTCATTATTGATGAGATTCAAACAGGTGTTGGACGAACAGGTACATTTTGGTCATTCGAACATTTTGGAATCCAACCAGATATTGTAACCTCTGCCAAAGCACTTGCTGGTGGCATACCCATTGGCGCCATGATGGCAAAAGAAGAAATCGCCTCTGTATTCAATTTTGGAGATCACGGAACTACTTTTGGCGGAAATCCCTTTGCCTGCGCTGTAGCAAACGCAACTTTAAAAGCCATAGAGGATGAAGGACTTTTAGCCCAATCAACCGAAAATGGCGCGTATATGATGGAGCAGCTCAAGCAGAAAACTAAAGATATTGCATCCGTTGTAGATGTTCGTGGCCTTGGACTTATGATTGGCGTAGAGTTAGATAAACCAGCACGCGAAGTTGTAGAAAAGATGTTTGAACATAAAGTTCTTTCGAATGCTGCGGGTGGTAATGTGATTCGCTTAGTTCCACCCCTCGTCATCACCAAAGAGGAAATCGATGTTGTGGTAGATACCCTGGTGAAGAGTTTGTGATTAGTTATTGATAGTTAATGGTTTTTGTGTAAATGTTTTAGAGGAAACATGAGATTGAGTGATTGAGTGATTGAGGAATTAGAAATCAAGGAATTAGAATTGAGCAAGAATTTCTATCTCAGAGCTCATCGCTCACACCTCATAGCTATTCATAACACAATTCCCTTTACAATAGGATTGAGTTTTGATACCTCCAGTTTATAATTAAAGAACATACATGCTTGATAAAAAATACAAATTAGGATTCTTTCCTACACCCCTACACAGACTAAATAATCTCTCTAATATTTATTCTGATTATAATATTTTCATAAAGCGAGATGACCAAACTGGATTAGCCTCGGGGGGCAATAAAACTAGAAAACTTGAATACTTAATTCAGCAAGCCATAGACCAAGGTTGCGATACCATATTCACGGCGGGTGCTCAACAATCCAATCATTGTAGGCAAACTGCCGCTGCCTGTGCAGTAGCAGGATTAGAATGTCACTTACTAGTTAGAGGTGAGGAGCCAGAGACTTATCAAGGTAATTTGTTACTCTCGCATTTATTGGGCGCTACTATTCACTTTACTGGACAAGTTGTTAAAAGCTTTGATTTCGAGTTCTATACCAACAAACTAGATAAAAATAAGAAGCCCTTTATCATTCCAGTTGGTGGTTCCAACATAACCGGAGCTTTAGGATTTGTAGAAGCTGTAAAAGAACTAAAAGAGCAGCTAGTGGAACAAAATTTAAACATAGATTATATCATTTTTGCATCAAGTTCTGGGGGTACTCAAGCGGGTTTAGTTCTTGGTTTAGAATTATATCAAATAGAAACCAAGTTAATGCCTATAAAAATAGATAAAGAGGACCCTTCCAAAATAGACATAGAAGAAGTGATTTTTGACCTTGTGCTAGAAGGAAAAGACCTTTTAAAGATAAAGAAGGACTACACTTTAGCAGATATCCTATTAAATAAAAGCTATAATCAGTTTGATTATGGAGTACTAACAGATAAAGAAAAAACTGCGGTCCATAAATTGGCGGTTTCCGAAGGAATCCTATTAGACCCCGTTTACACTGGAAGAGCATTTTACGGAATGTTAGATATCTTAAAAGAAAAAAGAATACCAGCCAATTCAAATGTCCTTTTCTGGCATACGGGTGGCTCAGCCGCATTATTTAGTTATGCCGAGGATTTGAGATAACATCCCTATACAAATGGTTAAAACCATTTTAAACACGATGACTACCTAACATAACCCACGGTTTAAACCGTGGGCTATAGGTATGCTAGGAACATCAAAAACCGTTTCAACGGTTTAAAGCCTTGAGAAAATCTTTGTTTTTGGTAGTAAATGATGATGTTTTTGAGCTCAAAATTAGCTACTATTTTTAGGGATTTAAACTCTCTGGAAAATCCAGTTGTAGCAAAATCTTAGGTCTTATTGTAATGGAGAGATTATTATGGCTAAAGATAGATCAATTAAGAAAAGTGAAAATAAAAAGGCACCCGCCAAAAGCTTAAAAGAAAAAAGAGCTGAAAAAGCTACTAAGCAAAAGAATAAATAAAGTACACTTACCCACCACTCAGAGTTTGATACTATTGTTCATCAACTCTGAGTGCGGGAATTTATAACTAGCCAAATAACTGCTTAAGTACCTTTTTCACTTGCTCTAAAGCCTCGTCATCAATTTCAAAATGGAAGGTAGCTCGCAGTGTATGTGGACCGAAAGCGACCATGCGAACACCATGATTCTCTAATCTTTCAACGGCATCAGATGCATTTTCTGAATGAACGTCAAAGATTAAAATATTAGTCTCCACGCTATCTACATCAATAGATAGTTGAGCACATTCACTAATGGTTTGCGCTAATTCTTTCGCTCTTCGGTGATCTTCTGCCATTAATGGCCAATGATTATCTAATGCATAATCGGCAGCGGCTGCAAGCAAGCCAACCTGTCGCATCCCTCCTCCCCACATTTTTCTATAGCGCCGGGCTCTTGCAATATTTTTCTTGGAGGCTAATAACATGGAGCCCACGGGCGCACCTAAACCTTTACTAAAACATACAGAAATCGTTTCGGCAATTTCACCAAAAAAGCTAGCTTCAATTCCCGTTGCTGTAATAGCATTCCAAATTCTTGCTCCATCTAAATGAATGCTCAGATTATGCGTTTCCGCAAGTATTCTAAGGTCTTTTAGCTCTTGCTTAGTGTAGCAAGCTCCGCCGCCCTTATTGGTTGTATTCTCGAGACAAAGAACCGTGGTACTTGGCTCCCAATCCTGCAATCCTCGAACTTTATTTTTTAGAAGATCTGGATTCAGTTTACCATTTTTTCCAATGATTGGTGCTATTTGAACTCCTGACAGCATACTTGCTGCAGACGATTCATAATTAAAAATATGCCCCGAGTGATCCATTAAAATCTCATCGCCTGGCGCAGTTAAAACCTTCACACCTAGCTGATTACTCATTGTTCCACTTGGTACAAAAAGTCCAGCTTCTTTGCCAAACAAGCGCGCTACTTTCGTCTGCAAATCATTTACTGTGGGATCTTCCCCAAAAACATCATCCCCAACCTTTGCAGATAGCATATGCTTTAGCATATTTGGTGTTGGTTTTGTAACCGTATCACTTCGTAAATCAATCATATTGTTATTTTACTTTATCTTTTGCGTGGAATATACTCAAACACCTAAAATTGGTATAATTTATTTAATAGCCTTGGGATATAATCCGCAAAATATTATCTCTATACAATGCTGTTTAGTTTTATATTTTGCTTTACAAGCATTGTCTCTATCACCTGAAATTTTATTTGAATGGACGATAAATATTTAGTGTTTAATACCTTCCACAAAGTTCTAAAACTCCACTTTGGCTACTAAAAACTTCGACATCATTATTGCGGGCGCTGGTCTCTCTGGCTTATCGCTGGCTTATAAATTAGCATTAGGTAATTACT
The DNA here is from genome assembly GCA_041656135.1 of Balneolaceae bacterium. Classification (GTDB taxonomy): domain Bacteria; phylum Bacteroidota; class Rhodothermia; order Balneolales; family Balneolaceae; genus Balneola. The sequence goes on along the minus strand of JBBAEC010000002.1, from coordinate 181,318 downwards.
CTGGGTCTGTGGCAATTGTAGATGTAGATTTTATACCTAAAAACGATAAAACTTGGTGCTTTTGGGCGAATGTGGAAGCTCCGTTTTCTGATATTATCTCCAAACAATGGCATTCAATATCTCTCACGGCACTAGATTTCAAGGCTACAAGAGATTTAACTTCTTACACTTATAACGCCATTAAGAGCAAGGATTTCAAGACCTTTGTTTTAAATGAACTCCAAAAGTATCCTAACTTTGAGCTTATAGAAACGTGTGTTAAGAAGCTTTCGCATCAAAATAATAAATGCTTATTAACTACTATTAAAGGAGAAAAATATTCGGCTGAATATATTTTCCAAAGCCTCTTTAAAGACCCGCGTTTAGAAGATGCCAAGATTAAATATCCGCTCATCCAACATTTTGTGGGATTAGAGGTCCAAGTAAATAATCCAGCCTTTGATGACACCACCATAAAGTTCATGGATTTTGATGAAACCTGGACCGATGGTGTTGCTTTTATGTATGTACTTCCATTTTCAAAAACCACAGCACTTTTTGAATACACTATTTTCTCAGAGAACATTGAGAAAGAACTCCTTTATGAGGAAAGAATTCATTCCTACCTCTCCAAACATTACGGATTAAACTCAGCCGATTACCAAATAATTCGAAAAGAAAAAGGTCAGATTCCAATGCAAGACCTTCCCTACACCCCTTGGTATGCCAAAAATATTATGAATCTTGGATTAGTGGGCGGTTTGGCAAAACCTAGTTCTGGCTACGCTTTTATGCGTATTCAAAATCATATCGAGAAGCTCGCAAACAGTCTCATTTTGGGAAATATACCCGAGCCACCAACTCGTTCCAAGCGACAATTCCGGACTTATGATCTTTTACTTCTGCATATTCTTGCTAATTCTACAGAAGACAGCTTACGGGTTTTTAGATCTTTATTTAAAAATAATTCCATCGAAGAAGTATTTCGATTTTTGGATGAAGAAACCAACTTCTATCAAGACCTAAAGATTATGAATAGCGTCCCCTACCTTCCCTTTTTAAAAGCCATAGCGCATAATCTATGGTAGATATCTCAATTCATTTAGCAATGTGAAGTAAGACGTGAGTTTTGTTATAGGTAATTTGAGTAAATAGTAATTTCTTAATTGGAGAATAGACTGGGAATAAGATATTGAGAAGTTATGGACTATATCTTGAGGAATCACTATTATTTAATCAAAGTTAGCTTTTTTGTTGAAATAAATCCGTCTGCTTCTAGTCTATAAAAATAAATCCCGCTTGCCCAACCACTTGCATTTACAGATACACTATATTTGCCAGCTGCTTCTCTTTTATTATTTATAATTGTAGAAACCAATCTTCCTGTAACATCATACACTTTTAGCGAAACACTAGTAGCTTTAGGCAAGTTAAAACTAATAATTGTAGTTGGATTGAAAGGATTTGGATAGTTTTGATTTAAACTGAAATCCGAAATCTGAGTTTTTTGCTCTTCTTCTATTGATGTTGTTATTTTTTTAAACTCAATTTTTTCTGGAGTTGTAACAATTAGCTTTGCTCCGTTACCTAACTGACCTAAAAAATTACTTCCCCAAGTCCATAAACTCCCATCTACTTTTATTGCAAGGCTATGCTCAGCCCCAAGCGATGCCGATTTCCAATTTGAATCTTCTCCAATTTGAATAGGCATTGTGCGATCTATATTAGTTCCATCTCCCAACACACCATGGCTATTCTTTCCCCACCCCCATAAGCTCCCATCTTTTTTAATTGCTAGTACATTACTGTTTCCTGCGTAAATACTAACCCAAGAAGTATCCTGCCCAATTTGAATGGGACTTAATTGATTTGCTGTACTCCCAATACCTAACTGTCCATACTGATTTGCTCCCCAACCCCACAATTCTCCGCTTTTCTTTATTGCCAAAGAAAATTCATTTCCACCTGAGACTTCTGCCCAATCTGTATCTTCCTCTAACTGCACAGGATAACTAAGGGTTGTACTATTAACCTCTCCATTACCCAATTGCCCACGACTATTTGACCCCCAAGCCCATAAAGAACCATCGTTCTGTATACCTAAAACATGATTTACTTCAACTGAAACTTTGTCCCAACCTTCTTCAGAAATAATTACCGGATCCTCATTCGAAATAAGCCAACCCCATGAAAGTAAACCTCCATTTTTATTAATGGCTAAGTTATGATAACCACCAGAACTTATACTCTGCCAAGTGGTATCTGCCTTAGAAATGTGAGGGGCTGTCGATCCTATTGCACTTCCTATCCGAACAGGACTAAATTTACTTTCTGATGTACCATCCCCTAGTTCATTAAAAAAATTACCTCCCCACGACCAAAGCGAACTATCTGACCTTATGGATACAACATGGTTCCAACCTGCAGATGTAGACATCCATTTCTGGCCTGGATTTACATGCTGTGGTGTTGAGTAGAATTGAATATTTGTTATTCCCGTCCCAATTTCCCCTGATCTATTTGAACCCCATGACCATAGCGAGCTATCTTGTTTTACTCCTAAACTAAAGTCATACCCTGCTGAAATTTGTTTCCAAATACCAACACTATCAATTTTTGTTGGATGCCACTGATTTATGATTGCTCCTATCCCTATTTGTCCATATTGATTGTTTCCTACTCCCCAAATTGTCCCATCACTTTTTTGTGAAAGGAAAAAATTAGCACCAGCTGATATAGAAATCCAATCCGTATCGTCGCCAAACTTTATAGGAGTCAATATATCTTCCAAATTAGTGGACACTAATTGGCCTGAGTCATTATCACCCCAAACCCAAATACTTCCGTCACTTTTTAGCGCTGTTGAAAAAGAGTTGCCTGAAGAAACACTATTCCAATTGTTTGAAACACCAACCTGATGTGGCACTGAGAGATTCTCATTTGTTCCATCACCTAGTTGCCCATAGTTATTTCTTCCCCAAGTCCATAACGTTCCATCATCTTTGATAGCCGTAGCATGGTAAGCGCCAGAAGAAACCATTTTCCAGTCTGAATCACTTCCAACTTGAGTTGGTTCTAATATTTCTTCGTTTTCTATATCAAAAAGGTGTTTATGCACATTCCATCCCCAAGCCCATAATGTCCCACCCGTTTTAATGGCAAAAACATGGGCATATCCTCCAGTGATTGATTCCCAATCAGAAGCATTGCCTATTCGAACCGGTGTATATTGATCGATTTTATCTCCTGTACCTAATTGACCTCGATTATTACTACCCCAAGCCCAAAGAGTACCATCAGCTTTAATTGCATAGCTACTCGATGTGGTGGTTCCGATGGAAATCCAATTAGAATCAGTGCCAATTTGTACTGGTATTAGTTCTTCCTCGTTAGCATCTGTTCCTAATTGACCTTCTCTGTTATTACCCCATGCCCAAAGTGTGCCATTAGATTTCAAAGCTAAACTATGAGATGTGCCAATGCGAATATCTTCCCAATCAGAATTATCACCTATTTGTATCGGCATAGAATGATCGCGATTTGAACCTATCCCTAGTTGTCCAAACCTATTTCCTCCCCAAGTCCACAATGTTCCATCATCTTTAATTACGGCTGTTGAACTTGTACCCGCTGAAAGCTTGCCTTGGCTATACGTAGTATCGGCTACCAATAAGCACAGGACACAACTAAGTATAAATCTCAATTTTATTGCTTTTAAATTCATGTTTATAATGTCTTTTTAATTATTAAATAATATATCGATTAAACTTTATGTAATGAAATAAGAGCTAGAGTAGCAAAGACATAATGCTTTTAATTTATTGCCATATACTAAGAAAATTCCACTCTTTTGAACGTAAACCTCCAAAAATTTGGCCTTCATTAAATTTATTAACGAAGCAATTAGATGGATGGCTGCCTATTGTGCTTCCTTTAATTCAAATTTAAGCTTACAACTAGTTATTAGGCGTGCTCTTTGAGCAATGATTTTTTCTGTCAACTAATATGTAATGGATGTAATTATTCATCTTAAATTAGAGTAAATATTCTCCTCAATTTTTAAGAGATATTACCAGAAAAGGCTTTAGCCCTATTGATTCATTTGTCAGAGAGTAACTTTTCCAAAGTTTTAGAAGCAAAAAAACAATTCATATTTATAATTTAACTTTGGAAAAGTTAGCATCATCACCCAATAAAGTCCTTTCCCACCCAAATCCCATCCTGCATTTCAAGAAAATCCCGCTAATCCTGTTTCAAAAACGATGATTTCAATGAAGTAAAGAGTTCATAAACTTTGTTGCAACCCAATAGATTTCCCTTGGTGGGAATCTGTCCTGAGCATTCGGGACTGGCATGCAGGTCGCACCGCTCGGTGCTCCACTCCAATCGAAAGTACAAATGCGGGTGGTCTTAAAATCTTAATTACAATTCCATCTTCATTGCTAATTGTTAATTGATCACTGTTCACTGAATTCCTCAATTCTCCAATAAAAATAGCAATGAGGCGTGAGCTTTGAATTCTGAGGAAGAATTTCATACCTGATATTTGATTTCCGTTCATTGATAGTTGCTCAATGATATCCCCAATCACTAATTCCCCCAATTCCTCAGTCTCTTATTCCCCCAATTCCTATTAACCAATAACTAAACTACTCATTCCAAAATTCTGTATATTTGGGGCTGTAAAATTATCTTTTTAAGACACCACCCTTCATAAATATATATCAATTGGATTCTGCATTTATTGACACCTTCGTTCTCCCTTTTCACGAGAAATTAAAACCAATTTCTGGTAATGAGGATATCATCATCGCTCGCACTAAACCTATCATTAATGAAATTACTCCCGAAATTGTAATTCCACTGCTAAATAGCACGAACTGGCGTTACAAAATGGTAGGTACTTACTTTGTTGCTCTTAAAGACCTTCTTCTTTTTGAAGAGGAAATTGGGGACCTTTTATTTAGAAGCGAAGCCGTTTATGTTGGCCGCTCATATTGCGTTGCTTTAGCTAATTTCGGTACCGAAGAATCCATCAATTACCTTCACAATTATCTTGATTTCTATTTGAATGAAAAGAAATTGAAGTTTGATCAAGGCTTTGCCATGGGTGCTCTTGCCTACTTAGACCAAAAAAACGATACCAATGAATTAGAGCGACATCTTGGCCAATGGAAAGACTATACCATCGATAAACCTACTTGGAATTTAGATGAGTACATAGATCGTTTTGCCAATGATATGATTGCGTTTAATACCATTAAGAGTACTTTCGCAAACTCATAAGCGTTGCAATCTATTTGGAAATTATTATTGACCAATGATTCTGTATAGCCTGATAACAGCCGCATTATTGATTGCGGCTATAACTTTTTATTTGCAGCGGCCAAAGTTTGGAAAATCTCCTAGTGGTAAGCGCTTAGAACAAATAAAGAAATCAGTCAATTATAGAGATGGGGCTTTTCAAAATTTAAATGAAACTCCTCAGTTTAGCGAAGATGTAAACCACTTCAGTTTAATGAAGTCCTTCTTTTTTCCAGATAACAAGCGTAGGGTTCCTTTAAACACTATACCATCAGTAAAAACAGACTTACATAATCTAGCGCCAGATGAAAATATGCTAGTCTGGTTTGGTCACTCTTCTTATTTCATGCAAATTGATGGTAAGAAAATACTTGTAGATCCTGTGTTAAGTGGTTCAGCCTCCCCATTTTCTTTTATAATTAAAGCCTTTGAAGGTAGCAATCCATATACCCCAGAAGATATTCCTGAAATTGATTATCTCTTTATAACCCATGATCATTGGGACCATACCGACTACAAAACTCTCGTGGCACTAAAGTCTAAGATAGGAACTGTAATTTGTGGGCTGGGTGTGGGCGAACATTTCGAATATTGGGGATTTGATAAAGACCGTATTATTGAAAAAGATTGGAATGAAAAAGTTTCTTTATCTGATAATTTCACTGTTTACACCGCTCCAACTCGTCATTTTTCTGGAAGAGGATTTTATCGCAATTCAACATTATGGACATCCTTCATTCTAAAAACAAAATCACTCACAATGTATATCGGGGGCGATAGTGGTTATGACACTCATTTTGCTGACATCGGAAATGAATATGGTCCTTTTGATGTTGTAATACTAGAAAATGGGCAATACAATAAGAACTGGCCTTACATTCACATGCACCCAAAAGAGGTGCTACTGGCTGCTAAAGATTTAGGTGCAAAAAGGTTATTTCCTGTTCACTCTGCAAAATTTTCGTTGTCTGACCATTCGTGGGATGAGCCGTTGAGTAAAATTTCAGAACTAAATATTAATAATCCTCCCCGCTTGCTTACTCCAAAAATTGGGGAGCCCCTTTTTCTTAACAACGAAACTCAGCCATTCACCCAATGGTGGACTGAAGTTGATTAATTACTTAAAATTTGAATACTTATAAAGTATGCTCTTTAGCTTAGTCTTTATAAGCCTTATTATCACACCAAGAAAACCAATTTATTTATGTTTATACATCAAGAAAAACCAAAAGACTTCGACTGCGGCTATAATTTAGATTTAATGATTGCTGCACTTCCCCGTATAGAAGACGAGGATGAGCGTATTATGTACGCAAAGCGCGTTGTTGGGCTAATTAAACAAAGTCACCCTACCTGGGTAGACAAAGACGGTAAAAGCGAAGCTGCCTGGGAGCATTTCTTTAAACTCGCTGATTACGATTTAAATGAATACGGTATTAAAAACCCTTTCCTTTCTGGCGAAGACGACGACGCTAAATAAATAGCTACTACTTTATCGGTCTAATAATTCAAGGTGATATTGGATAACATATTCTGTATTTTCAATTTTAATTGAAAGTAAAGATTACGACTTATCATGAGTGATAATAGCTTTTCTGATTCGGTTTTAACTTCTTGTCTTCACAACCAAGTGAAGCATTCTGTATTATTAGAAGAAGCCGAGTTAGCAACTTCAAAGTTTGCTAATCAAGAAGCACAATACTTCTCTGTTTCCTTTAGCATTCCAAAGGTAGACCCCCTTGCTGTGTTAGAACAACATTCACAAAAAAAGGGATTCGAATACTATTGGGAAAAACCTATCGACGATTTTGCTATTGCCGCAGCAGGTGAACTCGCAAGAATACAATCAACAGGCGAAGGCCGATTCAAAAATGCCTCTGCTAGTGGTAAAACACTTATTAAAAAAGTACATCATTTCACCAAGATAAATCACTCGCTTGCAGTAGTACATTTATTAGGAGGATTTTCCTTTTTCGACCATAATGTAAGTAAGCATTGGAAAGATTTTGGCGCAGGTTCTTTCACACTACCAGAATGGCTAATTATCCGCGATGGAATGTTTAGCATTCTTACCATCAGTTTCGAACTAAATAAAAATGATACCGCTGAAAGTATCATAAATCGTTTTTATCAAAAGCTAGAAGACCTAAATGACATCACAGCTGCAAGCTCTTATTCCATTGGGCCAGAATTAGATAAGCACAATGTTTTAGACGTTCCAAATGTTGATTCATTAGAGCATAACCGATGGATTCGTTCTATAAAAAAGGCTAAAGAGCAGATTTCGAATAATGCCTTTACCAAAATTGTGATAGCAAGAGAATTACCCATTGCTCTTAAAAAAACCGTTTCTGATACACATATTTTAAATCGACTTCGTCATCAATATCCCGATTGTTACTCGTTTCTAATTCGTCAAAATGAACATTCTAGTTTCATTGGCTGTACCCCTGAACGCTTGGCTTCTTTTAAAGGCAATTATCTTTATACAGAAGGTTTGGCTGGTAGTTCGCCACGTGGCAAAACTGCTTCAGAAGATGCTAGACTTGAATATGAGCTATTGCACAGCGATAAAAATTTAGACGAACATAATATTGTTCTTGAAGCCATTGAAGAAAATCTTTTCCCATTTTCAGACACAATGGAATTTCAACCTCAGCCTACGGTAAAGAAACTCACTAACGTGTTGCATTTGCATACGCCCATTAGAGCAAAAATAAGACGTGGTGTTTCTAGAACTGAAGTCCTTAAAACCTTACATCCCACCCCTGCTGTAGGTGGTTTCCCTAAAAATGATGCTGTCCCTTACATTAGTAACTTCGAAGATTTTGATCGAGGTTGGTATGCTGGACCTATTGGCTGGATTAATGCTAATGGCGAAGGTGAATTTGCCGTTGCAATCAGAAGTGGACTTATTAAAAATGATGAAGTTCGTTTTTATGCTGGATGTGGCATTGTTGAAGCTTCCGATCCTGAAAAGGAATGGGAAGAAACCAATCTAAAATTTATACCCATGCTTTCGGCACTAGAATATGCAGGCAAATGAACCCCAAAACATCTCGTTTAATTGGTGTACTCATTTTGTTAGAACATTACACCAACAAGGCGTTAGGCATGTAGTTATTTCTCCAGGTTCACGTTCAACGCCATTAACCTTGGCATTTGCAGCGCATCCGGGATTTACCAAAACTATTGTTATTGATGAGCGTTCTGCTGCTTTTATTGCCTTAGGCCAAGCAAAAGCAAAGGGCATCCCAAGCGTTCTTGTTTGCACATCTGGCACAGCCTTGGCTAATTATGCACCTGCAGTTTTTGAGGCGAAGAACTCTGGCATTCCACTTATTATTGCCAGCGCCGACCGTCCCCCACATTCCCGGAATGTTGGTTCGTCTCAAACTATAGACCAACTTAAAATTTTCGGCGATCATGCCGTTTTTTTCCACGATGCGGGCGAGCCTTCTAGCGATGCCAACAAGCTAAAACGAATCGAAACTGCAGCTATTCAGAGTGTTTATTATTCTCAAAGTAAAACTGGCGTTGCTCATATTAATTTCCCATTTGACAAGCCATTAGAGCCAACAGCAGAATTTTTAAATAGTGTTGAACTCAAAAACTCTCGTTTAACAACCCCGACTGATACCGACTACAATCAAGAATTTGGCGAAACTAGCTTTGGGGATAATTTTTGGTCTCAGTTAATCTCTGCCGAAAAGCCCGTAATTATGGTTGGGCCTTTAAATAACTTTGACAACTTAGATTTTATACTTCCTTTAGCAAAGAAATTAAACGCACCATTATTAGTAGAGCCTGGTGCCAACATCCCAACTTCGAAACATCATATTACAGGGTATACAGGTTTTCTTAAAAATGAAGATGTAGCTACGGAATTAGCCCCTGATCTTATTATTAGATGTGGTGCTTACCCCATTACAAGGGCTGCTCAAACTTTTCTAGAGCGAAATAAAGATCTGATTCAAATCCAGTTTATGCATCTAAATATTTGGCAAGATGGGGATGTGTTTCCAGATAAACACATTGTAGCCCCTTCAAATCTTCACATCCCTGATATAACTGGGAACGCTCAGCCGAGTTGGCTCAAGGCATGGAAGAAAGCCGAGAGTAAGTTTAAGACTTACCGAGAAGATGCCATGCAGCCATCAACCCCACTTACCGATGGTTATGTGTTTACAACACTTAGTAAGCTCATTCCCAAAAATAGCTTCACCATGCTCTCTAACTCATTTCCTGTTAGAGATCTTGCTCTTTTCACCGATTACACCAACAGAGAAACGTATGTAAATCGTGGAGCGGCAGGTATAGATGGCATCACTTCAACTACCATTGGTCTTAGCCAAACACTTAATAAAACGGGTGTACTTTTTATTGGTGATATTGCTTTTTTACACGATTCAAACGCTCTTTTAAGTAAAGAGTATGTTAAAAAACCTCTTGTAATTGTACTTCTAAATAATGGAGGTGGCACTATATTTAGAATGCTGCCCATTTATGAACATAAAGAGAAGCACAGAGAATATTTTGAAACCCCTCAAAGTGTTCGAATCGTATCTCTTTGCCGTGCTTATGAAATTGGGCATACTTTAGTTACTCGCCCCGAACAGCTTGTTACGGCTTTTGAGGAAGTGATTGAAAAAGATGGCATTCATGTTATTGAATGTTTAACCGATGCAGATAATTCAATGCTAGAGCGCCACAAATTGTGGAATTTTGAGAATGAGGCTTCTTCATGAAGATAAAAATACGTGGTATCATCTATCATTTTGAGGTACATCAAGAAAATACGGACTTGCCAAATTTAGTATTACTTCATGGTTTTATGGGAAGTGGAATTAACTTTGCTCATCTAATTCCAGAGCTTAAAACATTTTGCAATCCCATTACTATAGATTTACTCGGCCATGGCGAAACAGAAGGTGCTGAAATGCACTATCGTTTTTCGACCAAAGAACAAGTTGCCGATATAAATAAACTAATTAGCGAACAGCTCTCACTTCCTGTGTTTCTTTTGGGGTATAGCATGGGTGGGCGATTAGCTTTGCATTTAGCACTACAACGCCCCGACCTTTACACAGGATTACTGCTAGAAAGCACCACATTTGGCATTGAAAGCACTCAGGAGCGTCAGGCTAGGCAAGCACTAGATGCAGAGCGTGCAGACTCTATTATGGGGAATTATGCGCAGTTTCTAAAGTCCTGGCAACAAATGCCTATTTTCAGTTCTAGTACCTTAGATGAAGACACTGACAAACTAATTTTTGACATCCAAAACTCACAAAATCCACTTTGGATGAATAATAGTCTACTCGGTTTTGGAACTGGAACTATGCCTTGCGTAAAGGATTTGTTGCACACTATACAAACTCCTACGCAGCTTATAGCAGGTGTTAAAGATCAAAAATTTGTTAGTATTATGAACGCTATGCTGAAGATATTACCTGAAGCACGCCTACAAGCTGTTAAAGAAGCTGGGCATCGTGTTCATTTAGACCAACCAGAAGCTTATATTTCTATCATTAAAGATTTTATCGAACATAATCGTTTACCATGAACTGGACTACCGTAAAAGAATACCAAGACATAACCTACAAAAAGAGTAACGGCGTAGCTCGTATTGCATTTAACCGCCCTGACGTAAGAAATGCTTTCCGCCCAAAAACACTTTTTGAAATGTATGAAGCTTTCTCTGACGCTAAAGAAGATAATGACATCGGAGTTGTTCTACTGAGCGCTGAAGGTCCCTCTTCTAAAGATGGTAAATATTCTTTCTGCTCTGGCGGCGACCAAAATGTACGTACTAAAACAGGTTACCAAGCCGATGATGGTATTCCACGCCTAAATGTGCTCGAATTGCAGCGCCTGATTCGCTTTATGCCTAAGGTTGTAATTGCTGTTGTGCCAGGCTGGGCAGTTGGCGGTGGGCATAGCTTGCACGTTACTTGCGACCTTACACTTGCCAGTAAAGAGCACGCTATTTTTAAACAAACAGATACGGACGTTGCTAGTTTTGATGGTGGATTTGGATCGGCTTTATTAGCTCGGCAAATTGGGCAAAAAAGAGCTAGGGAAATATTTTTCTTAGGGCGAAACTATTCCGCTCAAGAAGCTTTTGATATGGGAATGGTGAATGCGGTTGTTCCACATGCAGAACTTGAAGATACTGCTTACGAGTGGGCACAGGAAATTCTAGAAAAGAGTCCAACCGCTACTAAAATGGTTAAATTTGCTTTCAACTTGATTGATGATGGACTTGTTGGCCAACAGATTTTTGCTGGCGAAGCAACACGTTTAGCTTATATGACAGAAGAAGCCGAAGAAGGAAAAACAGCCTTCCTAGAAAAGAGAAAACCCGACTGGAATAAATTCAAAAGAAGTCCTTCTTAGGTTAATGTAATAAATTAGCTTTGAGGAGTGAGTTTTGAGGTAGATTTTATTCATTATCACTTTGCGTTTCTTTGCGTAAAACACTTCGCGGACTTAGCGAGAAAGTAATTCGGTGTCTCGCAAAGAGCGCTAAGAAAATCGCTAAGCTCGCAAAGTAGGTAGTGCTTCATTCCATCTCCCTTTGGGTTCCTTTGCGTAAAAATCTTTGAGACCTTCGCGTGAAATTCTTTGGTACATGCGGATTACGCAAATAATCCCGCAAATTACGCGGGTTTAATTCCTAGTCACTCTGCGCATATCAGCGGTAACAATCAGTGATTTCTGCGAGAAATTGACGAGCTAGAATATCAAAGAATTATTGTAGATAGCGCCCACCTTTCACACACCAAGAAGCATTTTATTCATTAACACTTCGCGTTCTTTTGCGTGAATACTTTTTATGTAAGCTTTCATCCATATAAATTATTCCGTTAATTAAGTGAGAATAGGAACTGCGAACACTAGACCAATCCATCATTATGAATATTGAGCACGAAGAATCTGAGACTAAAGGAGCTTTTTTTATAAAAGATGCTTCAACTAAAATTGCTGAAATAACCTACTCTAAAGCTGGCGCTTCAAGAATAATCATAGACCATACCGAAGTTTCGGATGACCATCGTGGGGAAGGCTTGGGGAAAATATTAGTAGCCCACACAGCTAAATTTGCCCATGAACATACTCTCGAAATTATCCCACTTTGTCCCTATGCAAAAGCAGTTCTTGCTCGTAACCCAGAGATGTTAAATCCTAAGTAAAATATTCAGATTAATTACTTTATGAGCGTTATAGTTCGTGTAGCTGTTTGGCCACTAAGTTCGCCTCGTAGTATATAGGTGCCACTCGCCATGCCCTCAGCATTCAACTGAAAGTGATAGCTTCCTGAAGTGTTATATTGGTTTAGCAGTTCTTTAACAAATTTCCCAGTTATAGTGTATAAATTCATAACCACATGGCCAGGCTTCTGCATTTCGTAGCTAATGGTAGTAGTAGGATTGAATGGATTTGGATAGTTCGGTAGTAATCTATTTTGATTCGGGATTTCTGCTTTATATTCATTGGAGACTGGGATGGAAAATAGTTCCACAGAAGCTCCATTTTTGTAGCTAAATAAGGCGGTTGTGGTTGTATAATACTCTTTTGATTGAGTCACTGTAAAACCAGTAATGTCTTCTGTAGAATTTAAATGCACTGAGAAATTATCTCCATAATCCTCTGATACTAGAACGGAATCTGCATTCCAAATAAATAATTTACCTGGTTGATAAGGATCTGTTACTATCTCAGGAAATAATGGCGTACCCACACTACTTGGGAATATTTTTTTCAATTCCCATAACCCAGCTTCACCTCGATGTTTATTTGCATATAAGCCATAGTTACAAGTATTAACGTTACAATTAATCTCAGGGACTGGAGTGCTTAGCTTATGAATTATATAAACCGTATTCGAATCGCTATCAAAATAAATATTAGACGGAAGTAAGGTGTCACTGATAATTTCTGAACTTTTACCTTTGTCAATACTTCTCAATAAGGCATTTTCACCACCGGAGTAATGTAATTTCCTGCCAAACATTAACGATTTATCGTATGGACTTAAAGAGATAAGTGGGAAACCCAATTTTAAGCTATCTGGAATTTCATCAAAACGTTCTGCATCCACTTCCGGAAATTCTCGTCCTCCATTTAAACCAATGATAACTTCTCCACCCATTTCAACATAAACCCGACCGCTGTCGGTGCCTTCCACATTTAAGTTATCCATAAAGGTTAAAAATCCACCCATTATGCCGGTACTATCACTTCTTGATATAAACCCGAACGTATCATAAACATTGATATAGACATAGTTATCAGGATTGTTATCCAAAAATTTATACTCTAATATGTGATTACTTTTATTAAACCATTCATGAGTATTGTAGTTATCTTCCAAAAAAAGAACATCCTCTTCCATTTTTGTATTGTAATGGTAAATATTATTACTTCCTTCCTGACTACCATATTCAGCTTCAATACGATAGAATAGATGCACTGTACCAGAACTGTCTGTGAGACTTTTCAGATCATGAATCTTTTTAGGGATGCTTTGTGCTACTACTAATACTGGAAGTAAAAATATCAATGGTAATATTAGTAATAGAATTCGATTTCTCATGACTGGCTAGATATTTAATAAAGCAGTTTTCTTAAAGCTGATTATTTTACATACATGAAGGAACTGAACTAGTGGCTTATTTGCAAGTGTTTTGTGGAAGCCTCTATGTATTAACAATAGAAGTATCTAATATTTACGTTTAGATTATAAAATGATCTTCTTTTAATTATAATCTCTTCTTAAACCAGCTGAATTAATACGCATCGTTTGCTCAAACTTATGCATCAAACTTTCGTGTTCTCGAGCTTTTACCCAGTAATTATAGGAAGGATCTAAGTAAAGACTCTTGAGCTTAGTGGCTATTTTAATCTGCATATCAAGCTTTTTCGCTAAATCCTCATCATTATTTGCTCGATGGCGACCTTTTCGATTATATTTATTTTTCAGTCTTAGATATTCCCTCTCTCTTTCATCAACACCTTGTGCTCTATTCTTTTGTAGCTCTCTTTGTTCTGCTCTATATTTTTCTCTCATAGTTTGAATTTCTAGCTTCATTGCATCTAAAATCTCACCTTTAAGTCGTCGAGCAGACGATATGTCCTCATCCCCAATTGCAGATATAAACTCATCTACCTTCATTTGAAACTGTACAAGAGAATTTTGCTCAATTCTAATAGCTCTATGTTCATTAGATTTACGTTCCTTAATAGGATTTTGTCCAAATGCGGGAATGCATGCAGTAGCAAATAAAATAAAAATTAGTAGATGTTGATAATGGAATTTCATTATTCAATGCCTTTACCATTCTGTTTATTACAATCTTCCTAATTAACGAAATAATTCGCTACTAAAGCTTCACATGATAATGCTAGTTGTAAGTATTAAGCGGATTTGGTTTACATGAAAATAATATTCATCACCTAATCCACGAGTGAGCTATCTACAGCTATAGCTCTTTAATTACCATATTCTATTTTATGCTAATCTCTGCCACTTTAGTAGGCGATGCAATTTCGAACACGGCATCATCCCAACTAGCTGGCCCAAACTTACCCCGTGCGTTATTTGAAAACCCATATTTCTCTTTGGGCATGCCTAATAGGTTCGTATCTAGTTTACCATTTTTATTTTGGTCGTGATATACAGCAATAGCATATTCGCCATAACTCATATTTTCCAATTCTAACTCTACTTTAGTATCAGATATTGGCAAAACAACCGCATGTATAGGATCTTTCGTATACTTATTTTTAGAATCAAAAATGGCAATTCTTATCTCTCCTTCAACCTTTTCAATACCGTTTATATACAATTTAAAAGATGCTTTTTGAGTCGCTATTGCCTCTAAAGTAGATTGGCTTTTTGTAGAGTTCGGGATTAAAACGATACATATAAATAGAACAAATAGGTAAAAGCGCATTTCTTAATGTTTGATGTCTGATTTAAGATAGTTATAAGTGTTTCAAACGCTTTATAAAGCTATTAAATTTCATTATTTCTTGATTATATTTAAATAAGCCTTCGCCCATTTTCAACTTTCTGCTCTGGAACGGCTAGAATAATATTCCCTTCTGCATCACTAAAACCAGTTATTAAGCATTCCGACATAAAAGGTCCTATTTGTTTGGGCGGGAAATTTGTTACCGCAATAACTTGTTTACCCACTAATTCTTCTTTGGTGTAGTGATGGGTGATTTGAGCTGACGATTTTTTTACGCCTATAGCTTCTCCAAAATCTATTTTTAACTTATAGGATGGATTTCTTGCTTCTGGGAAATCTTCAGCCTCAATAATGGTTCCAATATTAAGCTGAACCGCTTCAAAATCTTGCCAAGTAATTTCTTTCATTTTTCTTTGAACAATAAAAAACCCCACATTCAGATGAAAGTGGGGTTTACATTTACTTTGATGAGTGAGTGTAAATGTTAATCCAAGTTTTGGCTAAGTAAACTACGGAACTTTAGTTATGCTACTTGGTTAACGGTTTCTATAATTCTTGATGCAACTTTATATGGGTCGGCAGAGGAATTGGGACGACGATCTTCCAAATAACCACTCCAACCATTTTGTTTAGTTAACATTGGTATACGAATAGATGCACCACGATCAGAAACTCCATAACTAAAATCGTATATGGAAGATGTTTCGTGTTTACCCGTTAAACGCAAGTGATTATCAGCACCGTACACATCAATATGCTCTTTCACAACAGGCCTAAAAGCTTCACATACTTTCTTAATTTTTTCTTCGGATGCTGCATTTCTAGTATAAGAATTTGAGAAGTTCGCATGCATTCCTGAGCCGTTCCAATCAAGATCGCCAAGAGGTTTACAATGCCAATTAATTGCAACTCCATAAGTTTCAGCAGTACGCTCAAGTAAATATCGAGCTATCCATATTTGATCGCCAGCTGATTTTGCACCTTTTGCAAAAATCTGAAATTCCCACTGGCCAATAGCAACTTCACCATTAATGCCTTCAAAATTTATACCGGCTTCTAAGCATATATCCATGTGCTCTTCAATAAGCTCACGGCCAAAAGCATAGCGTGCGCCAACTGGGCAGTAATATGAACCTTGAGGATCAGGCGCCCCCTTTTCTGGAAAACCTAAAGGCTTATTAATCTGTAAATCCCATAAAAAATATTCTTGCTCAAAGCCGAACCAATAATCATTATCTTCATCGTCTATACTAGCTCTGGCATTTGATGGATGAGGAGTGCCATCGGCATTTAAAACTTCGTTCATCACTAAATATCCATTTTTGCGCACAGGATCTGGAAATATAGCAACGGGCTTTAAAATACAATCCGAAAAGCTTCCTTCTGCTTGCTGGGTTGAACTGCCATCAAAATTCCAAAGTGGGCAATCCTCCAATTTTCCACTAAAATCATGAATAACTTTAGTTTTACTTCTTAGGCTCTGAGTTGGCTTCTGGCCATCAAGCCAAATGTATTCAAGTTTATCTGCTGACATACTAGTGTGTGGGTATGGTTTCTAGTTAATTTTTCAACAGGGTTAATATAATGCACTTTCATAAAACCACGCAACAAAATTATACTAAAATATTTTTACAGTTAATTAAAGAAGGTGTCGCATGTTTTAATACTAATTTATTTAACAAAAAACCGCTTCCATAAAATTTTTGCTTAACATAATAAACCTCAATTTAATTATACCTCATTTTTTTTAGCCTGAACTAAAAAACCTTATCTTCATTTAATCGTATTCTCGTACTCATAACCTAAATCACATCTTCTTTTGTCTGTTACATCATTAAAAACCTGGGTAGATGCTGCGCGTCCAAAAACTTTAGCAGCAGCTTTTGTCCCCGTTTTAGTTGGCGCATCTATTGTATGGTCAGAGACCTCCACATTACACTGGGCAGCAACTTTGATTGCTCTATTTTGTGCATTTTTAATTCAAATTGGTACCAACTTCGCAAATGATTACTTCGATTTTATAAAAGGTGCTGATACACATGAGAGAATTGGCTTTATTCGCGCAACAGCCTCAGGTTTAGTTCCTGCTAAAACAATGTTATATGCTACCATTGCCTGTATGACACTCGCTTTTATTTTGGGGTTGTATTTAGTTTGGATAGGCGGCTGGGTTGTATTAGCTATTGGTATTGCTTCATTAATTTTTGGGATATTATATACAGGAGGTCCTTATCCATTGGGCTATAATGGCCTTGGCGATGTATTTGTGTTTATCTTTTTTGGGATTGTTGCAGTAATGACAACATATTATATAAACACCTTAGAATGGTCTGAGTCCTCTTTTTGGGCAGCATTGGCAGTGGGCGCACTCAGCACAAATATATTGGTTGTTAATAATCTCAGAGATATTGAACAAGACAAAAAAGCTGGTAAAAAAACACTCGGCGTTCTATTTGGCGAGAATTTATTAAAGTGGGAATACACTTTAATGATTCTTTTAGCTTTTGCTATACCACCACACTTTCATTTTCAGTTAGGTTATAATTTATGGGTGTATCTTCCCTTTCTAGTTTTACCACTAGCATTTTCGCTTGTACGCACTATTTGGATTGAAAAAGAAAAGGTTAAATTAAATTCAGTATTAGAAAAAACAGCACAATTTATGATTCTGTTTTGCGTGCTATTCAGTGTTGGTTTAATCTTATAAATATGCTCAGTTACTACAAATATAAAATCCCCTTTAGGTCAGCTTTTGTTTCAAGTACAAGTAGCATCACTGGCAGAAGTGGGTTTATACTTGTTTTTGAACACGATGGCGTAACTGCTTTTGGGGAAGTTGCACCTCTACCAGGTTTTTCTAACTTCTCCCTTCCAGAAATCGCAATAATACTTACACGGTATAAGAAAGATATTGAAGCTGCCCTTAAACATGGCAACACTCAAGATTTCCTACATTCAATATCGAATTCACATCCAATATCTTCACTCATTTTTGGTTTAAATACTCTTTTTGCGGATTATGAGTCCAAGAAAAATAAGCAATCACTGCATACATTTTTAACCGGAGAACCTGCCAAATCGGTGAGCAGTAATGCTGTTTTAGGTATGCAATCGGTAAACCAAACACTTCATAATTCACAAAATTTAATTGATGAGGGCTTTAAAACTTTAAAATTGAAAGTAGGTGTAAACTTCCCTCAAGAATTAGAAATTTTAAAAGCTATACGTACGCAATTCCCTTTGGTGAAAATTCGTTTAGATGCCAACCAAGCATGGACAGTAAAGGAGGCTATTAAGTCTCTTAACTTGTTAAATGAAATTGGTATAGAGTACTGTGAGCAGCCAATACCAAAAGACGATTTTAAAGGATTAGCTGAAGTCCGTAAAAACACCAACGTAAAAATTGCTGCCGATGAGTCATTTAGAAGTTATGAGGATGCAGAAAAGCTACTCGCTTTAGAGGCAGTTGATATTTTAATAATGAAACCAATGTTATATGGAAGTTTTTCTAATATTTACGTAACAAAACGACTTGCAGAGTCTCTTGGTGTTGATCTTGTTTTTACGACTTCTATTGATCATATAGTAGGAAGGACAGCAACAGCTATTTTAGCATCCGTTTGGGGTTCAAATAAATATGCTCATGGCTTGGCTACGGGGTCATTTTTTGAGCCCGACCTGTACAGCACAAATGAAGTTGAAAACGGGAATTTTATATTGAATAATAGCTGGGGATTGGGATTAACTGTCAGCTATAATAACCTTACAGAATTTAATTAAATCGTGTTTAAATCAAATTTACATACCTTTGATTTTGGAAGAGGAGATCCTGAGCTGATATTTTTAGCTTCAGAAAATGGTACTTATAATTATGCCGATTTGGATCGTTTTACGGCTTTTTTTGAACAAACGCTTAGCACTCATGCAGACTCGTTAAAATGGCCCGTTGCATTTTTATCCGACTCTTCTGATGTGCTTGTGTTCGCTATTGCTGCCTGTTGGAAACTGGGAGTTCCTTTTATCCCTTTAAGCCCCAAACTTCCCCAACAAGAATTAGAAGGCAACATCACAAAACTCCATCCATCTATCATATTTTGTGATACAAAGAATTTAGATCGCCTTTCGGGGGATGATGTTTTTTGCTTAGATCAGGGTTATTTAACTCAAGCGTTAACTGATGAGCCGACAGATTCAACCGAAGTTGAATATCCAAAAATCGATAGTGATAGCATTGCTGGTTATTTCTTCACCTCTGGCTCAACGGGCTCTCCTAAAATAGTCCCTCTAAAACGCCGACAAGTGCTATCTGCAGCTAAAGCCTCAGCCCTTAACTTCAAGCCCGAACCAAGCCATTTCTGGCTCTTATGTTTGCCTTTAAACCATGTTGGTGGCATCACTATTATTCTACGTACTATTATTTACGGTTCTGCAATCTATCGCTTAGATTATTTTAAAGAAGAGATTATTAAAGAGTTTTTGATTAATAATTTACGCTTCCAGGTTATTTCGTTAGTGCCTACCATGTTACTGCGCTTGCTTAATGATTCACTCTTTAAAACTCACCGAAAATTCAAAGCAATTTTATTAGGTGGGGCACCTGTCACTAAAGATATTTTAAAAACATCGCTAGAGCGTGGAATTCCTGTAGTATCTAGTTATGGAATGACAGAAACTTGCGCTCAAATCGTGGCCAATCCGCTGGGTATACCTTCAGGCACCTATACCCCATTACAAAGTGTAGGTAAAATATTTGCACCAAATAGCTTGCAAATCCGTGACGAAAATCAAAAGGTGCTTGGCAAAAACCAATCTGGTACAATTTGGTTGCGTGGCCCACAAGTGTTTGATGGTTACTACGATAAAATTCATAATGAAAACCGCTTCGACGAAAACGGATGGTTCAATACCGGTGATTTTGGACGATTAAATTTATTTGGCGCTCTTTTTATTGAATCCCGCAGAGAAGATCTCATCATTACTGGGGGCGAAAATGTTAATCCTCAAGAAGTTGAACAAGCTATTTTAAAAATTCCAACTATTAAAGAAGCTGTTGTGCTAGGTGTAGAAGATGAGGAATGGGGCCAAAAAGTAGTCGCCTTTATTACACTTAAAAATGGAAAAGAGCCACAACTGAATGATGTGCGTAACCTACTACGTTCTGACCTACCCGATTTCAAACTCCCTAAAGAGTTGTGTATAATTACAGAAATACCTAAAACCGATCTCGGTAAAGTTAAACGTAAAGAGCTCCTGAAATTATTTAAATAAGTAAATTATATGTTTTTGCTGAGGCAGAAACTCAATATATTAAGCACTTACTTAAATTTTAAATTCTTTGGCTCCTCCACCCCATGCAGGTTAATAATCGAAACTTATTAAATCGATTTTTCATATGGCGTACTCGTCATATTTCTCAAGAGCAGTTTATTTTAATACTTAGTGTTATTGTTGGGTTTGTTACGGGGCTAGCTGCAGTTTTTCTTAAATACTCTACCCACCTAATTCAAGAGTTTGTGTCCTCAGGCCACCTGACGAAACTTTATAATCCATATTATTTTGTTTTTCCAATTGTAGGGATTTTAATAACCGTGCTTATCAAAAAGATGTTTAAAAGCAAAGTTGGGGAAGGTATTCCCTCAGCACTCTATGCCATCTCCAGAAAAGGTGGATATTTGTCGCCTAGCAAAATGTATTCATCAATAGTTACAAGTATTTTTACGGTAGGTTTTGGTGGCTCTGTTGGACTTGAAGGTCCCACTATAAGCACGGGCTCTGCTATTGGTTCAAACTTAGGCCGAATGATGCACATTGATTACAAATCCCGCATTTTATTGATGGGATGTGCCTCAGCTGGAGCTCTTGCTTCTATTTATAATGCGCCATTAGCCGCTATTATTTTCACTATTGAAATTTTAAGCCTCGATCTTACCATGCGCTCGATGATTCCGCTACTCCTTTCCTCGGCGGCTGGGGCTCTTACATCCATTTTGATGCAAGGCAATGATTATATGCTACACTACGCACACGATATGCCCTTGGTGCTGAAAGACATCCCTTTTTATGTATTGTTAGGCATTGGCACAGCTTTCGTTTCGGTTTATTTCACAGCAATTTATGAGTACACAGAACGAAAATTTGAAAAATTTAAAAACTGGTATACTAAAGTTCTAATCGGCGGTAGCGTGCTAGGTCTTATTATTTTTCTGCTCCCTACCTTGTACGGTGAGGGCTACGAAATTGTAAATTTACTATTAGATGGTGATTTCTCATCCATTACCGAGGTTGGTCCCTTCAAAAATCTTGCAAGTTCAACTAGTATTTTGCTAATCCTTCTAGCCATAGTTCTTTTCAAACCTATTGCCACATCGGTTACTTTGAAAGCAGGTGGTGTGGGTGGCTTGTTTGCTCCCTCCATTTTCCTTGGCGCTATTTTTGGGTTTTTATTTTCTGGAACTATAAATACTTTGGGTTGGGTAGAACTTTCTAGTGGCAACTTTGCCTTAGCTGGTATGGCAGGACTGCTAGCAGGATTACTCCACGCACCACTCACTGCTATATTTATGATAGCGGAATTAACAGGTGGTTATCAGCTTTTTCTACCACTTATGATTGTTTCTGCCATCTCTTATGCCATTAGTAAACACATTAAACCTTACTCTATTTACACACATCAACTCGCAAAAAGAGGAGATTTAATTACTCATGACAAGGACCATGCTGTACTAACCCTTTTGGATACCAGAAAGGTGATTGAAAGTGACTTCAAAATTGTGCGTCCTGGAATGACTCTCCGTCAGCTCATAAGGATAGTATCTACCAGTCATAGAAACTTATTTCCTGTAGTTGATACCAATAAAAAGCTAGTGGGTGTTCTTACTCTAGATGACTTCCGCACCATAATGTTCGACGAGTCATTATACGATATTATTATTGTGGCAGAAATCATGAATCAACCACCCGATACCATAAATCTGGAAGATAATATGAGTGTTGTGACGCAGAAATTTCAGAAATCGGGAGCTTGGAACTTACCTGTGGTAGACAATGGAAAATACATTGGCTTCATCTCTAAATCAAAACTGTTTAGTGCCTACCGCCGCAAATTGATTGAGTTTACTGGATAGAGTATATATTTAGAATGAAATTATAAGGTAGAATTAATTCCTCTACCTTATAATCGTCAGAAGTGATAAACCAAGCTTAGATTACAGCCCAACTCTTTCAAATATCACATCTACATAACGAGTGTGATGATTTAAGTCGAAGGCATCGTCAATCTCTGCTTGTGACAAGTACTTTTTCATAAAGGCATCCGCTTCTATTAGCGGCTTGAAGAGTTTCTGGTTTTCCCAGGCTTCCATAGCTAATGGTTGAACGGAATCGTAAGCTTCTTCCCGCCCTACTCCCTTTTCTATCAATTTGTTTAGCACTCTTTGTGAGAAGACTAAGCCTTGGGTTTTCCAAATATTGGCTTCCATATTGTCTTTAAATACAACTAGGTTTTCAAGAACGCCAGCAAAACGTGCAAGCATGTAGTCAACCAACATTGTAGCATCTGGTAGAATTATGCGTTCGGCGGAGGAATGCGAAATATCTCGTTCGTGCCAAAGTGGGATATTCTCGAAAGCAGTAACCATGTAACCACGCAGTACACGTGCACAACCCGTAATATTTTCTGAGCTGATAGGATTCCTTTTATGTGGCATAGAAGAAGAGCCTTTTTGCCCTTTGCGAAATGCTTCTTCAGCCTCACGCACTTCACTACGCTGCAAATGGCGTACTTCAACAGCCATTTTTTCTAAACTTGAACCTATTAATGCAAGAACCGAAATATAATGCGCATGACGATCACGCTGTAATGTTTGTGTAGATATAGGCGCCGGTGTTAGCCCAAGTTTCTCACAGGTATAACCTTCAACCTCTGGGGGAATGTTTGCAAAAGTCCCAACCGATCCTGATAATTTTCCAAACTCAACATCAGCTGCAGCCTTCTTGAAACGCTCTAGATTTCTCTCCATTTCAGCATACCAAAGAGCACATTTTAAACCAAAGGTAGTTGGCTCAGCATGAATACCATGCGTTCTACCCATCATCACGGTGTATTTATGCTCTTTAGCTTTGTTCGCTAAAACTTCGATAATTCGCTCTAAATCTTCTTTAATAATCTTATTGGCTTGCTTTAAGCGAACTCCCCAAGCGGTATCAACCACGTCGGTAGATGTTAATCCATAGTGAACCCACTTCTTTTCTTCGCCTAGCGATTCTGAAACTGAGCGTGTAAAAGCAACAACGTCATGAAGGGTTTCAGCTTCAATTTCTTTAATTCGATCTACTTCAAACGATGCTTTCTCATACAGTTTATCCACATCTTCCATAGGAATAACACCTAGCTTTGCCCATGCCCAGCAAGCTGCTAATTCAACATCTAGCCAAGCTTGAAATTGGTTTTCTTCGGTCCAAATATCTGACATTTGCTTTCGCGAGTATCGATCGATCATTATAGAATTCTTTTATTTTAGCTTTCGATTTACAAGTACTCTAAGATACGTGTTTGTAAGCGTGGAAATCATACGCTTTTTGAAAAAAGATGGGAAAGTCTTTGGATAGATGTAAGAATTGAGATATAAGATATAAGACAACTCTAGTCCGAGGTACCCCCTTGAAGAAAGTTTGCTTCGTACTATGTCAGAGTATCTAACTCTACCAAATTTAAACTAGTAATCAACTACTAAATAAGAATGGTATAAAACTTTGGAAAAGTTTTTGAACAGGACTTTACACCATGTTGATTAAGTATTGCATAAAAATAAGTCGAAAGAAATAAGAAAGTAGCTTTGAGGTGTGAGCTTTAAGTAATGAGGCCAATCCCTCGCTGCTAAGCTTGGCAACGCCCATTAGGAGGCTCTGGCTTCCCGTAATCTTTTATCAATTATTCATTGGTGAGAAATTACGTAGGTCAGATCACCTCTTATACATTCAAATGACTACATCACGAAACTCATAGCTCACTCCTCACAGCTCACAGCTATTTTCTTATGTCTTAAATCTTACATCCTATGTCTATTCTAATTACTGTACAGGAATTTTTATCCAAGTGCCTTTTGCTATCTGCTCATCAAGTTGAACTTGGTTTATTATAGCGATATCCCCAGCATCAATATTCATAGGTAATGTTGAAGGCAGTAAATTTCTAAAGGCAGTTGTGCTAGATGCTTGAACAAGTTTTAATCGTACTGGCTTCACGTTTAGAATGCTTGAGTTAGTCACTTTTTTAAAACCATCGCGCACTTTTTTAAACTCTGCAATGTAGGTATCAAATTGAGTCGCCGTAGTATAGCTTAAGATCTTATATACATTGCCATCATAATTTATAGCAGTAATGTCTAGTTCTAGCTCTGTGCCATCTTCCGTTTTTGCTAAAGCTACTGCGTTATAGCCTGCGTTACCGTTTACAGTTAAGCTCTGTTGATTTACTACAGAAATACCATCTTGTGTTATAAATGCATTAACAGATGCTTGTGGCGAATCATTTTGCTGGTCTATAGCGAATTGTATAATAGCGTCTTGCTTTTCGTTTACCATTATAACTGCCGATGGTTCGTTGATTACGGCAAAACCTTTAGGCACTGAAAACTGGAATTTCAAGTCGGGGTGGTAAAAAATATCATCTTGTACAAATCCGTCTCTAGGATTTTCACCATAAAGAATACCATCAACCATCTTCATAAATCTATCTTGATTTACTTTGGTCATCTCGTATCCTTTTTTCTCCCATCCAGCGGCTAATTTTGGAATAGTCTTTTCTCTTTCACCTGGATCGGGATGCGAGGAAAGGTGAGAAGGAATTCCTCCGCCTGCTTTTTCAGTTATTCTTTTTAAAGAACCAAAAAATGCGGCACCTTCAGCTGCCTCATATCCCTTCATAGCAGTGTATTCTACTCCAAGAGCGTCTGATTCTCTCTCATCATCTCTACCATAGGATAAAAATAATAGCTGCGCAGTTTGGCTACTCAGCTGTAGAATGTTACCGCCATCTAAACCAATAGACTCTCCAATAACAGCTCCACCGATTATAGCAAGCTGACCAAGTTGTTGGTTGGCTGCTCTTTGTGATGCATGGCGTGCAGCAACGTGCCCAATCTCGTGACCTAATACAACCATCAACTGTGCTTCATTTTCTAAATGGCTAAGTAAGCCCCGTGTTACATACACATAGCCACCAGGTAGTGCAAATGCGTTTACAATTGGGCTATTTAGCACTCGAAAAGTGAAATCAATATCTTTGTACTCCTTTGGTGTATTGTCTCTTTTTAAGTGACTAACCTGTAGTAGCTCTTCCCCTAAATCTGAAACGTAAGCAGAAAGTTCAGGGTCGTCATAAAGTCCATATTGGGCACTAATTTCTTTATCTGCATCAGCTCCAAGTTGTAGCTCTTGAGCCCATGTATAACCATAAATCCGTTTCTTTCCTGAAATTGGATTTACTTCCAATGTCATACAACCGCTTATTGAAAGCGTAACTAGTAATACTAGTATGTAACCTTTTCTCAAAATTTTCATAATATTAGATTTAATTGTTGCCAATATATTGAACTTTTAACTGCTGTATCGGCTCGCTTGATTATATTTTTCTCATTAACTAAATAATAACATTCACTTCTGGTACTATTTCAATACCGAATTTCTGAAGTACATCTGCCTGTATTTCTAGTGCTAAATTCCAAAGTTGTTTCCCCGATGCATTACCGTGATTTACCAACACCAAAGCTTGTTTGTGATGAATACCAGCGTCCCCTTTTCTCTTACCCTTCCAACCAGCTTTGTCAATTAACCACGCTGCGGGCAACTTAACTTCTGTATCTGAAACAGGGTAACTAGGTATATTTGGGAAATTATTCTTGAGTTCCTGATATTTTAAAATTGGGATAATGGGATTTTTGAAAAAACTACCAGTGTTACCAATTTTTGCAGGGTCGGGCAATTTACTCTCTCTAATTTCAATAACTGCATCACTAACCTCTTTTATAGAAGGATTTTCAATCCCCCTTTCCATTAGTAAATCAGCAAGCACTTTATAATCTGTATTTATTTCGGGCTGCTTACTTAGCTTTATCGAAACTGAAGTAATTATCACTTTCCCTTTAAGCTCATTTTTAAAAATGCTATTTCTATAGCCAAACTGACATTCTTGCGCGGTGAAGCTATGTTCTTCTAAGGTTTCAATATTGAGAAAATCTACTTGGTGTAAAACGTCTTTGAGCTCCACGCCATACGCACCAATATTTTGGATGGGGGCAGCACCAACCGAGCCTGGTATAAGTGATAAATTTTCTATCCCTCCCCAACCCTCTTCCACACAGCGCATCACTAACTGATGCCAATTTTCACCTGCCATCACTTTTAGATGAACGGTTTCATCATCTTCGCTAATGACAGACACTCCTTTAATCTCCATATTGATAATTAAGCCATCAAAATGGTTCACAAATAAAATGTTGCTACCGCCACCAAGTATCATAATTTTCAAACGGTGCGATGTTGAATAGGTGAGTGCATCTTTCAACTCTTGTAATGAAGTTACAGTCACAAAAAAAGCTGCTTTAGAAGCAACGCCCATTGTGTTGAACCTTGATAGATCAAAGTTTCTTTGTATATCTAAAGCATTACCTTTTTTCACTCTAGAATACTCGTTAGATAGCATTCTCTTCATTTTTGATTACTTTCACTCTTACCTTTCTAATCCTATTGTTATTCACCGAGTGTATGGTAAGTTCCATATTCTGATAAATTACACGTTCACCAACGGTAGGCAAGCTTTCTGTTAGATGATAAATTAGGCCACCAAGAGTTTCATACTCGTCCTCTTCGGTTGTTAAATCGCATTCTAGAATCTCTTCCATATCATCCAAGTCAATTTTGGCATCAAACAAATAAATACCATTTCTAAACTGAGTATAAAGTGCTTCTTCCTCAAAAGAATCATCATTGATGTCCCCTACAATCTCCTCTAAAATATCATCCATCGTAACAAGACCTTCGGTTCCACCATACTCATCTACAACAATGGCAATGTGTGTTTTCTCTTGCTGAAAATCTCTAAGTAAATCGTCTAATTTTTTTGTGGCGGGTATAAAAATGGTATTTCTAGATATTGTTTTCCAGTTAAATGAAGGGGTATCTACAGTGTTGTTTATATACGGAAGGATGTCTTTAGCGTAAATAACTCCTATAATATTATCTAAATCATTTTCATATAAAGGTAGGCGCGACAATGCCTTTTCTTTGATAATATTTAGCACAACCTCAAGTGGGTCGTTAATTGAAACAGCGTCAATATTAACTCGTGAGGTCATTATTTCACGAACGGTAATATTTCCGAATTCTATTACATTCTCTATAATCTCTCTTTCATCTTCCTTTATAGAACCATCTTTTTCGCTCACTTCCGCCATGGTCTTTATGTCTTCTGTGGTCATTTTACTGGTTGGCTTAGGTAGATATTTTTCTAAAAATATGGTGCTATCTGCAATAGCCTTTGCCAATGGCTTTAAGAGGATAAATAGAATATAAATGAATGAGCTCCAACGCCTTGATACCGCTAAAGGATTATTAATAGCGATTATTTTGGGTGTGATTTCACTTATAATAAGAATCATAAATGTTAGTACTACAACCTCAGCAGTAAATACGTAGATCTCAGAAAATCCAAAATGTGCTACTATTGAGCCCGTAATAACTGCCGCCATTACAGAAGCAAAAATATTAGAGAAAGTGTTTCCAATTAGTATAGTTGCGAGTAATCGGCGTGGTTTATCTAGCATTTTCAGGATTTGAGAATCGCTTCGGTGCCCAGTGGTAGAAGAGTTAAGGTCTTCTATACGGGAAGCTAGAGAGAAAAATGCAACTTCAGAGCCAGAGAAAATAGCTGATATGGATAAGCCCAAAATCATTATTACAACCTGAATCGAAATAGCTACAATATCTATTTCGCTAGGTATAACACCTGGCTCAATACTAGAAAGTAATAAGTTAAGGGGAAGGTAATCGTTCAAAATAGCCAATAATTCCTATCTATTAGTTTTGCTAAATTTAACCACCTTACAGGTAGCTACAAAATAAAAAAGCGGTGAAAGCAAAATGCCTGCACCGCTTTTAATATATTCAACCATTTTTAGAATGGTAAATCGTCATCCATGTCGTCAAAACTGCTGTCTAATTGAACATTACTAGACATTGGTTTTGATGATTGTTGTGATGGTGCGCTTGAGCCACCGCCACCGCCAGTATCGCCGCCACGTTCGCTTTTACTATCAAGCATGGTCATTTGTAACGCCTTAATCTCAGTTGTATAACGTTTTTGACCTTCTTTGTCTTCCCACTGGTTGGTCTGGATAGGACCTTCAATATATACTAAAGATCCTTTGCGTAAATATTGTTGGCAAATTTCTGCTAATCTGCCCCATGCAACAACACGATGCCATTCGGTGCGTTCTTGATTCTCACCATTGCTATCTTTAAAACGCTCGCTGGTAGCAACACTAAGAGTAGCTACGGCTGTGTTAGATTGTGTATATCGAACTTCTGGATCTGAGCCCAGTCGTCCTATTATCATTGCTTTGTTTAATGAACTCATTTCGTTTACCTCATTTTGTTTTGTTTATAAAGTAAGACTTACTAAAGAACAATTCCTTACAATTTATTTTATTCTTCGTGCACATCATTAAGTTATACTTAATGATAAATTTAGTTCCCTTATCCTTTCTTTACTATAACAAAGCGTTCATTGTCTGCTTTTGAGACTTGTTTAAAAAATGTTCTAAACTCTTCATATTCCTCTGGCTCTAATCTATTTTTAGTAATAACGAGTTCTCGCGAATAAACTAATTTCCCCAAATCGTCCCACTCTGTGCTTGCATAAAATCTACCAAAATCATTTTCTATTTCAATTTTAGCAGGTAATGCTTCCATTTCGTACCCAAACGGAAGCTGAAATACGTAGGTATCTTTTTCTAAAAACTTATATGAAAGCCATACTTCATTAATCCTTTCCTCAGATGCTGGCGGATTTAATTGCCATTGGTTAAAGGCGTTAATTGGAACAAATAGCCTAGATGAAGAGCGTGATGCAAAATTATCCATTTCAAGGTCATAAGAGTACTTTGCACCCTCCTTAGATGTTGTCAATCCATTAAAATCAACATTACTCATTCTATACTCTGAGCTTCTTAGATTATCTTCGAGCCACTCCATTCGCTTTTTCTCAGCAATAGGCTTTAAACTATGGAGTAAATTGTCTTGAAATATCCCTGTATTGTTAACCGTGGTTTTAATTGCTGCTTTACCATTATCAGTTAAAGAAATACTTGTTAAAGTAACTCGGCCATTTTGTTCGGCGTTGTTCTCGGGAGTTTGAATTACTTGACCTCCTTCTGCTGAAATTAATAGCGCATTTTTACCTTGTGTACCACCCGACAAATGATTGGCAGGCATATATTTACTTGTACATTCAAGCCATACTTTCTCGCCATTTGAGAGTGTTACCTGTAAGATAACATGATTAAACTGATTGCTAGGGAACTCCGTTAACATATGCGAGTGAGAATCACTATTAATTAGCACCGCATTAGAAGCGATACCTGCATATTCTAGAATTGCCTGCATAAAATTTGTGAGTGCTTTACAGTCGCCGTATTCATTCTTAAAAACGTAATCTGCTGAAAATGGTTTCCACCCACCAATACCTAACTGAATACTCACATATCGTGCTTTATCCTGTAAGTAGCTATAAAGTAGTTTTACTTTTTCATGCTCGTCAGTTACTCCGTTCAAAAGGTTATCAACTTCCGCTTTAGCGGCATCAGATAATGTTCTGGTGCCTATACCTAAGTCGTGATACCACTTTCCAAATTCTTCCCAATTTTCTGCACTTCCATTTGTATTTTCAATTTCGAAAGTATTAGGCGCCACCAACACTCTAGGTAAAATTTCTCTCAAAGGTGGGCTAAAAGGTTCTCTTTTCGATGGCTCCATAAAACCAGTTTGCCAACGGTACACTATTTCTCCCAAACCCTTTATTATTGTGGGCTCCTCACTTAGGTTAGATTGGTAATACCTTACCCCATTTGGTGATTTATCTATTACTGTAAAAGAAGCTTTTTGAACGGTTTGATTTATGGACTTTGGATACCAAGAAGGCAATCCCAAAATACCGTTGTAACTTATTTGATACTCGATTTCAATAGTGTACGGGAATGAATTATGGTAGAGATCAAGCACCTTTACACGGCTATCTGAGAAGAAAGTATATCCATCAAAAGTACTGTAATCATCGGCATCTTTGTCGGTAAAAGAACGAAGTACTTCACCATTTACATTTAAAATATTCGCTTTTATATAATCTATTTTTCTAAAATTATCGTACCAGATTGGAATCTGAGCCAATCCTTTATCCTTTTTACTAAATATTGTTAGTGCTTCTTTCACATTATAAACAGCATTTGAGTTACTATTAATAGTGAGTGTTGTTTCATGATTCCGAATCATTGAGTTGGAACCCAAGCCTAAAATACCCGTACTCAAATTCATTTTTGTGTCTTCTATATCAAAGATACCTTCCTTCGTTGAACTACAGGAAAAAAGGCTAACACTTAGTAATACTAGAATAAAATTCTTCATCTTTTATATTGATTTTTTTAAGACTATCCGCTCTGCGTTATTATTTGCTACATCTTCGTAAAAATTTCGCAGCGCTTCATAATCTTCTGGAGCTATTCTCTGCTTTGTAATGGCAAAATTATACCTAAACGATACCACTGAACCCTGAACTTGAACTAGACGATAGAACATTCCACTATCATTAGGAAGTTTGAATGCTTTAGATTCTAGGGCTTCTTCTAGTTCCCAACCTTCATCTATAAACATGCTAACTACAATAGATTTAGTGAAGTCATAATCGTAGTCAACGGGGTAGGTTCTTTCTCGTTTTTTGAAAGGATTGGTACTGATAGTTTCAACTTGCAACGGATTAATATAGATCACGTCACTATTAGAATCATTCGAGTAACTATAATCTATATTGTATTGAAACGGCTCAGTTCTATCTGATTCTTTGGCTGATATAGAATCAATTACAAGCCCATTTTGATCAGCAAATAAAACTGATTTAATATTTTCTTCTGGAGTATTAGATTCAAAGATTCCTCTATCATTTAATGCAAAATAACCTGTGCTTTGCGCACTTATATTCCCGGTCACCTCACCTTCAGCCCCAACCGTCAATGTTATTACACTAACTAACGAATTTGGCACTGAATTAGTAATATTAACCCAGTTTTCTGTTTTCTCACTCTGAATTATAAGCCCTCTACCATTAAGTGCAGAACTAGGGAGTATATTATATGGTCGCTTATCATTTTTGGCATCAAGCAAGTAGTATTTTTCATCTGCTTTCACCAAAGCCAAAGTATGATTGAATTGATCAAGTATAGGATAAATTGATATAATTTCGCCATTATTACGAGTGCTCATCACAACTGGATGTGCTTCAATACCCGCATCTCTCATCATCTGAATTAATACAAAATTAATCTCGGTACTATTTCCGGTTCCTTTATTATAAAGGTCATCTAATTTTTCATGTACAATGGTAGAATAGTAATTATCCCAATCCATAATCTGAGACACATGATCGTAGATTGCTACCATTTTTTCTAACTCTGTTTCTTTATTCCCTGCAATTTCTGCTGCCTTTCCCTTTAAAGTAGAACTGCTTCTTAATCTCTTTCCATAATTATCAGAATTGTTAAGTAGCTCAACCAAAGCTGGCCAAGATCTAAGCACGGGCTTTCCTAATTGGCGTGGAAATTGGATAAATGCTAACTGAAAGCGAATTTGAGCAAGATAATCTACTCTTGCCTTCATATAGGGTTCACTAACTATTGCAGGCACGTCTTGCATAGCATATTTGTATTCAGTACCTGAGTAATCTAACCTCTCAGTTTTATACTCTTTCTTTGTTGCATCATAAATATTACTGTCATCAATAATCGTATATCTAATATGAGCAACCGCATTGTAATTTTTTTGAGTGGTTTCGATAAAAGGATGGTATGATTTTGTATATGGTAAGTAGGTAAACCATTCAGGAATTCTTGCGGTATATTCACTCCAAATTACTGGTATCTCTCTTTGAAAATACCAGTCGGGAACATCCACGGGCGACTCTGATTTCATTTCATAACTATATTCAAAAACAGCACCCTTTCGCAAACCTGGTGCTGTAAATTTAAGCTCCGACCAGTTTTTAGTACGCTTATTCTCAAATCTATCCCTTCTACCCAGCTTCGTCTTCTTCACTTTCCCGTCACTGTCTATATAGTGAGT
Source organism: Balneolaceae bacterium (assembly GCA_041656135.1). Lineage (GTDB taxonomy): Bacteria > Bacteroidota > Rhodothermia > Balneolales > Balneolaceae > Balneola. Next base: position 148,673 of record JBBAEC010000002.1, on the reverse strand, counting down.
TTCAGCTTTCAACTTTGAGATTCTTTGGCTAGGATTTTCTTCTCTAAAATCTATAGCCACATCGCCAACAGAAAGTCCCTCATCAGTTAAAACCTTTATTCGAACATGCCTTTTATAGTATATCTCTAATTTTTCGTCCACAAAAAAGCTTCCCACATCAAATAATACTACTGCATTAGCGGTAGAATCCTTGTCATAAAACTCCATAGTAAGTTGTTCTTTGGGGATATCTCCAAAATTCCAAACTTGTCCATAAAGGGTGAGATTGATAAATAGTAGAAAAACAGTTAGGCAGAATAATTTCTTCATCAGAAATACTATGAGTTTTTAAAAAACAATTTATTTGAAGAAATGACTTTACTTATTCATTAGCAATATCTTTATATATAAGCCTATGTTTAATCCACTTAAAAAAAGCTAAACCTATCGTTGCATTATACCATTTAGGTTTTTATGATTTGATAATTCATCCCCTTCACTTATTTATGTATGTTCTATTAAATAACAGACTCATTATGACTTTCAAAAATTCTACTGCGACCGTATTATCTCTCTGCGTTCTGCTTTCTATTTTTATAAACCCCATTGGCTTAAATGCTTGGAACGAAACAGGCCATAAAATTACGGCGACTATTGCTTGGCAGCATCTTACCCCACATGCCAAAGACCAAATAATTGATATTCTTAACACTGCCCCAAAAGATTCTGATATTTTAGATCTCTTTAATGAGGAGGCTCCAAATAATTTGGAACAATACTTCATGAATGCCTCGTATTGGCCAGACATGGTTCGAGATAGAAACAAGCCCGATAGAAATAAGAAGTACCACATGGGCGGATGGCATTATATTGGAAGTTATTGGAAACAAACGGATGAAGGTCCCGTTGAAACCACAGGTTTAGTTGAAGAAGAAAACCTAGTTGAAAGAATTTCTTATTTCCGCGAGACTATGAATTCGCACGACACACCAAATGAAGTAAAAGCCATTCAAATAGCTTGGATTGCTCACCTAATCGGTGATATTCACATGCCCCTACACAATGCCTCGCGCATGACTAGCAACACTCCTGATGGAGATTTAGGAGGCAACGCTTTTACTCTTGGAAATGAATGGCCTAGAAACTTACATTCGTTTTGGGACGGGATTATTGATGTTGAAATTCCTAGAGATGAGACGCATCCTAAGTTCGATTATTATAAAGCACGTGCGGAAGAAATAACAAAGCAATTCCCAAAAGAACAATTTGGAGATTTAATTAACCAACAAGACCCTAATATTTGGACTAAAGAAGGTAAAGAGATTGTGATGGAATCGTTATATCCTGAAACTTTAGCTGAAGGTGAAAAGCCATCGATTGAATACCAAGAAATGGCATTCGCAATTGCTCAAGAACGACTAGCTTTATCCGGATATAGAATAGCTGCTTTTTTTAATGCTATTTTTGTCGATTAATTCACAGAAGTACTATAAAGCCCAGTTATTGACCTAAATCGTCAGTTGTTATATAATCGACGTTAAGATCTCGCAATCTGATAGCGTCTTCTTCTGAGTTTACCGTGTATGCATTAACTTTGAGATTAGCTTGATGCAGTTGGGTAACTATATCTTCAGTAATTACTGTATGAAGGATTCCCATCCACATATTATTTTCAATTGCCCAGTTGATATTTTCTTGAGTAGTGGTGGTTGCACCAGATAGAAACATTAAGTTCGCATCCGCATAATTGCTGCGGATATGATTTAACACTGTTTGCATGGAAGTGAAAAATATAGCTCTGTCGTACACTCCATAAGATTTAACCAAACTTATTAGCTTCTCCACATTACTAGTATCGTTATTGTTAATACCGTTGGTCCATTTTAATTCAATAATTGCTTTAACGTCGTTGTCTTTTATAATTTGAAGATAATCTTCAAAACGAGTGAGAGTAGAATAATAGACCGTGCTATCTCTAGTGTTTTTGATTTCTAAATCTTTCAACTCCTCCCACGTAAATGCGCCCATTGGCTGCCCATGTAAAGTCGAATCTGTAAATAAATATGGTTTAAAGATATTGTCATGGCAGATATAGAAAACCCCATCCGAACTCACTCGCAAATCCAGCTCTAATCCGTAATATCCTCTTTTAGCGCCTTCAATGAATGCTTCTGTAGTATTTTGCACAAAAGGGCCGCGGGAGCCCATGTGACCAATCCATTCCGTTTTTCTTACTTCTTGCGTCTCATATCGGGCATCGGGTAATTCCTGCTTTTTAGAAACTTGAGATAAAACCGAACCTTGTATTAAGACGCAGCAAATAAATAGGGCGCTGATAAATTTCATGAGTGATAATTTCTTGATTTTTGAACTCAATACTTGTTCTAGCAATACCTAATTCACTTATACTTTCTTACGTAAAACAATCTGTTGGGAATGAGAACTTACCAAATTTTCAAAAATAGTTTTAACCACTTCATAATCGGCAGCGGCATATTCAATCTCTCTAAATGAAAAATCTGATAGTACTGTAATGGTATTACCATTTATTTCATTTAAAAAGCGAAAACTAGCTAAACCCTGCCCTACTCTTAGCTGTACGGGCTCTGGAAGCTCCTCAACTTCATATTCATCAGGAATTGTTATGGTAACAATGGTCTGCTCTCTAAAGGGATATGGAAATATAATTGGGAACTCCCTTTCCTTTCGTACAAAAGGATTCGTGGTTTCTGAAAAAATACTTAGGGGTTGGATATACAACATATCAGGAAGAGTACTATCAGCATATGCCTCGCCAAAGGTATAGTTTGCAACAAACCCAAGAGGTTCTTCTTTAGTATTAATTCTTTCAATAGAAAAGCTATCTACTTTTACACTCGCCAATGTCTTTAATTCATCCTCAACAAACCGGTCTTCTCCCATTTCTTTTAACTCTTTACGCGTTTTATGGGCATAATAACCTGTGTAGCTAGAGCTTAAAGAAGCCGACATTTTCGCGTCTTGTTGAATTTCAATATTCAAACTAGATCTTATTGTGGAAATTTCTTGAGGTAGTGTCTGGTACCATTCAACCGATTTATCCTTAATAGTTAAAGCATATCTATATAAGTCTTTAACTGGCAAAAGTTTATAAGGCCTCTCTCCTTCTGTTGCATCTAAAAAAAGAAGTTCACCGTTTATATCGGCAAGTACCAAAAGATGATTGAATTGATTTATAATTGGGAAATTGGCAAATACCTTTCCATTGCCCCTTGTGCTAATTAAAGAATATACCGCGTCTATACCTGCATGATTTAGCATCGCCATTAACATCAGATTTACATCTGCAGAGTTGCCTGTCTTAATATTATACGCGTCCCTAATTCCCTTGTCTGTTACCAATCCATATATACCGTTCCAGCTTATTGTCCCTGCAACATAATCGTAGATTGCCACCATTTTTTCTAAGGGATTATCCAAATCCGCAACTAATGCGTCCACTTTATCCTTCATGGCTCCGTTTAACCGTTGCTTCCCAATTCCAGGATGAGCTCTTACTTCGTCGGCAACTTTATCCCACGATTTATAAAATGTTTGCCTTGGTTGCCCAGCAAATTTTACTACCGAAAGTTGTGTATATATTTCAGTTATAAAATCGGTTGTTGTATCTATGAATGGAAGCTCTTCTACTGCCGGAAGATTTTGCTTGGATACTTTTATTACTTGCCCACCGCCTTGAGTGTCGCCATATCGTTCGGCAGATTTAGTTGCCGTAGTATCTACCCCTTTTATGATAGTTTGATACTGTAATTGATACGGTACTCGCATCTCAAACTCGCTATAAGAAACAGGGATTTCTTTATGGAATTTCCAGTTAGGAGATAGAAATGGGCTACCAACCTTCTTTCTGTACGAATATTCAATTATAGCACCCTCCGAAAGTTTTGGCAAGGTAAATTTCTGAGTGTATACTTTATCTAGGATATTCTCTTTAAAGACTTCTTTTTTACCTAGCTTAACCTTTTTAACCGCTCCATTAGCATCTAGGTTGTACGTTTGTGCTTTAATATCATACACTGCTTGTTTGTATTCTTCATTGAATAACACGGAAACATCGCCATACTTAAACCCATCTTCTTTTATAATCTTGATACGAACATGGCGTTCGATATAACAGTCGAATGAGGAAGTGAAATGTACTTTGCCTACATCAAAAAGAACCACAGCAGAAGCTGTGGTATCATATTTTTGATTGTAAGATGTGAAGTCGTCTTTTTTGACATCCCCAAATTTTTTCTGTTGGGCAAAAACAGAATTATTTAGTGTAAAAAGAATAATCAGGCAAACATATCGCATAGCTATAATTACATAAAATTAGGGCTTTGCGAGAATATACTATTTATCAGTTAAAGAACTAACGCCAGGTAACTCTTTACCTTCTAGAAATTCTAGACTTGCACCGCCGCCAGTCGAAACATGCGAAACTTTATCACTCAAGTCTGCTGCTTTAATAGCTGCAGCAGAATCGCCACCACCAATAATAGTTGTAGCTCCAAATGCTGTGGCTTCTGCTAAGGCTTCGGCAACACTAAAGGTGCCATCGGCAAAATTACTCATTTCAAATACGCCCATAGGTCCATTCCAAAGTACCGTTTTTGCGTTTTTGATGGTATTTCCAAAAGCTATGGCAGATTGAGGGCCAATATCTAGCCCCATCCATCCATCTTCGATACCATCTTCATCCACAATTTTATGCTCTGAATCGTTGCTAAATTCTTTCGAAACCACCGAGTCGAACGGAAGCATTAATTTAACGCCTGCTTTCTCAGCCTTTTCTATTAACTCGCCCGCCAAGCCCACTTTATCCTCTTCCAATAAAGAGTTTCCAATACTTAGGCCTTTTGCTTTGTAGAAGGTATAAGTCATGCCCCCACCAATAATAATGGTGTCTACTTTATTGATAAGATTCTCAATAACACCAATTTTATCTGAAACTTTTGCTCCACCTAAAATGGCTACAAATGGGCGCTCTGGATTATTCACACTATCATTCAAGTAGCGGATTTCTTTATCTAATAAAAAGCCTGAAACCGCTGGCTGAAGGTGTTTTGTAATTCCCGAAACCGATGCATGTGCGCGGTGGCTACTACCAAAAGCATCATTCACAAACACATCTGCTAACGAGGCTAATTTCTGGCTAAAACCATCATCATTGTTGGTTTCTTCTTTGTAGAAACGCACATTCTCTAGTACTACAATATCACCGAAATCAGCATTTTTGATTGTATTTTCAGCTTCCTCGCCTATACAATCTGGAGAGAAATGTACTTTTGCATCTACTAATGTTGCTAAATGTTCTGCTACTGCTTTTAGCGAGAATTCTAAATTCTTCTCTCCACCAGGGCGTCCCAAATGGCTAGCTAGAATTAATAAACCACCTTGTTCAATTACATATTTTATAGAAGGCAGAGCTTGGGTTATACGATTATCATCCGTAATAACGCCATCTTTTAAAGGCACGTTAAAATCAACGCGCATAAATACTTTTTTATCTTTTACTTCAATATCGGTGAGTGAGCGTTTTGTCATCGTTTTGTAAGGAATTATATTTTTGTGGATTCTAATAATGAGTACTCCACTAGTTTCAGCCAAGTAAGTTATTCTACATATTTCTACGTCATAACTTAGCTAACTCAGCCTTTTAAGATCATTTTAAAATTAAAATCCTGCTTAATATTGGCTTTTAATCAATAAGATTGCAGATACGTATCGGCGTTCATTCCCCGCTTTGCAACCTCTCAGGATTCGACCTGTAATGTAGGCAAATTCAACGGCTCACCCAACATCTACTGCCTCTAAAATGCTAAAATATCGCAGGTAAATTCATCACTTTACCAAACTCAAATTCTTAGTAATACATGCTAGCTATCACTTAGTCTTAATTATGCCGTATTTATCTTTATAGAAGTCGATGATTGGTGGGAATGGCCCATATTTATGTTGTTCTGCTGAAAAGTCATCTTCCATGGGCCATAAGGTGTAGAGACAGGTTTTAATTTCCTATCAGGGAAATCGGCTTCTTTATTATTTTTTGCAGGGCGTTTGAGACTATTGATATACCCAGCTACGTGATATGCTTCCTCATCGGTTAACACTGGGTTTTCTTTTGAGGCAATCTCAGAGGGCATATTTGCTTTTATAAAAGCTGCTGCTGTAAGCACTCGATGCATACCTGCGCCATCATTATAACTATCCTCACCCGATATTGGCGGAAATAAATACCCTAAGCTAAAATCTGGATTTTTTATTCCCAGTCCATCCTGCTGGTGGCAAGCTACACAGTGAACTCCATATATTTGCTTTCCATAATCCAAATCTACTGCTACATCAGGAATTTTTAGGTCAGTAAACCCGGTATAATAATCCATTTTATCTTCAGGCATATCTTCTGCAAGCCACTCCATATAGGCAACCATGGCTTTCATTTCCTCAGATTCTATTTCAACCTTTCGGCCGTTCATGCTTCGTTCTAAACAGCCATTAATTCGATCTTCAATAGTTCCAATGGAATTAGATCGCCCACCAAATGCTGGAAACCGCTCGGTAACCCCAGCCCAAGATGCCGAACCTGCCTGATTCCCTGCTTTCAAATGACAGCTCGCACAAGACAGATTATTGCCAGAGAACCTCATTTCTGGGTCTATGGCTTGAGGTCCTAAATATTTTGGGGTTTCAACCAAAAGCCGATACCCATATTCAACAGCCTCAGGCATAGTACCTGAGGCTAGTTCCATTTCTACATCTTTGGGTACCCATTCTTTGGTGGGTATATTATCAGTCCTAAAATAATCTAGTGTAAAAACACCAGGTGCAGTTAGGTATATGGTGAGGATTATAATAAATAGTGTAGCTACGGCGAATGAAACTACAAAAATTTTAGCGCCCTTCCCGTTAACTTGATCTTGATTGCTCTTATTCAGCTCGTTTTTCATCATACTCCTGTCTTAATTAATACAATACGAATAGTACAATTTGGCAGGACTCCCCTACCCTTTAACATACCTCTTCTTAAGAAGGAATACCATTATTTACCAATAAACTTAAGCCAAATTATAGTGTTATATGCTCAAAAATTTTAGGCTGAAATAGTCTTAGTTACTCCAATCGAAATATATAAGCACTTATTAATATATATTTTAAATATAGGCTTATTAATTTTTATTACTGTTTTGTAAGGAATTGGCTCCTCGCGGGTCTATTTACTATATGGTACATTCTTTATATAATAATTTCACTAAGAACACACTGTTTTTTAGTCATCTAATAATAAATCAAAATAATTATGAAAAACTTTCTAGCGGTTCTATTCCTATGTTTGTTTAATACTGTTGCATTTGCACAAATTAATGTGGTTAGCACTTTTCCAGCCAATGGTGCTTTTAATGTTAACACCGATTCTGTGGTTATTACTTTTGATACAAAAATAAAACTAGATGAAAATAATCCTGAGGATATTGAATTCTTTATTCTTCTTCCTTTTGATAGCCTATCCTTCAATGGTACTAATATTAGTGAAGACGGAAAGACCTTTACTTTTTATGTAGATTTAAAGCCAAATACTGATTTCACAGGGCTTGTTATGGATATTGAGGGTGAAAATGGTGAACAAATGGAAACTCCACATCTCTTCCGGTTTACTACCCATCCTACTGTAGGTGAGTTTACAGTTCAAGGCCATTTAAGCAGTGGCGATCCTGTTGCCTTGAAAGAAGAGGTTGCATCCCAAAAAATAATAATAGCTCTAGTGCCAGATAAAAAAATATTTGAAGAAGGCATGAACGATCAACCAAATATAGTCTATGCCAACTTACTGTCTGATTATGACAATCTTACATTCACTATACCTAGTGTGCGAGGAGGTTTTTATTATCCAGTAGCGTTCACTATTAATGGTGACGATGGCGACGGCGACGGTGCAATGTATGTCTATGATTTAGATGGCAACCTTGAAACACCTGATAGTATTCTAGTTGATTTAGCAACAACATCTAATGGAATCATATCTGGAATAGAACTTCATCAATTAAAAGCTGATCCTATTACTTTTAGTGAATCTTTTGCTAAAAACATCGAGATATCTAATCAGCTTGGTAGCAATTATGTGTTATTGCAAGTACATAGTTGGAATAGATTCACCCCTAATAGTGCTGAGTATCTATTGAGTGGGAAAGTATATGAATGGGAATATATCTACCTCAATACTGCTAATGACAGCACTCATAGGGTTAATATTAATTCTCTTCAGACAGAGCATAGACCTGATTATGGTTTTTTTGACTATTTACCCGATGGTGTTACTCCCAGTGATTTACTTCCAATTTCCACATACACAAATATTATTGATAGTGATTCAGTTTTACAAATTGCAGAAGATAATGGGGGAACTGTATATAGAAGTGATTTTGAAAATGACCCAAGCTTTAGAATAGACATCAATATAGGTTTAACACACGAATATGGTCTTCATGTAGTTCATTATACCGAAAATGTTCCTATAACCTGGGTTGTTAGCTACTATATAATGCAAAACGATGATTATTTTGACGGTTTTAGAGTTTATATAGATCCAGAAACTGGAGATGTACTGCCAGACAATCAAATACAGGGATATAAAGTAGAAGGAAACTTCGTAGGTAATAATATCGATTTACAAACCTATGATGTTGGAGTAATACTAAACAGAACCCCTCCTGTATTAACGTTAAATGGCGGAATTGAGAACTTCGACGGGTATTCAGTGCATTTTAACGCAGGCTCTCTTTCCTATCATATTAATGGTATTGACGAGGGCATTTATTATCCGATTGCATGGATTCAAAATAACAACGCCCCATTACCTACTTACTATATTTATGATTTAGATGATGATTTTTCTACACCCGATAGTATTATAGTGAATTCAGAAACTACGACTTATAAAAGGCTTTCGAATATTGACTTAAAGCAATGGAAAATACAGCCAATTTCGAGTAGTCAGGCCATTTCAAAAGCAGACTCTCTATTTGATGAAACTACTTTTGTATGGAAAGCGGTAGCTACTTCTACATCTAGTAATGAAAATCTGAATAATTATTTAGTTGGTGGGGTACACTCAAATTGGAACCTTGAGTTTTATGAGCCTTCATCAAATATGCTTTATTCTGTAAACACAAATCCATTTAGTGCAGATTTATATTATTCTTTTCAGGTTAGTGAAGGCTCTGATGAGTACCAGCCTATCCCAGAGAATACTCTGAGCAGTGATTCCATCGCTGTAATTGTTGAAAATAATGGGGCAAGAAACTTTAGAAATACGTATAAAAACAAACCTGACTATTCGTTAACTATAAATTATAGTCTAGCCAATAAAGCTGAGATGATAAACATGATTGGTGAAGTGCCGAGCAGTTCGTCTGATCTTTACTGGAGGGTTATTTATACTGTATACTTTACAAACCCTGAAACTGAATCAAAGGAAATCTATTATTTAATTGATGCAGTTACTGGCGATATATTAGATGACAATGCCCCAGAGGTTCCAACTTACACTGTAGAAGGTAAAATAACTGCCGATAATTTACAGGCGCTTAAAGATGAAGTGCAATCTCAAACCATAAAAGTTGCACTAAACCGAATACCTCCAATTTTACTCTACGGTCAAATACAAGACACTGTTATTGCCTACCTAACTGAGCTAGATACAGAGACTTTAACATACACTTTCTATGATGTAGACGAAGGTACTTACTATCCCTTTGCATGGGTGGCAAATGAAACTGATTCATTAACTACCTATTATATATATAATAAAGATGATAATTTTTCTTCAACGGATAATATTGTGGTAAACTCTGAAACTACTACCAATAAAACGCTTTCGGATATAGATCTGATGCAGTGGAAAACCTCTATACCTATTGGAATTCTTTCTAATAACGAATTGCCTGATAAAACCAGTTTGTTACAAAATTATCCAAATCCATTTAACCCTACTACTAATATTCCTTTTACACTAAATAAGGCGGGGTTTGTTGAACTATCCATCTATAATGCGATTGGACAAAAAGTAGCTACCTTGATTGATAAAAATTATCAGGCTGGCTCACATACGATGCTATGGGATGCCACACAATTTTCGAGTGGTATATATTTATATAGACTCACTACAAACGGCATATCACACACACGAAAGCTCCTGCTTATAAAATAAATCATAGCTAATATTTTAAATGTCAACCATCTCGATTTCATATTCGAGATGGTTTTTTAGGTTTATTTTACGCATCAACTATACCTTAGTACTTAATATTATTATGCTTTTTAAGCCCTATTCAAATCACTGTTTAATAATCGATTAAAAGCGTTTAGATATTCTCCCGTTCCAATTTAGCTAAGCTAAAGTCTTGTCATTGTTTTGTAAGGAATTGGCGCCTCGCGGGCCTATTTACTATGAAGTGGAATATTTATATAATAAAACAATCTAGATATAATGTGTTTATATCTCAGCCCTACCCCTTAATAAATCAATTTAATATGAAAAACATAATTGCAATCATATTTCTATTTCTGTTTAGCACTGTTACTTTCGCACAAATTAGTGTAGTAAGTACTATGCCAGCTAATGGAGCTTATGCCGTTAATACCGATTCGATAGTAATAGTGTTTGATAAAAAAGTACCTATTGAAACAAACAGTCTTGAAGATCTCGATTTCTTCTTTATTGAGCCAGAGGATTCTGTACAAATCACAAGTGCTAAACTTAGTAGTGACGGCTTGAAAGCAACAATTTATTTAAATTTAAAAGAGAATACTGACTATATAGCGGGGATTCAAGGTATTAGAGATGATAATGGAGAGACTGCTGACTACTTATACATATTTCAATTTACAACAGCTCCTACCCTTGGGGAATTTACGGTAGAGGGTAATTTAGTAAGCGACGACTTGCCAGCACTTAAAGCCGAACTAGATTCTCAAATAGTTGTTGCAGTGCTTTCAACAAATAAACTATTTTTAAATGATGATACTGGCGATGACATGACTTTTTCGCGAGTAGCTATAGTAGATGTGAATAATTTAACCTACTCAATTCCTTGGGTTAGAGAAGGTGTGTATTACCCAATTTCTATGGCAGTTGGTAATAATTCTGATGACATCCTCCCTTCATTCTTTTTATACGATTTAGACAATAATTTAGCCCAACCTGACAGCATTGTAGTTAATTCTACTACAGCACCAACAGGCACACTTTCAAATATTAACCTAAAACAGCTTAAATTCGCGCCAATTACCTATTTCGAATCTTTAGCTAATTCTGCCTCCATTGCAACGCAACTTGGCGAAAATGCAATCTTCTTATCCTCCAGAACGGAAAGCTACATATCGAATTATTATGGAAAACGTTCTAAAGCTAATCCGCTTAGAGCAAAAGCAAAAAACAATGACGCTGAAGCACCCTTTATTTTGAGTGGTAAAAGCATTTATTGGAATCATTTTTATTACGACACAACCACAACGAATGTATATCAACTTGATATTGGGCCATTTTGGGCTGATATAAGTGATACATTACTGCATGAAGATGTAGAACTGCCAGAAGGAATTTCACTCTCCACTTTAAAACCCATTCCTGCAAATGCATTAAATAGCGATTCTATTGCTACCATAATAAATGCAAATGGGGGAGCTGAGTTTCAGGCTCTTTACGCAAACGATCCATTTTCTTGGGCTGAAGTTACTATAGAATTGGCACATAAATATTGGTTGTATCAAGAGAACCCAACCCCTACCGCGCCCGTACTGTGGACGGCTGAATTTAATGCAGACTCCTATGATCCAGAAACTGATACTTATCACTCAGACTCGCTACATATTTATATGGATGCTATAACAGGTGAAATACTTCAAACCTCACGCCCAACTTCAATTGAAGAAAGAAGAGATTCCCCTAAAGAATTTATGTTAGGTCAAAATTATCCAAACCCATTTAACCCAACAACAAACATTCCGTTTACACTTGGTTCAGCCTCCCATATAAATTTAACTATATATAATATGCTTGGCCAAAAAGTTGCTACTATTGCCAACCAAGTTTATAACTCAGGCAGCCATAGTTTGAAATGGGATGCCACCCAATTTTCAAGCGGTGTATATTTATATAGGCTTACCGCAAATGGGGTTTCTCAAACCCGGAAGCTCATGCTTATCAAATAACAATCTAACCTCAAAAAAGCCTTCAATCGAAGGCTTTTTTTATTGGCTGATATTCATCAGCTTTTTAGATATTTTATAAGTATCTACTTTTCATATTATAATTATCAAATGCGAACAGTTTATTTAGATTATGCTGCCACTACGCCCCTCGATGAGCGTGTGCTTGAAGCGATGCTTCCTTTCCTAAAAGAGAATTATGGCAATGCTAATTCCATTCATCATCTTGGCCAACAAGCCAAAATAGTTGTAGAAGATGCTCGCGAAAGTATTGCGGCGGCTATTAATGCAAAACCATCTGAAATTATATTTACAAGTGGTGGTACTGAAAGTGATAACGCAGCCATTAAAGGCGTTTTAGCCGCATCTGGCGCAAAGAATGAGATCATTACCTCAGAAATTGAACACCATGCAATACTCCACCCTGTTCAAATGTCGAAAATGGGTGGTTTTAAAACACTTTTTGCTGAGCCTAACGAAAAAGGAATTATCACAGCTTCTGCTATTGAAAAGCTAATTACCGATAAAACGGCCATTGTAACCATTATGCATGTGAATAATGAAATTGGCACCGTTAACGACATTAAAGAAATTGCTAAGCTTTGTAATGAACACAAAATCCCATTTCATACCGATGCTGTTCAAAGTTTAGGTAAAATGCCGCTAGATGTTAAAGAGCTAGATATTAATTTGCTTAGTGGTAGCGCCCATAAAATTTATGGCCCAAAAGGAATTGGTCTACTTTATGTGAAAAATGGAACACCTTGGATTCCTTGGCTAACAGGTGGTTCACAAGAGCGTAGGCGTAGAGGCGGTACTTTGAACGTCCCTGGAATTGTTGGTTTTGCAAAAGCTGTTGAATTTGCTATCGCAGATATTGAAAAGAACAACACTCATTTTAAAAAACTAAGAAATGTTTTATTGAGCACTATGAGCGATACCATTAGCATAAAATATTGTATTAATGGTGACTCAGAACATGGTGTGCCCCATATTTTAAATCTCTCCTTTTTCGATAGTGATAATAACTGCATAGATGGCGAAATGCTACTCCGCAATTTAGACATCGAGGGGATTTGCGTATCTAATGGCTCTGCTTGTACCTCAGGCGCCATAGAGCCCTCTCATGTCTTGTCTGGTATTGGTGTGAAAGATGATGTCGCTAATTCAAGTATTCGGGTGAGTTTTGGTAAAGATACTACAGAAGAAGAAGTACTCTATTTTGTAAATAAGCTTGATCAAATTACCAAGCGTATGTTTGCCCTAACATGAGCAATTCTATTTGTATTTACTGCGGTTCTAGAATTCCAAAAGATGTAAGCCTTCAAAAGCTAGCAACTGATATTGGGGTAGCATTTGCAACAGAGAAATGGAACCTTGTTTATGGGGGCGGTAAAATTGGAATGATGGGACTTGCCGCCGACGCTGCATTAAAAGCGGGCGGCAAAGTTACTGGTGTTATTCCAACTGCACTAAAAAGAGTAGAGGTAGCACATACAGGCCTCACACATTTGTACGAAACCCCCGACATGCACACTCGCAAAGCGATGATGGAACGTTTGTCGGATGCCTTTGTAGTATTACCTGGTGGTTTTGGTACTCTCGATGAGTTTTTTGAGATTTTAACATGGCGCCAACTTGGGTTCCACCAAAAGCCAATAGTACTCATTAATAGTGCTGGCTATTTTGATGGCCTTGTACATTATGTAGAAAAGGCACTTTCTGAAGATTTCATTCGAAAAGATAATCTTCAACTTTTTACGGTTGCAAACACACTAGACGAGACTTTAACTATTCTTAAAACTCATTTTAAGTAAGTTTAATATGCTTATAAAGCTCAATACCACTCTTTTAGCATTGATAATACTTATGGGTTGTAGCGCTAACTTTAACGATTCGGATTATTATATGGCTAGTACTACTAACCCCTTGCCTTCTTGCCCAGATTCGCCAAACTGCATACTTACCTCGTTCGCTTATGATAAGAACATTGAGGTTATTTTCGATATATTCAAGCTTACACTTACTAATTTGGGAACTGACTCGGTGGTAACATCGCAGAATAATTTGAAAATTGATGCTGTATTTAAAATTCCAGTTTTTGGTTGGAAAGATGATTTAAACATTCAATTAGCTACTAAAAACAACCAAACTATTGCCTATGTAAGAAGTGCAAGCCGTGTAGGTAGCTACGATTTTGGCGTAAACAAACGCCGAGTTAACAAAATTATATCACAAGTAGACAAAACCCTTAAATTATATTAAATATGTTAAACGGATTATTACACGCTCACTCTGGCCTTCGATGGATTGTTCTAATTCTCTTAGTGCTAGCGGTATTAAAATCACTAGCTGGTTGGTTAGGTAATAAAGAATACACTAAAGTTGATCGCAAACTTTCAGTCTATACTTTTATGACTATGAACGTCCAGTTTATAATTGGACTTGTACTTTACTCTATTAGCCCAAAAGTACTATTTACAGCTGACACAATGGGTAACAGTATGGTTCGGTTTTATACTGTTGAGCATATCACCCTCATGATAATAGCCATCATTGTTATAAGCATAGGTTATTCTAAAGCTAAAAAAGCTACCGAAAACCTTGCTAAACATAAAAACACAGCTATTATGTTCGGTATTGGATTGTTATTAATACTAGCAGCTATACCATGGCCATTTAGAGGGCTCGGTGCAGGTTGGTTCTAATAATTATCTAGCAGATTTATAGTTTTTAAGGACGATGCTTAAGCTACATCGTCCTTAAAAATATCTGCAATTTGCTCAGCAAATTTTTCTGATACTACCTTTCTTTTAACTTTTAGAGTAGGTGTAATTTCCCCACTTTCTACAGTAAACTCTTCATCAAGCAAACGGAAATCTCTTATTTTTTCATAGGAAGCTAAATCCTTAGAAAACCCACGCATTTCCTTCTTAAATATATCTTGTACTTCTGGGTGTGATATGAGCACCTTATTAGATGATGCATCCAGATTATTGTCTTTAGCATATTTAGCTAGAGCCTCAAAATCAGGCACAATAAGAGCTGCCATATATGCTTGCCCTTCACCAACAATAACTATCTGATCAACCCATTTACTTGTTTTAAGTTTGTCTTCAATCGGACCTGGATAGATATTTTTACCGCCCGCATTAACAATCATGTGCTTAATACGATCTGTAATTTTAAGATACCCATCCACAAATCTACCTACATCGCCTGTATGCAGCCAACCATCCTCATCAATCAATTCTTTGGTGGCTTCTTCATTATTCCAGTAGCCCACCATTACATTTGGCCCTTTGCATAATATCTCACCTTCTGCAGAACTTAGTTTAGTGGGATAATCTTCGCCACTAATCTCAGCTATGATTTTTTGTGTTTCCAGATCTTTAATTCCAACAGTTACCCCAGGGATAACGGTGCCAACCACACCTGTAACTTCATCTCCTACCCTATTTGCTGCCATCACTGGAGATGTTTCGGTAAGACCGTAACCTTGCAAAATAGTTAAGCCAGCAGATTTAAAGAAGTCATCTATATCTGGTGGAAGTGCCGCACCGCCTGAAACGAATAGCCTAATATGGCCGCCAGTTCGTTGGCGTAACTTATCGAAAACTAGTTTATCTGCAATTTTCTTCTGAATAGAAACAAAGCCTCGTTTACCTTCCGAATATTTTTTACCTGTTTCAACCGCCCAATTGAAAATCTTCTTTTTGGTATCACTCCCTTCTTCAACACTTTTAACAATAAGGTTGTACATCTTCTCAAATAAACGAGGTACACTTATTACAATAGTAGGTTTTGCTTCTGGCATATTCTTAGAAACGGTATCTACACTTTCAGCATAATAAATCTCAACTCCACTCGAAATCATTGCATAATAACCGGCAGTACGCTCAAAAGAATGGCATAATGGTAAGAAAGAAAGCAGCCGATCGTTTTCATCCCAATAGATATGCTGAGTTGCTGACTTTACATTACTTATAATATTGTTGTGAGTAAGCATGGCTCCTTTTGGATGCCCCGTTGTTCCTGAAGTGTAGATTAATGTTGAAACATCATCACTCTTAACGCTTCTAATTCTCTCTTTAATAGTGTTTTTATGCTTTTCAAATAATTTTGCGCCATCATTTAATACATCATCGTAGAGGCTTACATACTTATTTTCTAAGTATTTTTTATTTTTCGGTGTATCAAAAGCAACAACCTCTTTAAGAGATTCGCAATTGTCGAAAACCTCAATAGCCTTTTTTAGCTGAATACCTGTTGATACAAAAAACAATTTAGTTTCTGAATCGAGTAAAATATACTCGCATTGGTTCGCTGGAAGTGTTGTGTACAACGAAACATTAATAGCCCCAAGCATTTGAATGGCAAGATCTACAACCACCCATTCATATCTATTTTCACTTAAAATACCCACCCTATCGTTACGCTCAATGCCTCGTTCAAGCATATAAGCCGCCATAGCATTCACATCATCTACAACCTGATCCCAGTAGATAGGTTGGTAGCTTTCATCTGGCGATGGCTTAAAATGAAAGGCTGCTTTATTCTTCCCTCTATACTTCTTGTCAAGTTTATAAGGTAGTTCCGAAAGTGTTTCAAAAGCGACAACAGTAGGCATGCTGACAATTTTTGTTAGTGTTATTTTGAACTTGAATATAATAAACCTACAAACAAATACACTCCACTTCAAAACCAGCTAAACAAGTCTTATATTGTAGCAAAATAATATAGATTATGGCACATCCAGCACACGAAGATACTATCCAACTTGTTAAAGAAATGTTCCGTTCTTACTTGAAAGAACGGAATCAACGCCAAACACCTGAGCGTTTTATGGTGTTGGAAGAAATTTACCGTGCAGACGGGCATTTCGATGCCGATGACATATTTTTCAGAATGAAGGATGCTGGTACTAGAGTCTCGCGCGCAACCGTTTACAACACACTCGACTTATTAGTTGAATGTGGCTTGGTACAACGCCAACAATTTGGGCAAAGCCAATATTATTATGAGCGTGCCTATGCTTACCAACAGCACGATCATATTATTTGTACGGAATGTGGACATGTACTTGAATTCTGCGACCCTCGTGTTTGGGAAATCCAAGAGTTGTTGAATAAAATTCACCCTATAGAAATCAAAACTCACTCTCTACACTTCTACGGTACGTGCTCCGATACCGATGAATGTGCAAAAAGAAAAGCTCTAAATAATAAAGATACTGCAACAGAGACTGTCGCTTAGAATAGAATAATACTAGGTATTACCTAGCGTGCTTTACGAATTTCTTAGCGCACTCTACGTGAATCGGAAGAGTATCACGCGAAGTCCGCAAAGGTTTTTTACGCAAAGGGTTTTGGTACTGAGTTTACAATTAACAATGATCAATTATCATTGAACAATGAACAGAGATTAATTTTGTCGCAATTCTATTTACTCAATACTAATATCTCATTTTCCATTCATAACAAGGAAGCCCAACACCTTCGGTGTTGAATGTAAATAGATTAAATATTGGCATCGGTGGGTAGGTTTGTTTTTATAAAAGATGCGTACAAATCCACCGATATTTTAGCCAGACCCATTTTAGAAGCACATCTTTGGGAATTTTGTTCGTTGTGGATTTATCCCCTATGGTTCCGTGAATCTTTGTTTTTTTAATCAGGATTTACAGGATAAAAGGGTGTACAGGATTGGGGAATTGTAAATATCACACCAATGAAATAGTACCTACTTTGCGAACTTAGCGAACCTCTTAGCGCACTCTGCGTGAATCGGAAGAGTATCACGCGAAGTCCGCAAAGGTTTCTATGCAAAGAATTGCAGAGAGGTGGAGGAATAAAAAAAGACTCGGAACTTTATTAGGCTACTTAGCCAGATATATAAGTTTCTGCTATAAATTTACGAGAGGCTAATCGGCTTCCCCACCAGCCCATTATTATAGATAAACCAAGCATAGCCACTACTAAAAAATACCAGCGACCGTAAGGCCATTCTATAATGCCAATATTAGGCAAATAGAAGGGAATGAAGAACTCAAATACCGCAAAAACGCTCAATACAGCAAGGGAACCTGCTATTATACCTTGTATGATTCCTTCTACAATAAATGGGCTCCTAATAAATTTATTGGTAGCTCCCACTAATTTCATTGCACGTATTAAATCTTTTTTAGCATAAATGGTAAGTCGAATAGTGTTATAAACTAATATCACGGCTGCTAATAATATCAAAATCCCAATTCCTACCCCCATCAAACTAAAAATGCTAAGATTGGATTCAAGCACACGCAATAATGCAGCATTGTACTTAACCTCATCAACCCCGCGAATATTTTTGAATCTTGACGCCAAAGCCTCTACCATATCAGCACCAGCATCGGTATTTACGGTAACACGATATGACGCTGGGAAGAAGTTAAGTTCTATCAAATCTTCCACACCCGCACCTAAATCTTTTGCTGCCACAGCAGAAGCGCTATCTTTAGAGATGTAATAAATTTCTGTAACCAGCTCCTCTTTCTTAATCTGAGATTTTACTTCATCGGTAGAGCGTTTATCCATATCAAATAAGAAAACTTCAATCTCAATCTCTTTAAGTTCCATAGCTTGATTGTACACGTTGTAGAACACACGCGTTAAAATACCCAATAGCAGTATGGCTATGAATAACGAAAAAATAGATGTGGATGCAGCTAGCTTAGCCCTTTTAATGCCAGCGATACCTTCTTTAAGAATATAATTTAGATTCATATTAATTTCTGAATTGTGCTCTGATTCCAACCAACAACCGTCGTGGCCATGATGGATATGAGGCCGACTCAAAGTACCCTGCTTGGCCAACACCGTCAAGTGCATTTTCCCACCTAATTAGAACCATAATTGAACGGACTCTAGCCGATAGTTCGGCGTCTAAACGAAAGAAATTAGGAATTTCATGCTCTGTTGAGTTGTATTGCCAATAGCTGAGTTCTGTGTTGTATGTCTGGGTTTTGTAATATAATGGCGAAAACATAGTTCGAACGCCCACTTTTATAAAAGCGGCTTTATCAAACACATAATGTTTTAGAAAGATAGAGTTTCTCAACCATAATTTGGTAGCTCGGTTATTTAACGAATCTATTCCTGCCACATAATTTTGGTTGAGCGCATATTCTGAGCTAGCCGAACTCTCAATTTCAAGTAGTGATGAGTTATAGCTGCCGTAAAAAGTAGCGTTTAAAAGCTCTAAGTTGCCTCCGTTAGTAAAAGTCTTAGACTGTGAAAGTAAAATAGCATCTTCAACCTTTTTATATCTACCTGATGTACCAAATTTTAAATAGCTTCCGATTCCAAATTCAAGCGAGCCAAACACTGACTGAACTTGTTCGTTATTTAAAAGTGGGTTACCCGAATAATTGCGTCCACCCCAATACATGCTTTGTATGCTCGGCATTTTATTTTCTTGGGAACCTAATAATTTCGCTTCGAAACGATTAGCCTTATAATTTAAACCCGCAGATATTGCATTTCCATTCTGTTTATCATTTCTACCAAGAATTTCCCCCGTAAATAACGCTTTTAAATTATTTGTAAGTGAAAGTGTGGAGCTCAATTTCGCATTGGTTCCAGCCCAATCTTTCTTGGTTAAGGTGGTACTATCTTCTGAAGCTACCCTAAATCCATCTAGTTCCGCTTTAATAGTAAGCGGCCCAAACTCAACACTCTTAAACAAAGAAGCTTTAATTTCAGTTAAATCCCAGAATAAAGTATCACTACTAAATTTGAGTTTATGCTCGTTTTTAGACCGCGTTAAAACGAATCCCCCAGCTTCTGCTTTTGTTGAATCTTGCCTCTCGTAAATACCTAGTTTCAAATCGCTTCTTAGGAATACTGATTTTGCAGAGTTCTCTTTGGCTTGGCTGTTAAACTCATCGTAAGCAAAATAGATAGGATCGTTCACCACGTAGCCAAACGACTCATCTCTATCAAATTGGTTGCGTAAATACAGCGCTTGTAACTGAAATCTAGAGCCTAGATGATGATATAATTTGCCAAAAACCTGGCTGCCTTTTACACCACTTCTCGGGTATAAACCTTCTTCTCTCCTATCCCAAAATGAAAGCTCAATATTAGTGCCTGGGCTTGTATTTTGCGCAATCATAAACTCTAGATTTCTGTACCCAGAAGAACTCTCATCATAGTTTAAATAGCTTATTGGTTTTGTGATATAGAAATTTTTAGAGTTGATACGCGACTCTAGCCTATTGGAATATAATTCCCTCACAGTTCCAATTTTATGATGAGGCACTAAATTATAATTCACCAATCCAGTAACAGGATTATTCAACTTTACATCATCAAAATCTAAACTCTGTTCATAACTATCGTAACCGTTAATAGTGAAGGCATCAACACGCCCAATAGTACCTTGCCGATATGATAAAACATCTTTTCTATGTGCGTAATAGTCGCCCCAGTTTGGCCAAAATTGCCATCTCAATAAACTATCGTTCACTACAGTTTTAGAAAATGCAGAACTTTCAGTTTCCCAAATCGAAACCTTCTTAATTACTTTTGGCTCTTTTTTGGGGATGGTGTTAACCCCCGCCTTTTGAAGAGAATCGGGAGTTTTTGATTGGAGGGTGTCAGCATTTAACAAGTTTATAACTTGAGCATAAACATTAACCGAACAAAACATCAACACGATATGTAATAGAAATACCTTTCTCAAGGATATTGTTTTTCCAAATTATATGGCACGCTATCTACCCCTTTTAGTATGCGTCTCACTAGTTCTAATGCAGTACGAGTAGTTCTTTCTTTGTTAATAATTCTATCTTTTGTAAAGCTTGCTTTTATGGCGAAATGTTGAGTTTTATCCCAATAGCCGATCCAAATTGTTCCAACAGGTTTTTCTACAGATCCTCCATCTGGCCCAGCTATACCCGTTGTTGAAATCCCAATATCTGCACCTAATTTTACAGCCACATTTTTAGCCATTTGTAATGCAACTTGTTTACTTACTGCGCCATGGGTTTCTATGTCGCCCGCCAAAACTGATAGCTGATTAATTTTAACGGAATTAGAATAGGCTACAAATCCACCCATAAAATAGGCACTACTGCCAGAAATATTAGTAATTTCATTGGCAATCATGCCTCCCGTACAACTTTCTGCAACAGCGAGGGTTTGTCCACTTTTAATTAATAACTGCCCAACAACTTCGCTAACTGTTAGTTCTTTCCCTTCGCCAATAATAAATTCAAAAGCTTTTTTATGAATATAATCTGCGAGTGGTACTACGCTTTGTTCGGCTCCACTTTTTGTTGAACCCGTTCCATTTAACCGAAGTGTTACTCCGCCTGCCATTGGTAAAAAAGCGAGACTTACGCCATCCTTTAGAAAAGAATCTAAGTTGCCTAGAATATTATCGCTTAAAGTACTTTCTCCAATTCCCGCAGTTTTTATATATCGTGAATAGAGATGTGTAGTATGCCCAAATACTTGATGTAATTTTGGGGCTACTTTATTCTGCATCAAATATTGCATTTCGTGGGGTACACCGGGCATAACAGCCAAATATTTTCCATCAATATTAAACCACATTCCTGGTGCTGTGCCTGAATTATTAAATAGAACTTCACAAGCATCTGGTACTTCTGCTTGACCAAAATTTGAATGTGAAAATGGAATATTACGTCTTGAAAAATAATCTTGCACAAAAGCGAGCACCTCTTTGTCGGTGCGCATCTTCATATTAAAAAGTTCTGCCACCGCTCTTTTGGTCATATCATCGTGAGTGGGGCCCAAGCCACCAGTACATAAAACTATATCTGACTCGCTCATTGAGCTCACAATAGATTGTTTTATCTGAATTATATTATCTGAAATGGTATAAACACGAGACACTTCAAAACCATGTTCGGTCATAAATGCCCCCATCCAAGATGCATTGGTGTTTACCGTGTCGCCAATAAGGAGTTCGTTGCCAATTGAAATTATTTCTGCTCTCATATTCACAAATTCTTAATTCCCTAACCCAAAAGCTAGTTTTCGAGAATAATATCTAATCTATTTCATATCTTTGCGCCAATGAAAAATGTTCCCAATATACTTAGCGCAATACGAATTCTTTTAGCACCAGTTTTCTTGTACCTATACTGGCAAGAAAGTTTGCTCTTAGGCATACTCGGCCTTGTAATTTTTACCATTGCCGCACTAACCGATTTCCTTGATGGCCACCTTGCCAGAAAACACGAGATTGAAACCTCATTAGGAACATTCTTAGATCCATTAGCCGATAAAGTACTAACATTTAGTGCATTTTTTGTACTGCCGTTTATCTCTACTGATTTATTCCCATGGTGGGCTATTGGTGTTATAGTATTTAGAGATGTTTTTATAACCATTTTTCGCATTTTTGCAGAAAGTAAAAATACTACTATGGAAACGCGAAAATCCGCAAAAGTTAAAACCGCAGTGCAATTAACTTTCCTCTATATTGGATTACTCGTAGGTGTTTTTAAAGGCCACGACAACATAATTGGCTCTTTAGCCGATTCTATACTAGATACTCAAATAATGTATATTTTAACCATGTTTGTAACTGCTTTTACGGCGTACACGGGCTTAGAATATGTGGTTGTAAACCGACAGCTCTTTTCAAAAAATAATGCATGATTCGGTCGTTAAAACTATGGATTGGTGCGGGATTTGGCGCAGGGTTCTTGCCTAAATTCCCTGGCACTTGGGGTAGTTTATTAGCTCTAATTCCCATCTACTTTATATTATCCTCGCCATACTCCTTAGTTTTGTTACTCTCATTTATAGGCATTAGCTGTGCATTAAATTTTTGGGTGAGTAGTGTTTGTGAGCAAACCTGGGGTAAAGATCCATCCAAAATGGTTATAGATGAATGGGCAGGCCAAGGTGTTACTTTTTTATTTATTTCTACAACTAGTATCACACACCCCTCATTAACTCTATTATTTACTGGTTTTATACTCTTTAGATTTTTTGATATTCTAAAACCATTAGGCATTAAGAAAATTCAAAATCTAAACGCAGGATTTGGTATCTTGTTCGATGATTTATTGGCTGGCTTTTATGCACTTATCTCCCTAAAGATTCTCATTTATGTATGGCCTAATATCTTCGGGTGAATTGAAACGCAATGTATAGCTAGGCCTTTACTAAAGAATTTTTTACTAAAATATGATTATTGATAAAACATACGCACGCGAGCTTGCTGCTCAACTATTGGAGATTAACGCTGTTGTACTTCGTCCAAACGAACCTTTTAAATGGACATCTGGGTGGAATTCACCAATTTATTGTGATAACCGCCTCACGTTAAGACATCCGCACATCCGAAAGAAAATAGCTCAGCATTTAGCTGCTTTTATAAGAGAAAACTTCCCTGATGTTGACGTCATCACTGGCACAGCCACTGCTGGCATTCCACACGCGGCTTGGGTTGCCGAAAACATGGATAAACCTATGGCTTATGTGCGCGCAAAAGCAAAAGCACACGGCATGGGCAACCAAATTGAAGGTGGTGTTGATAAAGGTCAAACTACCGTAGTTATTGAAGATTTAATTTCAACAGGTGGCTCAGCCATCTCTGTGCTTGAAGCTTTACAATTTGTTGGCGCAAAGGTATCGGGTGTGGTTGCTATTTTTAACTATGGTTTTGATAAAGCTCAACAACGCTTCGACGATATTGATGTTCCAGTTTATAGTTTAACAGATTATGAAACACTCATTTCTGTGGCTATAGAAAAAGGTATTGTAGGCGAAGAAGATCTTGAACAACTTTCTAACTGGCGCACTACTCCCGCTACTTGGGCTAAAGCTAATAGTTAGTAGTCGCTTTATTCGTTACATTTTTCTTCATTAAATAGATATTACAATGAATTCTAAGAACTTTTATATAGAAACTTACGGCTGCGCAATGAATTTTGCGGACACGGAAGTGGTAAATGCCATTTTGATTGAAGATGGCATGAATCCAGTGTTGAGTGCAGAAGCTGCCGATGTGGTGTTAATTAACACCTGTGCTATTCGTGAAAATGCAGAAACAAGAGTTTGGAATCGTCTTAAAGAATTAAGATCGCTTAAAACAGTTAACACTAGCTTAACTGTTGGGGTTCTAGGTTGTATGGCGGAACGGATTAAAGACCAAATTTTGGAACAAGAACAATTGGTAGATATTGTTGTCGGCCCCGATGCATACCGCGATATTCCTCGTTTACTTGCTGAAGTTGATGATGGTAGAAAAGCGGTGAATGTGCTTTTATCTCTTGAAGAAACGTATGCTGATATTGCTCCAGTTCGTACAGTAAGCAATGGCGTTAATGCTTTTGTATCTATTATGCGCGGGTGCGATAATATGTGTTCTTTTTGTGTGGTGCCATTTACGCGTGGCCGTGAAAGAAGTCGACCTATGGAAAGTGTTCTTGGTGAAATTAAACAGCTTTGCGACGAAGGGTATAAAGAAATCACTTTGTTAGGCCAAAATGTAAACTCCTACAAAGATGGCGAGAATACTTTTGCACGATTAATGTACGAGGCTAGCCAAGTAAACAAAGAAGTTCGCTTTAGATTCTCATCACCTCATCCAAAAGATTTCCCTGATGAGCTACTTCATATTATAGCAGAGCAACCAAATCTTTGTAATTACATTCACATGCCCGCACAAGCAGGCAGCGACACTATGCTCGAGCGTATGCGTCGCCCGTATACCCGTGAGCAATTTCTTGAGTTAACCGATAAAATTAGAGCCATTATCCCTGGCGTTTCACTTTCAACCGATATTATTGCAGGTTTTTGTGGCGAAACAGATGAAGAACATGAAGGCACAATGAGCTTGATGAAAGAAGTTGGCTTCGATCTTGCGTACATGTTTGCTTACTCTGAACGTGAAAGAACTCTCGCTTACAGAAAGTTCGAAGATGATGTGCCAGAAGAAGTTAAGAAGCGCCGCCTCTCTGAAATTATAGGCCAACAAATGGCTATTCAAGAAGAACGTAATAGAGCAGAAATTGGAAACCGTCATCTTGTATTAGTAGAAAAAACAAGTAAACGTTCTGATGCTCAACTTCAAGGCCGAACCGATACCAACAAAATGGTTGTTTTCGACGCTCTCGATTTTAAACCAGGTCAATATGTGGAAGTTGAAATTACAGATTGTACCTCAGCAACTTTACTGGGCAAACCCATTAAACTAAGTAGCATTACTGAGTTTGCGAATGCTGTAGCTGTGGCGTAAATGGTGAACAGGTATAAATACCTGCTACTAAAAGTCGTTTGGCTTTTATGTTTGCTTGTACCGTCTACTTTTCTACAAGCACAAACACTACTTGGCGTAAATTGGCAGCCCGAAGTAAATAAACAGATTGTTGCCGATAGGGTGAAATCTTTTTCTAACTCTAATGTAGATTTAGTTATTGTACCCTATCCAGTAGCTGACTTTGTGATAGAAAGCTTAGAAGATGCCGGGATTCCTTTTGTTGTAAACTCTGGGTTCGAGTTTTATACCATCTCTCATTTGGATGAACAGGCTGCAAAAGTATCTAGTTTTGTGAGAAATTTGCACAATGATTATGCTTCCTTTCAACACTTCTCAGGTATTATACTTTTTAATAATAGCCAAAGCTATAGAAAACAATTTCAGGAAATAGAGCTTAGCATTGTATCAAATTCTGGGCTGGCCGATTCCCTTCATTTCTATAATATCCTAAATGAAGAGCTTATCGAAATCACATCCAAGCAAGCGATTGGAACATTCGCACCTTTCCATAAAGCAGATGAACAAGCAATCCATGATTTTTCAAACTCTATTGGCACAAGTCATAAATACCTCTTTGTAAGTGGTAATTGGTTACAACAATCTTTTATTAATTTCGAGCATTTTCAAAGCGCTCTTTATAATGCAGAGAGCTTAGAACAAGCTGCCATACCTCTACCATTACTCCCAGAGGAGACAAGTCCCTTCCACTGGTACATCTTTCTGCTTATTTTATTATGGCTAAGCCTAGGCGCTAACATCTTGATAAACACAACCTACAAAGATACTATTAGCCGGTACTTTTTATCTCGCCGCTTTTTTGTGGATGATATTTTACACTATCGTGAACGTTCTTCGTTAAGTGGATTTTTCCTTTTTATTCAGCATGCACTTTTTAGTGGATTAGTCGCCTATTTTATGGCTCGGGTATATATTTCGGAGGAAGGAATCCGTGCACTGTTTGAGTTTGCACCCTACATAGCAATCTTTGGCTCCAACTATTTCTCAATATTTTTTATCACTACCCTTCTTATAATTTTATTACAGATTATAGCTCTGCTTTGGTTGTACTTGCCTAATCCAAAATTGGCGCACTTTAATCAAGCGTTGAATATTTATACGTGGATATTTCACGTAGATTTTATTCTCATTACTGCACTCACCGTACTTTTTGTTGCAGATGCGCCCCATTTTGTAATGGTAGCCATTGCCATAGTTTTTGTACTCATCTGGTTTAACAGCTTCAATATTTCTGCCCTCGATACCTCTAAAACTCTCGGCGATGCTCGTAACGGGTACCTAATCAAAACCATCGGTTTACATACCATCCTAGTAATGACCGGTCTCGTTTTGTTGCTAATCTATAACGACTGGATTGAGATTTTCGACCTGATTATCTGGATTTAGTTTGCCCACAATAATAGTAGGAAACATTCTGAACTAAATAATCCCCTTCGCGTTCCTTTGCGTAAAACACTTTGTGGGCTTCGCGTGCAAATCTTTGAGTTCACGCAGAGAGCGCTAAGGAATTCGCAAAGCTCGCTAAGCAATTAGTATTTCCATTCCAAACCTCTTCGCGTTCCTTTGCGTTATAACCTTTGCGGGCTTCGCGTGAAACTCTTCTAGGTTATAGATTATTCACGATGCGGTGAATTCCGTCTTTTAAATATTTAGTATTAAAATTAATCAGTAGCGCCAATTTCTTATCTGATAATTTTAGATACGTCAATGTTTGTGAAAAATGAACTGGTGCTAGGTTCTCCAGTGACTTAACTTCGATAATCACTTTGTTTTCAACCAGTAGATCAAGTCGGTATCCCACATCTTGTTTTACTTCTTTATAGACCATTGGCATCGGCACCTGTGTTTCCACATATAACCCTAACTCCCTCAAATCAAAAGCCAAAGCAGCTTCATAAACCGATTCTAGTAAACCCGGCCCCAAGGCTTTGTGTAATTCTAAACTTGCCCCAATAATCTGATATGAAAGTTCATTTTCGGTCATAATAATGTAATTTGTAATGCATATTGTGTTCTTCACGTGCAAATCTTCTCGGGTTCACGCAAAGAGCGCTAAGGAATTCGCAAAGCTCGCTAAGCAGTTGGTAATTTCATTACAAGCCTCCTTCGCGTTCCTTTGCGTAAAACACTTTGCGGGCTTCGCGTGCAAATCTTCGGGTTCACGCAGAGAGCGCTAAGATGATCGCAAAGCTCGCTAAGCAATTAGTATTTCCATTCCAAACCTCTTCGCGTTCCTTTGCGTTATAACCTTTGCGGGCTTCGCGTGAAACTCTTCTAGGTTATAGATTATTCACGATGCGGTGAATTCCGTCTTTTAAATATTTAGTATTAAAATTAATCAGTAGCGCCAATTTCTTATCTGATAATTTTAGATACGTCAATGTTTGTGAAAAATGAACTGGTGCTAGGTTCTCCAGTGACTTAACTTCGATAATCACTTTGTTTTCAACCAGTAGATCAAGTCGGTATCCCACATCTTGTTTTACTTCTTTATATACTAAAGGCATCGGTACTTGGGTTTCCACGTGTAGCCCTAACTTTTTCAAATCAAAAGCCAAAGTAGCTTCATAAACCGATTCTAGTAATCCCGGTCCCAAGGCTCTGTGTAATTCTAAACTTGCCCCAATAATCTGATATGAGAGTTCATTTTCGGTCATAATAATGTAATTTGTAATGCATATTGTGTTCTTCACGTGCAAATCTTCTCGGGTTCACGCAGAGAGCGCTAAGATGATCGCAAAGCTCGCTAAGCAATTAGTATTTCCATTCCAAACCTCTTCGCGTTCCTTTGCGCTACAAACTTTGCGGTCTTCGCGTGCAAATCTTCTCGAGTTCACGCAAAGAGCGCTAAGAAATTCGCAAAACTCGCTAAGCAATTAGAATTTCCATTCCAAGCCTCCTTCGCGTTCCTTTGCGCTACAAACTTTGCGGACTTCGCGTGAAACTCTTCGGGTTCACGCAGAGAGCGCTAAGGAAATCGCAAAGCTCGCTAAGCAGTTGGTATTCTCATTACAAGCCTCCTTCGCGTTCCTTTGCGTAAAAAACCTTTGCGGACTTCGCGTGAAACTCTTCCGATTGAAGAGTACACCAATAAACAAACTTACCTACTACTCACCCTAAACTTGCCTTGGGTGGAGCCGGCTAGTAGGAATAGTAAACCTGTACTGAATAGTAAGCCCCAGCAAACCACCACGGCTAAACCTTGCCAGAAGTCATCGGTGCCGTAGTAAATCATGGGAAGTAGCCCAACAACTGTGGTGGTAGTGGTAATAAGAACGGTTCGCATTTTACTTTTGAACACATTAAACCAACATCTCAAGCCTTTTACTCCTCGCTTTTTCTCCATATCGCGATGGTGAATCAAAAGAATGGCGTTATTTACCACAATACCAATACATAATAATGCCCCTGCGATGGCTCCTTTATCAAAGGAGATGGAGTTTACTAGTGTACCAATCATTATTCCAACGAGACTAAATGGAATTGTTAAGAGGACAAAAAGTGGACCTGTCCAGCTTTCTAACAACGCCGAGACTATCATCCAGACGGATAGAATGCTTAATAATGCTACGAGTATTAAATTTGCCGTATTTTTATCATTACCAGAGCTAAAAAAGCGTCGTCCAAAATCTATTTTTGCCCCAACAGGAACGGGCACTTCCTTCAGCACTCCTTCCACATACTCATTCCCCATTCGGTAATTACCTAGATAATTCAGGGTTACATTTCGTTCATACGATTGGTCGGTACGCCGAATTTGAGTAAGTGCTTTTCGTTTATTTATTCTCCCAATAGATGATAAATTAAAACTAGACGCTGAAGATGTCCTCACTTTATTCATTAAATCTTCTTCGTAGGAATTTTGAGCTTCACTCCTCCCGATTAGAAACATTTCTTGCCCTTCAAACTCTACCCTTCCAAAAGAATTAACAGGATTGATATCTATGGCGAGTGCAGAAAGTACTTCACGCCTATTCAGGCCCTTTGCTAACAATTCCTCTTCATTCAACTCTAATTCATACTGATAAAAATCATCTCTGGAATAATACGACGAAGAGTTTATATCAATTTCTCTAACACGCCTGCTTTTTGATAAACGACGTTCTATTTCGCGGGCTAAATCATATAACTCATCATAAGAATATCCAGTTAAGCGAATGGTATATGAGGAGGAGGATCCACCAAAGCCTGTACTAATTCCATCCCCAAAACCTGACACTGAAGTCGCTACATTTCCTGTACGAGCTGCTAAATACATCGCCTCCCCTAAAAAGTAATATGGTGCTGGGCTGTATAGATAATCGGAGTTTATAGAGAAGGTTAAGGTTGCTCCAAAATACTCTGACAGGCGTGCCTCATAATAATTAAAGGAATGAGCATAAGGCTTTGCAATGGCCTCGTAATTCTTTACAATTTTATCAATTTCTGATAAAGGAGTGCCTTGTGGAGTTCGTATATAAACATTCACAGTCTCATCCGAAGAACCACGCCACGGACTTCCAAAATAGGTGTCTTTCTTAAACCTGTAGCTCACTCCACCAATCCATGGATCTATTTCATTTCTATTATCGAAATATATCTTTGTGAATTCTGGCCATTTTGTTTCATCATTCCATTCAGGAGTTTTGATAAGAAATAATGGAATTCCAATGGTTGCAATAAGTACTAGTATAAATATCCATCGCAAACGATTGCGCCAAATTAAAAGCAATAATAATGGGCGTTGCAAACGTGAAGACAGACTTTTTTTAGACCTTACTTTAGTGCGTTGTAAAGCAGGCGTAAGCCAAATAAGTGCGTAGGGAATCCACGTAAAAGCTATGATTACCGAACTGACAAGAGTTATTGTAAGTGCTACTGCTAATGGCATTAGAAATATACGAAGCTCGTCGAGGGCAAAAAGTAGTGGAATAAAAATACCTACGGTGGTAAAAGTACTTCCCAAAACAGGAACTACAGATTTTGGCAGTTCATTTTTAATATGTGCAATGCGCTCCTCTTTAGTAACCGGCAAGCCTGGATTCACCTGCTCGAACACCACAACGGCATTATCAATAAGCATTCCTAAGGCAATGGTAAGCCCAGCCAGAGTAATTACGTTTAGTGTGTAATTACTCATGTATAAAACGGTAATGCTCATTAACACCGAAAAAACCACACTTCCAATTATTACAAAAGGAGCTCTAATTTTTCGAATAAAAAGCAGCATCACTAAAAAAACCAACAGAGCGCTAAACATGGCTTGGTTACCTAACTGATCGAACTGTTCGCGGAGCTTTTCGGTAGAGTCAACTTGCAGACGCAAATCCATTTCTGAGGGTAGGTTATTCTCCACCTCTTTCATCACCTCTATCACTGTTTTGGCTAAACTCATGGCATCGGCACCACTTTCTTTTACCATATCTATGGTAAGGGCAGGACTTCCATTAATTCTACGAATGCTTTTAGATGGATAATCCCCCACATACACATGAGCAATATCAGAAAGATATAATTGCTTTAACGAACCAGGAATTTCTATTCTCATGCTAGAAATATCCGCTGTGTTTTCGAAATCAGGAGGAATAATCATGCTAATACGAGCACTGCCTGCATCAATAATTCCAGATGAGCGCCAGTTTAATTTTGTTCGTACCTGTGCCAAAATCTGTCTTCCTGACAGCTCAAATTTCTCTAGCTTATCTCGGTCAAACTCTATGAATAAAGCAGGGCTTTCAACTCCTTGCAATCTCACATCCGTTAGACCTTCTAAGCCCAATAATTTGGTTTTTATAGTTTGTTGGGCATATTCTAACAACTCTCTAGCTGGCAGATTTCCACTAAGCGAATATACCATAAAAGTCTGCTGATCTTGAATTTCCTCAGGAACTTGTCGAGTAATTTGAGCCGGATTAACATTTGCAGGTAAGGTTTGTTCTAAGGAATGTAGATACTCTCGGATTTCGAGGGCTCTAAATTCAACAGGCGCATTTTTTGTGAACTGAACAGATACCGAGGAACGACCTTCTTCGGTGATAGAATTTATTTTAGAGACATCCCGAAGGCGATTAGCAGCGCTTTCTACTTTTCGAGTTATCTCCTTCTCCACCACTTCGGGCGCTGTACTTCCCCAATAATAGCTGATTGTGATGGATGGAAGATTGAGCTCTGGCGCATTTTCAACTGGAATTCCTTTCCATGCAGAATAACCCACAATGCAAACCATCAGGTAGAAAAAAGAAATCAGATATTTGCGTCGGAATAGCTCTTCCATGATTCATTAACCCGGATTATTCAATTTGCCATAAAAGGAATGACCTGCTGCTGATGGCTTATGCTAAAGTGTTTATCTACAGCAAGAGTATCCCCAGGATTAATCTCCTCGTGATTGATAATTACCCATTCATTATTCATGGCCACAGGCGTTACATATATCCACTCTACTTCATCGCCATGTAGTTTAAACACCAAAGTTCGTCCATCACGCTCAAGCAGTGCAGATCGTGGCATTCGCACTTTGCCACTTGTACTTTTCACAAAAACTCTTCCTTCTATAGTCATGCCCGATTTAAGATTTCCCGCAGCATTTGAAACCTCCACTATAGCTTGGCCCGTTTTTGTTTTTTGATCTATTATAGGCGAAATAGCTACAATTTGCCCTTCAATTTCTTCTCCACTCGGGTCGGTCAATTCTACCTTCATCCCTGAAGAAAGGGACGTAATTTCTGATTCTAGCACATCAAAACGAACACGCATTTTACTTGTATTCACCAAAGCACCGAGTTCCTTGCCAGCACTAAGATAGGCACCGCTACTAATTACCTCTTTGGTAGAAATAATTCCAGAAAATGGCGCATAAATCTTAGTATAGCTGAGGTTTAATTTAGCTCGTTCGTAAGCTAATTCAGCATCCGCTAAACCAGTAGTAATTCTGTAACCTTCATTACCATTGCCTTTTATTCCATCCTTTTCGCGCAATCGAATTTCAACATCATACACACTTTTCGCTTTTAAATATTTGTTATAGGCTTCGGCTTTGCTGTTTTCCCACTCACTCGCATCTAATTGTAAAAGCAGATCTCCTTTTTTAATCTCTCTGCCTGCAATAATTTGATGCTCTATCACAAAACCGCTTACTCTGGGAATTATTGGGATTTGCTGAATGGGTTCTACCACTCCGCGACTTTCAATAAAAAACCGAAGAGGTTCGCCATCTACAACTGCGAAAATTACTTCTGGCAGTATTTTAATGCTTTCTAAATCTGGTTTTTCTACGGAAGGCTTATCTCCAGTACAATTCAGTAATAATAGCACAGCCCCAACAAGACTCATTGATTTTATAAAATACGTTTTCATAGGAATTGTATTAAGCGGTCTTCGATTTAATTTTTCTACTTTCAATCCATTTAAATACCAAAGGAATTAGATATAGAGTAAGCAGAGTACTTGTAATCATCCCTCCCATAAGTGCAATAGCAAGCGATTGGCGTAGTACATATCCATCGCCAAAAGGAATGAGCATGGGGATAAGCCCCAATATGGTGGTTAAACTGGTCATTACCACAGGTCTAAAACGATTGATTCCTGCTTGGCGAACGGCCTCGTCTAAATCACCCGTTTCCTCATAATAACGGCGCATAAAATCCACTTTCAGAATAGCATCATTCACGGCAATACCTGTTAGGATTAAAATTCCCATAAAGGAAAGTGCGTTTAAACTAACCCCACCTATATATAATGCGAAAATGGATCCAAACCAAGCAAATGGAATAGCCAAAATGATAATGAGCGGATATTTAAGATTTTCGTACTGAATGGCGAGTATCAAATAGATGAGTAGCACACTTATAGAAAGTAACATGCCTAATTCTTTAAGTAGATTAATGAGCGCAAGAGCCGAACCATTGATGCGAACTTCGTATCCTGTTTGTTGCATAAATGCGCCTACTTGCTCGCGAATAACATCTGCATCCCACCACCAATCCATAAAACCGAGCGAGGAATTAAAACTAAGTACAGCCGATTGGCTCGAACGTTCAAGTTGTTCCGCTTCTTTTACCACCTCAATAGTTGCGAGTTCTAAAAGCGAAATAACTTTATTTTTGATGTTCAGATTTATCTCATTTGGATTATTAAAAGCTTGTCCAGCCCCTATCATTCGAATAGAAATCTGCTCGTCTTGTCGGTTCCAGTCGGTCACATAACTACCACGAGTTAGAGACTCTAAATACAGAATCACTTCCTGCTCCGAAATTCCATATAACAGTAATTTATCGGGATCGAGACTTAATCTGAACACATCTACCGTTTGTGGATATTTCTCTGTGAGATTTATATTTGGGAAGGATTTTGCGAGATAATCTTGTAAGGCGTCTGCAACTCGTTTGTTAAGCACTCTATCGGTGCCCACAATACTAAACTGCACAGGCGCTTCGGTTACCCCAACTTCTCCACCAAAATTAGTATCCTCTTGTCGATTAAAGCTCCAGGTTTGATACGCACTTTTCAATCCTTCAAAAATTCGTTCTACCCTTTCAATCTCTGCTTTATTTTGGACAGGAATTGAAAGTGTGAATTTATTCAAGCCTTCATTTTGGATGGAATTCAAACTGGTGTTATCGGTATAGCCACCAATAGAAAGCACGCTTGCTTCGGGCATTTCTCGCATCAAGAAATCGGTTATTACTTTGGATGCATCTTTTGCGGAACGGAGGGCGGTATTACCCGGCATGGTTACCAAATACTCCATTCGAGTTGGTTCACTTTCGGGTAAAGCAGATTTCTCCATCGTCATAAACATCCATCCTGCCACCACTACTAATAAAGTGATAACCATAAATGCAGGTAAAGGCTTTTTGATTACTTTTACCAAACTCCGCTCATATTTTTCGATAATAGTATTTAGTCCATCTGATACTTTTGATAGAATTCCCGTACTCCCCTTCCCACTAAATTGAACCACAAATACAGGTATAATCACAAGCGCTACCAACAACGACGATACCAAACTAATAGATAAAGTAGCGGCTAAATCGCGGAAGAAAGCTCCTTCAAATCCGCCTAAAAATACCAGCGGTAAAAATACAGAGATAGTAGTGAAAGTTGATGCAGTTACTGCCAGTGCAATTTCACTCGTTCCCTTTTTGGCTGCTTCAAATTTGTCTAATCCCTGTTTTTTATAACGATTTATATTCTCTAGCACCACAATAGAGTTATCTAGCAGGAGCCCAATGCCCAATGTTAATCCACTTAATGAGATAATATTAAGCTGAATGTTGAACAGATACATAATTACAAAAGTGAGAAAAATACTCACAGGAATGGATACGCCGATGGTAAAGGGACTCCGAATATCATCTAGAAAAAGAAATAGAACAAAGAAAGCGAGCACTCCCCCAATAATTAGCGTTTGTAACAAATTGGAAATGGAATTTTCGATATAGGTGGCATCTTCACGTATCACTCGAATATCGATATCTGGATTTTCAGTTCTGACTTGTTCGAGCGTTTCTTGCAGGGTTTTGAATACAGTTACCGTATTGGCTCCATATTCTTTCTTCACCAGCACATTCAACACTTCCTGATTATCGAGTAGAGCAAACGAAGTGGGATCGGCTTCATCAATATTAATATCAGCGATTTCGTGTAGTAGCAGTACTCGCCCATTTGCCAACGATATTACGGGGATATTCTTGATGTCTTCGAGGGATTCAATTCTACTTTGAATCTTGAGCGCATATCTATACCAACCGTCTCTAAGTTCGCCACTGGAGGAAAATATATTGGCATCACGAATAACCTGCTGAACGTGCGATAGAGTGAGTCCATATCTATCTAATACTTTGGGATTATAACTGATTTGAACTTCGGGTTTTACCTCCCCCACAAGTAAAGCCTGTGCAATTCCGTTTTGTTGCTCTAAGCGACGAGAAAATACTTGTTCTGCCCAACGTTTGAGAAGAAGGCGATTCGAGAAATCTTGGTTAGGTGCATTTTTTAAAGTAAGTGCGATGGTTGCGATGGGTTCATCGGAAGCGGAGGAATAAATAAGCTGTGGTCGTTCAGCTTGAGTGGGCAAAGCCGCTCGAGCTAAATCCAATTTCTCACGCACATTTAGAAATGCGAGATCTAAATCGGCGCCCCAATTAAAAGTGAGGAAAATCAAACTCTGACCTTGTCGTGCAATACCACGTGTACTTTGTACTCCCCTAACCGAAGCCAACACGCCTTCTAAAGGCTCGTTAACTCTGTATTCCACATCGGCAGCGGGTGCCCCAGGATATTCTGTAGAAACTAACAACGTAGGTTGTGTAACATCGGGCAGTAACTCAATAGAAAGACGCGAAAGCGTAACGCCCCCAAAAATGAGAACCGCCAATACTAAGATGATAGATGCTATAGGTTTCTTTAGAAGCAAATGCGCCGAATTAAATTACTTATCGATTATTATAATTAATCTTAAGCTCTAAAACCATTTTACTACTACTTGGTTTTTCATGGTTAGCTTTAAAAAATCCAAACCACTCTTCCTTTGATGTTCATTTTTGGAATAAACCCCCAAAATCTACTATCCATACTTTCATAATAATTATCACCAACCATAAAATAATGGCCTTCAGGGACTATTAGTGCTTGTTCTTTATCTAGTATATATTTCTCGTAGTTTTCTATTTCCCCTGATCTACTTAGCAAGTATTCTGAATAAACTTTTGCACTAAAGTAATTGGTCGA
Source organism: Balneolaceae bacterium (assembly GCA_041656135.1). Taxonomy (GTDB): domain Bacteria; phylum Bacteroidota; class Rhodothermia; order Balneolales; family Balneolaceae; genus Balneola. The sequence goes on along the minus strand of JBBAEC010000002.1, from coordinate 112,454 downwards.
ATCGGGGTACTCTGATTCTTCAATCATCATTTCAAAAATAATATCGTGTGGGATTTTAGATTCATTTACTAATAAAAAGTCTCTTTTAAAGAAAATCGTGTCGTTAGGTGATGCAATTACTCTTTTAATATAGGTTGAATTATCATTTGGAATATTATTCTTGAAAGCTAATACGCTAGAAGTTGAGATTTTTGGAAATAAAGTTAATTGATAAGAAAGAACATAATCCCCAGGTAGAATTTTATCACTCATAGAAGGAGTTAAAACTTTATATAGTTTAAAAGAAAAGAAAAGAAAAACAACTAGAGCTAATGAAATTAACTTAATTCTCATTATAAATTGTTAGATAAAATTACTCAGCTTATATCGTCTAATACCTAATCCAATGAATTTATTTGGTAAAATTTAAAGACTGCCTTTTTAATTTCACTATCGTATCCTCTTACTATTAAATTATTTCCAGAAACGGTCATGTATTGTGATGGAAGATCAATTTTAGATGAGAATTGGTAATTCAGATCTAAATCATAAAAATCGATTACATCTCCGTAAGCATTTTTTTTGCCTGAATAAAGTACCAATATATGGTTCTCAAATATTCCTAACCCTCTTGATTGGTAGATGAAATTCTCATCCCTTTTCTCAAGTATATAATCTCCCTGTTGATACGGTTTACTAATTTTGTTTGGAGATATTTGAGGTTCTATAAAAAGCTTAGATATACTTGCATCACTATCTAAACTGAATTTCTTAATGAATGGACGTCCGGAAGACGAATAAAATGCATTCTTAGAGTCAGCTACAATATAACCTCCGTCTAAAAATATATTTTTCTTTTCTTGGGGATCTTCAATAGAACCAATTTCTTTGCCTTCATAGTTAAATATTAAATAATCACCTTTTTTAGAGCCTACAGAACTAAAAACAATAATTTCCGAACTTGTACAAGCTACTCTAGACGGGGAAAATCTTTTCGTTGCAAAACTCTTTTCAAAATTCTCACTCTCTCCATTCCATACTGAAACCCTTGCTAAATCGGAGTCTACTATTACAATCTTAGTGCCTGTATTGGTATATCCTATACAGACAGATGTGGGGTTTCTAAATTCACCTGGTCCTGAACCTTTTCCTCGTCCAACTTCTTTAAATCCATCAATTTTATAGTCATTAATAGAGGTGTTAAAAAGATTATTCTGTTCATAATCATAGATATATAATTGACTGTTTTCAGAATCATAAGTAAATAGTGTTGCTCTAAACAGCTCATAATCTTCAGGATAGAATGAATCCTTGGGAGTGAATACATCTTTAAAAACTCTTGCTGTACTTTCTTGTTGAACTCCTTGGCTTGCTCCGTAATTCAAAAGACAAAAATTAAAGACCAAGACTATAATAATCCTATATATCCTCATGATTAACTCCTATTTGTTTTATGTTAGTAACTGAGCCATAGCTTGCTATCTTTTACTTAATCTCATATTCATAAAGCAAGGTTTTATCAGTTAGAGTGCTATATGAAAACAGTTTGTTTTGGTAAATGCTAAAACCTTTTATCTGTTCATTAAGCTGAATCTCCTTCACAAAATCCCCTTTTAGATTGTATACTAGAATTTTATTTGTGTGAAGCATTTCTTCTATTAGCAGATCCGGGTTTACAAATTTATTAGCAATACGATCTTTTGATATCTTCTCGCCCTTAAACAACACAAAGATATACTTCTCTTTATACGAGTCTATATCTAACACACATAACTCGCTATCCGTCAAATCTGGTAGTGCATTTTCACTCCATTTCTCATCCGCTTCTAGTTCGTAGTTATAGGGCTGTGTAGTAGAAAAAATTATCCCCTCTTCATTAACAGCTGTCAATCTTGAGGAATATTCATGAGCAAAAATATACATACCATCAACAACGGTATGTTTTATTGTCCCCCTTACAAGAGGTCTACTATAATAATCTTTTAAAACATCCGCTGTTGAGTTATACTCTTTAGTCAGCTCCCATTCCTTATTGCTGTCATTCCTTTTCAATATCTTTAAAAAAGAATCTTCATTTGTTATAGCAACAACTTTATTGTTCGAAATTGGCGCTAGACTATATGTATAGCCTCTTACATCAAATGGAAAAAATTCTGTCTTATTAAATTTTTCATCGTAAAGGGTAGCTCGCTGATTCCCAGTATCCCATATTAGAATATGGTTGTTATATAAGGCCATATCCTTGTTTCGAGAACTAATCGAATTCGGTCCCTGACCAATTTCTAGTCCACCTATTATTATCCCTCTTTTAAAAGCCAGCGAATAGATGCCAAAATCGTACGATAAATCTTGTACAATGATAATACTATCACTAGAAACCAAAATATCGCTAGTATTATAAAGCTCCTTTTCATATTGATTAACCAAAGTAAGGTCTTGAGATACCCCCTTTGTTGCTGAAAATAGCGTGAATAAAACGCATACTATTCCCACATTTATATAGCATCCAGTAGGCCAAACATTTCGATTTCTCACTTGTATGGATTTTTTATTATTCAACATCTGTCTTACCCCGTATTTTTTTATCTCTACTTAATATTTAAAATAATCTATGTATCTTACTTCCTCTGTATTCTTAAACAGCACTATAATTAATACTTAACGCTAACCCATGCGTTCAATTAACTACATATTTTCGAAAGATGAAAGAGAATTAGATTAAAATTTAGGACGGGGCGTTTTGTGGGAGTGGAGGGATTCGTTGGTAGCTTTCGTTATTATTCACATTGTCCAGCGCATTCCCAATTCAAATGGTTAAAACCATTTTGATTGTTATTATTTTCAATCATAACCCACGATTTAAACCGTGGGCTATGGCATAGGATCTAATGGTGCTAGATAAATTGTGTCATTTCAAGCAGAGCGATTCCCACGAAGTAAAACCTCTGAAATGCGAACAAGGTTCATGAGCTCTATTATCACTCCATAGATTTCTCGACTACGCTTGCTTGCTTCGCAATCAATACTTCGCTCGAAATGACAAAAATTGGTGCGAAGATTATTGTTTTTGAAACATGATTTATGAATGCTCAGGATCGGTTTTGACAATTGCCCAACCACCACCACATGATTAAAACCATTTCGATTATTATTATTTTTAATCATAACCCACGGTTTAAACCGTGGGCTATAGCATAGGATCTAATGATGTTAGATAAATAGTGTCATTTCGAGCGGAACGGAGCAACGCAGTTCCCAGGCAGTGAGATCTCTGAAATGTAAACTAAGTTCATGAGCTCTATTATCACTCCATAGATTTCACAACTACGCTTGCTTGCTTCGCAATCAATACTTCGCTCGAAAGGACAAAAATTGGGGCGAAGATTATTGTTTTTGAAATAAGGTTTAAAGGATTTATGGATGTTCAGGATTCGTTTTGACAATTATTCCATGCTAAATGCTATTAAACACCCAACCCGTCACACGTCGCTCATAACCCGTCACCCACCTCTCCTATTACTTCAATCCTCTGGCTTCTAGCATTGGTTCAACTTCTGGAGCGTGGCCGCGCCAGTTTATGTACATTTGCTCTAAATCTTGAGTGTTTCCTCGAGAAAGGATCATATCACGGAAGCGTTGTCCGTTTGCACGGGTTAGTCCACCATTTTCTTCAAACCAACGGTATGCGTCGTGGTCTAGCATTTCTGTCCATTGGTAAGAATAGTAGCCAGCTGCATAACCACTCGAAAATATATGCGAGAAGTACGTTGAACGGTAACGGGGAGGGACTGCAGAAACCACATCAAGTTTAGTTTTGTGAAGGGCTTCTTTTTCGAAATCATTTACATCCCCAATTTCCATATCAGCGGAAACAGTATGCCATTGCATATCTAAATTAGAAGCAGCCAAAAGCTCGGTTAAGCTATAGCCTTGGTTAAAAGTACTAGAGTTTTTAATCTTGTCAATCAACTCTTGTGGAATAACTTCACCAGTTTGGTAATGAACGGCATAGTTCTTTAATATCTCAGGATAGAGTGCCCAGTTTTCAAAGAATTGTGATGGAAACTCCACGAAATCACGGGCAACAGAAGTGCCTGATAGGGATGGATAATTTTGGTCAGCAAAAAATCCGTGTAAGGCATGCCCGAACTCATGAAAGGTTGTGGTAACGTCATCAAATGATATTAAAGCTGGGTTGCCTTTAGCAGGTTTAGAATAATTGGAGACGTTATAAATAACTGGCTTTCTATCTAGTAATTTAGATTGCTGAACAAAGTTCGACATCCAAGCACCACCACGTTTACTAGGTCGAGCAAAAAAGTCACCATAAAACAAGCCTAATGGTTCCCCATTCTCTTCAAATAATTCATACACTTTCACATCTTCGTGATATACAGGAATGTCAAAGCGTTCTTTAAAGGTGATGCCATATAATTTTTCGGCAGCATAGAACACCCCTTTTTCCAAAACGGTAGTCATCTCAAAATAAGGTTTGATCTGCTCCTCATCTAAATCGTATTTAGCTTTACGAACCATTTCAGCATAGCGATTCCAGTCCCATGCTTCAAGAGTAAAATCTTCACCTTTCGATTTGATCATTTCTTGAATTTCTTGAGCTTCCACTTTTGCTTTTGCAGTAGTAGCAGGTACTAATGCATCAAAAAATTCGAATACATTTTCTGGAGTTTTAGCCATAGTTTTTTGCAAACTCCATTCAGCATAGTTGTTGTAGCCTAATAATTTTGCTTTGTTGGCTCGTATTTTAACAATCTCCTTAGCAATAGCACGGGTATCATTTTCGCCATGATCGGATCGGTGCCACGCAGCTTCAAATAGTTTTTGACGGCTATCTCTATTCTCCATTACTTGAAGCAATGGCTGTTGAGTGGTGTTTTGTAGAGGAATGGTCCAGCCTCCCTCTTCATTTTTGAGCGATGCAAGGACATCTTCACTAATTCCAGCAAGATCGTCTTTATTGGTAAAGGTAACTGCGCCGGCATTATTGGCAGCTAATAATACTCTAGAGTATTCTGTAGTTAAACTTGCCAACCTTGAGTTATACTCTTTTAGTTTCTCTTTATCAGAATCGGAAAGGTTTGCTCCAGCAATTGCAAAATCCTCGTAATAATCTTGTAATAACTTCTTTGATTCGGCATCTAATGCCAAAGACTCCATATTACTATGCAAATATTTGATACGCTCAAATAGTTTAGTATTTAAGTACATCGCATCACTTAGCTCAGCTAATAATGGTGCAACCTTAGTTTGTACATTTTGTATAGTTTCGTTGGTATGAGCAGAACTTAATGCACCAAATACTGCCAATGTCCGATTAAGTAGAGTTCCTGATTTTTCGAGAGCTACAAGGGTATTTTCGAAAGTGGCAGGTTCCTCGTTATTGGCAATGCCTTCTATTTGGGCTTTATTCTGGGCTATGCCTTCTAAAATAGCGGGCTCAAAGTGTTCGTTTTTAATTTTATTGAAGTCGGGTGCATAATAAGGTAGTGCACTTTCTTTCATAAACGGGTTTTCTGAGTTGCTACAGGCCATAGTGAGAACTGATAAAATTATAAATGTGAGAAGCTTTTTCATTGTTTTAATCCTTTAAATATTATTGAGGGAATATACACAAAGAATCCTCCCTCTGAAATCAAACGAGATAGATTTAAGATATAAGTAGCAAGACAGAAGAGATAGCTTTGAGGAGTGAGCTGTGAGTTTTGAGGTGGATTTTAGTAATTTGATTCTGCCAAATTCAGAAGTTATGGACAAATTTGGGACTCACGAATCCTCCCTCTGAAATAAACGAGCTTAATTTCTGTCTCGCTCCAACAGGCTAAACCTTATACACATCTTTTTATTCATAGAATATTATAAAGATCAGCAAGATTACTGAACTAGTGGTTAAATCTTAGATGGCATTATTAGTGTCAATTACGGCTCCTAATTATATTATTGCCTGAAAGGCAATGCCCGACCACAGGGAGGCAAAGGAAGTGTAAAAAACGCCCCTGTCATCCTGAGCAAGACGACCGATAGGGAGTCGCCGTGAAGGATCTCGTTGAATCAATACGGATTTAATAAAAATGATGATATTGAAAACCCATTGCCCACTCATTCCCCAGGGTGACAGGTAGGTTTTGGTTGCTTCCAAATGCCGCCGCTGGCGTCAATGACGAGTACGCCATGTAGGTTAAACACATTTATATCCCAAAAAAAGAGGTGTATAGAGATTAGCTCCTAAGGAAGAAACGTTACTTTGTTCAAAACTAACGGCTTAGCTTTTCATGATGTAATCTAATCTGAGTTGTAAACAATGCTCATGAGCCATCACATCGTATTGGAACTAGAGGTTCAGGCAGGCATTACGAATGGGGACGTTCATAACGAGGGGAAACTAACACGAATGCATCAAGAAATTCTTAGGATTTCACTTCAAAAAAAATGTCTCCCGTAGTGGGAGACATTTTATTAGATTTTGTGAAACAGATTTAATAGAAACCTTCTAGTTAGCTGGATCTATTTTTCCTCTATAAGAAAGAGTTAGAGCTTTAGTTCCTTCGCTATCAAAAGTACCAGTACCAAAGTTCCAATTACCGTAGTTTAAGGTATAAGACGAAAGTATAATATCGTACACGTTATCAGCACTACTTGCGGCTTTATAAACTAGTTTTATAGATAAATCTTCACCCTGATTGCCATTTGTAGTCCAATCATAGCTAAAACCAGCATAATTAGCAGTCATGCCTGCATCATAGGTACCGATATCACCAGATGCTGACCAAGTATAATCAGCTTGTATAGGATTTGGACCCGCTACCGGCATTAATTTAATTAAGTTTGGATTATCCTGGCCGTCTACACTTCCCAAGGCTCTTAAATAGAGAGTACCACCTTGTGCAGTTCCATCATACCAATAAAAATTAGGCTTATCAGTAGTTCCAATAGACAACTCGCTACCATCTAAAGTATATACATTGTTAGGAGCTGTAACTTCAACAGTTAATGTAGCAGAATCAGAACCATCATCATTGGTTATTGTTTGAGTTACAGTATAGGTACCAACTTCTAAAAACTGAATACTTTCATCATCCAATTTATACTCTCCACCCGAAACTGTGTATTCTACGTTACTATTAGCTATAGGTGATGTTGATGAATTAGAAATTGTTGCAATGTCCCACTGTGTTAATTCTAGGCTATTTAACGTAAAGCCTGCTGTAGGTGGTTGCACATCGTTAGAGTCTTTAGAGCAGCTAGTTGCTACCAAAGACAGGGTGAAGATTAATAAGATTATTTGGGCTGTGTACTTCATATTTTAGGAGATTAAGTTGCTAGTTACTAGTTAATTAAAAGCATTTCGAATGATGGATAACCTTGCTTACCATTTAGATAATAATCTAAGAATCTTAGCTTATAATAATTGCCATCTTTTAGTTTTATAACATATTTTTTATCGGTATCCATTAAATAGACAGGATTGTTGATTGATGGTATTTTCTTCCAAGTTGAGCCTATTCCTCCTTTCCAATCAGAATATGTTAAGCTTTGTGCCATGGTTAAATCTATATCTTTATAGTCTATTCCCCCGTCAAATACTTGAGCTACTCTAACTCCACCCTCATTATTAATCATTGCGCCTGTCACGTTATAAGGCGAGTACTCACCTGCTGTTAGAGTTTCAAACCAACCAAAATAAGGGGCAAAGTAGAATTCCCATTCATTAATATTTGGTTCGTGTTCAACTACTTCATTTTCTTTAAAAGAAAAATAAACATTCGCCAAGCTTGAAGTTCTATTAATGGTTTTTTCAATTACCTCTGTGCTCTCTACATGCGCATATCTAAAGGTGTAGGTTTCAGGGGTTTTGGAAATAAATTGAATTTTGTAATAAGCCTCTTCCGGCACGCTAGAGCTACCTCTATTTACTAAATAGACTTCCTTATTCTCCCAGTCTTTTAGTGCTACAGAATCTTTAATATTCGAATAAGCAGGATCATTAAATTTCCATTCATCTGAATTAAAAAGTTCATTTACAGTTGATTTATTGACTGCTGAGAAATCAAACCTACCTGTTTTTATAGCTTTTGCCGAAACTGTATAATTTACTAATACAATATCGCCCGACTTGGCTGACTGAAAAGCTAAATCCCACCCGCCTAGTGGCTTATTTAAAACCTCTTGGGTAGTGTTTTCATAAATCTTGAAAAATGTGACATTCTTGTAAATATCACGTTGACTTGTAAATATCTCTTCCGTTGTTTTATACTGTACTACCGTATCAATTTCTTTAAAACAAGAAGTAATAAGTACTGGTAGAAATAAAAAATATAATATTGTTCTTCTCATCAATTCGATTTCTTAGTTAGAGTCTAACATTTACTTTGGCAAAAATAGTTCTTCCATAATTAATAGGACTGAATATTTCATTGCCATTTTCATATCCATAAGTACGAGACTTATAATTATTGAATAGATTTTTTGCGCCAATTATAACGTCCAGTTTATTTTTAAAGAATTTTTTACTTAGCGATGTTTCTAAATCACTTGAAGCCTCTTTGTACACAAAATAATATTCATCTAAAGTAACTGTACTTGGTACTAATGTTGGCGTTTTACTGTAAAGCTTGTAACTAGCTACTAAAATTAACCCTACTCTATCAAACTTATATTGCCCATTAAGAGTGTAATTGGCGTACCTAACTTCTTTCGTCCAATTTGAATCGCCTTCATAATCGTAAGACTCTCCGGTTTTATTATAGGCTGCCGATAATTTTAATCCTTTGTTCAGATATGACAGGTTTATATTGAAACCTCTAGTTCTTCTCCCGCCAAAGTTAGTATTTCTATATTCTTCAGTTACAGGATTTGTACGTACAAGAGTTATAACATCTTTTCCATTATTAAAGAATATGGAGGGCTCTAATTTTATTATTGAAGCGCCACTACTAAAAGTATATAGCAGAGATCCATTATAGCTATCGGTAGTTTCTGCCTTTAAATCTGGATTGCCCGCTAAATTATGGTTCGAGTCATGAAAGTTTAGATATAATTCTTTTAAAGAAGGAGCTCTAAAACCTTTTGCAAAAGAAGTTCTTAGGCTTAAATTTTCAATAACTCCAAACATGGCATTCATTGAAAATATAAGGGGAGTGCTAAATGAAGTGTTATAAATATAACGCAAACCTGGCTGTAGAGATATTGCTTTACTTGGTGCCCATTGCACACTTGCGAAAGCTGCATAGTCAGACATGCTAGCATCCTGTTCAATTCTATCCCCACTGCCCTGGTCGTGATTAATATCCCAGCCAAACTGATAGTTAAGGTCTGCATCTTCAGGTACTACTGTAAAGCTACCTCTGGTCATTATATTATGAAAAGTAGTTCCGTTTGTGCCCGTTTGTTCATGGCTTAATTCTGAAAGGTCAGAACGAATATCTTCCGCATTTCTTTTAAAATAAGTATAGGCACCAACAATATTATAGCTCATATTTTTACTTATTCGATCTCTAATATTTAAACTATTCATAGATCTAGAAGTGATATAATTATTATCGTAAGCTATTAATGTGAAAGGATTTGCATTAGAATATTCTTTCAACTCCGAGTTCATAAATGAAGATTTTACACTCAACCCGAAATCATTCTTTTTATATGCATATTCTATATCACCATTATAAACTAGCTTCGGTTTAAACTCCATATACCGATCTTTTCCGGTGCTATTATTGGGATCAACATTCAAATCTATATCAATTCCCTGAAATATATTTCTGCTTCCAGATACACTTAGTGTACTTCTGCCATTGCTAACAGAACCATAAGCCCCAAAATTGTAGTTGGTCTTATTATCAGAATATCCGTTAAAACTAAACATGTTATTAGCGGTAGTATTCTTTTTAGTGATAATATTTATAACCCCCGCTAAAGCACTTGTGCCGTACTCAACTGACATGGGACCTTGCACTATTTCAATATGATCTACATTGTCCATATTTATCTGAGATAGGTCAATATCGCCTGCAACTCTACCTATTATCGGCACTCCATCAATTAAGTATTTTACATTCTCGCCGCCAACACCCTGCATTTCTAAAGAAGTACCAGTAGAAGGATCCGTTTTTAATCGGATAAATGATTCTTGACTAAGAGCTTCTGCTAAATTATTAACTCCGCGACGTTGCAAATCAAGGCTGCTAATCACATCTATTTTATAAATAGATTTATCTGCCTTTTGGGGAACAAACTGCCCAGTTACAACCACATCATCGAGCATGCTGAAATTCTCAACCATCTCCAGAGTGATGCGTTCCCCTCGCCCTATTTGCCCCTCCATAGTTTCGAAGCCTACAAAAGAAGCACTGTATTTTACGGGTTCATCTAAATTAAAATTGACCAACCCATTGTTATCTGTTACAAGCACCCTAATTAATTCGCCACTAATTTTATATAGCACCACATTTACATGCGGGAAATTATTTTTCTCATTATCAACTACTCTAATGCTAGTATTTTGTGCCGTAACTGTAGCTTGAAAGAACAAAACGAATACTAATATAAGAATGCACTTAAAATTCATAACAATGGTCCTAGGTAATTATCTGTTCGTCTGAGTCATGTTGTCTGCTACAACAATTATATAATTAGCTATTAAAGCTTTTTCTTTCTTAGTCATTTTATCCCACTCTGACCGCGTAACAGTTGTAATAGATTTGATAGTCAACCCTGGTTTTATTTGATTTACCCACCAGATGATGCCTCTTCCATTATCGGAGTGGTACGCTCCATCTATATGGAAATATAAATCCCCTTCATTAAAATTCTTTACAGAAAAATAAGCCATCGTAGCATCTTTTGATGCCTGCGCGGTTTGTATATTCAACATATTTGGTGGAATATGGCCACCCATCTTTTCTTCCATATCAGCATATACAGATGCATCGAAATACTCTTCTAGTGGCCCAATCATTGCTAGCGCTTCTGGGCTTAGCTCTTTGAGGGCATCCATACCTTTTCTGTTAATCATTGACGCATATCTACGAGGGATGTTAGATGCAACAAAACGAAGTTTATTCTCTTTTGCAAACTCCACTAACGGTTTATAATCAGTATCATAATTTGCCCACAATTGGGTAATCTCAGGTTTCATTTTATCTTCTTCATAAAACCCTGCTAAATATTCGTTTAATACTAGCTGATTGCCATTCTCAAACATTTCTGCACCAAAAACTAATTTATCACCCTTTCTCTCATAAAAGCTTTTTGCCATTTCAATCTGCAACCAATGCGATATTGGATTTGTATGATATTCCCCAAAAAAGACCATATCACTTTTTGCTAGATCTTTAATCATTTTATTATACTTTGCGGGCTTCCCTTTATGATTGTATAATTTATATGCTGGCTGACTTTGAGCAGCAACAAAACTTATTTGTATAAATAAAAAAAGTACTGTTAAACTAATTTTTTTCATGTTTTATTTATAATAATTGATATTATTGATCTTACTTAGTCATTCAATTTAAACAATCTGCTTCCGCAATCTAGCCACAGGTTCATTCAATTGCTCTCTGTATTTACTTACCGTTCGGCGAGCCACTTTGTAGCCTTGTTCGTTTAAATTATCGGCCAGTTCTTGATCGCTTAGTGGTTTACTCTTGTCTTCGTTGTTAATAAGTGCTTGAAGAATGTTTTTAACTTCACGATTGGAGACTTCCTCCCCACTATCAGTTTCTAGCCCTTCGTTAAAGAAATATTTAAGTTCGAACACTCCAAAGTGAGTTTGAACATATTTACCATTTACTACACGCGATATGGTAGAAATATCCATCCCAATACGCTCAGCGATATCCTTTAAAATCATGGGTTTTAAATCTTCCCCATATTTGAAAAAATCCTCTTGTAAAGCTACAATGGTTTTCATCACGTTCATCAAGGTATTCTGCCGCTGCTTAATCGATTCAATAAACCAATTCGCTGAATCTATTTTACCCTTTATAAAAGCCTGAGTTTGGGCATCAGGCTTCGACTTCTTTTCTTTAATCTCCTCCCACATCTGCTTGTATTCAGGTGATATTCGAAGTGATGGCGCGTTTTGCTGATTTAAATGAATCACAAATTCACCCCTCTCATTGGTGTCTTTATCTGCACTTTGCCAAAATACTTCGAAATCTGGTTCAATAATGTTAGCCGTTGCTTCCATATCACTGGCAACAGAACCTGGACGAGGATCCATTCGAACAACCGCTTCAAAAGCTTCTTTTAGTTCGTCTTCTTCAATATTTAGTTTTTGAATTATTTTGGCAAAATGCTTCTTCTCAAACTCTTTCCAAGTATCTCTAAGCATACGAATGGCAATATCTCTGCCTTCCATATCTTTGGGTGACTGCTCAAGCTGTACAAGTAAGCAATCTTGAAGGTCGGTGGATGCAATACCAATGGGATCGAGAAGCTGAATTTGTTTACGAATTCGATTTACATCCTCTTCTTCTACATACACGCTGTGATTAAAGGCAATATTATCGGCAACGGCCACCATTTCTCTTCGGAAATAGCCGTCTTCGTCTAAGGAACCAAGAATTTGCTGGGCTATGAGTTTTTCTTCATCAGTTAAATCTAGCAATGCCACCTGTTGCTCTAATTCTTCCAACAGCGATTCATGATAAGGATCTGGTAAATCGTGTAATTCTTCTAAATCGGGGTTCGAAGGTGTGTAGTAGCTATCCCCATCAAACTCAGTATTGTCGTCATAATCATCCCAATCAACATCACGTTCATCTAAGCTTTCTAATTCATCATTCTTTTCTTGGGGTGCTTCCTCACTTTCGCCATCCAACTTCTCATTCAGAAGCTCCATAGGATCAACTTCTTCCAAAATAGGATTTAGCTCGAGCTCTTCTTCAATTCGTTGCTCTAAAGCGTAGGACGGTATCTGCAATAATTTTATGAATTGCAGTTGTTGTGGCGACAGCTTTTGCTGCAGCCCAAGCTGTTGTTTTTGTCCTAAATATTGTTGGTTTTTCAACATTATTATCCCTGTTCTCTAATCTCCTTACAGGAATCTAAGAATTCGCTATACCAATCTTTACCATATCGACGGGTTAAAGGAGCTTCTAAAAATTCGGCAAGATGTATTCCCTCCTTTTCGCCTTTGGCACATGCCGCTGAGCAAAGTGGTGGCACGTATTCATAACTGGCGTAATCAAAGTCACCCATTTTACGTAGCCTAACTGGGAAGAGATGACAGCTTAGAGGTTTTTCCCAGTTAATTCGTCCATCAAAATAAGCTTGTTGAATAGAACAAGAAGCAATGCCATCTTCGGTATATTTCACAAAAATACACTCTGCATTATTTACACACGAAATTTCGTAGCCTTTCCATTCATTGCCAATAACAACGCCATCGCGTTCGGCAACGGCGACAGCTTCTGGGCTCAACTCATCTTTTAGCAAATGATAAGCTTTGTGCAAAATTGGAATTTCATCTTTTACAACGGGGGCGCCTGCATCGCCAACAACGCAACATGCTCCTTTGCACTTAGGCAAATCACATGCAAATTTAGCGGTGGCAATATCGTCAGCTAATATGGTATCTCTTACTTTAAACATATTCCAATATACGAATATATGATTCGAAACTTGAGTTCCATCTCAATTTAATTATCTACATTTTTTAGGTTGAAGGAAATTTGATTTCCAATATAATATACTGAGCAGGAACAGATTTTACTGTCAAATTGCATACTTTTTCAAGTGAGTTTGAGATTGCCCAAACAATCTAGACACCGCCCAACTTTGTTAATGCTAGGAATTTCATTAACAAAAAACCAATCTTACTCCATTAAATAAACCAACTAGAAGCATTCAGACAATCCAAAACAGACTCTATTTTATTTAAATCTCTGTTAGTGGGTGTGTATATTGTGGAGCGATATCTCAACTGATTTTTATCGCCTGAATTTGTATGATTGTTTAGAATTAAAATTGGATAAACCTTTTGCGTACACTTTTACTATTTCTCCTTATTTCTGCTTTTACTTTTGGCATTCCTACAGTTGCTCAAGACACCGGAGACTTTGAACTCGCACGCATTAAGTATCGCGGTGGCGGGGATTGGTATAACGATCCTTCTGCCCTATCTAACCTGATTAGTTTTACTGCCCAACAGGTGGCAATTCCGATTTCACCCAAGTATAAAGATGTGGCTTTGGGTAGTAGCGATTTGTTTTCCTATCCATTCGCTTTTTTAACGGGACACGGAAATATTGCTGTAAATAGCTCTGAAGCTCAAAATCTGAGAAAATATCTCGATAATGGCGGTTTCTTATATATTGATGACGATTACGGGCTAGATAAATATGCTCGGGCAATGATGAAGATGGTTTTTCCAGAAGAGGATATGGTTGAAATTCCTTTCTCACATCCTATCTATCATCAATTATTTAACTTCCCAAATGGATTACCCAAAGTGCACGAGCATGATAACAAGCCCCCACAAGGATTTGGGATATTCAGAAAGGGCAAACTAGTGATGTTCTACACCTACGAATCTAATCTTGCTGATGGCTGGACAGATCCTGAAGTTCACAATACTCCCGCCGGACTACGTGAAAAATCCCTACAGATGGGCGCAAACATATTGCTCTATGCCCTTACTAGTTTTTAGGTGAAATAGACAATAGATGTAAGATTTAAGACGCAAGAAGTTTGGCCTCGTTGCCCCTCTCCGTCGTAACGAGAATAATATTACTAGATTCTAAACATTAGAGCCAAGAGTCTTAATTCAATGGTAAAAATGTCTCTCTTTGGAGAGAGACAGAAATTTAACTTGTTAAATTTCAGAGAGAGGACTCGTGAACCCAAATTTGTCCTTAATCTCAGAAGTACTCACCGTTTATTGAACCCACTTTGGGGTTCTCATCACTTCTACAACAATTCTAAATACTAATTACTAGGTACTAAATACTACCTACTAATCTCTATCTCTCGTCCTTCATTTTATACACAAACTTTTTCTCTTGAACTAGATTGCCATGCTCGTCTTCTGGATCTGGATAAAATATATCTGAATCAGTGAGTTCAAGCTTCCCGATTTTAGATTGTACTTCTGCTTGAGCTCTAATGATTTTCTTTTTTTCGTCGGCGGTGGCAGATTTAAACCGTTCTGCAAACTCCTCTCTTTTTTTCTTGTAGAAGTTTAGTTCTAGCGACTTTAATGAGCTTTTAGCTGTTACATACGGGTCTTTATCTTTAACAATCAACTGCCCCACTTTCTCATGATGGCGATCACTTACCGAATACTGTTCTAATAAAATATCTCCTAACAATCTCGGGAAAGGTTCTGCCATGCCTGAGTATGCTTCTACAGAAATCTCTTTTTCATCCGTATAGCGCTCAGTGATATTTATATAAAACATTCGCAATTCATCGTCCTCAAACATGAGGTCGTTTGCAAAGGAACAGATGTACTCAACCATGCCTTTTCCAAATTGGAGCATCAAACGGATAAGTTCTTTTTCGTAGGCTGGTTTCCTTCGTAAAACGGGAGCCCTTTCCTCCTCAAAATGCACATGATGGTCTTCGTACTCATTAAAATGACAAAACCCTTCATCCATAATCGGAATCTCATGGTCATCATTGCGCTCACTACGTTTTAGCTCACGGTCTCTGCTTCTTTTATCTTCTTTCTTTTTGCGAGCTCTAATGCGTTCAAGTTCTTCAAACAGCTCTCTATCCGTTCCTCGCCTAAATTTTTGTGACTTTTGATGCAGGTGCTGAACATATACTTGGCGCTGAATGTCGTCCCCAATATTGGCAATAGCTTCTAAAATCTCAGCTATAACTTTACTTTGCTGCATGGGATTTTGTAAACGCCCTTCTTCATCAGCCTTCAGCATTAGGAAATCAACAAAATCTAGAGCTTCTTTTTTCTTGATTTCATCAAAAGATTCCTTCCCAAATTGCTTCACAAAAGAATCTGGATCTTCCCCATCTGGCAGTTCTAATAATTGAACTTCCATCCCTTCACTTAAAGCAATTTCAATTCCACGTTTCATGGCAGCTTGGCCCGCGCTATCGGCATCATAAATCATCACAATGCGCTCGCCATACCTATGCAGGATCTTTATCTGCCCCGCAGTTAAAGCCGTACCCGAACTTGCCACCACATTGTTAATACCGTGTTGATTTAAAGTGATTACATCGGTGTAGCCTTCCACCAAAATCACTTCCTTATTCTTTCTAATCTCATTTTTGGCGAAATTCAAGCCGTATACAACTTCACTTTTATTATATACTTTAGTCTGCGCAGAGTTGATGTATTTGGCGGTCTTTTCATTTCCTAAAACACGTCCGGCAAAAGCAATAACTTTCCCCGTTGGGCTAAAAATGGGGAACATAAGTCGACCACGAAAAGTATCGTAAAAACCATCTTCACGCTGGCTGGGTTTAATTAAATCGGCTTCCAACAAATAATTTTCGTCAATACTGGCATTCTTTCCCGCTTTCCATAATTCGCCGCCACTTGCAGGCGCATATCCTAATCCATACTTGGTAAAAATCTCTCTATTATACCCACGCTTTTCAAGATATTTTCTAGCTTTTTCAGCCTCAGGATTTTCAAGTAAATTCCTGTAGAAAAAAAATCCCGCAAACTTAAGTGCGTGATGAATCCCTTCTGTTAGCTGATAGCTTTCACTTGGCTCCTTCTCTTCACTTTCTGGAATAAACACTCCATAGCGCTCGGCAAGTTGCCTAACAGCTTCGGTAAAACTCAATCCTTCTTGGTCCATTACAAACTTAAACACATCGCCCGACTCGCCACATCCAAAACATTTAAAGATGCCTAGATTTGGAGTTACGTGAAAAGAAGGCGTTTTTTCGTTGTGATATGGACACAACCCACTAAAGCCGCTACCAGAGCGCTTAAGCTTAACATAGTCGGATACTACTTCTACAAGGTCTGCAGCATCGCGAACTTCTTCTTTTTTATCGTCTGTAATCATAGTTTAAAATGCCTAATCGTCAGCTCTGAATATACTTGATTTAGTTCAAACATTTGAGCTGATTCTGGTATTGAATTTTCTAAAATTGAACAAATAGCTTTCATTTAAAAATAACTTAATCTCTTTTTACCGAAATCTTTGATAAGTGGACATTCTAAACTATCAACTATCGCCTAAGCATTGTATATTGCTGACCTTAAAATTTTGAACTTAACGAGCAATAATGAGTGTTTTAGTAGGAAAAGATACACGCCTAATAGTACAAGGCTTTACAGGAAGCGAAGGAAGCTTCCACGCAGAACAAATGATGGAATATGGTACCAACCTAGTTGGTGGTGTAACTCCTGGTAAAGGTGGACAAACTCACCTTGGAAAACCTGTTTTTAATACTGTTGCGGAGGCTGTTGAGCAAGTTGGCGCAAATACTTCTATTATTTTTGTACCCCCTGCTTTTGGAGCCGATGCAATTACAGAAGCTGCCTTTGCAGGTATTAAAGTAATTATTTGTATTACTGAGGGAATTCCTATTAAAGATATGATTGTGGCTAAGCAAATTGTGAATAGCCACGGTTCTACTCTTATTGGCCCAAATTGCCCAGGTGTAATATCGCCAGGCGAAGCAAAAGTTGGCATTATGCCAGGTAATATTTTTACCAAAGGCTCAGTAGGTGTGATTTCTCGCTCTGGTACTTTAACGTACGAAGCAGTAGATCAACTAACCAAAGCTGGCCTTGGCCAAAGCACTGCAATTGGAATTGGTGGAGATCCAGTTATTGGCACAACTCACACGGATGCAGTTAAATTGCTAAATGACGATCCAAATACAGATTCCATTGTTTTAATTGGTGAGATTGGTGGTTCTTCTGAAGAAGAAGCTGCAGCCTACATTAAAGAGAATGTTAAAAAGCCTGTTGTAGCCTTTATCGCTGGTTCTACAGCGCCTCCAGGCCGCAGAATGGGCCATGCTGGTGCTATTATTTCTGGTGGACAAGGAACAGCTCAAGAAAAGAAAAGAGTTCTTGCTGAAGCTGGTGTTACCGTTGTAGATAGCCCCGCTGACATTGGTATTACCCTTAAACAGTTACTAGAGTCTGTTTAATTCTACATTATTAAATTAAAAAGCACCGTGTTTAATCGCGGTGCTTTTTACCTCTCACTCTCATCCCCCTTTTTTTTAAAGTATCGATCACAAATCGATAGAATATTCAACATTATTTAGTTTAATATGAGTACAACGCCTACCACAATTACGATTGCACGCGGAGACGGCATCGGCGAAGAGATTATGGATTCAACTCTTCAAATTCTTGAAGCTTCTGGAGCTGCCTTAAAGTATGAGGAAATACAGATTGGAAAAAAAGTGTATGAAAGCGGGGTTGCAACTGGAATGGCACCTGAAGCTTGGGATTCTCTTCTAAAAAACAAAGTTTTTCTTAAAGCTCCTATCACCACTCCACAAGGTGGTGGCTATAAAAGCTTGAATGTTACCATCCGTAAATCGTTAGGACTTTTTGCAAATATTCGTCCAATTAAATCGCTCGTTCCTTTTGTACACAGCTACTTCCATAATTTAGATTTAGTAATTGTACGCGAGAACGAAGAAGATTTATACGCTGGCATAGAACATCAGCAAACTGCAGAAGTAACACAGTGCTTAAAACTGATTACTCGCCCTGGGTGTGAGCGCATTGTTCGTTACGCATTTGAGTATGCTAAAGCTAATGGTCGTAAAAAAGTGACCTGCATGACCAAAGACAACATCATGAAGCAGACCGATGGCTTGTTTCATCAAGTGTTTGACGAAATTAAACTTGAATACCCAGAAATTAAAACTGACCACTTTATTATTGATATTGGCGCTGCTCGTCTAGCTGATACTCCTCAGTGGTTTGACGTGGTTGTTACATTGAATTTATATGGCGATATCGTTTCTGATATTGCGGCTCAAGTTTCAGGTTCAGTAGGTCTTGGTGGCTCTGCAAATATTGGTAATGATTTTGCTATGTTTGAAGCTATTCACGGCTCAGCCCCAGATATTGCTGGCAAAGATATTGCAAATCCAGCAGGCTTAATTCATGGTGCTGCCATGATGCTTGCACATATTGGTCAACCAGAAAAAGCTGAGCTTATTATAAATGCGCTGCTTACCACTATCGAAGATGGTATTCATACTGCAGATTTAGAAAGCAAAGAATACACTAAAGAATTAGTAGGTACAAAGGCATTCACTCAAGCCATTATTGATAGAATGGGCAAAGAGCCTAGGTTATTAAAGCCTGCTACTTATGGCTCAAGCGACCAATTAATTAGTATTACGCTAAAAGATCATCCACGTCCTGTTAAAAAACTAATTGGCGTAGATATTTTTCTTGATTGGGATGAAGCAGATCGTAAGCCAGAAGTTTTAGGCAAAATTGTTAATGACAATACTACCGATGGCTTAAAGCTCGAAATGATTTCTAACCGTGGTGTGGATGTGTTTCCAGAAGGCTTCGCAAATACTTTCTGTACCGACCATTGGCGCTGCCGTTTTATTTCAACGGGTGGCAATCATAATGAGGTTGATTACTCAAAAGTTGTTCAGCTTTTAACTAGCCTTACAGAAGCCGGTTTAGATTGTATTAAAACAGAGAACCTCTATACTTTTGACGGTAAGAACGGTTACTCAGATAGCTCTTCTGAATAGTTATTATTAGATATGAGTAGTGAGTTTTGAGGCGTAAGAAAGAAATCATTCTTTTAGCCTCAGAGCTTGCTACTTATTTTATTTTCTCCCTACCTCTTAAAACGAACATCTTTTTCGTATTGCAGTTTGGAAATCCTGCTTCTAGTTTTCAAGTTTTGCAAATAGCTATTATGGGAATACCAACGCAGGAAGCGGGAGTTTATTGATTACACCGCTCAAGCGAGGCAGTTATCAATGAGCAATTAACAATGAACAGTGATTGGTAATTTAGGGAGTTTAGGGGATTTCGGAATTGGAGATTAGGTTCAGCTAATCAATAAATCCGTGCAATCAGTGTAATCCTCCCAATCCGTGGTTCAAAACAAGAAATTGGATGTACCGCCCAAGCGAGGCACTCATCCCTCACCCCTCAAAACTCACTGCTATATCCCTATTTATTCATCGAAATGAGGAATTCTTCGTTCGTTTTGGTTCCCTTAATTTGCTTTAGTAGGAATTCCATCGCTTCAAATGGATTCATATTGGTGAGGTAGCGTCGTAAAAGTACAACCTTCTCTCTCTCCTCTTCAGAAACCAATAATTCTTCGCGACGTGTTCCACTTTTAAAGATGTCTATAGCTGGATATAATCTTCGTTCAGAAATACGGCGGTCGAGCACAAGCTCCATGTTACCCGTTCCTTTGAACTCTTCAAAAATCACATCATCCATACGAGAGCCAGTCTCTACTAAAGCTGTAGCTAAAATAGTGAGCGAGCCACCGTTTTCGATATTTCTAGCAGATGAAAATAACTGACGCGGAACTTTTAACGCTTCAGAATCTACCCCACCCGACATCGTTCGGCCTTTATTACTTGCTACAACGTTGTATGCTCTGGCAAGTCTGGTAATAGAATCTAGCAACAATATTACATCGTGTCCGCTTTCTACTAAACGCTTGGCTTTTTGAAAAACTAACTCAGCAAGACCAATATGATTTTCTGGTTTTTCATCGAAAGTGGAAGCGGTAACTTCGGCACTTATAACCGAGCGCTCCATTTCTGTAACTTCTTCAGGACGCTCATCAATAAGAAGAATTAATATCTTAGCATCGGGATGATTTTTTGCAACTGCATTGGCAACACCTCTCAAAATAGTGGTTTTACCAGTTTTAGGTTGAGCAACAATCAATCCACGCTGACCTTTACCTAATGGCGAAAATAAATCAATTAAGCGTGTAGAATAATCTTTAGAATCATGTTCCATCACGTATCTTTCTTCTGGGTGAATTGGAAGCATGTCGTCGAAATCTTGTCTGCTGTCCATATCAGTTGGTATACGTCCGTTTACACCTTCTACACGAAGCAATGCAAAGTAACGTTCACCAATTTTAGGTGGGCGGATAATACCGATTACACAATCGCCTTGTTTCAGCCTAAAGCGCTTAATTTGCGATGGTGAAACATAAATATCGTCTGGGCTAGCCTTGTAATTATAATTTACAGAGCGTAAAAATCCGTAGCCATCGGGTAGAATTTCTAAAGTACCCTCATTAAATAAATAAGGACCCAAGTTTGGCTCTAATTCTGCAATTCGCTCTTGAAGTGTAGGTGCATCAGATTCTGGAAGTTGGTCGTGCTCCGTTTTACGAGACTTCCCTTTACGTGGTGCATGAACTGGCCTTTTTGGCTTAGGCTTCTTTTCTTCTTCATCCTTTTTACGATAAGAAACGATATGGTCTTGGCCACCATAAGTGGTTAATTCCTCGTCCTTTTCAGTAGGCCTAACAGGTTCATTTTTAGCTTCAACTTCAGGCTCACGTTTTGGTTTTGGCTTTGGCACTGACTTTGGCTCAGGTACAGGTACATTGGTAATCTCATCAAGATCAACTTTTTCTGATTTCTTAAAAATCAAAGAAGGTTGAGCAGTAGGCGCATCACCAGGTTTTTTATTTCTTGGGCGGAGCTTTACGGTAACTCCTTTCGGAGTTTTCGCATTCTTTTCATTGATCTGTGCAATCAATTCTTGCTTCTTAACACCGGTTACCCGCTTAATTCCAAGCGCTTTTGCTATTGTTTGAAGCTCTGGTAATTTCTTTTTTTCTAGGGAAACCAGTTCTCCAGCCGTAATATTGACGGTCTGATTATCTGACATATATAATTGTAGCTGTTAAGTAAATAATGAGTTCTTACTAAGTTTGTAGTGAACATCCAACTATCACATATAGATAGCGTATTCAGGATTGTTCATTAGGTAAGGAAAGAGCCGGTGTTATTGCTTTAATTTGTTCATCCACCGCTTAACGATGGGGTAAAAGTAAAAACTTCCTGCAATAATTACTAACTCTGTCTCAAGTTCTTTTAAAATAGTTTGATAATTTTCTTCGGTAATGGATTCGACTGCCATTTTGGAACGAATTAACTCTATGGTAGCGGCTCGTTCACCTTCTTGTTGAAAAAAATATCTTCGCCTAAATGTAACCAAAAGTTTGGTAGATTCCATAGAAACCTTGTCTTTCATCATCGAAAAAATAAGAATAGGTTCTTTTCCATTAATGTCTACCAAACTATCGATAGTGGATGTTAATGCCTGCTCATTATGAGCCCCGCTAAAATACCATTCTTTATTAGGATGTAATTTCTCAAATCTAGCGGGCGCTCCTGCAAATGCAGAAATAGCCTTATGAACATCGTTTTGGTTCACTGGGAACATATTTTGAAGTTCACGAGTGGCAAGCAACACCGTTAAAACATTCCACTTGTTTACACTTTCAATCAAGTTTGTTTGAATCTCAACTCCCAAATCTTCCGATTTAAAAATACCTCGCTCCCATTTAGGATTAAATTGTTGTGCTGAAATTAATTTCGATTCTTTTTCTGCAG
The DNA here is from genome assembly GCA_041656135.1 of Balneolaceae bacterium. Classification (GTDB taxonomy): domain Bacteria; phylum Bacteroidota; class Rhodothermia; order Balneolales; family Balneolaceae; genus Balneola. Next base: position 89,927 of record JBBAEC010000002.1, on the reverse strand, counting down.
CAACTTTTGAGAATACTTGAGCGTTTCCCGGCGTTATATTTCCTAAGATTACAGGTTTATTCTGTTTTATAATACCTGCTTTTTCTATAGCTATCTGTGCTTCCGTTTCTCCTAATACATCTTGATGGTCGAGCCCAATACTAGTAATAATTGCTAGTGATGATTCTACAATATTGGTTGAATCTAAGCGCCCACCGAGTCCCGTTTCAATAATGGCAATGTCCACTTTCTGCTTGGCAAAAACCCAAAATGCAAGTACAGTGCTAATCTCGAAATAGGATAACGAGAGCTCATTTAATAACCGTTCATTTTCTCTAAAAAAATCGAGTATTAGATCGTCGCTAATTTCCAGTTTACTTATTCGCACTCGCTCATTATAGCGCAATAAATGGGGCGAGGTAAACAGTCCCGTTTTATAACCTGTGTTGTTGTAAACCTGTTCTAACAAATAACAGGTGGTTCCTTTTCCATTGGTTCCTGCAACATGAATGGTTGGGTATTTTAAATGCGGATTCTCAAGCCTTCGGCAGCATTCCGTGATATTCTGAAGCCCAAATTTTGCCGCTGATGCACCCTGCACTTGAAACTTGGGCAAGTCGTCAAGGTAGGTCCAGACGTCGGCTATAGAGGTAAATATGTTCATTGTTTAAGTTCTTCGTTTTATACTTCTCAAATTCTTTTTGCAGCCGTTTAATAAATGGATGTGAAGTCTTAAAATTGATTTCATCAATACTCGTTATTGGGAATATCTCACGCAAAGAATTAGTACCCCAAGCAGCTTCTGCATCCGTCAAATCTTTGAGCTTATATTCGCCCTCTTCCACACGGATATCATTCATATTTAAAATTAAACTTAGAACGATTTTTCGGGTAATTCCAGGTAGCAAATCACACTTTTCGCTAGGCGTATAAACGGTATCCCCCTTCAACCAAAATATATTAGCAATAGTTGTTTCACTAATAAATCCCTTGGTGGTTAGCATTAATGCATCGTTGCCACCTAATTTACTCGCCTCTTGTGCGGCTTTGATATAATTAATTGAATTTGTGAGCTTTACTTTTCGGGTGAGGGATGCTTCGGGAATAGCGCGAGTTGCTACTGTTTTTAATAAAACATCTTTTCCCGTTGTTGGTAAATCTCTACTCGTAATAATATAATCTGAATGAACCGAAGTTGTCCCAAATCCTGCGTCACCCCTTCTCACACATTGAATCCGAAAGGCTGCATCTTGCTCGCCTAATCCATTTTTCTGGGATAAGGCCTTCAGTTGATGGAATAATACTTCCTCTTTAAGCGTGGGTTCAATCCCTAGGTATTTCAATCCTAATACTAAGCGTTCAAAATGATCGCCGAAGTGGAGGAATTTTCCTCTATAACTTCTAAGGGTTTCAAAACAACCATCGCCATACATTAAGCCTCGCGATGAAGTAGAAATAATGGGCGTATTCTCTTCTACAAATTCCCCATTAAAAACCACATATTTTGATTGATTAGTCATCAATATACTGTTTAAGCAAGCTGTAACCTGCTCCTTCTTGGTAGCCTACATGGGCATAAACATAGCTTCCATTCTTATCAAAAACCACGTATGAAGGCACTCCAGGAACTTTAAGGTCATTATATAATGACACCCCATCTACGTAGGTGAAGTTTTTTGGAAGTGCTTCAAAATCAATGCTGTCAGTTGCGTCTTTCACAAGGGCACCTATCACATGAATACTACTATTTTGATCAGTCAAAGTTGCTATTTCATCAATCATGAAGTTTGATTTTTCTGACCAACTAGAAAAGAAAAGCAGAACTACATTCTTCCCTTTAAATTCGCTCACACTAACACTGTCGTCTTTATGAACATATCGCATTTTTTTCACTGTTAAAGTGTCGTTTGTGCTAATACTGTTTAAAAAGCGAGTTTGTTCTTTGTCTTTGAACGAAAGGGATGCGTAAACGATAATGAGCGCAGAAACCAGTGCCATTACCGCCATAAATGCTGGGAAATATTTATTGTCAATTCTCATAGATGTAAGTTAAGAAACTTCCTTCCATCATTTTAGTAAATATGGACTGTTTTATTAATTGGTTTGAATAGAAATTATTCTTCCTGAAACGGCTGGGATTTTAAGTTCTTGAGAACAATTTTCAGATTCAACCAACTCGTCGCTCATTAAATCGGTGTACGTGCAAGTTTCTATAGCGAATGTTAGTGGCTGCTCTGAGCGATTTAAAGCCACATACACACTAGGCTCATTTAGGTACGAACGCTTAAATACTACTAATCCAGTCTCTTCATCTAGCAGTAGAAACTCAACATCACCTTTCTGAATAGCTACATATTGATTTCTTATTTCAGCGAGCTTTTTGTAGAAACTATGTAATTCAGCATCGAAATTATTGTCATCCACTGCTCTTTTTTTGCCGAGTGGATGAATTCGCTCTGGCTCATACTTCATATCATCCCACACCATTGGCTTTCTGTCATCAGGATCATCGGCGCCCCACATTCCAGATTCTGTTCCATAGTAAATCATAGGAGCACCTTTCCATGTGTACTGAAAGATGGATACTAGCTTTTGTACTGCTCTCTCTTTTTTATTTGGTTTACGTGGATTGAAACCATCTTTTACCGAACCATTTCGATCATATTCTAAACCTGGATTTACAATTATGGAAGCTAAACGCGCTGTGTCGTGGCTATCCATGAGGTTCTGAAGTACATCTAAACCTTCCTCTGGATAATCCTCTTCTACTTGTTTTAGTCGATTTTCAAATTCAGCAATACTAATTCTCTCGTCAATGAAATAATCTTTAGCTGCGTAGGCAAATCTATAGTTCATCACCGTGGTAAACATTTCTGCATTAATATAATCCTTGGCTTTGTCCGTCCATATCTCGGCAATTGTAATGGCTTCGGGATTTATTTCTCTCACTAAATCGTGCCATTCTATCCAAAAATTATCTCCCACTTCCTCAGCTACATCAAGTCGCCAGCCATCCACCCCATCACTAGGGTCCCCATCTCCATTTGGATCCATCCAGCGTCTAGTTATGTCAAAAATGTGTTGTTTTATGGGATCAATTAAATTTTCGTTTTCTTCTCTAAATACGGGCAAGCCTTTAAAGCCCCACCAACCTTCATAATCAAATTCATTTTCGTCTGTTTCTGGGTTATCGAATGAGTTAACGATGTACCAATCTTTATACTTCGACTTTTCTTGATTCTTCACTAGGTCTTTAAACGCCCAAAACTCGGTGCCTGTGTGATTAAAAACTCCATCAATTACCACTTTCAAATCACGCTTATGGGCTTCTTTAATGAGCTCTAAGAATAGTTTGTCTCCACTCGTCCATTTCCATGTAGAAGGATCATTTGGATTTTCAGCTTCGAACTGAGCAACATCTGCTTCTGGATTAGGCCCAAAATTACGATCTATATGATGAAAATAAGAAGCATCGTATTTGTGCATAGATTGAGCATCAAAAATGGGATTGAGATAAATACCACCGACTCCCAAATCTTTTAAATAATCTAGCTTGTCAATCACTCCTTGCAAATCCCCACCGTATCTTCGCTCCCTAACAATGGAATAGAAATCGTCGGTGTGATCTTTCTCCCAATCATCGCGCTGGTACCAATCTTGAGTCCATGAGCTTATTTCCCAGCCCTCAGGACCTCGGGCACGTTCTCTATTTGGTTGATTTGTGGAATCTCCATCTCTAAAACGTTCTGGGAATATTTGATACCAAACAATACCCTTTGCCCACTCTGGGCTCGAATACACTTTTTCAGGTTGTGGCTCTGGGGTGCAGGATGCAAAAAGCAAAAGTACAATTGCAGAAGAAAAATAATATTTCATGAAATCTCATTTTAAGTGGATTATTTAAAGCAACGAAGCTTTTAAATATATATCTGCCCAAATATAGTCTAATTTTTGGGGATTGAAATAGATATAAGTAGTAAGAAGCTAGTTTTGAGGGGTGAGCAGTGAGTTTTGAGGATTTTAGAATCAAGCCATTAGAAGTAATAGGCGTAAGGTTTTGGGATTTAATGTTTACAATCAAGAAGAATTCCAACACCAAAGGTGTTAAATGTGAATAACCTATGGTGCATACTTCCGCAGGAAGAGGTAACCATAGGTTAGGAAAACGCGTAAAGATGGAATCGGTGGGCAGGATTGTTTTATAAAAAATGCGAGTAGATCCACCGAAATTTCAGCAAGATTCATTTAATGAGCGCGTCTTCGGCGATTAATAATAATGGTCAGGTTCTAAAATTATGACAAATTGGGCACCCACGAGTCCTCCCTCTGAAATCAAAAAATATAGATACAAGACACAAGTAGTAAGACCTAAGAAATTAGGTTTGAGGAGTAAGTAGTGAGATTTGAGGTGGATTATAGAATAGAGTAGAAATCTTTGACTTCCAGAACTTCGAAATGGGTTCAAGAAAATCTAGATGATTTCGGAAATTGTGGACAAATTGGGCACCCACGAGTCCTCCCTCTGAAATCAAGCGAGCTTGATTTCGGTCTCCCCCCCTAGGGGAGATAGTTTTGTTATTTAATAACTTAGAGATTGCCATTTAAGACTGAGTAACATCAATCCCACAGTTTTAAATCTTATGTCTTGCGACTTAAATCTAATCTTGGTCTCCCCCAGAGACTAATCTCTATACACATCTATTCTGGTTCATAAATCTGTTCAAACAACATGAGGTACAAATCATTGACGCCAAGGAAGTGCAGTGAGACCTAGCTCTCATGTTATAAGTTAAAAGAATAGATTTCATTCATTTCCCTCACCGCTCACTGCTCACCCCTCAAAACTAGCTTCTTACATCTTATGTCTTGTGTCTTAAATCTAGCTAGCCATTTCGTTAATTTTTTTCCATTCAGCTTCGGTAACGGGAGTGATGGAAAGACGGCTGCGTTTGAAAATGAGCATTTCTTGAAGCTCTTCTTCTAGCTTCATGGCTTCGCGTGTCACGGGATTTTTAAACTTCTTGTTGAATTTAACATCAACCAACATCCAACGAGGTTTGGATTCTGTGCTTTTAGGGTCGAAGTACTTTGAGTCTGGGTCGAACTGAGTGTGATCTGGGTAAGGCTCGCTAGCTACTTCCATGATACCTACAATGGCAATGGGCTTGGCATTAGAGTGATAGAAAAAGATTTTATCCCCAATCTGCATTTTGTCTCGCATAAAATTACGCGCTTCGTAATTACGAATTCCATCCCAAGGCTCTACTTGATCTCTTTCTAAATCATCGATACTGTAGTCATACGGTTCCGATTTCATTAACCAATATCTGCTTTCACTCATTCTACTATAATTCTGTTAAATTTAATTTTATTGAGACCTTTTATAGGTTCTCTGCCCCTGCATATTTCTGTATATACCACAAAACAGTTTCGCGTAACATTCCATCAAAATCTTGAGAAGGCTCCCAACCTAGTTCATTTTTAATTTTAGAGGCATCAATTGCGTATCTAAAATCGTGACCTAAACGGTCAGTTACGAAACTAATAAGATTTTTATAGTCCCCTTCTGGTCCTTTCCCAACTTCTTCATTCAGAATGTCACAAATTTTATGAATCAACTCTAGATTCTTCCATTCGTTATTGCCACCAATATTGTAGGTTTCGCCTGCCTTTCCTTTCAGAAATACTGTTTCAAGCGCATCACAATGGTCGTGCACAAAAAGCCAATCGCGAACATTCGCTCCCGTTCCATAAACTGGAATAGCATTATTCTTCATCACATTTCTGATAACGGTAGGAATTAACTTTTCGTCGTGCTGATGAGGCCCGTAATTATTAGAACAATTCGTAGTTACCACATTCATCCCATACGTATGGAAGTAAGATCTAATAATCATATCACTACCTGCTTTAGATGCAGAATATGGTGAATTTGGTGCATAAGGTGTGTTTTCAGTAAACAAACCTTCATCCCCTAAAGCGCCATAAACCTCGTCGGTAGAAACGTGAACAAACCGATTATTTTTCCAGTCTTTCTCATCTTCTTTCCAGAGCAATCTACATTCTTCAAGAATGTTAAAAGTACCAAGCACATTCGATAAAATAAACGGCTCTGGTCCAGATATGGAATTATCTACGTGCGACTCTGCAGCTAGGTGAATAACTCCATCCGGCTTAAAGCTTTTAACAATGTCTTTAACTTCATCGCGGTTTACGAGGTCTATTTTTTTAAAGTAGTATCGCTCAGAATCACGCAATGGTTTTAGGTACGATGAATCGGATGCATAGGTGAGTTTATCGATGTTCATGATAACCAAATTAGGGTGCTTCTCGAACAATCGAAGTATTAAATTTGAGCCAATAAAGCCCGAGCCACCTGTTACAATTATCTTTTTCAAAATAAATTCTCTTCGCTTAATGATGATAGTGACGGAAGGTTTTGGTCCTTTTCGGAAAGTATTGGATGTTCAACTTCCCAATTAACCTGTATAAATGGATCATTCCATTTTACCCCTCGTTCACCTTCTGGGTTATAGTAATCGCTACATTTGTAGCTTACAATCGCTTCTTTACTTAGCACCGAAAAGCCATGTGCAAAACCTTTAGGTACAAATAGTAACCGGTTGTTTTCGTCGGATAGTTTTACAGCAACGTACTGGCCGAAAGTTAGTGAATCTTTCCGTAAATCCACGGCAATATCTAAAATGGTGCCTTTTAGGCAAGCTACTAGCTTATCCTGTGGATTGATAATTTGATAATGCAGCCCTCGAATAGCATTCTGATATGATTTAGAGACGTTATCTTGAACAAAATCAAGATCTATACCCGCCTCCTTTAAACTTGATGCCCTAAATGATTCATAAAAATAGCCACGGTTATCTTTAAAAACTCGAGGCTCTATCAGTTTAACATCCTTGATGCTACAGTCTGTAATTTTCATTCTAAAATTGCTTTAGCAGTTTTTGTAAGCCAGATTTCCAACTTTCAATATTTGAACCTTCAATTTTACTCATTTTTTTGGTGCTTAACTTAGAAAATGCAGGTCTTTTTGCTTTTGTTGGGAAAGCCGCTGAGTTTACTGCATGTAGTTTTATCGAAATACTTTTCTGGACAAATATTTCGGTAGCAAAATCGAACCATGTACATAATCCTGATGAGCTAATATTAAAAACACCTGTTTGTTTGGCTTGCACAAGTGCCCAAGTATTCTCTACCACATTTGCTGCAAATGTTGGGCTACCGAATTGATCGTTTACTATACTCAACTCATCCTTCGTTTCTGCTAGTTTAAGCATCGTTTTAACAAAATTATGGCCGTGTTTACCACACAACCAAGAAACGCGCAATATTAAATAATCACATCCAGAATTTTTAATAGCCAACTCCCCTACCAATTTACTGGCTCCATATACATTTATGGGCTTAGGATCATGATCTTCAGAAAATCCATCTACAAATAATTCCCTATCAGCATCAGTGCCACTAAATATGTAATCGGTGGAATAGTGAATAAGCTTTATATTTCGATTTTGGCAAATTTGAGCAAGATTCTTAGCCCCTTCCCCATTAATTAAAAACGCCTTCTCTTTTTCATCTTCTGCCAAATCAACTTTGGTATAAGCCGCACAGTTTATGAGTACAGTTGGTTTGAAGGCATGAACTACTTCCTCAATTTGTTTAGGATCGGCTATATTTAATTCTGCTGAATTTGAGCTTTTAAACTCAATATTATTAGCAACGCAAAAATCTTCCCATTCTTTGCCTAATTGCCCCCCACCGCCAGTTATTAGTACACGCATACCCTAGCCTCAATTATATTTCTTTCGTTCCTAAGCGGTAATAATATTTCAATAGCCTGCCAGTACTTTTCAGGCATGTAGTCACGTTTATTATTTTCCATAATGTATAATATTCAATCAGAAATTAAACTAGGCGATAAATTAATGTGTGAAACTACATCTATTCTGATTAAATCTAAATCGCTTATTGATTGAAAGCTAAAACTATTCAAGACGCACAAATATCTCTATTTCCATATTATTAAAACAATCTAAGATTTCAAGCAAAAAAACCCTCTTTAAAGCTCTTTTAAGCCACTTCTGTTTAGCTAGCTCTCAGTTCATCACATTTAATTTTCGTATATTGAGGGTCGATAATAACATGAAGTATGTACACAAAAATCTCCACATATCTATTTTCAGCACTTATTCTGCTTTTTGGTATCTCGTTAGATGCAAAAGCCCAGAATAAGATATGGACTGGCGCCATAGATTCTTCGTGGCATACTGCAGGGAACTGGAATCCAACGGGGGTACCTACATCTAGTCATAACGTTTTAATTCGAGGTAATACCACTCCCCGCCCGGTAATAACTTCTAATGTTACTATCGAGAATTTAACCATAAACCAATACACCTCAAATCCTGGGGACCAGCTCACTATTCGTAATAATGCGACGGTGACTATAAATGGTAGCCTTACTATTCCTGGTAATGGAGTTTTAAATATTGTGAACGGATACGTTAATATGACCGGGGCAAACAGTACTACTTTTACTTTAGGTTACAGCAATATAGTTGCCATTAAAATCACTAATGGTAGTTTTACTGCGGGCAATGTGAGCAAAGCTATAGATGTAACTTTAAATGCTAACGTTAGTTTGGGTAACGGCACGTTTGATGTATCTGGCAATTTAACCGTTAGCAATAGCAAGGTTTTTAACGTCCAGAATGGGACGGTGAATGTTGATAAAATCACCACCTTAAATGGTACCTACAATGGTGACGACGGAACTACTACCTTTAATGGTAAAGTTGATATAAAAAGTGGTGGGTTACTGAACCTAGATAGTGGAAGTATAGATTTTAATGATGAAGTTTACATTGGTAATAGTGGCACAGCAAACTTTGGCTCAGGAACCGTTAACATTAATTCTGATCTAGAAGTAGTTAGTGGCGGATACTTAAATATCCAAGATGCGAATGTAACTATTAATGGTGATGCCAATTTCAATAACTCAGGCCACATGACCCTTGATAATGGTGTTCTTCATGTTGGCGGAGATGTTAACTTTTCTTGGAGTGGTACTATTGATGCCGGTAATTCTACCATTATTTTAGAGGGAGATATAAGCTCCCCAACAGGCTCCACTTTTGATGCTGGTACTAGTACCGTTGTTTTTGCTGGTGATAATCAAAACATTGATATTGGCTCTGATGTTACATTCTATAATGTGGAAATAGAACCAGGTACTACAGTAGATACTGGAGTAAATGGTAATACTATTGTTATTGAAAACGACCTTACCATTGGGGAAGATGGTGAATTAAATGTAAACGGAAGCGACAACGTAAATATACGTGGTGATGTTAATGGTGATGAAGATGCCTATAGCCCAACAAATCCCTACGCCGTTACAGCTATTGCACCTAATACTACCACTCTGGTAATTACATTTAATATGGAAATGGATCAAAGCACTACGGAAACTACTGGTAATTATTCCATTTATAAAAAGAGCAATCCAAGCTCGACGGTTGCCATTTCAAACGCCTCATTAAATACAGGAGGTAATAAAAAAGTGGTTACCATTACCATGGCAACTATTGAGGAGGATGTTATATATGCAGTGCTGATTAGAACAAATATAAAAAGTAGCACTAATGCCAATATTTCTGCCAATCACATAAAATATTTCCAAAAAAAAGGGCCTTTATTTCTCTATAGCCGACAAACAGGTAATTGGTCCGACAATAGTACTTGGTCTAAAATAAGCCATACTGGAGCTGCCGCTAGCGAAAACCCAACAACTACTAGTAACGCCACAATTATAGTTGGTAATGGGCATACGGTTAGCATAAACGGGGCTGCTTCAATCACCAACCAATCTTCGTTGGAAGTAAAAACTAGTTCAAAATTACAGGTGGTTTCAGGTGGCACTCTGACTCTAGGCACTAAAACAATCACAGGAATTGGAACATTTGAAGTCACTAATGGCACTTTGGCAATTGGTTCATCTGCTGGAATTAGCTCTTCGGGTGCAACAGGAAATATTCAAACTACCACTCGTACTTTTGGCTCTTCAGGTTCTTATACCTATAATGGTAGTGGAGCTCAAAATACAGGAACTGGGCTTCCTTCTACCGCAAATAACTTCACGGTAAATAACGCGGCTGGCGTCACCCTTTCTAGTAATCTAAAAGTAAACGGCACTCTTTATTTAACCTCGGGTTCGCTAATTGTCAATTCAGGGTATAATCTAATCGCCAATACTAAATCGGTGAGCGCCGGTAAATTAGCGATGAAAAGAAGTATTACGGGATCTAGAGGTTGGCGCTTATTTTCCTCCCCTATTGCCTCTACCTACGGCGATTTATTGGATGGAATTGTAACCCAAGGCTATACTGGCTCTTCGCTTGGCAATGCGCCACTAGATAGCTTGCAGCCTAACGTGATGTACTATTTAGAATCTCATCCTGGAACCGATAATCAGCGATGGAGAGCGCCAGTTAGCGCGGCCACATCACTTACACCTGCTCAGGGACTTTACACCTACGTTTTTGGAAATATCCCTGCCGATTCAAGATATAATGACAACCTCCCTGCTACCCTAACCGTGGAAGGGCAAGAGCATAGTGGCGCTATAGATTTTAATGTAACGTACACCACAGCCGCCGATTCGGGCTGGTCTTTGTTGGGTAATCCATACGCGGCAACTATTAATTGGGATGATAATTCCAACTGGACAAAAACTAATATCGACAATACGATTTACCTGTGGGATTATTCCACCAACCAATACAAAACATGGAATGGAACAACGGGCGATTTAGGCAATGGACTTATTTCGCCTTTTCAAGGGTTTTGGGTAAAAGCTAATGCCGCTAGCCCTTCCTTAATTGTTCAGGAAGATGCTAAAACAACAGGTGGCGTTTTTGTGGGCAAAGCGATGGCATCCGAGAACGATTCAAAACCTTCTTTTTCTCTGACTCTTTCTGATGATGATAACACCGCCGCGACGCATTTTATGTTTAGTGAAGAAGGCAAAAATGGTAAAGATCGCAAAGATGCATTCCGCCTAGTTCCATTGCCAGATATTCACTCTTATTTAGATCTCGCCAGCATAACACAAGATGGCGACCGGCTTTCCATCAATAACTTGCCACGTAAATTTGGTATTCCTATAGAAGTACCTCTTTTTGTGAATGCATACGAAATTGGTGCTCCTAAAAAGAAAGCCTTGCATTTTATATTCGATAATTTTAAAAATATTCCCCAAGGATGGACTATTACCTTAGTTGACACTAAAACTGGTGAACAGATTAATATTGAAGAATTTGATACCTACCTGTTAGAAATTGAAACTACCAGTGCTGAAGATGCACCAAATGGTGCTTTTGGGGCTAAGCCTAAAATAACACACAAAGCTAAAGCAGCAAGTAGCAGGTTTCTAATTCGAATTGAACCCGGTGAGGACGCGGCTGATCTTCCTAACAAATTTGAGTTAAAACAGAACTTCCCAAATCCGTTTAATCCAACTACAAATATCAGATTTACGCTACCACTGCAGAGCTATACCACACTTACTATCTATGACATTCTAGGCAGAGAGATTACTACACTAGTTTCGAAAGAGTTAGATGCGGGAGAGTATACTTTCAAATGGGACTCTGGCAACCTTGCTAGTGGTGTTTATTTATATCGCCTAGTTAATAAAAATGGCGTTTTCACTAAAAAGATGACCCTCATTAAGTAGTAATTATTCACTGAGACCTTATTTAGTTAGAATTACTTAATTATAGCTTACACCAAATCCATTATTTATATATTTGCACAGGTAATTGTAAGTAGACTAACTCGTTTAATTAGAAATAGTATAATTACCAATAAATCATCTTACTTAAGGTTAATGAGCTACGCGAGAAAATATTTATTCCGCTACACCCTACTTTCCATCTTTTTAATAGTTGGTTCAGGCAGAATATATGCTCAAACTATTACGCCCGCCACTGGAGGTTCCAGTATTTCAGTAGATAATTTTGCTTCAGGCACTTGGACTAACCTAACAGGCCCTGTTATCACAGAAACCTCGCCTGGCCAATTAGCATCCGGTACTATGCGGTTGAAAACTCCCTCTGGTTTTGTTTGGGATGTAGGAGGAACTGCACCTACAATTAATGTTACTTCATCTAAAGCTACAAGAATTACGGTAACATTAACATCTCGTACCGCTACAGAATTAATTTTTAGCATAACAGGATCTAGTGCTGGTAACCCAAAAAATAACCCACATACTATTACATTCTCTGATATTAGAGTTCGTCCATCTCAAGGTACCCCAATAGTTTCTGGTAATATTACAAATATTGGAAGTGGCGCGCCTGGCGGAACTATAAATTATGGTACCCTTTCAATGGTTGCTGGTGCTGACAGCCAGATTAGAGTAGAATCATTACCCACTGCCGGGGGCTCATTAATTGCGGCTCAAAATATTGAAGCAGGCCAATCTCTAACCGTTTATTCTAATGTTAGAGATCAATTTGGAAACTTTAAAAGAAATCAGTCTTCTACTTGGAGTACTGAATCTGAAACCGGCGGGGTTACTGATACCGATTTAAGTTCTTCAACAGGAACTAGTACTACTTTCAACGCTACCCTTACAGGAACAGCTAAAATAAAAGCCACTTCGGGTGCCTTTACCGCAGTACAAACAGGTGTATTAACGGTCACTCCATCTGCTGCATCCTCTCTTTCAATTACCACTCAACCATCTGCTACAGCAACTGCAGGGGTGCCATTTGTAGCTCAACCAGTAATAAAAATACTCGATAGCTATAACAATATTGTCACTACCGATAACTTTACTCAAATTACAGCAACTCGTAATACTGGCAACGGAAATTTGCAAGGTACCGTCACTAAAACGGCCGTAAATGGTGTTGTTACATTTACAAACTTATCCCATAATGTAGCCAATACTATTGATCTTACATTTTCTGCAATGGGTTTTGCAGATGTAACTTCAAACACCATTGCTATATCACCCGCAGCTGCTTCAAAATTGATTTTTACACAACAACCTGTAAATGGTAATAGAAACGCTCCCGTACCAACTATTGAAGTTCAAATAACAGATAGTTTTAATAATTTTGTTTCACAATCAGGTACTCTAGTAACTTTATCTATAAATACTGGTTCGGGAAATATTAGTGGTAACACAGCGACTACTAACGTTGGAGGTAAAGCTACTTTTAGCAACACTCAATTCAATCAGGTCGGCCTTAAAACTATTGTCGCATCAGCCCCCTCCCTTAGTAACTCGCCAGCAAGTAATTCCTTTACAATTGCTACTGCTGGAACACTTGCTGGCTTTGAAATTGAAATAGCAGGTGGTGGAAATATTCCTACCCAAACTGCTGGCTCTTCATTTAATATCAAAATAACTGCTGTTGATGGCATTGGCGCTGTAATAGATGGCACAATGGGTAAAGATAACTTTACCGGTAATATAGACCTTACCACTACAAGTACGTTCTCTGGTGCCACAACTACAACTAGTATTGGCCCATTTGTGGGTGGTGTATATAACTCACATTCTGTTGGACTTACCTTAGCAAGTAATAGCGCAACTTTAACAGCAACAAATAGTGCTGGTAGTGAGTTTGGAAGCAGTAATACATTTACTATTGTACCCAACTCCCCTAATATAGATAGCTCGTATGTTTACGCTACACCCGATAGTTTAATCGCTGATGGAGTAAGCGAATCTGTTATTACTCTCCAACTGCGTGATGAATATGGCAATGATGCAATTGGAAATGTTTCTGAGACTATATTAATTTCAAAATCTTCTGGTACAGGTTCAATCTCAGCAACTACCGGTAATGGTAATGGAACTTATAAAGCCACGGTAACAGCCCCATCTTCACTAGGTTCTGCAATTTTTACAGCAAGTATAGATGGCAATGGCATTACCTCTGGTGATGCCACAGTGGTGTACACCTTTAGTGATATTGCTACTTTCTTAATAGAAGATGTGGGTGGTGGCAATATTGGTACTCAAACTGCAGGTAGTAGCTTTAACATTAAAATTACTGCCAAAGATGCCCATGGCAATACCGTTGAGTCTTTTGATGGTCCTGGAAATTCCGTAAATATTACATCCTCAGGAACTCTAACATCTGGTGGTGGTACTACCTCAACCTTTACAAATGGGGTGCTAAGTTCCCATTCAGTTACCATAACTTCTGCTGGTAGCCGAACTATAACAGCTAGAAAAACTGCATCCTTTCAAACTGCAACAAGTAATAGTTTTACTGTAAACCCTAGTACAACAAGCGCTACAACAACAACTATTACGCCTACAAAAAGCTATCTCCAAAATAATGGATCAGATAATACTACCATAACCATTCAGCTAAAGGATCAATATGGTAATAACCTTACCACAAATCCTGGTACAATAAATGTATCTAAAGGTGGGGCTAATGCATCTATAAGCACCCCTGCTACTTATGTTTCTAATGGCCGTTATACCTCTACATTAACCGCTTCTAGTACCATCGAAACGGTCACCATTACTGCTAATTTGAATAATACCATAAATTTCACCGACGACGCTGTGGTTGTAATTACTCAATTTAACGAATGGGAAGGTGATGCCGGCGGAAACCAATTAAACAAAATTGATTGGGGTAATACAAGTAATTGGAGCCTTGGGGTGCTTCCCACTTTAGGGCAAGTTGTAATGATTCCAACTGGCTTAGATAATTATCCTATTATTGACGGAGAAGACCCGAGTATCGATTTTTTAGTTATAGAAAATGGTGCTAATGTAACTTTAGTAAGCCGGACTATTACCATTAACAATGAGATTTCAGGTGATGGTAGCATTTTTGGGAATGACGGCATCATAAATATTGGTGGTGACTCTAAGGTTAAATACTTTATCGCTGGCTCATCTAATGTATATTTTAATGGTAGCACCGCTCAAGTAATTGAAAATGATTTTACTGCAGATTCCCTATTTATTAGTAATAATGTAACTGCCAACGATTATCTCGAGGCATTTTCTGGCATTAATATTTCAACTGGCAAAACACTTACCATGACAGCTGGTTCACAACTAGTTTCCTACGACGATATTAACATAGATGGCACCTTAAAAGGAACTAATGCAAAATTTACTTTCAGTGGCAATATAAATGTAGGCGTAAGTGGTTCAATCGATTTAACCAATACATCACTTGTTGCAAATGGCTCTTCTGCTCAACAAATTAATGGTATTAATAACCTAAGAAGCTTTACTGTAGATAATCCCTCTGGTGTAGTAATAAACGATGATTTGGTGGTTACCGATACCCTATTTATTAATGATGGCACCTTAACTCTCGAATCTGGTACTAGCTTTGTGAGTAATATTAAACAAGGCAACATTACCAATCTAATTGCACGCCGCCAAATAACCGGAACTACAGGCTGGAGGCTTCTCTCGCCACCTATAGATTCAGATTACGATGACTTCTTAGACGGCACTATTACACAAGGTTATGCAGGCGCTTTTTATAGTACAGGCTCCGACCCAGGTGACACTCTTCAGCCTAATGTTCTTTATTATGACGAGCTAATTCTTGGTACCGACAATCAAAGATGGCGTAAACCAGCAAGTGCAGCCACATCCTTAACACCTGGCAGAGGCTTGTTCGTTTACTTTTTTGGAAACCAGCCTTTAGATCCTTTATATAATAACGCCTTCCCTATTACCTTGCAAACTCAAGGAGCCGAAAATGATGGCGATGGCACTTCGTTTACATTCCCTATCACCTATACTGCTGCGGCCGACTCTGGTTGGAATTTAGTAGGAAATCCATTTACTGCTACTATAAATTGGGATGATGGGAATTGGACTAAAACTAATATGAATAATTCCATTTATGTATGGGATCCTGCCACCAACGATTACTTAACTTGGAACGGGCTCACTGGTTCTTTAGGTGATGGTAAAATCGCACCCTTTCAAGGTTTTTGGGTTAAAGCGAATGGGGTAGGCGCGCCAACTTTAAAAGTGAATAAAACCTCTAAAACAATTGGTGGCACCTTTTACAAAGCAAGCAGAGGTACCCCAACCATAGAACTTACTCTAAAATCAGATTCATTAGTAAAAACCACCCACTTCTCCTTCACTGAAGCAGGAAGTGCTGGTAAAGATGACTTTGATACATACAGGCTTTTACCTTTCGATACCAATACATACCTAGAGTTATTCTCATTACTTGATGATGGAACACAACTAGCTATCAATAACCTCCCGAGAGATTTCGGTATACCTATCGATATACCTATTTACGTAAATGGGATTAGAAATGGGATTCAAATAGACAGTGAATACACACTTAGTTGGAAAGGCTTAAAACAAGTTCCTGAAAGCTGGACTATTAAATTACTCGACCGAAATAAGAAGGAGATTAGTGATTTAAATCAAACAGAAGAATATTCTTTCAATGTTAGATCGAAAAATAAAATTCAGGTCCCTAAAAGCGCTCCAAGCAAAGCTGCAATTTCTTCCAAAAATAAAGCTCTTAACAAAGAAGTTGAATTCTATCTAAGAATTACCCCAGGCGAAGACGCATCTGAACTTCCTAAAAAGTTTGAGTTATCACAAAACTATCCAAACCCTTTTAATCCGACTACAAATTTACAGATTTCACTTCCATTAAAATCAGAAGTAAACCTTACTGTTTATGATGTACTAGGGCGAGTGGTTTCAACTCTTGTAAACCAAGAACTAGCTGCTGGTGTCCACACTATTGAATGGGATGCTAGCCAATTTTCTAGTGGTGTCTACTTCACTAGGCTCACTACACCAAAAGGTGTGTTCGTCAAAAAAATGACCCTCATCAAATAAAAGACAACGGAATTGGTGGTTGGATATTAGTAGTTAGATAAAATTTAATCCCTTTACCCCGAGATAAATCTCAGGGCTATTAACATTCAACCTGCCTATGCGGCAGGCAGGCTCCTACGGAGTTGGGGGCTCAAACCTCCAAGGTTTCAATAGATCCTAATAATCACCCCTTTCATCATTCCAAACCTTGGAGGTTTCATTCAAATTCTTAAATCCCCAATCCCTGTTCATTGTTAATTGTTCACTGATTTCTGAATTCTGACTCCTGTATTCCCCCCGTAACCCATAACTCGTTACTCGTACCCCACCAAAAATTAAGAAACCCTAACTGCAATCTAACACAATTATCCCTTAACTTAGGGCAATTAAGTTTTAGCCATGACAAGAGCCCTATTCATTTTATTTTTACTCGTCGTTAGTAGCTCAAATTATCTATTTGCGCAGGATGCCTCTCAGAGTGTTAAGGCAAATATAGATATCCGAGCCACTATTGTTAGTTCCATAGAACTTATTACCGTTAACAGCATAAGAGTTGGGAATCTTCAAGCGGGACAAGATGAAATTTACATTAACTCTCTTAATGATATTAATGCGGGCTATATGATTGCAGTGGGTGCACCTGGGGCTGCTTTCAGGCTTAATTATGAAAGATCTAGAGTTCTTACCCAAGCTAAAGGGAATGGTACTTTGATTTTTGAATATGAACTCTCTGGTAATAATATTGAAGAACAAACTACAGCCACCTCTATTATTGATGAAGATGTTCGTAATCTTCAATTTAATGAGGAAGGCAGATACCATATTTGGGTTGGCGGTAGAATCAATTTGAGAAATGCACTCCCTGGTAGTTATGATGGAGATTTTACAATCGAAATTGAATATATATGATTTTGAATATAAAATATTACATATCAGCTATTATCATTTCAATTATCCTAATATTGAGTTGTGCCCAAAATTCGTACGCACAAGAAATAGATTTTGGGGATTATAGTTCAGCATATTCGATTGCCCTTTCAGAGCTAAATATTGGTGAAGACTTAGATTTTGGACTGCTTATTCAAAATGAAGGGGTTGTAAATATCCCTATTGCAGACTCGAAGGTTATGACTATTCAAGGTGTAAAATATCTCGATGTCATTGTAGATATTACCGCCGACGCTAGCCTTTTGCTCAACGGAGATTTACTTTGCATAAATGACCCAAGCTGCAGTATTCCATATACATTAATGGCTTCCTATGCTAATAACGGAACAAACACCTTTAGTGAAGCGGTTAATTTTACGGTATCTTCAAATATAGCTAGTGCGCAATTCCCAACTAAACGCAGACCTGTTGGGCCACCTAGACCACCCCCCACACCCGTATATAAAGGCTATAACCCAAATATTTATCTTGAAACTGCTTATTTATACATTTATGGCTCTTTAAATGTCGGCAATGTAAACGCAGGGAGTTATACTGGCAACATTACTGTATCCATTAGCTATGATTAACAGGTCTACTAAGGTATTACTAATTCTTTTGGGGGCTATTTTACCTCAATCTCTTTTTGCACAGTTCATAAACCTTCAGATTACCATTGAACCCGAATTAAGTGTAGAAGTAGAGCGAGCTTTAGATTTTGGCCAAGTAATCTCTAATTCTGGTATTAAAGAAATTAATATTGGCGACATAAATACAGGAATTTTTAGTATTCGTGCAATTCGATCCCAGTCACTATACTTTGAGTTAACATACCCTGATGCTTTGTTTATGGTTGACAACCGTATTGATAATATTCCATTAAAATTACAAACCTCATATAATAATTCTGGAGATATTAATATCTCAAATGCTCAAATTCTTTCTAATAATTCAGGCATAATAAACGTTGGGGGGACTACTAATAATTCTGGAGCTTTATGGCGCAAGCTATACCTTTATGTATATGGAAGTATTGATGTGGGCAATATACCAAATGGAGTTTACTCAGGCACAATAGTACTATACATTGATTATGACTAGACTTAGATGGATATATTTTTAAACATTAAGATAATCTAACTATGTTAGCCCAAGTTTTGTATATATCTTTTAATCAGAAACTCTAAAACAACTTTCAACAACCAAACAAATACTATTATGAAATCATTAAAATTAACAATTTCCGCTCTTGCTCTTGTAGCTATGCTTTCTGTTAACGCTTTTGCTCAAACTTTTGATTCTGATAACGTATCTGCTAAAGCAGTAATCGTTGGTTCTATAGCTGTTACAAATGTAGCTGATTTAGACTTCGGCTCTATCATAACAGCAGCTACACCAACCATAGCTGCTACTGACGCTGAAGCTGGTGCAGTTAAAGTAGCAGGTGCAACAACTGGTACTACTATGAATGTATCGATTGTATATCCTGCTACTCTAACAGACGGCACTCCTGCTAATGACTTAACTTTTGCTACTTACACAGCAGCAGTAACTGCTTCTGGCGACGATGCTACTCCAGGAAATGGTGTTGCTTTAACGGGTGCTTCTACAGTTGGACAAACTATTACAGGTACTTACACCTCTGGCGCTGATGAAGCACACATCTTTGTAGGTGGCCAAATATCTGATGCTAGTAAAGGTGTTGCCGGTAACTCTTACGCAAATGATATCGTAGTAACTGTTGATTACAACTAATTACTGATATTCATCAATTTTAAAAAAGTCTTATTTAAAAAATAAGACTTTTTTTTTGTACGTTAAGGGAAGTTGAAATATTTTCTTCCAGCATTTTTGCTTATGTTTAAAAAAAATAATTACAGACATATGAATAAATCTCTACTCTCTATTCTATTTATAATTTGTTCATTAAGCAGCATACCTGCTTTTGCACAAGTTACTATTGCACCTACCAACTTATTTATAGATCATAGCTCTAAGTTTGGCACCTATATGGTAATAAATGGGTCTAATCAAACCCAAGAGATTTCGATAGATTTTTACTTCGCCTATGCAAATTTAGATAAAACTGGTAACCGCACAATTGTAAGAGATGATTCGGCAAAAGCAGAACAATACTCCATTGCTGATTATGTGAAAGCTTTTCCAAAAAACTTTAAGCTAGCTCCGGGTCAACGCCAAATAGTTAGGCTACGGGTAGCTGCTCCTAACACACTATCGGATGGTACCTACTGGTCTAGAATTAGAACTTCATCTACCCCCGAAGCTCCTCCTATAGAATTCCAAGCTGAACAAGCTGTAACTGCTCAGGTTGGTATTATTGTGGAACAGGTAACTGGGCTTTTTTATAAAAAAGGTACCGTAAATACAGATATAGAGATAGAAGCTATTCGCCCAGTAAGAGAAGATTCCAAACTAACGGTTTACACTGATTTTTTGAAAAAAGGCAACTCTCCTTTCTTAGGTTCAATAACCACTACATTATTGGATAAAGCAGGGAAAGAGATAAAAACAGGATTCATCTTTACATCCATCTATTTTGATGGCTCTCATAGAGAAGAACTAGATATTTCTGATCTAGATAAAGGTTCCTACACATTAAAAGTAACCTTCGAAACTAATCGAACCGATATTTCTGACAGAGACGTTGTTAGCATGAAGCCTGTAACTCAATCAACTTCTTTTGAAATTAACTAAATTTGAACTCCAAGTCTTGTTTTATATATCTACTTTTTACGGTGTTTTTAAGTGTCTTTACCGTAAAAAGTATATATGCCCAAGAATCTTCTGAAGAAACCGAAGTTTATATTGACTTTCAATATCAAGGGGTTATCAATTCAGTAGTAATCAGCTACTATAAAAATGATGTTTTCTACCTACCTATTACAGAGCTTTTCAATCTTTCTAAAATTCAGAATTCGAAAGACAATAACATCATTAAAGGCAAATTTTCTGTCGATCAAACCCCCTACAGCATAGATTTAGCAAAGCAGACCATCACCTTTGGCGACAAGAAAATCTCTTTAGTGCAGGATGATTATCTTATCAAGGAATTTGACGACTACCTCACCCCTGAGATTTTCTCGAAAGCATTTGGGCTACATTTTTCCATCGATTTCAACAAGCTATTACTGAGCCTCGAAACGGATGTAAAATTACCCATTGTTGAGGAAGTGCAGAGAAGTAGAAGACGTAGAATAGTTGATTCTAATATATATAAAGATGATTACTACGAGTTAGCACTTGATAGGAATAGGTCTTTTTTAAATGGGGGTTTTGTTGATTATTCATTAACAAGCTACATAACCAATGCAACAAACAGTTATTCCTATAATACTTCTTTAGGCTTGCAACTGGCAGGCGGTGATCTTCAAGGAAACATCTTTGGAAGTTACACGAATAATATCTTTAACAACTCAAGTGATAACCTTCGTTGGAGGTATGTAATTCGAGATAATCCTAAAATTACTCAAGTTTATGTTGGCCAAACAACTCTCGATGGTGTTTTAAATTCAAATTTCACGGGGCTTAAAATTACAAATCAACCCATTGAGCCTAGGAGGTATTTTGATGAGTATGTTGTTCAAGGCTCAACCATTCCTGAGTCAGAAGTAGAACTCTATTTAAATAATGCTTTGATTGGGTATGAAAAGTCAGATGAACTTGGTAATTACAGCTTTACAACTCCATTATATTATGGCACTTCTAATTTAGATTTGAAAGTTTATGGTCCCACAGGCCGAACAATTACTGAATCAACTAAAATTCAAGTCCCATTTAATTTTTCTCCTAAAGGGGAATTCAATTATAACCTGAACGCAGGCTTGCTTCAGAATCCTTTATTGGGTACTTCAACACGCCCTCTTGTTGTAAATGCAAAAGCCAATTATGGCCTTACATCATGGCTATCAGGTTCTTTAGGTACAGAATATTTTGAAGGTGCAATGGAAAACGAAACCCCAGCTGTAACTGGTTCTGTTTCCACTCGATTTTTAACAAATTACATCCTCACTCTTGAAGGAGTTTCGCAAGGTTATTATCGATCAAATTTAAATGCCTATTTTGCTAATTCCGCTAACTTTAGCGTCGATTACACAAAATTCACATCCAACTCCATACTTTATAACTCTGCTGGTAGTGACCAACAACTAAACGTAACCGCTTTTTATCCATTAATGATAGGGAGCTTCCCGTTAATCTCTAGGATATCTACTTTTACCACATTTAGAAACAATGTAGAGTCAACTTCTTTACGTTTAGATTTAAGTACGCGTATTAACAAACTGAATTTCCGGTTTGGGTACTCCGATCGTATTTTTAATTCTTACAATTTCTTTGATCCTAGCATCGCCTCCACTCTTGATATTTCGGCTACGTACAACATCTCAAAAAATCCCAATATTCCTAAAATTTTGAGTGGCACTTTTCTTCGTGCCCAAATGCGATACATGCCAAGATTATCTAAAATAGAATCGGCTGAACTTGTTGCGTCAAAAAATTTATTTGGAGTTGGACGTTTGCAACTATCATATGGGCGTAATTTTATACAAAGCTTCAATAGCATTCGTGCAAACTTTGTTATTGATTTCAACAAGGTTCGCTCAAATTCTACATTTTCTTCGATTCGCACTAGTTATAATATTACTCAAAATATTAGAGGTTCTGTAGGGTACGATACAAACTATAAGAATTTTATTGCAACTAGTAGAAATCAAGTCGGTCGATCTGGCGCAGCTATCAAGCTTTTTGTGGATAACAATAATAACCAGGAATATGATAAAGATATTGACCAATCCATTGATGCTGGTTCTATCCGGATAGATCGAACTTCTGCTTCATCATTCCGCAAAAACGGAATCCTTTATTATTCTCAAATGCAGCCCTATTACCGCTATAATATGCAGGTAAATAAAGGTTCAATAGAGAATCCTCTGTTAGTACCAGAAAGCGGTGAGTTTTCAATAATTACTGACCCAAATACATTCAAAAAGATTGAAATTCCCTTCTATATGTCGGGAGTAATTGAGGGGAAAGTAGAACGTTTATTTGCTGACGATCAAAGAAGTGGACTCGGTGGTGTAAGAGTATTATTAACTGGTGTGGGTTCCGATACTTATAAAGAACTAAGAACCTTTTCAGATGGGAGCTTTTATTCCTACGAAGTTCCTCCTGGAAAATATGTAATGAGTGTAGATCAGAGCCAGTTGGATATTTTAAATATGGAATCTGCTCCTGGTAATATTGAGTTTGAAATTAAAGCATTAGCGGACGGCGATTTTATTGATGGTTTAAACTTCCTCTTACACCCAGAGGGCTTTAAACCAACTGACGAGAAACCTGAGAATTTAGATGCAATTATTGCGGCTCTTAAAAATACGACCACAATGATTCATTACGAACAAGAGCTAAAGGATAAGGTGGATAGAACCTTACGATTAATTATATTAGCCCAATCAGAATTTTATAAAAGAGATTTCGATCAAGCCTTTAAATACGTTGATGAATCACTAAATATATACGAGACAGCGCAGGGGTACGCGCTAAAGGGTAGCTTAAACTACCTGCGTGGTAACAAATTAGAAGCACAACAAAATTGGGATAAAGCTATACGTTTTAATCCAAGTATTTTTATACCTGATGCTGAAATGCTAGATCAAATTATTAATAAAGAATTCATGGATTAGGGGTATGTTTTTAATAAAGGGGATTAATTTTAGCATTTTAAATTCATTTTCTGGGGTTGCCAGAAGATGCTCTATGTTTATGCTTGCCACAGTCTATATTGCTTTGATTGGCACTGAAACTAGCTTTAGCCAAACCACCAGCAATGTTAGTACCACAGAGTCGATAGAGCTAAGAGTATCTATTCTAGAGCAAAATTATGATGCCCAACTTATTCAAGTTCTAGCCAATTACTTCGATCGTAATAAGTTCTTTGTTGATGTAGATATTACTGCAGATATGGTTAGCGAATCTTTCTCAACGCCTGGCCTAGAGATTGTTAGAGAACGCCCTAGAAATATAATGATGCCCGGGCTGCCCTTTATTCCCGAAAGTAACTTAAACAGGCAACAAGAAAGCAGAAATACAGCTACAAGCACTGTAAACCAAAATGTACTTAGAACCTTACGTCTGGTTAATTTAACCGCTAATATTTTCGCCGATTCGTCACTTACCGACAAAGAAATCGACTTCATGCGCCGTATAGCTGGTATAGCAGTTAAAGCAGATCTAACACGTGGCGATAAAATTAATATTACTAGAATTTCTATTCCTGATTTTACTACCAAACCTGTGCCTATTAAAGTTGACTCTCTTCCAGCTCAACTTCCAGAATTTAGTGGTTCAAATTCAACCGGACTAGCCGCAACATTAAAGCAGTATACCAACGAACTTATTATTCTAGGCGCCCTCCTACTCATTCTGTTAGTATATTTATTACTCAGAAAGCCAAAAGAGCAACTTACTTCTGCCAGTACTCGAGATGGCTTTAAAAATGATGTGAGCCTGCAAAATCCAATTATTGCCTCAAGACAAATAGCAGCAAACCAACGTCCAACTCAGCCACAGGACGAGGGTATTTTTGATGATTTAATCGCTTATTTCTTTAATAAGCCTCAAGAAATTGCACTGCTTTTTGAATATTGGATTGATAGCTCGCCAAATGGTGTGCAAAAGGCAGCTAATGTTATTCAGGCCGTAGATAAACATCTTATTAGATCTCTCAAAAAAGACCTGAGTTCTGAGAATTACTTGGCTATTTCGGATGCATTAGAAACAACTACAGACATGCCAACCGCAGAGAAACTTGAGTTGGCTCAAAACTTCTTTGCATTGCTAAATTCTTCCTCAAATAATACTTCAGGAACTAGTAAACATGGCAAGCTCGGTTTATTCAAATTCCTAAGTCATTTAAATAACAAACAGGTAATGGAGTTATTCGTGAACGAAGACACCCAGACTATTGCCTTAGTTTTAGATTATTTACCCAAATCAAGATCGGCACAGATTTTAGAGCAGTTTGAGAGTGATAAAGCCACTCACGTAATTATTACTATGGCTACGCTGCATACTTTGTCGTATATGCAACATTCAAAAATATCATCTAAGCTTTTTGATAAAGCAATGACTCTTTTAGATCGCCAAAAAGAAGAGCAAATTGGAGCCGAAAATATTCTACCTGTTCTCGAAAGCATTCCTATTAAAGATCAACAACGTTATATCGATCAGCTTATAGCTACTGGCTCGCCTGTTGGTGAAATTATAAAACAGCAGTTTTTAACTATAGAGCAAATTCCAGAATTGGACGAAGATATACTGAAGGAAGCAATTTCTCCTTTAAATACAGACCTCCTTCTTAGTGCACTCATTGGCTTAGACGATAAGATTGTAAATGCCATTCTTGCGGTACGCCCCTCAAGAGAGCAGCGTTTGATTCACTTGGAAATTGATCATGCCTCTATTCACGAAGTAGAAGATAGTACTTACGAAGCCCAAGCCATTTTAATGGATTCTATTAGGCAAGTAGTAAGTATGCGAAAAATTCAACAAAACTCTATTTAAGAAACTCCTTATCAAAGCAAATACCTACATATTAAAGTCTATCAAGTTAGTAGCCATTGGGTTGAGTTTGGCCATGTATGTGAACTGTGGTAGCTCTAAGGGGATAGAAACTGCCGCTACGAATCCTGTTGTTGCAGATACAGCGGCTAAAACTAGCAAATTAACGGTTCCAGAAGATGATGAAGCGGTAAAAAAGGCTAAAAATGATTATAGAAACGAATTAAATCAAAAATATAAAGACGCTGCCAACGCCGTTACCACTTATTTTATACTTGCCCAGCAGCAGTTTTTTTTAGGAGAATATGACGACGCTCTCTTCCTAATAAATCAAGCTACTAATTTTAAAGAAAATGCAGACATTCTTGCTTTAAAAGGAAGTATATATCTGGGCTTAGGCGATCGCGAGAAATTCATTTCGTATTGGAGGCAAGCCCTAGAAATAGATGCAAATGTGCCCATTCCTCCTTCGCCCTATGTAGAGCAACAGCTCAAAGCAGAAGGTCTTTTGAACAACCAATTACAGCGTAATTTTTAATACCAATACTACTATGCGTATATCCATATTCAATATTATCGCTTTTTTGATTTCTTTATTTATTTTGGTGTGGGGAACACTTATGGTTACTGGTGTTGCCCAGTATGAATTTATTCCAGCTAAATTTGAATTTTTAAACTTACCAAGTTTAGCTATTGTTATTGGTGGTATCCTTGCTAGTGTATTTATAACTTACCCTGTAAATAGGGTGCTAAATGCCTTTTTTAGAAGCTTAAACTTATTTTCGTATAGTAAAATTGACGATGACATGATTGCCAACGATATTGAAAACATCCTTTTTTGGCAAAAACAGATTAAACAAGATCGTGTTAAAGCCATCACTGAATTAAGCAAACAATACCAAAACCAATTTGAAGGCTACCTATTTTCTATTCTGGATACAAACTATACCGTAGAAGAATTACGCGAACTTGGCGAGATTTATATTCAAGAAACTTATTCTCGTCAGCTACAAAGCAACCAAATAATTACGAGCATGGGTAAAACCTCACCAGTGTTTGGTATGCTGGGAACTCTTTTTGGCTTAATTGTAATTCTATCAAGTTTTAATGAAATGGATGCGCTACTTTCTGGCTTGGCAACCGCTTTAATGACCACTCTCTATGGTATTATAATTGGCAACTTCATTTTTACGCCCATGGCTAAAAAGACGAATAACTCAGCATCAATGCAGTATTTTAGAGAAAGTTTAATTCTTGAAGGTATAATTTTAATACAAGATCAAAAATCCTCGCTACAAATTTATGACAGACTGCAAGCACATGTTCGTACTGGAAAAAATTCATTGTAGTTATTAAGTTTTATCCCTTTTGAGCGAAAAAAAAACACATTATAAAAAGAACTCACTTTTCCCGGAGCAACCCTTCGAGGAAGAAGACGATGATAGTTGGCAAATTAGCTACCTTGATATTATTACTATTGTTTTAGGTTTCTTAATCATTCTACTTTCATTCTCGCGCCTTAAAGAAAATGAAAAGCTATCTGTTTCAGATTTATTTGATAGCTCTGTTGTAGAAACTGAGTTTATTACAACTCCTGTAGATGATATTAGGCTTGAGTTAGAGGAATTATTGCGCGATGATATTGATAAGGGGAATGTGGTAATTACGCGCGACCTTAACGATTTAAGAATCCGATTTAAGAGCGATGACTTCTATGACTCAGGTAGTGCAAGTCTTAAGCCTGGGGGACTTAAACAGCTAAGTAGAGTGCTGTTAGCAATTAAACAAAATAAATACACCGACTTTAATATTGATGTAGAAGGTCATACAGACAGTAATCCAATTTCAACAGCAAAATTCCCATCCAATTGGGAGCTTTCTACTGCACGGGCCTCTAATGTTGTAAGGTATTTCAACAGCCTAGGTATACCAGCAACACGTTTGAAAGCATCGGGATATGCCGATTCTCGGCCTCAAATAATTCTCGATTCATTAGGTAATCCCCTCCCCGTTTCAAATGAGATGAATCGCCGTATTGTATTGCGTTTATACTATACCTTAGAAAAAGACATTGCATCCACTATACCAGAAGAGGTAAATCCAGAGCCTATAGCTAAACCAATTGAAGAGCCAGTTGTAATAGCGGAACCTGTTGTTGAACCTACTCCAGAAGTTGAGATTAAGGATCAGCCAAAAATAGAAGTTGAGCCTCCTGTTAAAGAGAAGGAAGACAAAGTCGTTTCTCCAATTATTCCTGTTGGCTGTAATTATACTGTTCAAGTTGGAGGTTTTGAATCTTTTTATAACAGCTTGCAGATTGCTGAACAAACAGCTGAAAAAACTGGTATCGATTTCGATATTTATTATGTAGATAACATATTTTTAATTCGTACTAAAACGACGCAATCACTATCACCCGCACAATCGGCATTAAAGAATATATCCACTGCTATGCCAAATTTGCCAGCTACTGGCATAATTCTTAAGTGCTCTGATAAGGGATCTAAGACCCCAAAACCTTTAGAGTATCAAATTCAGTTAGGTTATTTTCAAACTAGACAAAATGCCGAGATTTTCTCTGAGCAGCTACAAAGTGAGCATCAAATTACTACCGTTATAAGACAATTCTCACCTAATGCTTATGCAGTACTTACTACCACTTCAAAAAGCTTAAAAACTACTTTAAGTAATGTACGTTCTTACAGCAATGTGGAAATATCTAACAATATTTTTGTTCGGTATGTGCAGGACTCTTTTACTGAATTTAAATTCACAGTTCAGCTCCAGATTGGTTCATATAATAACAGAGTAAATGCCCTGCAAAGCTCTGATAAAATTAATAACCTATTAGGTCTCACCTCAAGTGTTGTAGAGGCAAGGAGTGGCGTTTACCACGTCACAACGCCAAAGCTAAGTTCTTGGCCAGTGCCACTTGAACACTTTAATAAGATTTTAAACAGCAATCTAGACCTCACTCCTGTTATCTATTTTATAGAATACAAGTAAGCTAGCTGTGAGTATGAGTCATTACGCGATGTTTCGCGTCTTCAGATTGTAGCCAATAAAAGATTGCCATAAATAAATCTTAGCGAGATTTCGGTGGATTCATACGCATCTATTTTAAAACAATGCTGCCCACCGATGTCTGTTTTTAATATGCTTACCCCGAGATAAATCTCGGGGCTATTCATATTCAACTCCGCTGGAGTTGGGAGCTGGAAATTAATTATTGACTGAAAGGCAATGCCCACCTGCTGGGAAGTTAGCGTTGTTATTTTAAAAATAGATTTAAGAAATAAGTAGTATAAACTTCCACACATTTCTGATAATAATACCATTCCATAAATTAGAAAATATTCAGCACCAGAGGTGCGGTATATTAATAGGAAAAGTCTTATCTCCTAACCTCAAGCTCCAGCGGAGCGATACAGTTCGTCTTTAATCATCAAGCAAAAATGAATCCCAAAGATGCACCTAAAAAATAAAATCTTCCCAAAATTTCGGTGGATTCATACGCATCCTTTATAAAACAATCTTTTCCACCGATGTCTGCTTCCAATTTATTAACCCCGAGATGAATCTCGGGGCTATTCATATTAAACTCCGCTGGAGTTGGGAGCTGGAAATTAACTATTGACTGAAAGGCAATGCCCACCTGCTAGGAGGTTAGCGTTGTTATTTTAAAAATAGATTTAAGAAATAAGTAGTATAAACTCCCACACATTTCTGATAAAAATACCATTCCATAAATTAGAAAATATTCAGCACCAGAGGTGCGGTATATTAATAGGAAAAGTCTTATCTCCTAACCTCAAGCTCCAGCGGAGCGATACAATCCGTCTTTAATCATCAAGCAGAAATGAATCCCAAAGATGTGCTTCTAAAATGAATCTTGGCAGAATTTCGGTGGATTCATACGCATCTATTTTAAAACAATGCTGCCCACCGATGTCTGTTTTTAATATGCTTACCCCGAGATAAACCTCGGGGCTATTCATATTCAACTCCGCTGGAGTTAGGCTTCAGCGCCCCTTCCATAAGCCGATATCGAATCCTACATATCAAGAAAGTCCGGCTAATACAGTTTTAAAAAAATAAATGCTGCTACCATAAGCAATCTTCGAATTTGGCAAGGAAAAGTCCTCCTCCTTGAGAAGGAGGAGTTAGAGGAGGTCTGAATTGATGGGTTATGAACTATAAATTCATTCAACCGCGATTAACAGCGCCCATTACCATATTCCAACCTGAACTTTCTGCTCGTTACGAACGTCCCGTTCGTAATGCCTGGCGGAACCACTGGTTCCAATACAATATAATATGCTCGAAAGCCTTGTTTACAAATTAGATTACATCAGGTAAATCAAAATGACAAATACACACTTTTTGGTAATGTATCTGTTCAGTGTTAATTGTAATCTAATTAAAATTCGCTTCTAGTTTTATCGACATAAAAAAACCTCGTAGTTGCATAACATCTACGAGGTTTAAATTCATTACAGAACTAAATAGTAGGTTTTATCCTAAATAAGCTCTTAAAGCAGCGCTTCTATTATGGTGGCGTAATTTTCTGAGCGCTTTTTCTTTAATCTGTCGTACTCGCTCGCGCGTAAGATCAAAACGTTCTCCAATTTCTTCGAGTGTTAAAGAATGCTCTCTTCCAATACCAAAATATAAACGAATAACTTCAGCTTCACGCTTAGTAAGCTTAGATAAAGCACGTTCAATTTCAACTTTTAGAGACTCGCCCATTAACTCAAAGTCGGGGGTTGGAATCTCCTCGTTTTCTAGAACATCAAGCAGTCTATTATCTTCACCCTGTGCAAACGGAGCATCCATAGACAAGTGACGACCAGATATTTTTAAGGTATCTGCTACTTCGCCAACAGTCATTTCTAAACTTTCTGCAAGCTCATGAGCAGATGGAATACGCTCATACTCTTGCTCTAGCTTAGATAACTCTTTACCAATTTTGTTAAGAGCTCCAACACGGTTTAAGGGTAGACGTACAATACGGCTCTGCTCTGCAAGTGCTTGTAGAATAGATTGGCGAATCCACCAAACCGCATACGAAATAAACTTAAAACCACGTGTTTCATCGAAACGCTTGGCGGCTTTAATCAAGCCTAAGTTACCTTCGTTAATCAAATCTCCCAATGAGAGACCTTGATTCTGATACTGTTTTGCTACAGATACCACAAAACGAAGATTCGCTTTTGTAAGGTCTTCAAGCGCGCGCTGACTTCCTTTCTGTATTTCTTTAGCCAGACGAACTTCGTCATCTGGAGTAATTAATTTCTCTTTTCCAATCTCGTGGAGGTACCGATCTAATGATTCCGATTCACGAGTCGAAATTCCTGAACTTTTTGCCAAAATTAAATCTTTTTTATGAAAATTTGTGCGTACGCTAATAAGGGCACTATACTTTATTAATACGTTAGGCTGATTAGGTGTAACCTCTATCTAAACCTCTTTCATGTATGTGCACCTGATGAAAGCAAATCATAATAATATACGAATTTATTTACTTTTAAGTTCACTTTCCACCCAGACTTCTTAAAAACTTTCAAACATGATGCATATTATGGGCTTTCTGCTTTTTAAACGGACTATTTTTTGATTTTATTTAATTTCTAATGTTTAGGACTTACTTGTTTGATCGAAGAAATTAATACTAAAGATGCGCTTCTAAAATGATTTTTGCTGAAATTTCGGTGGATTCGTATGCATCTTTTATAAAACTACCCTTCCCACCGATGTCTGTTTTAAATCTATTTACTGTTCTAGAAACCAAACCTGATACTATCCTTTAGGGGCATATCTATGTCTATAACTTTTCCAAAGTTTTAGATAGCTCCCATTTATAAAAAAAACAAATTTAACTTTGGAAAAGTTAAATCAAAAGCTTAATCCTGCACAAGACGCACTATAGACAAAAACAGTGATCGAAACATTCGGGACCGCGTCGGTGAGTTACTAGCCCACATTAATAATTATGGGCAACTCGCAACGACGGGTGGTTTTCAGATTTACCCAGATTAGCAATTTGTACTCTGTACTAACTCAATACTCAAAGCTCACACCTCACAGCTAATTCATTCTAAGAATGAGGTGCCCGGGAACTTGGTTTCATTTCCAAAAAAGTCAGCTATGGAATTTGCTACATCGCTAAAAGTAGCTCGTGTACCAAGGTTAGTTTCTTCTGCTTTTGATGCAGGATATACTAGCAATGGCACAAATTCGCGAGAGTGATCGGTACTAGTAGAGCAAGGATCATTTCCATGATCACCCGTTATAATGAGCAAATCGTCCTTTTTTACTTTTGATAGAATTTCTGGCAGTGCGCGATCAAACTCCTCTAAACTACCGGCATAACCTTCAGGGTCTAAGCGGTGGCCAAATAACTGATCTGTGTCGATTAAATTCACAAAAACAAACGTATTATTAACCTCATCCATCACTCCTAATAAGGTATCGATTCCTTCAGCATTATTTTTTGTTTTTTGATACTTGCTAAAACCTTGTCCCGCAAACAAATCAATTATCTTACCTACCGAATACGTTTGCACACCAGAATCGAATAAAACCTGTGCTATATTTTCTTTTGGTGGTATAGCAGAGAAGTCGTGTCTTTGGTCTGAAAGTCGCTCAAATGCGCCGGGTTTACCTGTAAATGGCCTCGCTATTACACGTCCAACTTCGTAATCACCAATCATCACTTCTTGGCGAGCAAAATCACACCATTCGTTTAATTTTTCAACAGATGTCACGTCCTCATGGCAAGCAACTTGGAACACACTATCTGCTGAGGTGTATACAATTGGTTTCCCTGTTTTAAGATGCTCTTCTCCATAATCACGAATTACGTCGGTACCAGAATATGGGAGGTTACACAACACCCCTTCAACTCCAATTTCTTTCGTAAATTTGTTCAACACGTCTTCTGGAAATCCGTTAGGGAATGTTGGAAATGGCTTTGCAAGATGTATACCTGCAATTTCCCAATGACCTGTGGTTGAGTCCTTGCCACCCGAAACTTCTCTCATTTTCCCATAAGCCGCTGTAGGATTATTCT
Source organism: Balneolaceae bacterium (assembly GCA_041656135.1). Taxonomy (GTDB): domain Bacteria; phylum Bacteroidota; class Rhodothermia; order Balneolales; family Balneolaceae; genus Balneola. The sequence goes on along the minus strand of JBBAEC010000002.1, from coordinate 57,489 downwards.
CTTCTGGAACCGAAGCTAATGGTATAATATTACCAATTCCCATTTTTGCTAGATTGGGAAGCTGAACACCAGTTTCGCTAGAAACATTTCCGAGGGTGTTCATACCCTCATCCCCATATTCAGCTGCATCTTCTTGTGCGCCTACACCCAATCCATCTATAATTACGAGATATACGTTGCCCATTATACTACCACCCCTTTGTTTTCTGAACTTCTTATTGCTTCGGCATGTGCCTTCTTGGCTTTTGTAACAATTTGGTACGCATTGCCACAGCTCTCATCCACCTGTGTATAGCCTACTTTAAATTCTATATTAATAGTGTGGCCATTCGATAGTTTTAACCCATGTGCTAAGCGTGTATTAAATTTATCCATCCATTGGGTTACAACCTCATCGGTTTCCCCTTGCAAAATCACTGTATATACATAGTCGGAATTGAATCCCATATATCCCGATAATCCATAAATACTTGGATTCAAGAAATTGACAAAATCTTCTTGAATTTTCTGCAGATCTTCTAATCTAAATTTAGTTCTGAGTTGAGAAACGTTATCGGGAGACACTAAGGCAAACCAAGTTTTATACCGATTGTTTGGTTGATATGATTTCAACTGTTGATCGAGTGCAGCTTCCCAAAGTTCAGGCATATAAGCCCCAAAACTTTGAGTTAATAAATCTTCTGCTAAGCTCGATTTTTTTACTGAAGCCTGTATATTCAAGCTGGCAGTGCGAGCAAGATTTGTTAATTTATGTTTTGTAGATTCTTTGAAAGTGAGAGGATCATCGTCGTATACAACTGCTAGAGCTTGCCTTCTATCATATATTAAAATTGGTATTGCATACGAGGCGCCAATGGTTCTACCCTCACCTGTTGAAATTCGTTTGGGATTGTTATTAAAATGCATCGAAAAAACTGGCTCGCCTTTATTTAATGCATCGGCAGAAATACTCCGGTCTTCCATTTTTAGGCCTAGCCGGATGGGATTGTTAGCCTTTTCGGAGCTTAAAACTACATTCCAAGTATTCATGCCATGGCTAAGTAGCGATACTCCCCCACTTGGCACACAAGCCTGCATTTCATTTAGCATCGTTTTCAATACTTCTACACGATGCATTCTATGATTAATCTTATTTAGAGAGGCTTCATACTCCTCCCACTCTCCCTGCTGCTCATGCAAGTCAACTACTTCTAAATAGGTATCGAGCACGTTTACCATTGCATTATTATAAGACACAATATTATTGTGAATGCGCTCTAGATTAAATTCATTTTCACTCTCAAGAACAGTAAGGGCTACCGTTTCTCCTTTGTTTATAAAAGGAATAATTAACATCGATTTTGCGTTCACTACATCGAAATAATGCATTAACTTGCCTTTTGGCACATCTTCACCAACTCTAAGCTGAATTATTTCATCTGTAGTTTTGAACTGATCTAAAAAATGATGTTCAAAATTTACCCTGTCTTGAAACATAACATTAGACAGCACGGTACTGTTTGTTTCCCAAACAAATTGTTCGCGCGAATGGTTAACCCAGCACATATAAGATAGTTGAGCATTAGTTGACGCTCGCAGCAGATGAACTAAATCTGCCATAATCTGTTTGAACTCTCGTAAAGCTTTATCTTGTCGATCTAATGCCATTTAACTTTTGGTATATTTTTAGTTATCAAATTACAAGCTTTCTAGTTTTAATCTAGCAAAGATAATGCTTTGTTACATTTATCCTTACTCGATTATAGCCCCATTTCTACTACTACGGTTCTTTTCTAAACCTGTTCGCTTAAAGCTTCTGCCTCTTCAATCATTTTCTCAAATGCTGCAATGCCTTTATTCCAAAAATCTGGACTAGTGATATCTAATCCCATTTTTGCAACTAAATCATGCGGCCACTCAGAACCGCCTGCACTTAGTAATTCTAAGTAACGATCGGCAAAACCATCTGGGCGCTGAGTGTATTCTTCGTACAGAGCCAATACTAACAACTCGCCAAATGCATAAGCGTACACATAACCTGGCGTATGTAAGAAATGTGGAATGTAGCTCCACCACATGCCGTATTCATCAGTTAGTGTAACGGAATCTCCATATAACGCTTTTTGCTGCTCAATCCATAATTCAGAGAAACGAGCGGTGGTAAGCTCCCCTTCTTCTCTTCTTGCATTGTGCATCGCATTCTCAAACCTATTCATAGAAATCTGACGAAATACGGTTGCAATGGTATCATCAATCTTACCAATAATAAGTGCTAGACGCTCTTTAGGATTATCTAATTCTTTTAGAAGCTTTTGGAAAACCAACATCTCTCCAAATACAGAAGCTGTTTCAGCTGTTGTTAAAGGTGTGCTTGCCTGTAGCGGCCCTTGCTTTCGGCTCAAATACTGATGTACACCGTGCCCAAGTTCGTGCGCCAATGTTTGCACATCACGTATCTTCCCGTCAAAGTTCATAAATACATAAGGATGAACAGATGGCACCGTTCCTGCTGAGTATGCTCCGCCTCGTTTACCTGGTTTTATTGCGGCATCAATCCAATTTTTCTCAAAAAACAAATTGGTAATCTCTCCCATTTCTGGATGGAAGTTGGTGTACGAATCCATCACCATATCCATGGCTTCATCCCACGAAATAGTTGCTTCATTTTGAATAATAGGCGCATAGCGATCATAATCGCGCATCTCATCCAATCCTAGCAATTTGGTTTTTAGCTTGTAATAGCGCTGAACCAAGCCATAATTGGATGTAACTGCATTAATAAGTGCCTCTACAGTTTCGCTATCTGTTTGGTTAGATAGATTTCGAGAGGTAATCCAATCTGGGTACTTACGCAGCTTGTCGTTAGTATATTTATCGGCAAGAAGGGTATTAAAAACGAAGGTAAGTGGATGCCCAAGTTCTTTAAATTTCTTAGTGAGGGAAGCATGAGCTCTCTTTCGAAGTTCGCGATCGCCATCATGTAACTTGCTCAATACTTCTTGTTCTGCATATTCTTTACCATCAAGCTCAAACTTTGCTGCGCCCAATGTTTCATCAAAAAAGCGTACCCAAGCGCTTCGACCTGTAACCGATTTTGCTGATAATATCTGTTCTTCTTTTTCTTCAAGAACATGTTCTTTGTATAAACGGGATGTTTCTAAGTAATGCTTATAAAAAGAAAGTTCGGGTGCGTTTATAATTTTATCGGCTTCATTATCTGGCACTTGTAGCCATTCTACATCTAAAAAAACCAACTTCTGGTTTATCTCAGAAGATAATTCATTTGTTTCTTGAACTAGCTTGCCAAACTCTGCATTTGCAGTGTTAGTACTCCATTGCAAATAAGCAAAAGAGCCTATTTTCCCTCCTTTATCTTGAAGGGCTTCATAGTCTTGAAGCATTTCTTTAAACTCGCTTACGCTGAGTTGCGCAATTTTACCTCTATATTTTTCAGAAAAAGCATCTGCTTGCACTAGTATTTCCTTTTTGTCTAATGCCAATTTTGGGTCATCACTCGACTCGTATAAGTCGCTCAAATTCCAGTTAATATTTTCGGCGCCAGTAAGTACTTTTTCGCGAGATTCGCTCATAATATTTTTTTTATTGTAATATAGCAGTTGTACCATGCTATATAAAGTTAGTTTGGGCAATTATTTCTTTGATAATATCAATCATTAAGATAGTTAAAGAGTTACAAAAGCGGTCGTTTTTTAACATTCTTATCCTTAATTTTGGAAACGCTTTCATATATCATCGAAAGCGTAAGATTTTGAACTATTACTCGGTACATAACATTATCACTTGTACTTAAAATTACTAACATAATTAGCGCATCTAAAATCTGCACGAGGTTAAATTCCCATTGAAGTCATTTGAAGCCGTCTTTGGTCCTAATTCTGCATTAGTCGAAGAACTTTACGATCAATATAAAGTGAACCCGAAATCAGTACCGCCCCATTGGAAAAAATATTTCGATGAGATGGAAGGCGTAAGCCCAGAAGCTCCAACTCCCACTCCTGTAAGTGCACAACCTGAAGTGGTTCCTCCACAAAATGGAGCGCAGCCAGCAGGCAAAACTCCAGTTAAGGACGCTCCTAAAAATGCTGAGCTCGAGAAAATAAAAGGAGTAGCTAACATTATTGTTGAGAATATGGACGAGAGTCTAAAAGTTCCAACTGCTACTTCGCTACGAGTGTTACCTGTAAAAATGATGGTAGAAGACAGAACCATCATCAATCAGCATTTAGAAAGCCGAAACGAGCCTAAAGCTTCGTTCACACATTTTATTGCGTGGGCAATTATAAAAGCACTTAAAGACCATCCAGAGATCAACAACTCGTATTATACCGATGGTAAAAGTAGTTTTAAAGTAGTGCCAAACCAAGTTAACCTTGGTATAGCCATAGATTTGCCGAACAAAGATGGCTCTCGTAATTTGGTAGTTCCTAATATTAAGGCTGTAAATAAAATGAGCTTTAAAGAGTTCTTATATGCCTTTGCAGAACTTGTTGATAAAGCACGAAATGGTAAACTTACGATTGATGATCACCAAGGCACAACCATTAGCATAACAAACCCTGGTACAATTGGCACAGTTTCATCTGTACCTCGCCTAATGCAAGGCCAAGGTGCTATTATTGCTACTGGTGCTATCGACTATCCTGCTGAGTTTCAAGCAATGTCGAAAGATGCTCTAAACCAATTAGGTGTTAGTAAGGTGATGACGGTAACTTGTACTTACGATCACCGTGTTATTCAAGGTGCCGAGTCTGGAACATTTCTTAAGAAAGTAAACGACCTGTTAACGGGTAAAGAAGAATTCTACAATGAAATCTTTGCTGATTTAGACATTGTTTACGAACCAATCCCTTACGGTGATGACAATTATAACGGTCTGTTTGCAGGCGGCGCAAATACGCTTGAGCAAGATCGTAGAGCCATTGCAGTGAATCGCCTTATTAATATGTACCGTATGCGCGGCCACGTATTGGCAGATTTAAATCCATTAGGAAAGGTGCCGGGACACAACCCTGAGTTAGATTTAGAATATTATGGCCTTTCGCTTTGGGATCTTGACCGCGAATTTTATTGTAGTGGGTTAGGTGGTAAAGAAATAGCAACACTGCGCGAAATTCTAAAGATCCTCCGTGACACTTACTGTGGTAATATAGGTGCAGAATACATGCACTTATTGGATATGGAAGAGAGAAGATGGTTGAAAGAAACCATGGAATCTACTTCTAATCGTGCTACGTTAAATAAAGAAGAGAAAAAAAGTATTTTGCATAAACTTAATCAAGCCATGGCTTTTGAAGAGTTTTTGCACAAAAAATATATTGGCCATAAGCGATTCTCGTTAGAGGGTTCAGAAACTCTCATTCCTATGATTCATGCTATGCTTGAGAAATCAGGTGAACATGATATTGAGAAAATGTTTATGGGTATGGCTCACCGTGGACGCTTGAATATTCTTGTGAATATTATGAACAAGCCTTATCACCGTGTATTTGCTGAATTCGAAGGCAGTATTGACCCTGCATCTATCCAAGGCTCTGGCGACGTGAAATATCACCTAGGTGCAAAAGGCAAGCATACTACCCAAAGCGGGCATGTAGTAGGTTTAGAACTTCTACCAAATCCAAGTCATTTAGAGGCTGTAAATCCAGTTGTAGAAGGCGCTGCACGTGCCATGCAAGATCATTTTGAAGGCGAAAATGCAGACAAGAAAATACTCCCTGTTCTTATTCACGGAGACGCTGCTTTTGCTGGACAGGGTGTGGTTGCAGAGACTCTTAACATGTCTCAATTAGATGGTTATAAAACGGGCGGAACCGTTCATATTATTATTAATAATCAGATTGGTTTTACAACCCTACCAAAAGATGGGCGTTCAACCGAAGACGCTTCTGATTTAGCTAAAATGATTTTAGCTCCTATATTCCATGTAAATGGAGACAAACCTGAAGCTGCTGTACATGCTATACAATTAGCATTAGAGTATCGCCAAAAGTTTGGTAAAGACGTTGTTATCGACCTCATTAGCTACCGTAAACATGGGCATAATGAAGGTGATGAGCCAGCATTTACACAACCAGGAATGTACAAAGAGATTAAAGATCATCTTTCGGTTCGCGATATTTATACCAATAAGCTTGTTAAGAAAAATGAACTTACTAAGGAAGAAACACAGCAAATTTTTGATGAGTTTGATGAACTGTTAGAGGCTGCTTTCGAAGATGCGAAAAAAGCACCTAACCTAGATATCACTGCTGATTTAATTCACAGGATAGAAACGCCTCAAGCTAAATTCCCTGCTGATGTAGATACGACCTATCCTCTCAAAGACATTAAGGAAATTGCCGTTAAAATTAACACCGTTCCAAAAGATTTTGACGCAAATCCAAAGCTACTAACACAGTTAGCAAAACGTGCTTCTGTTGTAGAAGAAAATGAAAAAAGAGTTGATTGGGGCTTCGCAGAAGCATTAGCCTTTGGTTCACTTTTGAAACAAGGAAAAACAATTCGTTTTACTGGCCAAGATGTTGAGCGTGGTACTTTCTCTCATCGCCATGCAGTATTACATGGTACTGAGACAAACCAAACCTTTACACCACTTAATAATTTATCCGAAGACCAAGGTAAATTCTATATTCACAATAGCCTATTGAGCGAATACGCAGCAATGGGCTTCGAGTTTGGATATAGTGCCCATAAAAAAGACGCTTTGGTAATTTGGGAAGCTCAGTTCGGAGATTTTGTGAATGGAGCGCAAATTATTATTGACCAATTCCTTACTTCAAGTGAGGTGAAATGGGGACAAACCACTTCTTTGGTATTAAACCTACCACACGCATTTGAAGGACAAGGTCCTGAGCATTCCTCGGCCCGCCTAGAACGTTTTCTACAGCAATGTGCTGAAGATAACATGCGAGTAATGAATTTAACTACCCCAGCTAACTACTTCCATATGCTACGTAAGCAAGCATTGCAAGAAGAGAAAAAGCCGGCAGTGTTAATGTCGCCAAAAAGCTTACTCCGTCATCCATTAGCTACTTCAAGTACAGAAGAGTTAGCCGATGGAAAGTTTATGCCATTTATCCGCGACGAAGTGGTAACAGACCAAGCCAAGACGAAACGCTTAATTATGTGTTCGGGTAAGGTTTATTACGATTTAGTTAAATTCAGAGAAGATCACAACATCAAAGATATTGCCATTGCTAGGGTAGAACAGCTTTATCCGTTCCCAGATGACGATATTAGTAAACAACTAGGTGACTTCTCGAAAGTTAAAGACATCGTTTGGTGCCAAGAAGAACCTAAAAATATGGGCTCTTGGACTTTCGTAGCTTCTAGAATTCATGATTCTCTAAAACCTGGCCAAACACTAACGTATGCTGGTCGCCAGGCTGCTGCTTCCCCTGCAGCGGGACAAAAGAAAATTCATGATGCAGAGCAGAATAAACTGCTTGAAGATGCACTTATAATTAAAAAATAAATTTCGCATCTTAACGACCTATCTAAAGAGTTCGCTATATACTTAGCGAACTCTTTAAATTACTTTTATTAAATATCTGCCGTTTAAATATTAAAATATTTATTCCGACTTTATATTATTGGTACCTAACCCCTCATTCTAAAACTTTTCCAAAACGGTTTCTATGGATTTAACCATTGAGAATATTCTTTTAATAGGCTCCTTACTTTTATTTATTAGCATAATTGCTGGTAAAACATCTTATCGTTTTGGAGTTCCTACCCTAGTTTTATTCTTGGTTGTTGGGATTTTAGCTGGCTCAGAAGGTGTTTTAGGTATAGAATTTAATGATCCGAAAATTGCTCAATTCATTGGGATAGTATCTCTCAATTTTATTCTGTTTTCGGGTGGTTTGGAAACGAGTTGGCCCTCCATTAAGCCTATTCTCTGGCAAGGGATAGTTCTCTCGTCGCTCGGGGTTCTATTAACAGCACTCTCTTTAGGCGTATTTGTTTGGTATATAACCGATTTTACTATTTATGAAGGGTTACTGCTGGGTGCCATTGTGTCCTCTACCGATGCAGCCGCAGTTTTCTCAATATTACGCTCTAAAAGCTTGGCTCTAAAAACTCAACTACGTCCTACTTTAGAGCTCGAAAGTGGTAGTAACGACCCGATGGCCTACGTTCTTACTATCATGTTTCTTGGACTTGTTATAAATCCAGGAATGTCTGTAGTATCTGTAATACCCATCTTTTTCCAACAAATGATTTTGGGTGGCCTTGCTGGAATACTTTTTGGTTATACAAGTAAAAAAATAATTAACAGAATACATCTCGATTTTGAAGGTTTATACCCTGTACTTGTAATCAGTTTAATGTTTTTCACTTTTTCATTTACCGACAGTATAGGTGGTAACGGTTTCTTAGCGGTGTATTTATGTGCTGTGTTTCTAGGTAACCAAGATATTATGCATAGAAAAACCATCATTAAAATGTTCGATGGTTTAGCTTGGCTTATGCAGATTGTACTTTTCTTAACACTCGGTTTGCTAGTATCGCCAAGTAGTATTTTGCCAATTCTTGGAACTGGAATTTTGGTCTCCCTCTTTCTAATCTTAATTGCTCGTCCTTTTAGCGTACTAGTTAGTCTGCTGCCGTTTAAAATGAAATTCAGACGGCGTGCGTACATTTCATGGGTAGGATTGCGTGGGGCAGTGCCAATTGTATTTGCTACATACCCACTTATTGCTGGAATTGAAAAAGCAGAGATGATTTTTAATATTGTATTCTTCATCTCAGTAACATCCATTATCATTCAAGGAACAAGTTTACCGTGGGTTGCGAAATTGCTGCATGTATCGTTACCAGTTAAAGCCAAACCTAAAAAGGCACTGGATGTTTTCCTATCCGACGAAGCAAAAACAGCGTTAGAAGAAATTATTATTACCGATAGCAGCCCAATGGTTGACAAGATGATTGTAGATTTAGATTTCCCAGATACCGCTATTATTGCCATGATTAAGAGAGGGGAGCAGTTTATTACACCATCAGGATCTACAATTTTAAAGGGTGGTGATCAGCTAATGGTTCTTTCTGATTCTAAAGAAGGCATCCAAAAGGTGTACGATTCTTTAGGTGTTAAAAGAGTAGCATAGATTATTTCTCTGTTATTCTATGCATTACTTTAATACATTGAGTTTATGAAGTACTTCCAAAAATATGGACTTTATTTATTATTTGTATTCTTTGCTTTCTCACCAAACAAAGCAGAGTCGGCTTCATATGCAGTAGGTTTTGAAACTGGGACTAATCACAGTGAAACCCACTCCTCTCTTTCTAAAGAAAAGAATGTTTTATTCTCCTATTCTTTTCTAATTAGCGATAATATTACTCTATCATTTTCACACTTACCTAATTCTACTCATACCAATTCACAGAATAAAAACTCGGCAAAAAAGTACACGAGTCGTAATTTAGTTTCTAATGCTCAGTATTTTATTTCCGTTCAACATAAGGTTAGAATTAGCCTCCCCCCTTACGATATCATTTATCCGTTTCACAGCTTCTGGTGATAGTTATACCCTCGTTTATACAGTACTAAGCTACCGTACTATTTTTTAACAAAACTATAAACTACCTACTCAGCTAACACTATGTGTGTTGAGTAAAATCTAGATAACTATGATCGATTTAGAATCAATTATTATTGGACTGGGAATGCTTTTGGTATTCGTTGTCCCCTTAATATATGTTCAAACTAAACAGAAATTGAACATTAAAAAATATAACAAGCTTTGCCTAGATGAAGCTCAAAAACATCAATTAACACTCTCCAATTTTGACGTATGGAACAATGGATACTCAATTGGTATTGATGATAAAGCAAAAACATTATTCTACCATCTAGAAAAGTCAGATGAGAATATAACTCACGTTATACAGCTTGACTCTATTTCGAGCTGTAAAAGCGTGACTGATAAAGACAAGTCGAATAACACTCAGAAATTAAGCTTACTTATTAGATTTAAAGATGCTAACAAGCCAAGTGTTTCACTTGAATTCTATAACGTTAAGTATCGCTCTTCACTATTTACAGAAATTCCACTTTTAGAAAAATGGGATAAATTAGTTTCCAGAGCACTTAAGAAGTAATAAAATAATTTCTCATCATTGCGCCCTAGCCCATTGGTTAGGGCGTTTTTTATTGCACTTAGTTTATCTAATTATAATCTATAATTTAGGTTTTAATCGGTAGATCCACCAAAGCTAGGTCCTCCATAGGAACTCTGTGGGAATAAGTTCTTGGTTAATTGGGAGATTGTAGCTCATTCAATGAACAGCTAACTCGTAACGAACATAACAAGGGGTTGCAACCCCTTGCCCTGTTGTTGGATTAGTATTATTTCACGGCCTCTTTACACATTTTTGGGGACAGTACCATAAAATTGGCAGTATCACAAACACCTCTCCAATCATAATAGAACAGTTAGAAACATGATATACGTTAACCCCCTGCAAGTTTATATTAATTGAATTATAATAATCTGAATTTTGTTATCTATACAAACAATAACTAACTGGAGATCTATGAAAAATAATATCGGATTAGACAAAAATAAAACGGCAGAACTTGCTAAGAAATTAAACGAGCTACTAGCTAACTATTCTATATTCTATCAGAATACTAGAGGAAGCCACTGGTATATTAAGGGCGAGAATTTCTTTGAGCTCCATGACAAGTTTGAAGAAATTTATACTGATTTGGCGACTAAAATTGATGAAGTAGCTGAACGCATAATAACCCTTGGTTATACTCCAGAGCACAATTACTCGACCTATCAGGGAGTTTCAAAAATTAAGGAAAGCGGAAAGGAAAGTGATGGGCGCAAAAATGTGCAAATGGTATTGGATGCATTTAAAATCATCATTTCATTACAAAGAGACATATTAGCTCTTTCTGCAGATGCTGAAGATGAAGGAACAAACGCTAAAATGAGCGACTATATTCGTGAACAAGAAAAGCTAGTTTGGATGTATTCAGCATATCTAAATAAAGATTAATTCTGAAGGAGAGTGTTTATCACTCTCTACCTACTTTTCTAAAAAGAAAAAGCCCGAGTTAGTTAACTCGGGCTTTTTTATTGAAATCTATATTCAAATATTAATTTATAAACTATTGAGTAATTACTTAATCAACATCATCTTTTTGGTGATGGATGCACCTTCAGAAGTAGTTAAGCGATAGAAATATAAACCACTTGATAGAGCCGAAGCATCAAAGGTTACACTCTTTTCACCTTCAGATTGAGCACTATTTACTAGAGTAGCTACATCACGCCCAGTTATATCAAATATTTGTAATTTTACGTCAGCACGTTTGTTTAGTGTATAGCTAATAACAGTACTTGGGTTAAATGGATTCGGATAGTTTTGCTTCAAAGTAATAGTAGTTGGGAATGTATCTACAATACCGTTTTCATTACTCACCATGTTACCATAAGTAAAGCGTGTCCAAACTGGATAATGATCTGAAGTAGTACTTAAGTAGCTGCCAATATATTTGGTGTTTTCAACGCGCTCACTACCTTCCATATACTCCTCAGCAAGACCTGCATTAATAGTAATATGGTCAATCATAGATTGGCTTCTATACGATCCCGCACCACCTTCTTCTAAGGTTTTTGTGATTATGGTGTAGTTTACGTCATCATCAAAGTTTTTGTAGGGCGAATCTTTACCTGCTGTCATCGATGTTGTAATCATGTCGTTATAATCGCCTAAGAGGATTACGTTATCTGAACTACGGTTGCCATCTAGAAATGCTTTCATCTGCCCAGACGCACTTAAACGCTGATTGTAGCTAGTTAAGTCGTCCATTGCTTTTGCATGAATTGCATAAGCATATATCTCACGTGATTCATCATTTATTGTAGCATTGAAACGGAATTCTAAAGGATACCTGCCATTAGCCCATTTATTTTGCTCCATACCTGCAGTAATTAAACCTGAGTCTAATGAGTCAATAACAGAGCGCTTGAATAGGAATGCTGTGTTTTGTGTTTGAGATGCAAAACCAGCAAAGAAACCGCCATACTCTTCAAGATCATTTACTAAACGATTGAATTGATTCAAATCTGATATTTCTGTTAGAGCATAAATATCCATATCCATGGTCGTAATAACATTCTTAACATTCTCAAACTGAAGTTCTTTGTCTGTTGGTCCATTACTGCCATGGCCAAACCATTCAATATTCCACGTTGCAACATCAAGAGTATAATCTTTTGATATTTCATCACCTGGATACACTTTTACCTCTATACCAATATCGTCTGTAAAGCGAGGCAGTAATTGATAATCTCCATTAAATTTTCCAACTACTCCAATAATATCGGTTGCATCTTCAGGGGCAGTTGCACCAACTATATTTGCGTCACTGTCAATACGCATAAATGTGGTAGCGGAACCGTCACTTATATTGTAGTTTTTTTCACCTTGAAAAACGCCAGTATGTGCAATGGTAACACCTACAAGTTTAACTAATTGGCCTTCATGTTCCCCAGCAAGTAGAGTAGCAATTGTAATCACTTCTGGTATTACTTTCTCATTCTCGGTATCAATAATTTCAAAAATTATATCAGTGTCTTCAGGTCTTTCGGCAATCTGAATAAGGTACCCTGAATCATCACTTCCCGAAATCGGGTTAAAAACAGATAATGGACCTGTTACTGTTACAGAGTCACCTATACTTACATTTTCGTGTAATGCCGGATAAAATACTGCAAGGCCAGCTGTTGCATCTTGCATATATAACGGGCCACCAAGTTCATTTGCAACCGTAACACGACCTGTAACAGAAACTCGACTCCCTAAAGGTAAAGTACGTGCTTCAGCAATGGTCATAATATCACCATCTACAATGGCCTCACCTTCTAAGTTGAGTGTATAGGTAGGTTGATTAGATGCGTTACTAATTATTTCAACCGTTCCTTGATCTGTACCAGCAGCGGTAGGTTGGTAAGTAACAGTGAGGTTTGTTGATTCACTAAAAGCTAATAACGAATCAGAAAGATTTTCAATTGAAAAAGATTGTCCTGTTACATTAACACTAGAAATAGTTAAGTCTGGAGTTCCTGAATTCAGAATAGATAGAGAAATTGTTCTAGAAGTACCAACAAGAGCCGGTGAGAAACTAGCTGTAGCTCCAGATTCTTTTTTAGTACCATCTGCTCTCACAATAATAGTAGCATTTTCTTCTGCAGTTATATAATCAGTAATAATAACATCGTCAAGGTTTAAGCGATTTGTTCCACTAGCGTGTAAAAACTTAAATCGAATATTCCCCTCAACGTTTACAGGTATCGTAGTAGCTTCAAGAGATGAAGTTGGTGTTAATTCCCCACCCAAGTCCGTCCAGCTAGTTCCTTGGTCGGTGGAATATTGAACCTTTAGAGTATTTCCACCTGAAGTTCCGTAATTAGCCATGCTGAATGTTAAATCTTGAGCTCCATCTGGCTTATCAAAAAGCATGTAGATTACACCTCGTTCATTAGTGTCTTTATGAACTTGCATCCTCACACCTTGTGCCCCATTGTATTTATCATTAGCAAGGTTACCAAGTAAGGCTTCTTTCATAAACCATGTACCTGATGAAAGCTCTACTGAGCCCGGAGCATAAGATCGTTTCTCTCCACTATTAAAATCTTCAATAAGTTGAGCACTGGTAAGCTGAACACTGACCAATGTAATAAAAAGTGTTAGTAGAGATATATAGAGTTTCTTCATTTGTATGGATTCATTAATAAAGTGCAAATATACGCTATATATGACTAAAAGGGGTTAAAGATTGTTATATCTCATGAACCATTGACACAACCATAATAGGGGCTATTAAAGTGCTTATAACTATAGAACAACTTCAATTTTTGATCTATGCTTTACTGTCTTGTAGAACTAGCTTTGGTTCAATATAGGGGCAATACTCTGCTATATTACGTTCAGTCTCGAATAATTTAACCGAATACAAAACACTTCCGGTAGAAGCAACAGATTCAACTTGGTCTTTTAATTCCCAGAAAAACGCTTTTACTAAATTTTCTGACGTAGGAATAATATCTTTTAAAAAAGGTACATCTAGATTCAGGTTCTTGTGGTCGCAAGGTTCAATAATGCGCTCAACTATTATTTGCTTTAGCGCACTCAAATCTATTACAAAGCCCGTTTCTTCACTTGGCTTGCCAGCAACTGTAACTTCTATATTATAGTTATGACCATGCCAATTCGGGTGATTACATTTACCGTAAGTATTTTTATTCCACTCTTCACTTTTATTCGGGTTGTGTAGCCGATGAGCCGCATTAAAATGTGTTTTTCGTGTTACTAAAATCAAAGTTAAATCCCATAGTTTGATTAATTATCAGAACCTAATACCTTAAAAACAGTTCTGGCGAGCGTTGTTTAAATTAACACTCATTTATACTAAATGTTAGATACTGAATTTTAAATTTAGGCACAAAAGTATTCGATTTTGATATCAAAAAAGAACCCCAATTCCTTGAGATTCTCTAAAGATGAACACATTTTATATATTTAACATTGCTATATAATTACTTTATATTATTTAATGAGTGTCATTCTTTTCAGTACAGATAGATTACCAATTGTTAATTGATACACATATATACCACTAGAAAGATTACTTGCATCAAATGTGACAGATGCTTCACCAACTGCTAATTGTTTATTGTTTAACAATGTTGCAACCTCCCTTCCCAATAGGTCGTATACTTTTAATGTAACTTTTTCAGTGCTAGGTAAACTAAAGGAAATATTTGTTGTTGGGTTAAAAGGGTTTGGATAGTTTTGATTCAACTGAATAGCTGAAGGCATAGCAGTGGAATGGGTTGATTCATTTGATACTAGAATTTGAGAAACATAACCATGTGCCGCTAAAGCCGTCCAATCTTGAATCCATAAATCATTAGGTGCAAAGGCCCCAACATAGTTTGTTTGGGTAAAAAACTCATCGTTAATTACTTTAACAGCAGAAGATTCCAGAGCAAATGAACCCGCTTTTGGTCGTGGATCTAATTCTTTACTTCCTGCAGTACGACTGATACCATAAAACATAGGGTCTGCAACTCGGTTTTTATTGGCAGCATCATTTAAGTAATCTCTTGTATGCTGTTGATCTTCACCCGCTGCGAACTCGGCAACTGTGTTACCTGCCCCAAAGCCGAACCAGAGATTATTTTCGAGTATTAAATCACCATTTAGTAACCTAGTTTTAGAATCAAAACCACTTACTTTACCTGCAGCCTCTACCTCTATCGCTAAACCTGCATGATCTGAAAAGATTGAGTTGTAAAATTCTCCACCAGTGTTGTCTCTAAACATCAGCAGCTGCTTTCCATCACCTGCATTTGGAGTTGCAGATAAACCTGCACCTAAGAACGTAGCATTTACTACAACTGGGTGCGCAAAAGGCTCTGTATTCTCATTACCTGTGGCACCATCCATCTCGCCTGCACGCCCATAGCCATCATTCGCATTACCTGCACTTTGTATTGCAAACCAAAATTGGTGATTTCCTCTAAACCCTTCATCCCAATCAAAGGCATCATCTGTGTTAAATGCACTTACCAGATAACGAGTATTAACTGTTCCACCAAAAAACTCGAATCCATCGTCGTTAGATGCAAATGACTCAACATATTCTATAGTTGTTCCAGAACCTACTCCCCCCATAGTTAACCCTTGAATTTCATTTCCTGCAACATCACCTACGTTAATACCAGTATGACGAATAGATACATATCGAATAACTCCAGAGTTATCATCCTCTATTGAACCACCATATAAAGCATAGCTTTCTGGATTGGCAATTTCATTTACACCTTCAATTAACTTCAATCCGCCTTCTGTTGCGTTATTTGTAGGTGCCTTTCCTAGCACTACAACTCCACCCCATAAACCTCTATCGAGTTCAGTTAATGATCCTGCTAAATCATCTTCAACAGAAGTAAAGATAATTGGCTCGTCTGCAGTACCCTCAGCAAAAATTTGTGCCCCTTGAGTTACAACTAACCCTGTTGCATCATTACCGTCGCCTAGATTGCCTTTTATTACTGTTCCAGCATCAATAGTAAGTATTGAGCCAGGCTTGACAAATACCATTTCTGTAAGAATGTACACATTGTCCTTAGTCCAAGTGTAATTTTGCCCTGCTATTAAATCAGCATTTGAAATATTTACTTCATTTTGAGCAAACGCACCCAAACTGAATAAAAGTGCTACTATTGTTAATGAGTATTTTTTAAACATGATGTTAAATTACTTTTAGTTGTTTGATGAATAGTTAGAATGAATATGAAAGACCTAAAGAAATTGATCTTCCTTTGTTATATGATTGGTATATATACTCGTCACTGCCATATTTTTGTGATAATTTGATGTCAGGATCGAGTAAGTTCTTAATAGAAAACTTTAGATTTAGACCGTTTTTAAAGCTCTTTTTAGCTACCATATCAATAGTAGAATATGATCTTTCAAAAACATCTGGAATGGCCCCAAGAGCCACAGAATAAAGCCTATCGCCAAATTTGTTATAGCTAAAATTGACTAATAACCCGTTTGTTGATTTGTAATATTCGAGGTCGAAATTTATGATATATGGAGACTGGCCGACTAGAGATCTATACTCTTTTGCTTTAGGGTCACTAATTCGAATATTGTATAATTCATCCTCAGGAATCGATACCCGTGATTCTACAAGAGTAAAATTACTTGAGAGTGAGAAATTATTTAGATACTCAGACATATTGCCGAGATTCTTTCGTAATTCAACTTCCAAACCATACACTCTAGCTTCCTCAACATTTTCAACAGTCTGGGCCCTATTTACATCGGTGCGTACCTTTCGTTCTATAGGATTTGTCATTCCCTTTTGAAATAATGAAATAGCTATAATCTCAGTTGGATTCGGAAACCACTCCCATCGTAAATCAGAGTTTTTGATTAGGGTTCTCTTAAGCTCTGCATTCCCAGTGAAAATGAAGTCGCCCACAAACTCAAAAGTTGTATATGGCGCGAGTTCACGAAACGTTGGACGAGCCACAGTATTTGTGTATGAAGCTCGAATATTCATATTTTCGTTTACACTAACTATAGAGCTAATGGCAGGTAATAAATCCCTATTATTTAAGTTACCTTCAACAAGCGAAGTGTCTTCCGAAACCGTTCTTATTGTAGTGTTTTCTTGCCTAATTCCACCTATTAGCTTAATTGAGTTTGAAATAGGAAGTTCAAGCATCGCGTAATAAGCGTGGATGTCTTTATTGGCGTTATATTGGTTTTTAGTGTTGCTTGCATCTCTTATTGTATTTCCAAAAATTGGCCGCCCATTAGGGGCTTCATCAACAATGCCCATGTAACCAAAGAATGAGTTTATATCCTCTTTAAAGTCAGTAAAGCCTTTTGCTCCAGTAGCATATTCAAACCTACTCTCGTTGAAATCTCTGTTGATGATTTGGCTGTAATAACCTGTTTTAAATTTCCCCTGCATACCTACTAATGGCATTAATGGAATCTCATAATCGAGTATAAAATTGGTATTACTCTCACTTAGATCTCTAAAAAATCGTGCGGGCTGCTGGAGTAACCCATTTGATAATGAAAGAAATTCACCCCCACTCCCATCATCTTGAATCAAATAAGTTAAATACCTTAAATCAGGTTCTTCTTGAGCATTATTGGCATAAGATGCAGTCCACTTTAACGTAGAGCCAAATATATTGCTAAATGAATGTCTACCGTGTAGCTGGTAAGAATTTAACTTTCGTTCAATATACTGTATCACAGATGACTGGTAGGTATCATTCGGTGCTTCGTCATTCCAAACACCTGTTATATTTCTACCGCTTTCTATCCCACTTCGAGTATTTATATAATTTGCAGAAAGCTTGTGATTATCGCTTAATTTATAAGAGAGTTCCGTCAATAATCCTATATCTACACTTATTTCAGATTTTAAATCATTTAAATCAAATAAATTAGTAAGACCACTCGACTCATTTAAGTTTCCTATCAATTGCCATCTACCTAATGTCCCATTTGAGTAGCTAGATGCTTTTCTGCTATACGACAGGCTAGCCGAGTACCCTAGAGTTTTATCAAACAACTTCGTTTGGTTGCCAAAAGAAATACTTGAGCTCGTATTTATAGGCATAATTCTAGCTGAAGGCGCCATTTGGTTATTAAAAGCATTTGAGAATTTATCTAGTACCGATGCTTTATCTGCATTAAACCTAGCTGACGTAGGGGTTGGAAGCACAAAATTTGGATTATTTCTGTAATCGTTTACTACTTTTGGAATTGCCCTCATTCCATTATCGTAAGCTAGTAGTCCACTAGTATTAGATTCTGCTAAGTACCCTATTTTACCAGTTGTTGAAGTGTTATACCCTGATGAAAATGAATATGTGAGTGTTCTTTTTTCTGGAAATTCTTTAGTGTTTACATCCACTAAACCACCTGAGAAATTCCCTGGCTTATCGGGTGTAAATGACTTTATAGTTACAATGTTTTCCAACAAATTTGAAGGAAACATATCAAACTGAAATGATTTTTTATCAGGGTCGGATGATGGCAGTTCAACGCCATTAAGATGGGAACTTGAGTATCTATCGCCTAAGCCACGAATATAAATATACTTCCCACCAATTACTGAAGCACCAACTACTTTTTTCATCACTCCGGCGGCATCACTTGCACCAGATTTTGAAATGCGTTCTGAACTTATGGCGTCACTGAAAGAAATTGATTTTTGACGTTGGCGAAGAAGCCCAGCTTCATTATTTAGTATTGCTTCTGCTGTAACAGTAATTTCACCGAGTAATTCAGTTTCGGGCACTAGCAATAAACTTAGGGTTGTAACTTCCCCCAATTTAATATCAACACTAGTAATTCTTGTTTTTTGGTAAGAAATGTAGCTTACAAGAATATTATAACTACCTGGTTCTATATTCTTAACTAAATAAGAACCATCAACTGCGGAAGCGGCACCAAGATTGGTGCCTTCAAGATATACACTAGCGCCTATTATAGGCTCGCCAGTAACCTCATCTAGGATAGTTCCTGCTAAACTTCCCTTTTCTTGGGCTATTGCAGCCGTACTTAATACGAATGCAATTAATAAGACTACGTATATTTTAAATATCACAACTGTACTGATTATTTTTGAGTTTGTATCTTTAAGTAGATTACAAACCCAAATTACAGTACAGTCTTTACGATAATGTTATGCTGCGGTTATTCTATTGTTACTAGTCTATTACCTTAATATTACCAACCCCAAAAAGAGTGATATAATCATGGTTTTTTCTTGACATTATCTTCCTTATCAGAGCTTTCATCTGAATTTAGACTCTCATCTTCCGAAGCATTTTTATTTACCTCGGGTATCTTTTCTGATGAAGATTTATCATCAACTGCAACATCAACCTTTTCAGACGTTTGTTCATCCTCAGTAATATCCACAACCTCTACATCTTCTACTACTGCGGTAGCTTTGGTATAAGCTTCATAGGTAGTATCTGCAGCAAATGGGCGTTTACCAATGAGTCTTTCAAGATCTGACTGGAACAGTATTTCTTTTTCGAGAAGTTCTTTAGCTAGAATCTCTAATTCATCGCGTTTGTCTTTAAGAAGATTTAAGGTTCTTTGATAAGCATCTTCAATAATCTTTTTCACTTCCTCGTCTATAATACGAGCAGTGTCTTCTGAATATGGTTTAGAAAAACTATAATCACTTTGCTTAGGATCGTAGAAAGAGATATTTCCAAGTTTCTCATTCATTCCATAAATAGTAACAATGCTGTACGCTACTTTAGTAACACGTTCCAAATCACTGAGTGCACCTGTCGATATCTTTCCGAATATAATTTCTTCGGCTGCCCTTCCACCAAGGCTCATACACATACCGTCAATAAGTTGTTCGGTTTGATATAGGAACTGTTCTTTAGGCAGGTACTGTGCGTATCCTAGCGCAGCAACACCTCTCGGCACTATAGATACCTTAACTAAAGGATCTGCGTGTTCTAGGTACCATCCTGCAACAGCATGCCCAGCTTCGTGGTAGGCTACAATTTTCTTTTCTTCTGGTGAAATGATTTTTGTCTTTTTCTCAAGCCCACCAATTACACGATCAATGGCATCATGAAAATCAGCCATTTCTACCGATTCCTTATCTTTACGAGCAGCGATTAAAGCCGCTTCGTTACAAACGTTAGCTATTTCTGCACCAGCAAAACCTGGAGTTTGAGCCGCTAAGCTTTTAGGATCAACATCGGCGTGTAGTTTAAGAGGCTTTAAATGAACTTTAAAAATTGCTTCTCTACCAACAATATCCGGTTTATCTATACTAATCTGTCGGTCAAAGCGTCCAGCTCTAAGCAATGCGCTATCTAGAACATCTGGCCTGTTAGTAGCAGCAAGAATAATAACACCCGAATCGGTTGCAAAGCCATCCATTTCAACTAGTAGAGAGTTCAATGTGTTTTCTCTCTCATCGTTAGAACCTGGCATTTGACCTTTACCACGCGAGCGACCGATGGCATCAATCTCATCAATAAAAATGATACAAGGTGCTTTTTCTTTAGCTTGCTTAAACAAGTCACGTACACGCGCTGCACCAACCCCCACAAACATCTCTACGAAATCTGAGCCTGAAAGTGAAAAGAATGGCACACCAGATTCGCCTGCTACTGCTTTAGCCAATAGAGTTTTACCTGTACCTGGAGGGCCTATAAGCAACGCACCTTTTGGTATTTTACCACCTAAATTTGTGAATTTATCAGGACTATTTAAGAAATCTACAATCTCTTTAACTTCTTCTTTAGCTTCATCGAGACCAGCTACATCTTTAAAAGTAACTTTATTGTCACCTTGTTGATCGTATAACGCTGCTTTATTCTTACCAATATTTAAAACTTGTTGGCCTGGATTCATCTTTCTTAAAATAAAAACCCAAAAACCGATAGCTAGTCCAATCATAACTAGCCACATAAATACACCGCTGAACCAATCTTCCTCTATACGAATTTCATATTCAACCCCATGTTCATCTAATATTGGGCGAATTTCATCACCACGAAGCATCATGGTATTAAAGTTTCTATAGCTTGTATTATCGCTTAGATTAAACTTATCCTGCTCGGCCGCACTTGGGGCTGCTACAATGCCGTTGCTAATTGCTTTGTCGTTAAACTCACCATAAATACTAACACCATTTTTGATAACTATTTCTGAGACATAGCCATTTTGCACATATTCTAAGAATTTGCTGTACTTGATGGTTGTAGTACTTTGAACACCGCTATAGATAAACTGAATTATAAGTAGTACAAATACAATCGCTAAAAAACCCCAGGTAGGAAATTTTGGCTTTATATTACCCGGTTTTCCCTTAGGTGAATTATTTTTATTTTCTGTATTAATTTTTTTCTCGGCCATTGATTTTATTAAAGCTTTGGTAAGGTGTAATATAAGGTTCGATCGGGCAATGTTTTAACTTATCTTCGTAGATATACTAACTATTCAATGTCAAATACTGTGCCAATAAATAAGTTATGACAAATCATCAAAAGATAGTACATCCCCTTCTGCAGTTTGCATGAAATACCCCTCATCCTCTGGTACCATACGCCCAATTACTGCAAAATCATTAAAATTTTGTATTAGTTCCTCTACATCTTTTTCGGGAAGTGTGAACATAAGTTCAAGATCTTCTCCTCCAAATAATGCGTATCTATCAACGTCTTCTTCCATTTCGTTAGCCACATCACGTGTTTCATTTGCAATAGGAAGTGCCGCTTGATATAAATAAACACCTGTCTTAGATGCTTTTGCTAACTCTGTTACTTCGTGAACTACTCCCTGTGTTATATCAATCATAGAAGAAGGAACAACTGAACGTTGTTTTAAGATGCTTATTACATCTAATCGTGCATTAGGAACCAATTGTCTTTTAACAACAAATTCATACCCAGAAAGATCTGGTTGTAAATTTTCATTTCCATGTTCCTGCCAATACTTTTTCTCTCTTGTTAATATACGCAAGCCTGCAAGTGCCGATCCTAAATCACCGGTTACACAAATGGCATCATTTACTTCTGCGCCACTTCTGTAAGTAATATCTTGTTCTTTAACTGTGCCATAAGAAGAAACAGTAATAACAATATTTGTATGATTAGCGGTTAAATCACCACCAACTACTTCAACCTCATAATGGTTACCAGCGGCATAAATACCTTCATACAGGTCTATAATCATTTGTGCAGATTGTCTGTTAGGAACAGCCAGATTGACAAGTATAGAAGTTGGTGTGCCGTTCATTGCTAAAATATCACTAATAGCGGCACTTACAATCTTGTACCCTAAATGATGGAGGGGTGTATATGTAAGATCAAAATGTACGCCTTCAACGTAGGTATCTGAACTTAAAAGGGTAAACTCTCCTTTGCTATTTTTGATAACCGCTGCGTCGTCGCCAATGCCAAGTACGGTATTACTATTTTTAAATGAATCGTAATTCTTTATTTGGGAAAGCAGTTTATCACGGCCTACACTATCAATGGTCTTAAAGTCTTGTGTCATATAAATTATATAAAATAAAAAAAGGCAGCCATGCTAAGCACGGTTGCCTTAAATATACATAAAAGAAAAGTTTTTAGTTCTTGCTCTTAGTAGAGTAATTTACTCTAAAGGCACTAGCTTGTTTTAACTCTTCCTGAACATCAGTAAGAACTCCAAACTCAGAGTCTTTATCTACTCTTAGAGAAACAATCATACGTGGTTCTTCTAAAAGTTTATCGTACATGAGCTTTCGAATAGCAGGGATATCTTCAACGATAGCATCGTCAATTTGAACTTTATCCTCTCCTAATCTATTATTACTCAATACTTCAGGTCCGATATAGATATAAGAAACTAAACGTTTTTCTTCAATCTTTTCAATATTACCAGCTTCAGTTAAATCAATTCTAACCTTCAAAGTAACTTCACGCAAAACGGTAGTTACCATGAAAAAGAATAATAGCATAAAAACCACATCAGGCATCGCTGATGTAGGTATTTCCTGCTTTGTACCAGCTTGCTTTTTCTTAAATTGCGCCATAGCTATTATTAATCCTTGTCTGGTTCTGCGATTGATATTTTCTTTGGATACATATCTCCAACGATTTTACGCTGCTCTTTCCCCAGAGTACTATAAGGTCTACCATAGTTAGAAAGTGATACCTCATTTCTAAGTTCTGCGTAGGCACCCATTACCTGATCAAGCATATCAATATAAATCCTATATGGGGTTTCCCTCACGGTTTTAATCGATACAATTGCCTTTTGAGGGCTTTCAGAAAGATCTGGATCTCTCTCTGGGTTTTTGATAAAATCTTTTAGCTTTTGCTTTACATCAACCACCTGTGTAGGCTGCTCGTTCATTAGAACAAGACCCTGCGCGTTTACCAAGATATGCATCATGTTACGCGTTTTAACTGGTGGTGGTGTAGCGTCTACGTCAAGAGGTGGCGGTAGTACTAATCCAATTCCTGTATCCACATTAATGGTAGTGGTTACTAGGAAGAAGATGAGCAAAAGGAAAGCAATGTCCGCCATAGACGAACCATTGATTTCTGCCATATCTCTTTTTGGTTTATTTAATAGCATAATAGTTGCTTTATTAAAACTTAAAGGTTCCGCGCAAGCCGGATAATACTATTGAAACCGCCATTGTGGCCATCATAAAGCCTGCAGCCATAACTGCTGCTTTTACAATATCATCAAGCACTAAATAGCTTATGGCAAACGCTATAAAAGGAACCGACATAATCGCGGTTCTCTTAAAGTCTTGTTTACCTTGCATTGTACTTTTGATTGCAGAAATAATCATTGCGATTACTCCTAACACAATTAGTGCTGCTGCGCCAATAACTGCTATCTTAACAATCATATTGTCTCCTAATTAAAATGTTATTGGGTATTAACTATGCGTCAGCGTCAGTTGATGTTAGAGGCTTTCCTGCCTTTAATAGAATAATTGAGTCAATCAACGTAATTGAGCTTTCTTCCATTTCTACAATTAAGCGGTCAATTTTAGATACGCAATAGTTGTAGCCAATTTGAAGAATAATACCTGCAATTAAACCACCAGCTGTAGTTAAAAGAGCAGTTTTAATACCACCAGCTACTACACTAGGTGAAATATCGTTTGCTGCTTGAATATCATCAAAAGCGGCAATCATACCTACTACCGTTCCTAGGAAACCAAAAAGTGGTGCAATTGCAATAAACAATGACAACCAGATTAAGCCTCTTTCTAAGAAACTCATTTCGATAGAACCGTATGTTGATATTGCTTTTTCAGCTGCTTCAATTCCTTCGTCGGCGCGCATTAGGCCAGCTTGGAAAACGGATGCAACAGGTCCACGAGTTTTAGCGCAAAGCTCTTCAGCAGCACCAATGCCACCTTCTTGTAAAGCTTCCTGCACATTTATAATAAACTTACGTGTATTTATATCAGCTAGGTTAAGGGTTATAATTCTTTCTAAGAAAATTGCGAGGCCTAGAATAAGCGTAACCAATACTGGCCACATCCATCCACCATCATTTCCTTCATTGAATTTCTGTACGATTAAATTAAAAAAGCCTTCGTCTAAACCGGCTTGTAATAAAAATAGAGCAATCGACGATGCCATGTTCACTCCGATATTGATTTAGTGTTAGTGTCTATGATTTAAGTAATTCGAAAGGATAGGTCATTTTAAAGTAAATGTCAAAGCCATGAACACCCAAAATGTTAACTATATGTAAACAATAAGCACAATTTTTTGTTGTTTTTTATTGTTCTAGTGACTAGTAAAGTACCATCAAAAAATCGCATTAACAACAATTTTAAATGTATGAATTGTTGGTCTTTCCTTCATCGCTCTTCCGTCGTAAGTAAAGTTAAGTCTTATTAAATCACCCATTCTATAGCTACCACCCGCCGACCATAGCACACTTGTACCTTTACCTGTTCCATCTGTTATTTCAAATAAACCGTAGCTTGAGCTAACCCCATTTATGCGCACATTTCTTAATTCGAGAGAAGTGTTTGCTTGTATTTTTCTGAATAAAAAAAGTCTATTTACATTGCGAATTTTAAATGTTTTTGCATTTACTGGTACTATTGGTGCCTTATCTGTTTTATTTGAATAGGATATATTAACTCCTGTTCGCCAAGACCTATTAATTGTTGCATTAAATCCTGGCTCTATAGAGTATGCCTCTATATTGTAGCTCCTTGAATTTAAAGAACTACTCTCGCTTGTATTGGTACTTTTAGTCAATAATAATGTTGTTTCAATGGTGTCTGTAATTTTTATACTCCCATCAATTGCTAGTGCGTCATTATATAAAGTCAATATTTCACTACTTCTGCGATTTAAGCTTCTAAGTTGATTGTAGCGTAAAGTAAGGTTCGTTCTATTGTATTCTGGGAGTATATCTAACTCCTTTTCCCAAGCTAACCTACCTTGTATAGTAGTAGAATCATTTCTAAAAGTGCTTACATTTAGTAAATATACATCTGACAAATGATCTGTTGTTGAGTTTTCACGAATAGCAATTCTCGATTTTACTTTTAATTGTCTTAAAAAGAAGCCCATTCCGTCTTCTCCTTCTAAATATTCAAAGGGATGGATTTCATTTCTAAGCCTAAAATTCAAGTCGATAACAGGGAATAATTCATCTGATGGAAGTAACTGCCTAAGATAAGTTCCTTCGTTGGGACTTAATTCTGGAAAAAACTCATCTATTTGCTGAACTCCATCTTCATTTAGATCTTCCCAAACAAATTGCCCTAATTCTGGGCCTACCTCTATATACGTCTCTTGGTACAATGCTTGGCGCTTGGTGTTCACTTCATATAATAGTTCGCCATTCCAATTGTCCGCGATAGTAGAATAGCTGGTATTTGATCTAATGAGTAAACTTTTTTTATTCAGATTATCTCCAACATTCTGGAAGCTATCATCTACAGTTTTTGAGCGTAATTGAATCTGGTTTCGAGTATTTAGATAAGAACTGGGCGCGTAGTCCACTATTATTTTTTGTGTGATAGCATCTGACTCTTTGCGAAGTGAATTTGATAACACACCATTTTGCTGCCTGTAACCTACCGAATAATCTAAATGCAATTGATTTGTGCTGAATGCTAATCCTGGCCCAACATCATAAAATGAAAAGGCCTGGGAACTCAGAGAGTCCGTGATTTGATTTTTTTCTACCTTTTTTTCCTGTGCGGCATATACATAAGGTGTAAGCGAATAATTAGTTAATTTGAATACTTTATTTAGCGTCATATTTTGACGAAACCAATTCCCATCTTGGCCAAAGTTATTATCTTTACTGGTTACCCAATCTTGTGCATAGTTTAAATGAACCTTTTCTTCTTCTCCAATTTTAAGGTGTGATGCCTGCCTCTGACTTTTGAAACCTTGCCGATCTACAAAGCCATACTCTGCACCAATATTAGTAGATTCAGAGAAACTGAGCCCAAGAGCAGCCTCATTTACTGCCTCCTGCGATTCACTTAGGTCCGTAATATTCCATTTCCTATCAAACTCAACATCTTGGGTGCGCTCGAAGTATTTAAACTTATCGCCACTGAACCTTCTACTAATGGAAGCATTAAGCTTGCCAATTTCGGTCTGTGCGCCTTCTACTTTGATGCCGCCTTGGTAAGCCATGTCTACATTATCCTCATTATCGAGCGAGGAAAATCGGTTTTTATCAAATTCACTTACAGCCCATTCTCCAAACAAAGTGGCATTTTCTGCAATTTTGTACGAACTAGAGAATGCCGCCATCTGCTGTTTTTGAGGCGCTGGTAATTTACGAAATGGTTCATAGTCTCCATTTCCTGCTCCCACCCACTCATAAATCAAACCATTTACCGATGATCCTACTCTTTTATAACTCCCAATGCCTTGCCCAACATTCGAAAACCGTACTCTATAAATAGCATCTCCAGCACCTGGCGCGTTTATATAAATAGATTGGGTTTGTCCATTTACAGTAGTATCTCGCTTAGCATAGCGCACATTATAGACTTTGTCCGTTTCATCATAAAACTCTGCTCCCGAAACAATGGCATTATCTAGATTGTCGCCAACACTTTTAAGTATTTCGATGTCATCTTCGGTTAGAGTTTGTTGCGAGAGCAAATCATTTCCATCCGCCTGCCGAATTACAGTTGCACCGAAGCTTAATTTTCCATCAAAAAAAGTATCCGCGCCTTCGGCAGCAACTAAAGTTCGATTAAAATTCTGGCTTATATATTCATACTCTATAACTATTCTAGTCTCATCTTTAATTAAAAGGTTATTTGTGAAGTGAACTTCCCCCAGCCCATAATCGATGACATACTCATTCTCTTCGCCACGCTGAACTTGCTGCCCATTTATATATACGCGCTCGGTACCAGCTAGTATAATTACGAATTGCTCATTTTCATCCCCTTTTAATCTATACGGGCCTTGAACCCCATCGTTGCCATCAAATTTCATGCTTTTATACGTTCCTCTTACTACCGACACTGCCCCAGCATAAACCCCCGCTTTAGACGAGTTATACCCAGCAGCGCCTTGTAAGCGTCGATTTAGCTTGGCAAATGCGCTCTGCTCGAATTGCACATCCACGTCACCCATTTGCAGTTTGGTTGTAGGAGATTGTAATTGAATAAAAACCCGGTCAAATTCCCGTAAATTCTGCGTAGTACCATCTGGTTGTATCGGGATGTTGCGATCGGTAAGTGCTGCCTCAATGGTCAAGTCTTTCGTTAAGCGTCCGGCTAGCTCAAAATTTAACCCACTCTCTAGCGTAAAATCTTGATTGGTGCCTACAACAATTCCCCTACTTAAACTCCCACTTTGGCGCAAATCCGAATCTGAAAATGTATTTGTGGATTGGTTTAGTAATATAGCATTTGCCAGAGAGTCCTGATTCAGCGTAAAGCGCGTAGAATCATATTGGGGAATATCATTCTCCGAAAATGATCGGCGGATGGCGTAAGGCAGCGTCTTATAGCTTATATATAAAGTATCGACTTGAGAGAAATCGAAGCTACCATTTTCTTTTAAGTGAAGCGTCCCTCCTTTTGCTTGATACTGCCAGCTTGTTACAGAAATAATGCCAGCATTACTTGTGAGGGAGATAGATTCTGGAATTAGCCATTCTCCTACTTGATAAACAGAGTCTATTTTAACGGGCGAAAGAACTAAACTACCGTCAACAACTTGTTGGCCAAACAAAGATGGCGCATAGAAAAAACTCTGGCTTAATACAGCCAGAGCAAATATTTGCCAATACTTTTTAGATAAAGCCGCCAGAGTTTTATAATTGAATTAAGTTTGCTAGAGGCTAAAGCTTTCCTGAATCAGGGGCAACTTTTATCGCCTATTAGCCTTGGCTAGCCCAGATTTTAGAAATGACACGAATTTGTCTTTCTTAGTGTACCCAAGAATCTGTTCTATTACCTGGTTATTTACAGGATCATAAATAACATAAGTTGGTAAGGCAATATTGCCAGTCATTTCAAATTGGATCATTTGGTTTTGTTGTGCATCGGCTCCACCATCGGTGTAAAGCTTAACCAAAACCATATTGCTAAAATACTCTTGCACATCAGCGTTTGGGAACACATTACTTTCCATAGCGCGACAGTTTGTACACGTGTAGCCCGTATAATCGATAAATATCGGTTTCCCTAATTCAATAGCCTTTAGTTTTGATGCTTCTAAATCTTGGCTCCATCCAGAATCTAACGAGTTACTTCCAGCGCCCACACCAATAGATGCAACAACGCTTACATCAGTTGGTTGCTTAGGGGGTAACCAAGCGTCCCAAATTCCTAAAGAAGATCCTAACAAGCCAGGTATTAAATAGAAACTAAAGATTAGGAAAGGCATAGCTACTAACAGCCTACCTGTAGAAACATACTCTACTTTTTTCTCGTGCTTAAGAGTGATAAAACCGAGTACATAAATTCCAGCTAGTAAGAATATTACAATCCAAGCTGCAATGGTGAATGGGCGTGAAACTATACCCCACTGCCAAACTAAATCGGCATTAGAAATAAACTTAAATGCAGCAGCAAGCTCAATAAAACCTAGTAATACTTTAATAATATTCATCCATGAGCCGCTCTTTGGTAGAGACTCTAGCCAATTAGGGAACATTGCAAACAGAACAAACGGGCTCGCAAACGCGGCAGAAAAACCTATCATTCCTAAAATTGGATAGAACCATTCACCACCTACTGTAGCGGTAAATACAGCGCCTACAAATGGTGCTGTACAAGAAAATGAAACTGCACTTATGGTCATTGCCATAAACAAAATGCCCACAATCCCCGAGCTTTCGCTACTTTTTTTATTAAGGAAATTTGTTAGCTGATGCGGTAATTGAAGTTCGTACATGCCCAATAGACTAAAAGCAAAAGCAATTAATATCGCCGCAATGAATAAGTTTACAACCGGATTTGAGGCAAAATTTTGAGCTCCAGATGCACCTAATACTAAAGCTAACACTACACCAAGAATTGTAAATGTGGCAATAATAGCCAGCCCAAATATAATAGCTTTGCTTACCCCCCTTTTTTCATCTCCCTGATTAGAAAAATAAGATACTGTGAGCGGAATCATTGGAAACACACACGGGGTGAGGAGCGCTGCAAAACCAGCTAAAAGCGCAATCCACATAAAAGAGAATACGCCGTCTTTACCAAAGTCATTATTTCTCTGATTTACTCGAGTACTACTAGAGTTGCCTGTAGCCTCATTTGAACTATCGCTACTTTCATAAATTACATCAGCAGTACCTTCAACTACTATCGAGGCAATAATAGATTTTTTCTTTGGCGGCAAGCAAACACGGTCATCACAAACTTGATAGTATACCTCAATATCTAGGTTTTGCTTGCCTTGGTTATCAACTTTTACAGCAACAGGTATTGTAAAAGTTGCTTGACCAGAGTGTAAACCTAATTCTGTTTCAAAATTAGGGTCATATTCAACCTCAGCTTTGCTCTCGCTTACATCACCTGCTAGAACGAAATTTGTAGACTTGGCTGAAAATTTGGTTGGGTATGGGCCAGCATCGGGGTGGTTAAGTATAGAATAGAGCTTCCACTTACCTTCAATTGAAGTGTTTATAGTGATGGTAAACACCTCTCCCGCCATAACCTGCTCTGGAGCATCTGCTACATTGAATTTAACAGGATCTGGAATCTGGGCTTGAATTAAAAATGGGGTTAGCATCGTTAAGATGAACCCCATTAATATTGTCTTAAATAATCTCATCAATATTTTGGTTAAATAATTTTGCCTTAGTCGGCTTTAACAACCCAAAACTTAATTGATGGTTTTAAGTCTCCAACTAAATCGATAGTAGCAGTGTATTCGCCTAGCGCCTTAACATCTTCGTCGAGAGAAATGTTTCTTCTATCAACAATTATATCACGTTCAGCTAAAGCTTCAGCAATTTGTACATTTGTTACAGTACCATGAATTTTATCATCTATACCAGTAGTAACAGATATAGTAACTGAAGTAGACTCTAAAAGTTGTGCTAATTCTTTAGCTTCTTTTACAGTTAGTTTTGCACGTTCAGCTGCTTGAGCTTTTCTAAGTTCGAGCTCAGCGATAGCACCTTTAGTTGCCATTACTGCTTTAGCTTGTGGAATTAGGAAATTACGGCCATAACCGTCTTTAACATCCACTAGATCGCCAGCTTGGCCTAATTTTTCAATATTTTCTTTAAGTATAACTTTCATTACTAATACTCTTTTTATCTTAGGTTTTCTGCTACGTATGGCAATAAGCTTAAAAAGCGTGCTCTTTTAATAGACGCATTAAGCTGACGCTGATGTTTTGCACTTGTTCCTGTAACACGACGTGGCAAGATTTTACCTTGGTCGTTAGTAAAGCGCTTCAAGGTTTCAACATCTTTATAATCGATGTATTCTACACCAGCTTTTGTAAATTTGCACTGCTTAACTTTGCGAATGCTTTTCTTTGGATGTGATGGATTCTTAATCATAATAATTTCTTTTAAATGATGAGGGATTAGTCGTCAGAGTTAGCTTCTTCTTCATCTTCTTCAGTAATGTTGAAAACACTAGGAACTTCATTCTTTTTTTGAAGCTCACGGTAACGAAGCATTTTGGCATCATACTTAAGAATTAAGTGACGCATTACATCATCATCAATTCGGAGATTACGGTCCAGCTTTGCAATTGCTTCAGCTGGGGCTGTAAAAAACATATTTACATAATAACCGTTGCTTTTTTTGTCGATGTCGTAAGCAAAAGGACGCAAGCCCCACTCATCAACTTCATCAATTTCTCCACCGTTGCTAGTAATCAAATTGTTTACTTTATCAACGGCCTCTTTGTACTTATCCTCTTCCAGAACTGGATTTAGGATATACGTAAATTCGTAATAATGGTTTTTCATAATATAGATTGGTTTCTGTGGATGTTTCCGTGGTGGAAACAGTTGCCTATACACTTTGCACAAACAACAGAAGACCCCAAAAATAAGGCATTATTTGCTTGAATCCAACATGGATAATCATATTTAATTTGAAGCAAAACATTATAATTTGCATTCTCGTTTGCCGCATATCTACCCTTCTGCGTGAGTAGCGCAAAAGTCTTTGAATTTGATTTCAAGCTTTAACTCAGCATTAAGAGTTTTTTCTTAATTCTCTTAACCACCCAATTTTATACTATTTTATCTATTGCACTCGCAAGATCTATATCTTTTTGGGTCACTTTCGCACCCGCGTCATGAGTTTGGAGGTCAATTTTTACCCTATTATATACATTATATATTTCTGGATGGTGCTGCATAATTTCTGCTTCTAAGCCAATTCGCACAATAAATGCGAGTGACTCTTTAAAATTATTGAACTTATAGCTTTTTGAAAGTTTATTATTTTCATAATTCCAGCCAGAAAGTTTTTTCACTTTATAACTAATATCTGTTTGCGTTAAAGGGCTACTCATAATTATACTACCGTTTATTAAAGTTTAAACTAAATCTTTTATAACCT
This sequence comes from Balneolaceae bacterium, assembly GCA_041656135.1. GTDB lineage: Bacteria > Bacteroidota > Rhodothermia > Balneolales > Balneolaceae > Balneola. The sequence continues at coordinate 25,383 of JBBAEC010000002.1, read as the reverse complement.
TTGGGTACATAACGCCAATCTGGTTATAAAAATTCATGATTCAGTTTTCAGTTTTTTATTGTATCTAATACTGGCGGCTCTACATTTGCAGAGCATCTTTATTATCAATAACATTTTGTGCTTTAAATTAATAATAGTGGCGGTTTACAATATTTTAATTTAATTATTAACCTAAAAGCTTAAAATGCTTTCGAGGAATTGGTTCAACCACTATTTTAAAACATAAATTTAATTCTACATTTACGTGATTTCTAAATTTCTTCTTTCTAAAGCTCGATACTTAACTGCACCAATATTTGTATTGCTCTTCTCAAATATTGCTTTTGCTGAATCTTTAAATGCGGGTATAGACGGAGGTGATTTAAGTTTGATATGGGGTGTTCCTTTTCTAGGTATCCTACTTTCTATAGCGCTTTTCCCATTATTTGCCGAAGAGTTTTGGCACAGCCATTTTGGTAAAATCTCAGCATTTTGGGCATTTCTACTTCTTATACCCATGGCAATCACTTTTGGGGTAGAAGCAACCTTTTATGAAGTTGTACACGCATATATGCTTGAATACTTCCCATTCATTATTCTTTTATTAGCGCTATTTACTGTATCGGGAGGTGTTCGAATTAAAGGATACCTAGTAGGTACACCGCTTGTAAATACTGGTTTATTACTTATTGGTACTATTTTAGCAAGCTGGATGGGAACTACGGGCGCTGCAATGCTCCTAATTAGACCTATGCTAAGAGCTAATGCTTGGAGAGAGAAAAAAGTACATATGGTTGTCTTTTTTATATTTCTAGTGGCTAACGTGGGTGGTTCTTTAACTCCACTTGGTGATCCTCCACTATTCTTAGGTTTTTTACAGGGTGTTGATTTTTTCTGGACTACCACTCACCTATTTTGGGAAATGACTTTTGTTGTGGTAATACTTCTTGTTCTCTATTACTTCTGGGATAAAGCCCTCTTTAAAAAAGAAACAAATACACCTCCTGTAGATGATGGGTCAGAACCTGTTGGTATAGAGGGTAGTTTCAACCTTATCCTTCTATTAGGAGTTATAGGTGCTGTTCTGTTTTCTGGAATTGCAAAAATTGGCGAATTCACAATCTTTGGCGTTCATGTTGCGTATGCAAACTTAGTTAGAGACTTAACTCTACTTGTTATTACTTGGATGAGCTGGCAGTTCACCTCAAAAAAGAGTCGTGCTGCAAACGGATTTAATTGGTTCCCAATTCAAGAGGTTGGTAAACTGTTCGGCGGTATATTTATTACCATTATTACCCCTATTGCAATGCTAAAAGCTGCAAACAGCGGAGAAGGAGCCCTTCAATTTGTTAACAATGCGGTATTTACCGATGGTGAGCCGAACAATCAAATGTTCTTCTGGGTTACTGGTCTACTCTCTGCATTTCTTGATAATGCACCCACCTATTTAGTGTTTTTTAATGCTGCTGGCGCGGATGCTGTTCACTTAATGACCGATATGAGCCACACTTTAATGGCTATTTCATCAGCTGCTGTTTTCTTTGGCGCTCTTACTTATATTGGAAATGCTCCAAATTTTATGGTAAAATCAATTGCAGAACAAAATGGTATTAACATGCCTAGTTTTGGAGCTTATATGCTGTGGTCTTTTGGTATTTTAATCCCTATTTATGTGGCAGTCACTTTAATATTTATTTAGTGCATAAAAAATTCCTCAAAGCATCTCTATCATTTTTAAAAGGAGCTACTATTTGGTTGCTCCTTTTTTTTAGCCCTATAGCTTTTGCGCAAACAGAAACGGTAACTGATTCTACAAGTTTAGCCTTCCTACCAGCATTAGCATATAATAGTGACTTAGGACTTATTGGAGGCGGCATCATAAATCGTTTTCATTATCGGCAAGGTAGTAGCCCATTTTACTCATACACTTCTTTATCGGGGCTTATTTCAACTGGGGGCTTGGCATCTATCTCATTATTTCATGACAAGCCGAACCTCTTTCAATCAAACTTACGAATCACTAGCGAAGTTTATACTTCTCGCATACTCGAAGATCCTTACTTTGGTATAGGCAGCTATCAAAAAATACCAAACTCAACTAGCACTACCGATAAATTTTATTATTTCAAATCCTTTTCGGCTGGTTTCGATGTGTCGTTGCGTTACCCTTTCAAAACACAAACCACGGGCAATCAACTAGATTTATTAACTATTGTACGTTTTAACTATAACACCCCTTGGGATAATTTACCCCAGCAGTTGATTTCTCAGGAGCAACCCTTGGGTTATAATGGTGGCCATTCTCTTTATTTTGGCACTGGTTTTATTTGGGAAGGTAGAAATAGTGAATTTCGCCCCACATCTGGGCAATATTTAGAAAACTCAATTAAACTAGGTCAAACTTGGCTTGGTAGTTCATACAACAATTGGGTATTTAAAACTGATGCTCGTAATTACATTTCATTTTATTTGCTTCGTGAAATTACTCTAGCCAATAGGTTTAGTTTTAAACATACAGCGGGAGATGTACCCTATTGGGAACTTGCCTATGTTGGCGATGAAGAGACTATACGAGGCTATCCCTCACGCCGATTCTTAGACGATAACGCCGTTTTCCTCAATACAGAACTACGTACTTGGTTATTTAATATAGACGCTATAGAAGCGGAATTTGGAGGCACACTGTTCTTTGATGTTGGAAGATCCTTCCCCAATGGTGAGTCTCTACAAGCTATCGCCAAAGATTTGAAATACTCTTTTGGTTTTGGTGGGAATGCATCCTTCTTTACACCCGATTTCGTACTCAGAGCCGATATGGGCTTTTCGGATGAAGGAATGGGTATTTACTTCACTGCTGGATATATGTTTTAATTGTTTGATATAGAGCAGGAAATCTTGACAGTTTTTTACCCTTTCTAAATAAAGCAGGGTGTTCTAAACCCAGGAAGCTATTTTAAGTTTATAACTTAAAAGCCCAAGTACAGGAAGTCTCTGATTTCCATTCCCCCCCATACATCTGGTATCAATTCCTGTTTAACTATTATTGGCTATGTAGGGCATCCCTTTAGTCTAAAACTGTTGCCAGTAATGCAAGTTACAGACTTAAGAGCCCGTTGGAGGCTATGAAGATTATAATAATGTTCCTGTCATCCTTGTAGATGTTAGGTAGTTCGGTGACAGATTTCCTTTAGAGGGTCATCCTGAGAATACTTTCGAAGGACCTGTAGACGTAGTTTTTAAAATCCTCATTTTAGCTTGTGCTCATCATAATTTTAAAAAAATCAGAATTAATAAGCGCGTTTAAATGTACGTAAACATTATTCCACATAAAGCTATTGTTAAATACAGGAATAATAGATAGCCTTCATAATGGTAGTTTCTTAATATTTCTATAGGTTCTTTTCCCGAGCAGTCGGGATCAGAATGACCCGACTTGGCTTGATATTCATAAATCCGTCAGTGAATTACCTGACATCTACAAGGATGACCCACTGTTGATATTAATTGGGGTGAATAGAATTTTTTGTCAACGAACCATCTAAAACCGACAATCCTGAGAATGCTTTTTTTCTATTTTAGTGAGATGGATGGATAGCCACCCACACTCACTCCTCACTTCTCACCCCTCATAGCTAAATTTCTATCCCCAAAAGTAAACTAAACCGAATGCACCCACTGCCCAGCAGTAGTAAGCAAAGTAATGGAATCCTTTTTTCTTAAGAATGATAATGAGGTATTTGAGCGCAAAATAACCCGATACAAAAGCAGTTACAAAACCTACTACTAAATTTAATACCGCAACATTTTCTATTCCGATTTCGATTAGATCTAATACTTCAAGCAACATGGCACCACCGATGACAGGAATAACCATTAGAAAAGAAAAGTTCGCAGCATCCTCTCTCTTCACTCCTAAATATAATGCAGTAGATATAGTGGAACCTGAACGGCTAATACCAGGAATCATTGCAAAAGCCTGGGCTAATCCAATAAGAATACTTTTCCCTAAAGTAACACGTCCTTCATTTTGATGCGCAAATTTGGTCAAAAAGAGAATTCCACCGGTTACTATTAACATCACTGATACCAATAGTGGGCTCGCAAAAATACCTTCCACTTTATCTTTGAGAGTGAATCCAACAATCATCGCAGGAATCATGCTCAAAAGTATATATCCTATCAGTTTAACTTGAGGGTCTGAAGCCTTCTGCTTAGGTGCTACAATATATTCTGCACCCGATTTAATTAAGCTCCACAGTAGTTTTCGATAATAAATTAAAATGCTGCAAAGAGTACCGAAATGGACCACAATTTCGAAAGTAAGTCCTGTTTCGCTCTCTACTCCTAAGAAATATTCGCCTAAAGCGAGGTGACCAGAGCTACTTATGGGAAGGAACTCTGTAAGACCTTGTAAAAGTCCTAATAAAAAAGATTGTAAAATATCCATGTGTTATATTTAGATGCTTTTTGAAGGCGAGAAATTAATCATATCATACATAAAATTATAACTGAATATAGAAATATGAGTGAATTTGCTTTAGACATGACCGCGTTGGGTGAAAAAATTGAAAAAAGTAGCCAGTTTATTGAGGATATTAGAAAAGAGTTAGATAAAGTAATTATCGGTCAACACTATATGATTGATCGATTAATGATTGGCTTGCTAACTAATGGCCATGTTTTGTTGGAAGGTGTTCCCGGCCTAGCTAAAACTTTAACCGTTTCTTCGTTGGCAACAGTTTTAAACACAGATTTCCAGCGCATACAGTTTACGCCAGATCTTCTACCTGCCGATTTAATTGGTACACTCATCTACAATCAGAAAGACGGTGAGTTTTTAGTTAAGAAGGGCCCCATATTCTCAAATATTATTCTTGCTGATGAGATTAACCGTTCTCCAGCAAAAGTTCAGAGTGCACTACTCGAAGCGATGCAAGAAAAACAGGTTACCATTGGCGAAACTTCATTTAAGCTTGAAGAGCCGTTCTTGGTACTGGCTACACAGAACCCAGTAGAACAAGAAGGAACCTATCCCCTGCCAGAAGCACAGGTAGATCGCTTTATGTTAAAGCTTAAAATCGGTTATCCTACCGAAGCTGAAGAATTAGAAATAATGCGCCGTATGGCTAGAACCGGACCTAAGCCTACGCTTAATACCGTTGTATCAGTTGAAAAAATTATGGAAGCACGCTCCATTATCAACGAGATTTACATGGACGAGAAAGTGGAGAAATATATTGTTGATTTAGTTTTTGCCACCCGTAAACCAGCCAACTATGGTTTGAAGGATTTGGAAGACCTCATCAGCTTTGGAGCTTCCCCACGTGCTACTATCAACTTAAACCTTGCAGCGCGTGCACAGGCATTTATGGAGCACAGAGCGTATGTTACGCCCGAAGATGTGCGCACCATAGCCATGGATGTTCTTCGCCATAGAATAATTCCTACTTTTGAAGCAGAAGCCGAAGATATTACTACCGAAGATATAGTCGAAAAGATTATGGGATCTGTTCAAGTTCCATAACTTCTGGTTTCAATTGATTTATTATAAACACAAAAAAGGAAGTTCTAGGCTTCCTTTTTTTTATGCTTATGGCCCCTTGATTTCTTGGATATTATTACTAACTATGTTCCAAGATAAATCAAGATTTGGATATATAATCCAACCAATCAAAAGGGAAACCTTATGAAATTACAACTAGAATCGAATAAATTAGAAGACTACCTCAAAGAGTTACCGCCGGCTATACAATTCAATACTCCATTGGTTCAAGAAAAAATTAAGGATATTGAAGCTCAAGCATCCACCTTAAAAGAAAGAGCCAAGCTAGCGTTCGTAATAGCACGAGATGAGATTCAACATTCATTCGACACTGGAAATAAAGATATTACCATCAGCGCTGAAGACGCTTTGGAAAAAAAAGAAGGCATCTGTTTCGCAAAATCACATCTGCTTGCTTCCTTATTACGCGGAATGAATATTCCTACTGGCTTTTGTTATCAAAGGGTACTCCGCAAAAACACCATCGAATCGGGCTATGCTCTGCATGGATTAAATGCGCTCTATTTAGAGGAAACGGGCTGGTTCCGTGTAGATCCTAGAGGAAACAAACCTGGCATCGATTCCCAATTCTCTACCGATATCGAGAAACTAGCCTACCCCATTCGTGAAAAGCTCGGGGAAGTGGATTACCCAATTGTTTATACTGCGCCTCTAAAATCCGTTATTCATGCTATGCAAGAATCGAAGGATAATCAGGAGCTATTTTTTAAAAGACCAGAGAAAATTTAGTTAAAACTTATACGAGTGATTTGTACTATATAACAAGAAATTAATGAAGCTCTAAACAGGGAATATTATGTATTTATTTTTTGATACCGAGACCACAGGGTTACCACGTAATTGGAAAGCACCAGTCACCGACTTGAATAATTGGCCAAGGCTCGTTCAGCTTGCCTATGCCCTTTTTGATGAAAACGGAAATGAACTTTCGGGCGGTGACTATATTGTAAAGCCTGAAGGATTCACAATTCCCAAAGAAGCATCACAAGTTCATGGCATTTCAACTGAAAGAGCACTAGCAGAGGGACAATCTATCATTTCTGTACTTGAAGGTTTCAACACTTCTATCGCACAAGCAAATCATCTAGTGGCACACAACATCTCTTTTGATGAGAAAATTATGGGCGCGGAGTTCTTAAGAAATGGGTTTGCAGATGCCATTCAGCCTAAAGATAAAATCTGCACCATGCTAAGTACTGTTAATTTTTGTGCCATAAAAGGAAATTATGGTTTCAAGTGGCCCAAACTTTCTGAGCTACATTACAAATTATTCGGAACTCATTTTGAAGAAGCTCATAATGCTCTAGCCGACGTAAACGCCACCGCAAAATGCTTTTGGGAGTTGAAACAACGCGGTAAAATTTAGGGAAGTGGATGGTGAATAAATAATTTCATTCTATTCCCTCTTTGCGTTCCTTTGCGAGCTTCGCGTGACATTCCTAGGGTTCTCGCAAAGAGCGCTAAGAAATTCGCAAAGCTCGCTAAGCAGGTAGTCTAACACCTACGCCAATCCTTCGAGTGAAATGCTTCATATTCACACAGTGTACACTAAGAAATCACGAAGCTGATAACGCCCAAGTATTTTCTACCTAATATTCTTTGCGTTTCCTTTGCGTAAATCACTTTGCGAGCTTTGCGTGACACTCCTCTGGTTCACGCAAAGAGCGCTAAGCAGGTAGTCTAACACCAAAGCCTATCCTTCTTACAAAACACTTCACAGTCTTAGTGAGCAAACCTTTAGTTTTACGCGGATTTAATTCCTATCCATTCAATCAAACAACCAACCCGCTCCGCGAATATCTGGGGGATAAATCTGCGACATCTGCGATAAACCGACAAGTTGGAATACCAAAGAAGCATCGCAGAATACACTCAGCATCCAAAAATCTGAAAACGCCCAAGTATTTCCTACCTAATATTCTTTGCGTTTCCTTTGCGTAAATCACTTTGCGAGCTTGGCGTGACACTCCTCTGGTTCACGCAAAGAGCGCTAAGAATTTCGCAAAGCTCGCTAAGCAGAAAGTATTTTCATTCCAAAATATTGAGCAAAAAAAACACCCTCATAAATTAATATGAGGGCGCTCTCGAATGACTCTAAACCAAATTAGTCTTCTTTTTTATCTTCTGCTTTTTCAGCAGCAGCCTTTTCTTCTGCTTCCATTTTCTCTTTTAGAGCTTGCAAACCAGACATTTCACCTAGTGTTGGTGCACCAGTTTCAATGTTAGCATCTTCAGCTTTTTTCTTAGCTGCTTTTGCTTTTTTCTGATCTTTATCTAGCTGGCTCAGAGTAATACTTTTGCCTGACTCGTCGAAGTCGAGTACAAATGCTTCAACTTTATCACCTTCGCTAAACTCAGCTTCAACAGCTTTGCCTAAACTTAAGAATGCAACAGCACCCAATGATAATTTAACAAATGCACCTTTGTCGGTTGATTTAACAACTTCACCTTCTACAGTAGTACCAGGTAGGTATTCTCTAGCGTATTGATCCCAAGGGTTCTCTTGAACTTGCTTGTGACCAAGTGTAATTCTACGGTTTTCGAAATCAACACCAAGAATAACAACTTCGATTTCTTGATCTTTCTTCACTATTTCGTTCGGATGCTCAACCTTGTCAGTCCAGCTAAGGTCAGAAACGTGAATTAAACCATCAATACCAGGCTCTAATTCAACAAACACACCAAAATTGGTTAAGTTGCGAATAACACCATTGTGCTTAGAACCGACAGGATATCTTTCAAGAATATCTGCCCATGGATCTTCAGTTAATTGCTTAACACCAAGCGATATTTTCTTCTCGTCTTCGTTGATATTAAGAACAATACATTCTACGATATCATCTTTCTGAACGAGTTGAGATGGATGCTTGATATGCTGAGTCCAAGACATTTCAGAAATGTGAATTAGACCTTCAACGCCTTTTTCTAGCTCAATAAATGCACCGTAATCTGCAATAGAAACTACACGACCTTGAACTTTCATGTTCTCAGGATATTTAACGTGAATTTCTTCCCATGGATGCGGCTGTAATTGCTTTAGACCAAGAGAAACACGCTTGCTTCTTTCGTCAAAATCGATAACAGCAACGTTCATGCGCTGATCTAGTTGGATAATTTCGCTTGGGTTGTCAACACGTCCCCAAGAAAGGTCGGTAATGTGAAGAAGACCATCTACGCCACCAAGATCGATAAATACACCGAAATCTGTGATATTTTTAACGGCACCTTCAAGTACTTGACCTGCTTCGATAGTTTCAAGTATTTGCTCGCGTTGCTCTTCAAGATCAGACTCGATAAGAGCTCTGTGCGATACAACTACGTTTTCTGCAACCATGTTTAGCTTAACAACTTGGAACTCCATTGTGCGGCCAACATAAGCGTCAAAGTCGCGAACAGGACGAACATCAATTTGAGAGCCAGGTAGGAATGCGTCGATGCCAAATACATCTACAACCATACCACCTTTAATACGGCGTTTGATAAGCCCTTCAATAATCTCACCAGATTCGTGAGAAGATTCAATTTTTTCCCAAGCAAGTAAAATATCTGCTTTACGGCGAGAAAGTATTAATTGACCATCTTTATCTTCAACGCGATCAAGGAATACGTCTACTTCGTCGCCTGGAGCCATTTTCTCTAAATAGGCTGAAGGGAACTCGTTTGAAGGAATAATACCTTCTGATTTGAAACCAATATCGATAACAACATATTTCTCATCGATAGAAACTACACGGCCTCTTACAATCTCTTTTTCTTCAATTTCATTTAGGGTGTTTTCATATAACCCCATCATCTCATTGTACTCTGCTTCGGTGTATTCGTCAGATGGACTTTGCAGTTGGTCGTAGGTGAATATTTCACCTTCCACTTCACCGTTATAAACGCGAGTCAATGTTTCAGTTCTTTGCTCAGCAGCAGTTTCTTCAGCTACTTCTACAATAGTTTCCTCAGTAGTTTCTTCTGCCGTATTAACTACGGTAGTTTCTTCAATCTCAGTATTGGTTTCAGTTTTATTTAAATCTTCAGACATTTTATGAATTAGTTATTGGTCTACCTCACTATTGACTTTCAATAGTGGGATAAGGTTATTATTTACTTAAAGTTCCTTAGCAATTACGCTTTGTACGTGCTTACTAATTTGTGAAACTTGCTCTTTAAATGTTAAACCAGATGTATTAACAAGAATTGCATCCTCAGCTTGTTTTAGAGGATCTGCTTCTCGCGATGAATCTACTTCATCTCTACTGGCAATATTTGCTCTTACCTCTTCTATAGTAGCTTTAGTACCATTAGTTTCCATTTCGGCTAATCTTCTTTGGGCTCTGTCGTCTAAGTCAGCTACCATAAAAAATTTAAGCTCCGCATTTGGAAAAACCGCAGTACCAAGATCTCTACCATCTGCAATAAAAACTCCAGTTGCTACCGCCTTATGCATTAGATCATTAATGTATGTTCTAACTTCAGGCATTGAAGCAACCTCACTTACTGCATTAGAAACTTCCATTTCGCGAATCTTTTCAGAAACTTGCTCACCATTGAGCGCGACCTGGAATTTATTTTCTTTGAAATAAAAAGAGATTTCACTTACTTTCAGTCGTTCAAGGAACACTGCTCTGTTACGATTAGTACTCAAATAAACTAGCGTTGCTACGCGATACAATGCTCCAGAATCCAAATATTGGATTTGTAGTTGCTCGGCAACAGCCCTAGCGGTTGAACTTTTTCCTGACCCTGCGGGCCCATCTATTACTATTATCATATCAGAAAGGCTAAATTAAAATTATTCTACGTTATATTCAATCTTAAGTTGAATAATGTTTAAGTAACTCGTAATTTTGGGAACTAAAGAAATTTCGACCATTAAGCGACTATAAGTCATGCCACAAATAAAACAAGCTATAAAACGCGTTCGACAGTCTGAGAAAAGAAAAATTCAGAACCGTACACGCAAATCAAAAATGAGAACACTAATCAAAAATGTGCGCGGGGCAACCGATAAAGCTCAAGCAGAAACACATCTAAAATTAGCTATCTCATACATCGACAGAATGAGCCTTAAAGGCATCATACATGCAAACAACGCTGCTCGCAAAAAAGCTAGCCTTACTAAGTTTGTAAACACCCTATAAGAGATTCTACAGTATGGCCAACTCACAGTCTAGAGCACTTCTAGTAATCTTAGATGGATTTGGGTTGGCTGTAGATCCTTCAGTTAGCGCAATCGATAAAGCCAAAAAACCCTTTATCGATCACCTCTTTAAGACCTGCCCTAACACCCACCTTTTAGCAAGCGGCGAAGATGTTGGCCTACCAAATGGCCAGTTCGGCAACTCAGAAGTGGGACATTTAAATATTGGAGCGGGCCGAATTGTGCGCCAAGAGCTCTCACGTATAAATCATTCTATCAGAGAAAGCGACTTTTTTACCAACCCTGTTTTTCTAGAGGGTATAGAAAAAGCGAAGAAAAAAAACAGAATCCACTTGTTTGGCCTTTTTTCTGATGGCGGCGTGCATAGCCACAACGAGCATCTATACGCATTGCTTAAGCTTTGCAAAATGCATGGCATTGAAAATGTTTATGTACACGCTTTTACCGACGGTAGAGATACTGCACCAACAGGCGGCAAAAAGTACGCACAAGAATTTAATGCAAAAGCTCAAGAAGTTGGTGTAGGTAAACTTGCCTCTATCATTGGCAGGTACTACGCTATGGATAGAGATAACCGATGGGAGCGCGTACAACTTGCTTACGATTTATTGGTAAACGGAAAAGGTGAGGCTTTTGAGTCGAGTGATGAGGCTTTCGATGCTTCTTATGCTGCTGGAGTAACCGATGAGTTTATAAAACCAATACTTTTAGACTCTTCAAAAGAGTCTAGAATGCAGAATGACGATACGGTTATATTTTTTAATATCCGTGGTGACCGAGCTAGAGAGATTACTCGTGCACTTTCAGAGCAAAACTTTTCAGAGTTTAAGGTTCAGCCGAATCTGAACTTACATTACATCACTTTCACAGCTTACGACGCTACCTTTACTCAAGCGCATGTTGCTTTTCCCCCACAAGTTCTAGAAAATACTCTAGGCGAATGGGTTAGTAAAATGGGCAAGAAACAGTTCCGAATTGCAGAAACAGAAAAGTATCCGCATGTAACTTATTTCTTTAACGGTGGCAATGAAGTACCAAATAAGGGTGAAGATAGAACAGTAATACCAAGTCCTAAAGTTGCGACCTACGATTTACAGCCAGAAATGAGCGCGGTTGAAGTAACTAATGCTCTTTGTGAGCAACTTGTTACAGAGAAATATGACTTGGTAGTTCTGAATTTTGCTAATCCAGATATGGTTGGCCACACTGGAATTATGGAAGCTGCCATAAAAGCTATTGAAGTTATTGATACCCAACTTAAACGGGTTATTGAAACAGCTAATAAACATGGCTACACATCCCTAATTATTGCGGATCATGGCAATGCCGACTGCATGACTAAACCTGACGGAAGTCCTCATACCGCGCACACAACTGCGCAAGTTCCAGCAATAATTGTGAATCATCCAGACAATCCTGAGATGCATTCTGGTATATTAGCCGATGTAGCACCGACCCTACTAAAGTTTATGGGTATCGAACAACCAACAGAAATGACCGGAAAAGCTCTTTTTTAATCTTTTCTCTAATCTTTACCTCTTGCTATTACAGTATTCGCCTGCTACATTCATTGAAATGAACTAAAGTAGTGGTAGGCTCGTTTTTTACTAGTAGAAAAGAGAAACCAAATTTTTATAGATAAGGACTTGCCATCATGGAGGGTAATTTTTCAAGTAAAGTTCGTGACGTAATACAGTTTAGCAGAGAAGAAGCTTTGCGACTAGGACACGACTATATAGGAACCGAGCATCTAATACTTGGCATTGTACGCCTTGGCGACGGTGTTGCGGTACGAATATTAAAAAATTTAGATTGCGATTTATTTAAACTTAAAAAAACCATCGAAGATACCGTACGGGGCACAGGAGGCACGGTAACAGTAGGTAATATTCCTCTCACTAAACAAGCTGAGAAAGTGCTACGCATCACCTATTTAGAGGCTAAACTCTACAAGAGTGACACCATTGGTACAGAGCACTTACTTCTTTCGTTGCTTAGAGATGACGAAAATATTGCTGCCCAGATTCTGCAACAATTTAGTGTGTCGTACGATGCAGTTCGCGAAGAACTAGATCTTATAATTTCGGGCAAATCGCGCGAAGATCACAGCGATTCATCCTCATTATCTGCGAGCACACCATCTTCGAAGGGATCAACAGGCTCAGGAAGCACAAGGGAAAAGAAAATGGAAAAATCAAAAACTCCAGTTCTCGATAATTTTGGCACCGACCTAACCCAAATGGCTGAAGAAGGTAGGCTTGACCCTATTATTGGAAGAGATAAAGAAATTGAGCGCGTAGCTCAGATTTTAAGCCGCCGTAAAAAGAACAACCCTGTTCTTATTGGCGAACCTGGTGTAGGTAAAACAGCCATTGCTGAAGGTTTAGCAACCCGAATTGTACAACGAAAAGTTTCGCGTGTATTGTACGACAAACGCGTTATATCTCTTGATATAGCCTCTTTAGTTGCTGGCACCAAATACCGTGGACAGTTTGAAGAGCGTATGAAAGCAGTTATGACTGAACTCGAAAAAACTGATGATGTAATTCTTTTTATTGACGAATTACACACTATTGTAGGCGCAGGTGGCGCAAGTGGTTCTCTGGATGCCTCAAATATGCTTAAACCAGCGCTAGCTCGTGGCGACATACAAGCCATTGGTGCAACTACTTTAAACGAGTACCGCCAGTTTATAGAAAAAGATGGAGCGCTAGAACGTCGTTTTCAAAAAATTATGGTAGATCCTACTTCTGCCGATGAAACTGTAGAAATACTAAACCAAATTAAACCTAAGTACGAGAAACATCACAATGTACGCTATAGTGATGAAGCTATTCTCGCATGTGTGAAATTAACAGATAGATATGTAACCGATTATTTTTTACCAGATAAAGCAATTGATGCTTTAGATGAAGCTGGGGCGCGGGTTCACCTTTCTAATATTACTGTTCCAAAACATATTATTGAATTGGAGCAGCAGATTGAAACTACTAGCGTTGAGAAAAATAATATGGTGAAAAAGCAACGCTTTGAAGATGCGGCAAGGCTACGTGACACCGAAAAACGCCTCATCGAAGATTTAGAAGTTGCCCATAAAGAATGGGAAAAAGAATCAGCCAATATTTTATTCGATGTTGTTGAAGATGATGTAGCCTCTGTTGTTGCTATGATGAGCGGAGTGCCAGTTAATAAAGTGAACCAGAATGAAGGACAAAAACTTCTGAAGATGAAAGAAAGTCTTTCTGGTAAAGTTATTGGCCAAGAAGAAGCTATTATAAAACTTACTAAAGCTATTCAGCGTACGCGTGCAGGCTTAAAAGATCCATCGCGCCCAATTGGTTCATTTATCTTCCTAGGACCTACCGGCGTAGGTAAAACGGAAATGGGTAAAGTGCTAGCGAAATATCTTTTTGATAAAGATGACGCACTAATTCGAATCGATATGAGTGAGTATATGGAGAAGTTTTCTGTATCTCGCCTAGTAGGAGCACCTCCAGGATATGTTGGTTACGAAGAAGGTGGAATTCTTACCGAAAAAGTACGTCGCAAACCATATAGTGTTATACTATTGGATGAAATTGAAAAAGCACATCCTGATGTGTTCAATATCTTACTGCAAGTGCTTGATGATGGGATTTTAACCGACAGCTTAGGCCGTAGGGTTGATTTTAGAAATACCATCATCATTATGACCTCGAATATTGGTGCTAGAGATATTAAGAATCTCGGTAAAGGAATTGGCTTTGCTAGTGGTGACGAATCAGTGTTTGATTATGCTAAAATGAAATCCACTATTCAGGATGCTTTGAAAAAAGTGTTTAATCCTGAGTTCTTGAATAGAATTGATGACGTAATCACATTCAGACCATTAGAAAAAGCTGATATCTTCCAAATTATAGATATTATCTGTGAAGAGCTATTTCGTCGTATTTCTGACCTTGGTTACGACACTGAGATTACAAAAGGCGCAAAGGAATTCATCACCGATAAAGGTTTTGACCCTAAATATGGTGCGAGACCATTAAAGCGTGCTATTCAGAAATATGTGGAAGATCCACTAGCTGAAGCACTACTCGAAGAAAAACGAGAATTAGGCTCAACCATCAAAATTAAGATGAACAAATCTAGAGATGGCCTTGATTTTGATTGGGTTAAACCTGCTCCTGGCAAGGAAAGAAAAGAAGAGCTTAAGCCTTCTGAAAAAGACGCTACAGAAAAGCTAAACACTTCGGAAGAAGAACCCAAAGAAGCTTAAATTTAAAAAGCCCCATTTTTAAAGAAAATGGGGCTTTTATTTTGTTCATTATTCAAGGACTGTATGGAAGCACGCCAGCAATAGGCTCTGCCCACTAAAGTGTGTAAAGAGGCGGTAATATGGTACTAGTCCACGAACATAACAAGGGGTTGCAACCCCTTGTTATGTTCGTTATATGATAGCTGTTCTCTGAATGAGCTACCATCCTCGTTACGAACGTCCCGTTCGTAATGCATGCCCGAAGCTCTGGTTCAACTACGGTATGATTGGCATACGAACCTTGTTTACAACTTAGATTACATCATGTAAATCATTAAATTCAAAATAACAAATACACACTTTTTGGGATACTATAGAATTTTTATCAACGAATGACTTGGTATCTACAATCATGAATGCTAACAAAAACAAAAAGGACTATATCTAATCCATTAAAACGTGGCTCTAATTTTAAGATCTTTGTCCATTCCACTAATGGTATAATTGAATCTACCTGTTCGGGTGAGAGTGATTGCATCAAGGTCTTGAAATTGGATAGTACCTGAATAATTATTCTTGGCAATTTTACTCGCTCCTATATTAATTACTCGTACTTCAATATTAGATAGTCTATCGCCATTTATATCGCCAGTTAAACCAATAATTGCTTTGTCGGCACTGCTGTAGTTTGCAAACCGGAGTATTCCATCCCTAAAGCTACTTCCTCCAAGGCGATTACCAGAAAGCACATCATATACTGCAACCCTTCCATTTGAAAACACAGTAAGAGTACTGCCTGATCCATATAAATTCATTCCTACAATTTCTTGGTCAAACTTAATGGTGTTAATTTGATTCCCGTATCTATCTATAATAGTCACCTCGTCATCGGTGCCCTCTTTTGCGGTGGCAATGGCTATAAACTCGCCACTTTCTGCAACACGAACCGTCCGTATGGTCCGATCATCACTATAAAATACATCTAAGCTTGTTTGACCTAATCCTAACACCTTAGCGCGTGAACCAGACTTGCTCCCTGACATCACCTTGGTATTATAAAGAACTACCGTTTTGCCTTTCACATCGGCTGCTAGCTCAGATATTGATTCTCCATCTTTACTCTGGGTACTGTTAGATACGCTCTTTTCAATTTTACCAAAACTGTTATACACCAAAAAATTGGCAATATTTTCACGAACAATTACTCCCCCATTTTGAAGCGAATAGCTTTTTACGGATGGATCGGCTTGAGATGGCGCATTATAGCTTCCCTTTGTAATAATGACTCCGTCGCCCTCTTGTACAACAATGGTTTTGCCGTCTATGTTAGACTTTAAACTAGAAGAGCTGGCGTTTGCGGAGCTTACCGATAGAGATTGGCCTTGAATATTTGCTGAAAGGAATAGCAGGATTAGCCCTGAATAAAGAAAATGCATACTGTATATTAGATTTTAAAATAAACCGAAAGAAAGGGATTTTTAAACATATTTACTGCATTTATTATTGCTTTATATACATAATGGCCTAAATTCTAAATATATTAGAATCCGTATGAACTTTGAAACAAACTCAACTCTGTGATTTCATTTTTAAGTGTCTTTCCTCCATTTAGAGGAGGTATCGCTCGATTCAGTGACTATCTGTACAAAAATCTTGGTTCAGTAAAAGAGATTGACGGCGTTAATTTCAAAACACTTTACCCAAAACTACTCTTCCCAGGCACAACACAGTACGAAGAATCACGAGTTCCAAGTTATGCTGATGAGGTAATGCACTCATACAATCCTCTTATTTGGAAGAAAACAGCTCAACGCATTGCAAAAGATAAACCCGAGATTCTTTTAATTTCTTACTGGCATCCATTTTTCATTCCGGCTTTTAATAGTGTTATTAAACGAGTAAAAAAGGTTTCACCATCTACCAAGGTTGTTACTATAGCGCACAATGTGTTGCCACACGAAAGCTTTCCATTTTCCGAAAGGCTGATGCGCTCCTTCTTTCAAAATAATGACCTAGTCATTACACTTTCAAGCCAAACAGAGCAAGAGTTTGATAGTTTAGATGTGAGTACTAAAACCGTGAAGCTATTCCATCCTATTTATGAAACCACCTTACCTGCAGAGCCAAAAGAGAGTTTGAGGGAGAAATATGGTTTTAAAAGTGATGATAAAATCATCTTGTTTTTTGGGCTCATAAGGGAATACAAAGGGCTAGATGTGCTTATAAAAGCTCTTAATAATATGGACGTCGTCAATAACAAATTTAAGCCACTTATTGTTGGAGAGTTTTATGATGACAAACAAAAATATATAGATATTATTAACCCACAGCATAAAGACACATATACCATCATAGATCGGTTTGTGAGTAACGAGGAAAGTGCGGAAGTTATGAGTATCTCTGACCTATTAGTTTTGCCCTATAAAACTGCAAGTCAGAGCGGAGTGTTGGCCGACGCTCTCAATTTTAACCTACCATCAATTGTTTCTAATCATCCTGGAGTGACGGAATATTTAAAAGATGGAGAAAATGGATTGATTTTTGAAAGTGAAAATATAGAAATGCTACAAAGTAAATTGACACAGTACTTTGAGAATGAAGGACTTCAGCAAAAAATCAGAATGAATGTTGCAGATTTAAAAGACGAACTTTCGTGGAAAACATTTACTCTAGAATTAGATAAATATTTAAAAATTCTATAGAAATTCATTTGCCATAAAATGTACCAAGCCTTATATTTAAAATCTGTTTCAGAAACGGGGAGTGGCGCAGCCCGGTAGCGCATTCGCTTTGGGAGCGAAGGGTCGCAGGTTCAAATCCTGTCTCCCCGACTATTCTGAATTTACTTGAAGTCTATCCCAGCAAGTAAGTTTAGATTGATTTATTGTACATTGAGCGCCCGTAGCTCAATCGGATAGAGCAACTGCCTTCTAAGCAGTAGGTTACAGGTTCGATTCCTGTCGGGCGTACAACCTACTTGCTATGCAAGGCGACATGGCCGAGTGGCTAGGCAGAGGTCTGCAAAACCTCGTACGGCGGTTCGAATCCGCCTGTCGCCTCTTGGAAAGTAAATTGAATTAATGAAGATCTTGATTGCCGCGTTCGTCTAGAGGCCTAGGACGCCGCCCTTTCACGGCGGTAGCACGGGTTCGAATCCCGTACGCGGTACTAGCTTTTATTTATAAAAGCGATTTCAATAATAAACTTAGTTGCAGAAATGCATACAAAGCGTCTATATTGAAATATCACACGGAGCCTGTAGCTCAGTCGGTTAGAGCGCTAGTTTGTGGCACTAGAGGCCGTGGGTTCAATTCCCATCAGGCTCCCTCTTTTTTTTATTGAATACATTAAGATCTTAGTTGCCGCGTTCGTCTAGAGGCCTAGGACGCTGCCCTTTCACGGCGGTAGCACGGGTTCGAATCCCGTACGCGGTACCCTTCAAAAGCTTTCATTTTAATGCAAGCTTTTTTTTTGCCCATACAATTTTGGTTTCCAATCTTTTTCTAGTCAAATAAAATCAAGACATTTTAGCTACTAAAGATTAAAAATATCTAGTCAATAGTACCAAACTTACGTTCTAAATATTGTTGATGTTCAATATCAGTCTTCCCAGTTAACTCTAGGCGTTTATATTCCAGCCGTCCGATGCAATACTGAAGCATATTCTCAGCAAGAGAGCCTAACCTGATGTTATCGGCATAGTATTCAAGTTTTGAAAGCTTTATTACACCTGGTGGGATTTCTGTTTTGAAAACAGCGTCTCCTGTAAAAACCACTAATCCTTGAATTTGTTCATCTGGAATGAAATCTAACAGCTTTTGAACTGCTCGAACATGCATTCTATTTTGTAGTATTGGATTCTGAAATCTCGTTTTTACTTTGTAAATAACTTGAGTCCATCTTTTTTGCTTTTCATTTGCAAATAACCAGCCTGAATAGTGCTTTGTTTCAATTACAAGAATTCCGTTTTGCGTAATAAGAATATGATCTATCTGCGTTGTGCCATCCCCATATTCAAGGGTTATATTATTTAGTAAGTGAGCTGTAGATTTTTGACAATAATTTGTCAAAATCCTTCTAACTGCAGCCTCCCCTATATTTTCAATTCTATACTTTCTTTTCCTCCCTAAATAAAAGCCAGTTATAAAAGTTATTATAATAATTAAACTGGCTATACCAAGGGCGTATTTGAGTAATTCTTTTGTTAAAGTCAGTTCCATATATATTTATTTATTCGAGCAGCTATCCATATAGACAGTTAAAATGAGCTCTTCACGCACTTTTATATCCTCTACTCTATTACCCCACCTTCACTTCATTTAGATCTTTTATTCGTTCAATTAAAATGTCTATTACATTAGCGTTGTCTCGAAATACGCCTTCTATACCGTTGGCATCTATAAAGTCGAAGGGAGGCTCGTAGAGGTTGGCAATATCTAAATGACCTTTTGTGGTGTAGAACTCTATCATCTGTTCTATGAACTGAATTTGATTGGCACTTAATCGTTGGTCTACTAAGAACTCTTCAAACTTCTCAATCACGGCTTTTCGCTCCAGACCCGAAACAGAACGTACAAACTTAATTAAGTCTAGGTCTTTACCAACAAGCTCATGAAACTCTTCAGCCGAGATAGCTGGATCTACTTCAATCAATAGTTCTTCTAAGGTTTGGATATCCTTATTTGTTAGAGGAGTAGCACTTCTAATCTTTTGAATAACCAGATTATTGCTTTGCTCTTGAATGAATTTTCTAATCTTTCTCAAATAACGATCTGTATTGATTACAGGGTCTCCTGTTATGATATCCTCAATCTCTATCTCTCCGAATTCATCCTCAAAGTCTGTATAAACGGGTGCCCTACTCTTACTGTCAATCAAATGCATCAAGTCTCTAATCTGCACCCTGATGTCTTCTAAATCAATCACCGTTGGAGCTACCCAGAAGTCTTCAGAAATTACCTTCACAATTGTAGGTAGTACATTTTTAATACTTGGAATATGCTTTTTAGCAAATAAATGCTCCCCAAAGCCTATTACAATTTCTTTGGTTTTCTTGTGAGCTAACACTCCATCTAATCGCTGGTGCTGCAAGGTGAGCATGAGTAAATCAAAGCGCCGGCTCTTTTCATCCTCTTCCAGTTCTGCGGGAATTAACTCTGCTAGTTTACTTACAATCTCCTTGCGTTCATGAGATTCCAAAAACTCCCAAACAGCTCTATCTTCTAAACGATGAATAATTTTTAAATGCGGACGTACTTGAACACTTTGCTTTTCAAGATTCGCTACTTGTTGATGTAGTAAATCTAATAGCTGAGTACGATACTCTTGCAGACCATCCTGATGTTTATAAGGCTCGTTTTTGAGTTTTGCAGCAAGGAGCAATCGTTTTTCAAAAACTTGGGCTGTAATTGATGGGGTTTTATATGTATCAAAACCTTCAGGATTTTGGTCGAAAAACTCAAAATTACCACAGTAATCGAATATGAGGAAGTGTTGCTTATCCTTCCCTGGACCAAACAAATCGGAACGTAATCGAGTACCACGACCAATCATCTGATGAAACTTTGCTTTGGAACGTACAGGTTTAAAAAATACTAGATTCACACAATCTGGTGCATCAATTCCTGTATCCATCATATCCACCGAAATTGCAATGGCAGGCATTCTACCTGGCAAGCAGAATTTTTCTATCAGATCTTGAGCTTGCTCCACTTTGTTATCAATAGTTTGAGCTAGATGGCCAGCATACTTTGGGTAATTCTTATCAAAAACCTGCTGAATGAATACCGCGTGCTTGTGATTCTTTGCAAAAATAATGGTATCTCCAATTCGGTCGCCCCCCTCTACTTTAACGCCATGTTCCATCAACTGCTGCAAAACCTTCTCAACGGTATCTTCATTAAAGAGCCACTCGTTTAACTTACCGGGATCAATATGATCGGGAATTTGCCCAGTCTCGTCATCGGCTAACAAATCATCGTACTGCCTCTTCTCTTCATCGGATAGCTCAGCATATTTAATCCCTTGTGTAAGGAACTTCCCCAAAACCGAAATCTTTTTTGGAGGAACTAAATATCCATCTTTTACAGCTTCTTCGAGCCCATAAGCATAAGTTGGATTCCCCTGCTCTGAATTGAACAACTCGTAAGTATCATGATCTACATCTTCTTTTGGCGTAGCTGTTAAGCCAAGCAATAAGGAATCGAAGTAATCAAAAATGGCTTGATACTTGTTATACACACTTCTGTGCGCTTCATCAATAATCACTAAATCGAAGTAACCTGGGTCAAACTTCCGTTTTCCTTCTTCAATCTTTTCAATTTGATTTAACATTGTTGGATAGGTGCTAAACACTACTCGAGCAGCAGAGTCGTCTTTATCATCTACAAGATTAACAATAGGTATTTCTGGTAGAATACTTGCATAACTTTTATATGCTTGCCGTACTAAAGCATTTCTATCCGCAAGAAAAAGAACTCGTTTTGCCCATTTCTTTTTCAGAAGCATATCAACAATGGCAATGGAAACCCGAGTTTTCCCTGTGCCAGTTGCCATTACCAACAATGCTCTGCGCTGCCCTTCCTCAAATCGCTCTCCTACTCTAGCAATAGCGGCTTTTTGATAATACCGCCCAGCAATTTGCTTATTTACCTTTGCTAGTTTTAGCGTTTCCTTTTCTCTTTTTTGGAAGAATAGTTTCTGTAAACTCTCTTTTGTATAAAAGCCTTGAACGGGACGAGGGGGATAAGCTCTATCATCCCAAAGCCAAATTTCGTAGCCATTGGAAAGAAAAATTACTGGTCTTATCCCAAATTCATTCTCTAGGCAGTTGGCGTATAGTTTTGCTTGATGCTGCCCTTCATCCACATCTCTAGTCGTTCGCTTGGCTTCTACTAAACCAATAGGTTTGCCATCATCATCCCACAGAACATAATCTACATAACCTGTACCCGATGTATTGGGCATCCCTTGTACCTTATATTCTCGTACATTTTGGGATGCAGGGTCCCAGCCAGATTCCCGAAGCATTACATCAATCAGAAGCTCCCGAGTACTCGCTTCGTTGTAATTGTGATCGTCAGCATATTTACGAGTTTGCAGACGCATCTGCTTAATTTCTCGATTACGTTGCTGTAGTGCCTCATCTTTCTCTTCTAAAGAGCGCTGTAGCTCGCGGAGCTCGTCTGCCCTCTTCTCCATCTGAGCCTCCATCTCCTGTAGACGTTGCTCTGTCTCTTTGGAAACGCCCCCTACTTTTGGAACTAATTTTGGATCAAAACTTATAGAAGGTTTCGGAGTTTCATCAGGGGAGTAGGTTCTATAAAGCCAAAATAGAATATGAAATACTTCTTCTACTACCTTAAGGGCATCATGTTCGGCTATACGCTTTCTATCATGAACAGCGAGGTTCCCAACTTTCCGAATAACTCTAATCTTTTCGTAGATGGTATAACCGATGATTTTTCGGAAGCTGAGTTCATTGGTTATGTTGTACAAACTTGTATCGAAAGGGAGCTCTAAATCCTCATCGTTTTCGTACATCCACAGTACTACTTGTTCAATTATATACCGTGCACGGCCACAAGCCCCTCGTGGATCAAAATACACCAGCTTTTCCATCGCCATTGCATCTTCGATAAATTCGGGCCAGTCGGGATGTAGAAAGTTAAAGTTGGACAATGTACCTTGGTGTATTTTCTTTTAGTTAGGCATAATGTAATAAAAACTTAAGCTACTTATTCCAACCTTTTAAAAGGTTAGGCAACCATACTCTTAACAAGATGTTATTTTACTTTAATGAATTAATTTTTGATTATACTAGTTAGGTAGGCAAATGGTGGAATCATGGATAAATTTCAATTAGCTAAATATATAGTTTCCAAATATCATGGCACTGTAAGTCCCATGAAGCTTCAAAAGTTGATGTACTATAGTTATGCTTGGCAGCTAGTTGCTGATATGAAGCTATTTGATGCTCATTTCGAAGCATGGTCTCATGGTCCAGTTGATCCAGATATTTATAAGGAATACAAAGGCTTTGGCAGAAATCCTATTGTCATATCAGATGCCCCGCATCTTAATGAACCTTTAATCGACTTTATCTTAGATAGTTATGCTGTTTATTCAGCTATTGAACTATCTAAAACTACTCATCTTGAGCAACCTTGGAAACACTATCAAGAAAATGGTGAACTTATCCCTGACGAGGTTTTGATTAGCTTTTATAGTAAGCAAGCCTTTGCCAAAAATTTCCCTTTAAAGAAAGGAAAGAAATATTTCCCACCTAAAACATCTAGTCATTACGCTTTTACCTTCGATATGGAAAAGGAGTATGTTCCTGAATTTAAAAACATAACGGAATACCTCGACAACTTTGCCATAGAAGAAAAGAGACTTTCGCAGATGTTACATAAATATGGACTTAAAAATTGATGTCGCTGAATTAGATACTACAAACGATCTACTTTCAGACTTTGCTGCCAGCCCACATTTAACAGCTGTAGAAGTGCATTAGACTTTTTCTTATTCGCTTGATGATTTTGATGATGGTGAGTATAGTTATTTCCAATATTTCCAAAAAACGCTTAGAATCGAACCCCTAATTCTCTAAACATCTCAATCATATTTAACCATTCAACACCTAAATCATTACAGGGTTGAGGGATAGGAATTCTACTCTTTTGAGCTGCGTTACTTACCTCAGAAGTTACCAATTTATTGTTTGTCGCCTTACAGTATGAAATCAACCACGCATCTGCCCTATCAAATTCAAGAAACTCGTCTATAGCTTTACGTTTGTAATGATCAGACCTTGACTCAGCCCAATTCGCTAGTATTGCAAGCTCATTTATATATTGTTCATCATTTGTTGATTGAAAGAACTCTTCAGGTATATTTGCTTTCATCCAAGTAGACAGATCATCATCATTTCGATAAATTTCATCTCTGACTTTATCAATGCTTATTATTTTACCATCTCTTGCTAGTTGTTTTATCAGTGTCCAAAAGCTATCTGCTATATCTAATGGGTAGTATAAACGGTGTGCTTGAATAAAAATATTTGAATCAAGAACAAATCCAGCCATTATCCACCGAACTCCTTAACCACTTTTTGATAAGTGCTCCCCTTCAACCCTGTTAATTCGTAAGCATGCTTATATAATAACGTTCCCTCTCTTGCAGCTAAATCAACGGTGTTAAAAAAACGAAGATTTAACTTCTTTCTTAAAGAAGCATAAAAATTACCTCCATCACCACGGTCTTCTTTTTTCTGATGATAGTAGTTCTTTCTTTCATTGTAAAAATCAAAAAACTCTTGGCGTGTAATTTTGCCAAGATCTAAAGCTCTGCGAGCTATTACAATCTGGCTGACCTTAAATAACCTTGCCAACTGTTCAAATTCTACCCCTTCATGCCATGCTTCTTCTAACGCACTTTGAGGCACCAAAAATTCTGCAGCAATTTTATCACAATACAGCTCTGTTTCATCATCGGAAGGCTGAAGATTTCTAAAGTCAAATCCTGCGCTTTTACCAATCCATATATGTGCAAGTTCATGAGCTATAGTAAACATTTGGGCAGATTTACTATCCGCAGAATTTACAAACATGAAAGGCGCATATTCGTCACTTAGCACAAACCCACGGCAATCATCTACTTTAATAGGTCTATGATTATTTAAGCCAACTACACTATTAAATACAATAAAAATACCCGCCTCTTCTACTTTCTCAGCTAAATGATTTAAAGCTTTTTCCCAGTTAGGTAAAGCTCTAGCCCAGTTATCGCCTAATCCCAATGTCTTTTTGATATCAGCAATTACTTCATCTTGGGGTGTTTGGATAGTATATTTACCTACGTAAGGTAACCTTTCCTCACCTTGCTCAATCAGGTAATTACGAATCCAATCCTGACGTTTTTGAAGAGTAAGAATGGTATCCCTAAGATTAATTCCAATATCATCGGTCTCTCCTTTTAATGTTCGAAAAAAAGGAATCGGTATTTCTTCGACTGGAGGGGTTTGTAAGAAAAGATATCCAAAAGGTACATTCGCTTTTTTTGCAAAGTCTCTAAGCTGAGGAATTGTAGGCGTTTTTTCCTGATCTAACCAACTCTTTGCTCTTGGAAATTTTTCAAAAAACTCCCCATGCTCATATCCAGAACGAGATATAGCCCAATTTAAAATGTCTGGTTTTATGTTTAGTATGGTCTCCATATTTCTAATATAACGAAAATAATTTTATGGTAGTCCACTGATTAATAAATAGCTTTTAAACTAAATTAGAATGCAAAATTTAAACCATGTGTCACGACCTCCAAATATGGCTGAATTACTTTTTCCTGACTTCCGCAATTTTTAAGTTTATGAAAATGTCTATTGTGTAAGCTCTATATTTTCAATTTGTTGTAATAAGGAGTTTATATTTTTTGGGTGTCCCAGGATGTTTATCATTATTT
>JBBAEC010000001.1:0-216379 GCA_041656135.1 Balneolaceae bacterium | reverse complement strand
GCTGCAAAATTGGAGTTTGACCGTTCAGCAGCTGGCTATTAAATTTGGAGATCGGCTGCCACTGGATCTAACCCGAGCCCCTAACAACACTTAAAAACTAATCAGACAGAGTTTAGATTACACTCCCGATTAGGTAGTGCATTTCATTCTTCAGTAAAAAAATATTTAAAAAAGTTAATTACTAATCCATTTTACCAAGTACGTTATGATAAAATTCGTTGCCTTCCTCTTTGAATATACCCTTTCATGATTCACTTTACAGTTGATAGAGAAAATCAAAGAATAGTTATTCATGCTGTTTTAAAAACGTTCAGAAATCCCAAAATCTGGAAGGAAAGGAAATAAAACTCTTCCTTTAAATCATTTTGTAACCTTCAACTGTTGTAGCTGGTTATGTAGAAAGTCCCGAACATTGGCTCAATAGTAGTGGAAAAGATTATTATTGAAAAAAAGGCCTGTTGGATGTGGAACTTGTTTATTAGTCGCACAAGCGAGACACTTGCGCTAGATATGGGAGATTATTGAAAAAAAAAAAGGGGAGTGCCAAAACACTCCCCTTTTACTACATGCCCTATAAAATCTTATGAAATCATTTACCCAAATACGGCTCCCCAGAAATTATCCATTCTGGTTCTCCTATTCCTTTTAAGTAGTAATCGAAATACTCTTTCATTCGGATTGCATAATCTAGCTTATTAGAGAATTTCTGCAAGTGATGAGGTTCATCATGGTATTGTAGAAACACAACATCCTTATTGTAGCGACGCATTGCTAGATAGAGCTCTATACTTTGCTCCCAAGGCACCGCCCCGTCCGCATCCCCGTGTTGGATTAGCATGGGTGTGGTAATCTTGTCAGCAAAGAATACGGGCGAGTTTTCAATATATTTCTCAGGAGCTTCAATTAGACTTTCACCTATTCTACTTTGAGTTTTTTCATACTGAAATTGACGTGCTCGTCCAGATTCCCATCGTATTCCACTATAAGCGCTGGTCATGTTGCTAACAGGTGCTCCAGAAACTGCAGCAGCAAAAATATTTGTTTGAGTTACAATAAATGCAGTTTGATAACCACTCCATGAATGACCGTGTAATCCTAGTTTATCTTTGTCTGCAATACCAAGCTCTACTAGCTTTTGAATTCCAGGTACTAAACTTTTTGTAGCTGCAAAACCTGGTCGACCTATCTCAAAACGAATATCTGGTAGAAACACCACATAATCATCACTCACGTATTGTGCGAAAACAGGACGGTGATTTGTGGTTGGCACATCAAAATCGTGCAAACGGTTCGTGAAAAAGCGATAATAATAAGTCATAATTGGGTATCGCTTATTCGGATCGTAATTATCGGGTTTTATAACAACTCCTTGCATATAAGTACCATCCAAACTGAGCCAATCAACTAATTCAGCCTTTCCCCAATTCCATTTTTCCTTTAAATCTTTGTGTAATTGGGTTATCTTGCGAGTTTTCTTAAATGTAGCATTGTCACTTATCCAAAGGTTTGGATATTCGTCGTAGGCTTGTCGAGTGAATAATATATTCTCGCTATCCTCAGCTTTAGCTAGAATTGTAAATTTTTTATCTTCTTCTAGAAGTTTAGAAACACCTGCTTTATTTGCCCGTGCACTGTAGAAACCAAAGTTTTTATGCAAGTCGTGGTATGAAGTGAGAAGTAGCTTTTCCTTTTTACCAATGGCTATTTTATCATCCAATCGCTTGATTCTAAAAATTCTATTTTCTTTCCGCCCTTCCCCTCCAGTAATGTTTATAACACTAGATTTTTTAGTAGAGAAATTCCAGATATCAAATTTATCATAAATAAGAATTCCTTCATCCTTCTCTATCCAACCAGCAATTCCATATCCTGGTACATCGGATGGAAAATCATGATCTTCGTCATAGAATGGTACGTCTATGTTTTGGGTCAGATTGTTTGTCGTTTTGGTTTTTATATCATACAAAAACCAATCTTTATCGTCGTAGTAAGCGGCATATTTACCTTCTGGCGAAAGCTGAGCATAGCCACCTAAACGAGTTAAGAACTTTTCTCTTTTCCCTGTATTTAAATCAACCACATACCAATCATTGTAACTACCATCCCAAGTTGATTCTATTTGGTACGGCACATTGCTATTACCCAAAGTCACATTGGGCGATTGCTGAACTCGTACGCTTGGCATTTCATGGTCGGCTAGCTGAACCCATTTTTTCTTATCTAAATGATAAACGGAAGTGAATAAATGGTTTCTTCTCCTATTCCATGTAACTTTTTCTTGTGTTTTAATAAGTGGATCTTCCCCATGCCAAAGATCCATTCCTCGATCTTTAATGATGCTTTCTACATCATAAATATCAATCTCTGCATCTTCATCTTTCTTAGGCTGGTGGCTCTTAGCGTCCACATCAACCATTGCCTGATCCATCATCCCAAAGTATAAGCGTTTGCCATCGTGAGTAAATGTGATCGAGTTATTGGAGCGAAGTGCCCATTCCTGCTTTGTATCTGCCGACTTAACTAGAGTTTGAATTTTATTGTTGGAAGCATTCCAAAGCTTTAATTCGGCATCGCTGTCGTAAAAAGTGGTGTCGAGCGTGGCAGAAGTAAAAGCTAGCTTCTCTCTTTTATAATCCCAAGTTAAATTGGAATAGAATCCATTTTCTACGCGTTCAATATCTTTAGTCGACTCCGTTTTGAAATCAAAAACAAAAACCCCATTACCTTTTCCATTAGTATCTACCACCGAATAGGCTAAGTAGTTTGAAAGACTGTCAAAAGCCATAGAAGCAACAAAAGGAAATTGGAATTCTTTCTCTGTTTTTAAGTTTATCAGGGTTACTTCAGCGCCTAATTTCTTATTCTTTAATTTAAGATCTTCAATTTCTTTGCTTTGATAACGAGACATTGCCAGCCAATTTCTATCATTTGAAAACTCAAATCGTCGCACATTTTCATATTCTGACTGATACCCATTTTGAAGTGATACGAGGCTTAAACCTTGCTTGGGGGCTTTCTTCTTCTCTTTTAACTGAACAGCGAGAGGCACTTTCTTATAGGCTGCTGCCCACAACTCATTATTAGAAACAATGGGATTGCTACCAAGTTCAATCTTGTACTGCGTTTCATTTCTTGCATGCTGAACTAAAGCGTACCCATCTCCTCTATCTGGCCACACCCCATAAGCTAACCAACTGCCTTTGTAAGAGATTTTTGGGGTTTTAATATCTTCAAACTTCATCACGTCTTCGAAAGTAAGTACGCCTTGCGCGTATACTGAATTGGATAGAAATCCTATAAATAGAATCAGCGTTGTTACTTTTAAAGCTTGCTTCATTGTATTACCCTGTTTAATTATTTAATAATCAGTTCTTAAAGACAGCTTAAAATAGGATTCTAAACTAACAGAAGTAGTTAAAAATTTGTGAATGCTTTTTTAGAGGGATTGAAGAGTGTATTGGATCATTCTGAGGATTGTAAGTGCCAGATAATTTATTGATACAAATTCTATATGTATGCACAAACGACAAGAACAAGTCATTCTGATCAGTTAACGCCCACAGGGAAGACTTTGCTTTGTATTTGCTAAAGAGGTAGGCATAAAAAAAGGCAAGTGGTTACTTGCTATAAATAACCACTTACCTGATAATTCGTTACTAAAGCGAAACTTTGCTTTCTTGGCTAGGATCGAGATCGTATAAAGATGAGGCCGTTGCTTGAACTGTTTTATACCATTCGTTACCGTGTTTGTCGTTGATGGCATAGAAGTCAGCAAAATCGGGACGCTTAAGATTCATTTTCCACTCTTGCGTTTTTGATTTAAAGCTAGGATCTATGTGCAACAGTTCATGGTACATTACCATTTCTTTGGTGTCGTTATCTAGCATATCCCACAATTCGCCCGATACTTGAATCAAGTAATCGTTGCCCGAATAGTATTTTACTTCTCGAGTTGCCTTCATACATTTCGCTGCTTTCTGCTTAGAAATATGTGGATATACCAAAAAGAACCCAATCTCTGCGGGACCAAATTCAAGTTTATTACGTTCAATTACTTTTTTTGCTATGGCTTCCAATTCTGGAGACTCCATAAGCTGTTTCTCTGATGATGTTGATTCTACTGGAGCAAGAATATCTAAATCGTTCATGTAAATATATAGGTTCTATTTATTTTTTGGAATTGCTACCGAGGTAGCTACTATTGAAAATTCTTTTTGTGGGCCTGTGATTTTATCTGGGTCTTCACCAGCATCTTCGGCATAATGCTTTGCTTGATCTTCGGTGAGTGTTTTTTCATTGAAAACGCCAACAATAGTAACATCCTTACCTTGAGAATCGGTAGGTACAAAAAAACTATAATCAATAAAGGTTATACGAGCGGTTTTGTCACCATTTTGGGCTACAAAAAAGCATCCCTTTTTAGCACAAACTTCAGAAACATTTGCGGTAACTACTACCTCTTTATTTTGAAATTCTTCGCCGCTTTCAATAATAGCAGCAAGAGGTTTTGCTTGGTCAAAGTTAGAGTATTTAGCGCCAAAAACCTCATAATCATCTGTTACTTCTACAGGCTCAGAAAGGCGTAGTACAGGTGTATCGGTTGTTTCTTGCGCATTTACCACTGCAGAAAACATAAAAACACACAATAGAGTGTAAATAATCTTCATAATAGTTTGGTTGAATTAATTTTTTAGATAATACAAAGTTTAGAAACAATATTAAGTATAAAATCGAATTAATTCATTTCTACCGAACACCAAGATTTCTTTCTATGTTGGTATTTATAATTTAATCTCAGTTTAAATAATTTTTCCTCGTAGATTCACACCCATCGCTCATTTAACTTGTTTCTAAATATTTAATGAAAAGTATAACTGCCCTTTTTACTGGTTTTGTTCTAAATCTATTTTTTGAAGGTTTTTCTCGAATTATAATTGCCTTCTTTTTTACTATCGAATATTCTTTTTGGGGTATAAGCGCACTTCCCAATAAATCTTGGATACTCATTATCTACCTAGTCTCTGTAGTTTCTTCTTGGTTTGGTTGTATGATTACACTCACCATGGCTGGTTCAGCTCCAAGAAAACACCTCATTGCATTTCTAGTATTAACTTTGCTTTGGAGTACCTTCGAAATATTGGGCTCCATTAAGGTAGTGCCAAGTTGGTATCTTTTCACCTTTCCATTAACCTCTGTAGCAGGTATTTTCATAGCCGACTATACATTTAAACTCAATCAAAATGCGATACCTACTTCTTAGTCTATTTTTAATTACCGTTGCTTGTTCAAATTCTCAAAATTTTAAGGTTGATGAAATTGAAACACCAAGTAAGGCTAATGCTTCCTTGCCAAATCTTTTTACTGATAATACAGGCTCCGTTTTTATGAGTTGGGTAGAAACAAATGACGGCAACTCTACCCTATTTTATTCCTCTTTAAATGAGTCAAACTGGAGTGAAGCTACTGCGCTTCAAAGTTCCGATTCTTGGTTTGTTAACTGGGCAGATTATCCCTCTATCATTGCTCAAAACGGTAAAGCGATAGCAACCCATTGGCTTCATAAAAAGCCAGGTAGCTCTTATTCTTATGATGTCAATATTTCAACCGCTGTTAAGAATTGGGAAACTGTTCTTACTCCTCATAAAGACAATACCCCTACCGAACACGGCTTTGTTAGCATGACTCCACTCAGCGACTCTACTTTTATGGCCGTGTGGCTAGATGGTAGAAATACAGAAGGCCAATCGCATGGAACTGATTCTGATTTAAATTCAGCCATGACCTTACGCTCAGCTATAATCTCAAACGAATTAGAGTTACTTTCTGAATATGAAATGGATGCTAGTGTCTGCGATTGTTGTGGTACATCTTCTGTATTAACAGAGGATGGATTAATAACTGTTTATAGAAACCGTACCGAAGGTGAAATCCGAGATATTTACATCACTAAATTTAAAAATGAAAAATGGTCAACTCCCGAACCTGTACACAACGATAATTGGGAAATTGCAGCTTGCCCCGTAAATGGACCTTCGATTGAAGCTCACGGTGAAACGGTAGCCGTAGCTTGGTTTACAGCAGCTAACGATTCGCCTAAAGTAAATTTGAGTTTTTCTACGGATTATGCAGAAAGCTTTGGGGAAGTATTCCAAGTAGATGATATTCATGCACTAGGACGCGTAGATCTAGTTGTGCTAGATGACAAGACAGCTGTGGTCACTTGGGTAGAGCGCTCACCTGATAACGCCGCAAAAGCATTCTTCAAGCTTAAAAGAATAGACCAAAAAGGAAACGTACTTCAGTCTCAAATAATAACTGAAGTAGCTTCCTCTAGATCAAGTGGTTTTCCGCAACTAACTAAAAAGGGAAGTGAACTAGTTGCTGCTTGGACCCAAATTAATGAAGATGGCTCCAAGCAGATTAAAACTGCAATTATTCAATAATAGCAGGAAAGTTTTTCATTCCCATTAGCTGTGCAATTTTTCTGCCTACATCGGTATTTTCTTGCCAACCAGAGAACTCAATAGCATGTGGCCCATAGGCCATTGTTACCACAGGTATGCCAGTATGACTTCCTGTAGTCCAATAGATCTCCATTTCAGTTGATTCTAACTTTGATTTTTGCATGGTCATACCGCCTGTTTCGTGGTCGGCAGTAAATACTACTAAAGTCTCACCATCTTGCACCGCAAAATCGAGAACACTTTTAACGGCATCATCAAAATCTCTCATTTCTCTTATCACATACTCAACATCGTTGGCATGGCCACCCCAATCGATTTGACTTCCCTCAACCATCAGAAAGAAACCTTTCTCATTTTTGTTGAGCACATCTAATGCACGATCTGTCATTTGTGTTAAAGAAGGTGTTCTATTCTTACTGTCTATACCTTGTAGAGCAAATAGTCCTAATAACTTATCACTGGTGTTCGCTTCTAAATCTTGGGCATTATCCACAAAATCATATCCTAATGCGCTAAACTCATCCACTAAATTCCTGTCGTCTTTGCGTGAACTACCCTCTTCAGTTTGAGGAATGAAAAATTCAAGTCCACCGCCTAATAGTACATCTACATCAGCGTCTAGATATTGCTCTGCAATTACATCTTCCATCTTTCTATGCTTAACATGGGCAGCAAAACTAGCTGGTGTTGCATGTGTAATAGTTGACGTTGCTACAAGACCTGTGCTTAAACCCATTTCGTTAGCAATTTCTAAAATGGTTTTACAATGGCTTCCGTCAGGTAGATAGCCAATCATGTAGTTATCCGTTTTTTCACCACAAGAATATGCGGTTGCACCCGCAGCAGAGTCGGTAACTAAGTTGTTTGCCGATCTTGTTCTACTAATACCAGTAATTGGCATTCTTTGAAGATTTAAATAGCCATCAGAACCAACAATAGCATATTGGCCAGATGTAATTTGTGCTAAGCCTGTTCCATCACCAATAAGAAATATTACATTTTTAATTTTCTTATTTGGAACTAGAGGCAACTTACCTTCATTTGTTGAAGATGTTAGCTCAAGTTTAAAAGTTTCAGTATTTACTTTCTCAACTACTTTTTGGCAATTAATGCCAACTATAATTAATAGAATAAGACTTAATTTTTTCATGTTATATACTATATTTATAATGACTTAATAATTTACTCGCAAACTAATCTTTACCAAATCTTGGTATAAAGCTTTTAATTATACCCCAAAATCCTTTTGCAGGTTTACGAATATTTTTATTTCGCTTCGTAGCCTTTTCAATACGGTCTGGCATAACTATTGGCTCTTTTTTAGTTACTTCAATCTTTTTCTTTTTAGGAGCCTCTTTAGCTTTCGGTTTTTCCTTAGTTGCAGCTTTCTTTGCTGGCTTAGGTTTACTTGCCTTTTTAGACTTATCAATTTCTACAGATATTTTTTTAGGCTTCTCTGCTACAGGCGCTTCTTTTTTCTCAGGTGCCGGCTTATTCTTCAAAGTGATAACAACTTTACCATCTGCATCTGTAGATATAGAAACCTCTTCTTTATCCACATTCACTGGTTCTAAATCTTTTTTATCAACTTTTGGAGCTGCTGGTTTAGCCTCTTCTTTAGTAGCTTCTTTTGCCTTTGCTTTAGAACCCGATTTTGCATTCTCTATCTCTTCATCTGGATCTAAAATGGTGAGTGTTTTACCTACTTTTTTCTGAATGGGCTCAAAGTATTTTTCATCAGCTTTACTCACTAAAGAAATTGCAATGCCTTCTTTATCGTATCGGCCAGTTCTACCTATTCTATGGATATAATCATCTACAGCTTTTGGTACATCATAATTAATGATGAGTGAAATATTATCGATATCAATTCCTCTAGAAAGCACGTCGGTTGCTACAATAACAGGAACAACTCCGTTTTTAAAATCAGCTAGCGACTTAGTACGTTCGTCTTGAGTTTTGTCACCGTGAATACTTCCTGCTTTGATTCCTTTTCTATTCAAAAGACGATCAAGTTCGTTAGTACCTTTTTTGGTAGCACAAAAGATGATACAAGAGCTCCATTCTACGGTATCTAGAATATGCTGTACCAATTCCATCTTCTTGCGTGGAGGTACAAAATAAGCGCGTTGATCTACTCTTTTAGATGTAGTTGAAGCCTCAATCTGAACTTTAACTGGCTCTATCATCACACTATTCATCAGCTTTTGTAGCTCTTTGGGCATAGTTGCTGAGAATAGCATGGTTTGCCGTTTTTTCGGCATTTTATCAATAATCTTATTTACATCAGGTAAGAAACCCATATCCAACATTCTGTCGGCTTCGTCTAACACCAAAAATCGGATTGTTTTAAAATCGATATTTAAAACCTTTATCTGGTCAATTAAACGTCCGGGTGTAGCAACTATAATATCTACACCTGCGCGAATTGCATTAGCTTGGCGAGCGAAATCTTCACCACCTATAACTAATGCCGAAGAGATTCCTGTATGATAACCGAGTGCAAATATCTGCTCGTCAATTTGTTGAGCCAACTCTCTAGTTGGCGATAAAATTAATGCCTTAGTTCCTGTACTTGGCTCTCTAAGAATCATTTCTAGTATGGGAATTACAAACGCGCCCGTTTTTCCTGTCCCAGTTTGGGCGGCTCCTAAAATATCTTTTCCCTCTAGAGCATGCGGTATGCTCTGCGCTTGAATTGGCGTAGGTTCTGTATAACCAATGTCCTTCAACCCCAATATTAGCGATTCATTCAGGTCTATGTCTTTAAATGTCAAAGTGCTTATATCCTTTTCTTTATTAATTAGATGTAAATATACATAGAATGAATGAATTATTATTCCACTTTGGAAGTATTTACCTTATTTTTAGAAAAATTTTGAATACAAAATCCTAAATAATCATATGAAATTGAAAAATTTAATCCACGCACTCACTCTAATTCTGATAACAGTTACAGTAGCGTGCAATAATACTTCCGGTGACTTTTCAACGGCACCTGCTGTTAAGTTGAAAAATAATATCGATAGTGTAAGCTTTGCACTAGGTTATCAAAATGCTCAATTCTTAGCTCTAGAGGGTGCCTCAGATTTTAATTATGAGCAATATTTATCTGGTTTTATGAATGGAATGAGCAGCAATGAAACGTTAACAGATATGGAAAGAAATGAGCTTATAAACAACTACCGTATGGCTCTTTCACAAATATTGATGGATAAAAACACAGCTGCTGGCGAAGATTTTCTTGCTGCTAATAAAACAAAAGACGGCGTAAAAGTAACCGCTTCTGGATTGCAGTATAAAGTGATTGAAGAAGGAACTGGTAAATCACCAAAAGCTGAAGACGAAGTAGAAGTTAACTACGAAGGCTCTTTAATTGACGGCCGAGTTTTTGATAGCTCTTATGAGCGTGGCGAATCTATTTCATTCCCATTAAATAGAGTTATTCCAGGTTGGACTGAAGGCGTACAGCTTATGAAAGAAGGTGCAACTTACGAGTTCTACATTCCATCTAGCTTAGCTTACGGCCCAAATGCTCCTCGTGGAAGTATCATTGGACCAAACGCTACTCTTATTTTTAAAGTTGAGCTTATTAAAGTAAAGTAAGCTGAACTAACTATTAGTTTATTTTAAAAGTCTTGTAGTTTACTGCAAGACTTTTTTTTATTCACCTAACTCCTGTTAATATTATAAGTTATTTAAATTATCGGAAGCATTATACTAGGCAGAAAAAATAGTTATGTCTTCGTAGCATACTATCCACACCTACCATTTAAAAACATTATATTTAGTGAGAACATTTTGGCACAACATTGGTACAACTATCTTTATCAAAAAACTATTTTTAAAGAACTATAATAATTTCATGAAATTTCATTTATCATTACTCACATTAGCCATCCTTGTATTTGTTAGCTGCACATCCAACAAAGAATCCAATCAAAAGTCATCTACAGACGCGCCTGATCCAGCTCATACTAGCCAAAACGCACTCGATTGGTCAGGCACATACTTAGGCGTATTACCATGCGCTAGCTGCCCCGGTATAGAAACAGAAGTTAAACTCAATGACGATTTAACTTACAAGCTTTCTACTAAGTATATGGAAGACAAAGAAGAAACCGTTTACAGAAAACATGGCTCATTTACTTGGAGCGAAGATGGTAGAAACATCACTTTACACAACACTGACGATAGTAGTGAAAACACTTATTTTAAAGTAGGTGAAAATAGACTCTTTCAATTAGATCAAAAAGGAAATACAATTGAAGGCGAACTTGCCGATTACTATATACTCGAAAAAGTACAAATTGAAGATACTATTACAGAAAAGTATTGGAAATTAATTAGCATTGAAGGGAAAAAGGTAACTACTACCAAAGACCAACAAAGAGAAGCTCATTTCATTTTAAAGACAGATGGAAATAAAGTAGTAGGAAACGCTGGTTGTAATATTATTAATGGAACCTATAAACTTGAAGAAGGTCTTAGAATAAGTTTCTCGCAAATGGCTACAACTATGATGGCTTGCGACAATATGGAAACTGAGCAAGCTTTCCTTGGTGTATTAGAGAAGGTTGATAATTATTCTATCCACAATGATACTCTTTCACTAAACAAAGCAAAAATGGCTCCTTTAGCCGTATTTGAAGCAGTTTATTTGTATTAAACTAAAATTAAATTACTTAGATGAGCTCGCTAATTTTAGCGGGCTCTCTTTGTTTATAGTACTAAATACTTTCTGATTATTGCTGAAATAGTTCATGTATAACAAGCAAAATTGCAGTATGTTTGGTAGCTCATTAATGCAATTATTTAGATGTCCATCACTCTCATTCTGCTTTTAGTATTTCTTGGTGTTGTAACAGGTTTTTATTCTGGTCTTATTGGAACGGGTGGCAACATCATTGTAATTCCTGCTATAGATATTCTCTTTGTATATTTTGAGGTTGCACCACACGATTCGGTTAAACTCATAATTGCGCATTCCCTCTTTGTTACCGTATTCTTAGGCTTTTCTGTGAGTTTTAAACAATACAGAATCGGCAATTTTCATCTTAAAGAAGTTCTTTTAATTGGCATTCCGGGCATGCTCACAGCCTTTGGCATCACCGAGCTTATAAAAGCTGGTAACTGGTATGACAAGAATTATTTCGATCTAGTATTTTTATTTTTGATGATATTATTGGCAGTTCGAATGCTCTTTTTTAAAGCTAAAGTAAACACAGACCCAAGCAACCCTTCCAATCAACCCAAAAAGAAACTTCTAGCTGGCGCAGGCCTACTTACTGGCTGCGTTACTTCCTTATCTGGGCTTGGGGGAGGCGTTATTCTGATACCATTTCTTACCGACGTTGTAAAGAAGCCTATCACTAAAGCTAGCTCTATTTCAATCGGTGTAATCACTTTACTTGCCATTGCGGTAAGTTCGAGCTATTTATTATTTACGAAAGCCGATTCAATTCCATCGGTACTCCCCTATCAAACGGGTTATATTTCTATTCCTTTAGTAATTCCAATTCTAGTTGGAGTTTTCCTATCTACTTCATTTGGTGTAAAGGTTGCACAAAAAACGGATCCCAAAAAGCTTCGAATTATATTTGGTGTTATCATCCTCGTAATCATTGCTAAAATGCTACATAGCCTCCTTTGGTAGGATTATAAAGGATAGTAGTTTTTATAATACAGCAATAATTTTTTTAAGATATACTGATACTGCAATAAGATCATTGAATAAATTCATCTTTGATACTTACTCAGACTCAGAGAATATTACACTATTCCTTTCTACAGCTTCTTTGGTGTTATTTTAAAACCACTTCAAATGAATTTAAATCACCATTTTTTATATCTAGAAATAAAATAATTGCCATAAAAAAAGGGAAGCAAATTTAAGTTCATTGCTCCCCTTCGTCAATCTGTTTAATAAATCAGCGTATAACTAAACGTTAAATCTGAACAGCATTACATCGCCATCTTGAACAACGTATTCTTTACCTTCTTGGCGCATTTTGCCGGCTTCTTTGGCCGCTTTTTCTGAGCCATATTTTTCAAAGTCGGTGTAGGCAATAGTTTCTGCACGGATAAATCCACGTTCAAAGTCTGTGTGAATTACACCGGCTGCCTGAGGCGCTTTAAAGCCTTGACGTATGGTCCATGCACGAGCTTCTTTTGGGCCAACAGTAAAGTAAGTCGCCAAACCCAACTCTCTATATGCTGCATGAATTAGGCGGTCTAAGCCAGCACTTTCAAGTCCAAGTTCTTCTAAGAACATTTCTTTTTCTTCTGGATCAAGTTCTGCTATTTCGGCTTCAATTTTAGCACAAAACATTACGGTTTCATCTTGATGCTCAGCAGCAACTTTCTTCACAGCTTCCACTAGCTCGTTGCCTGACTCTAAATCACCTTCACCAACGTTACATGCATAAAGAACTTCTTTAGCAGAGAGTAAAAATAGATCGCGATAAGCTGCTTTTTCGTCTTCGGTTACTTCAAATATCCGAGCTGATTTGCCATTCTCTAAATGCTCACGCAGTCTTTCAGCCACGTCTAGCTGTGCTCTAAAAGCTTTATCGCCACTTTTAGATTGCTTTTTAAGCGTATCGACACGTTTCTCAACGCTTTCTAAATCCTTAAGTATTAGCTCTTCTTCAATAATGCGAATATCGCGCTCTGGATTTACATTTCCCTCTACGTGAATTACGTCATCATCTACAAAGCAACGCACTACGTGAATGATTAAATCCACTTCACGAATGTGAGAAAGAAATGCATTTCCTTTTCCCTTGCCTTCAGAAGCGCCTTTAACTAAACCAGCAATATCTACAAATTCTATTGTTGCAGGAAGAATGGATTTTGAACCCACCATTTTTGCAAGATTAAGTAGTCGTTGATCAGGAACAGAAACTAGACCCACGTTGGGATCGATTGTACAAAACGGGAAGTTAGCAGCTTCGGCGCCAGCATTACTTAGCGCATTAAATAATGTTGATTTACCAACATTAGGAAGCCCAACAATACCACACTTTAAACTCATAATTTTTACTCTATTTATTTACTTAATTAAAATCTATACACTCTTTTTGGATAATCTCCATCCCTGGCAAAGCCATGGCCGTTAACAGCCCATAGCCACGATCTACGTACACACATCCAGTATCTAAGCCAATCATTTGGTTGGTAATTAATGGCGCCTTAAATGGCGTATGTCCAAATACTACCGTTTTCTCCCATGGTAAATTTTCTTTACCGATGTGATCACGTCCCCAAAGATAAGCAGATTCTGCATCTCTTATTTGCTTGCCTTTTTTAAGTGAAACCGAGATGGGCGCACTAGCATGCACAAAAAAGAATTCCTCAGTATCATAAAAGGTCACTGTGCTTTCGAGAAACTCAATATGTGCTTTAGGAACTCCACTTTGATAAGATGCCATGGTTTCACTACCACCCATACCAAGCCAATACAACATATCGGTTTTAGAACCACCTTTTCCAAGTGCTTTTAGCATTACCAAATCGTGATTCCCACGAATAAACGTACAATTGTGCGTCTCAGAAAACTCTATGCACTGTTCAATAACGTTGTTAGACTCAGGTCCTCTGTCTACATAATCCCCTAGAAATACATACTCTACCGATGTACCAAATTCAGTACTTAGCTGGGTTAGCAAAAGTTTTAATGTTTTTGCACAACCATGAATATCGCCTATAGCAATATATGATGGGGATTCTGAATAACTCAATTCTTATGCGATTCTTGAATAAGTCCGCGTCCTGTTTTCTGGGCTTTACCGTCGGCCTGTAATTCTATTACGGAAGCATCTAAAATACCATTTATAAATCGGCCTGATTTTGCTGTAGAGAATTTCTTAACAATTTCAATAGCTTCGTTAATGGTAACTTTGGTAGGAATTTCTTCAAAATATAGAAATTCAGTTAAAGCCATTCTCAACACTAAACGATCTATAAGTGCTAATCGACTTATTTCCCAGTTTTGAATATGCTTTATAATTACCTCATCAAGCTCTTCTTGATGCTGAAGTGTAGTGAAAAATAATTTTTCAGCGAAACGGCGAATTTCTTTTTCTGCGCCGAGAGCCTCCTTAATTATGGTGTCTGTAATGTACTGCACCGAATCGCCACTTTGTTGATAGGCATATAAGGCTTGAAGCACTGTTTCGCGAACTAAACGTCTATTGATCATTTCAAATAACTTAGATTGAGTTGCAAAGATAAGAAAATGATTAGAATAATGATTGAAGGATTACAACAAACTTGCCTATATTTGATGCTAGTCAAAAAATGCGTCCTTAGCTCAGTTGGTTAGAGTATCACATTGACATTGTGGGGGTCACTGGTTCGAATCCAGTAGGACGCACAACTCCCCTCTAGAATTATTAGAGATTTTATAGCCTTAGTTCACGCAAAGGTTGGCACTTATCAAATGAGATATTAGCTACCCATCCTTCTTAAAAGTATAGCTAATATAGGCTCCTTTTTTATTGGTAATCACGGTTTCTGCATTAAGTTGCCGCCCTAGAATACGAATGAGTGTCATACCTAACGATTTAGATTTATTGGCCATATCTTCGTCATTAAAGCCAACCCCGTCATCTCTTATAATAAACTCTAATTCACCCCCAACTTCTTTGAAGGAAATAAACACCTTTCCTTTATCTCTTCCCTTAAAAGCATGCTTATAGCTATTTGTTAAAATCTCGTTCAGTAATAGTCCACAAGGTATTGCCTGCTTAATTTCTAGGCTTATATCATCTAAATCAAAAATTACTGCTACATGTTTTAAAGTGCTATCCATGGCGCGCTGTATACTTGCGCTTAGCTCACGAATATAATTATGAATCTTAATTTCAGATAAATCTTCGCTCTGATACAGCTTTTCGTGTACTAGAGCAATGGAATTTACTCGCATCTGGCTCTCGCTTAAAATTCCACGCGCTTCTTCGTTTGTGGTTTTGTAAGACTGCAACTCAAGAAGTCCTGTTATTACCGCCAAATTGTTTTTAACTCTATGATGAATTTCAGCTAGCAGTACTTCCTTTTCTTTTAGCGATGCAAGTGCTATTGTTTCAGCATTTTTCCGGTCTGTTATGTCAACATAGATTCCGTATAAAGCTATATTTTTGCCTTCTACAAAAATAGGAACAGCATATATGAGCACGTCAACCGGGGTTCCATCTTTGTTTCGGCGTACACCTATATATTCTTTGGCTTGCTTCCCCTCAGAGATTATTTTGGCCTCTTCATAGTCTCCTTCAAAGGTTATTAGCTTATCTAGCTCTAGGCCTTTTATTTCATGCTCTTGGTAACCAAATATTTTTTCAAAACCATTATTTATGTTCTCGATTTCTTTATGATTATTAAGCAAAGCAATACCAATAGGAGAGGCATTAAATAATTCACTAAATAGGACCTCTCTTCTTTTTAAATCACTCTCAAATTCCTTTCGAAGAGAAATATCTTGTTCAATAATAATGAGCACTTTTCGTCCAAAATATGTACCACTATTAACAGATACTTCTGTAGAAAATAACTCACCACTTTTCCTTCTTCCCCACCCTTCGTATTTCAAAGACGATTTAGCGGATGAATTCTTAAATATACTCAAAAACTGTTCTTGATCTACTTTACCAGGTGCGCTTAACATTTTATAATGTTGCCCTATCACTTCCTTAGGCGAATATCCAAACACATTATTAACACCTTTGTTTGCCTCTAAAATAATCCCATTTTCATCAAGTAAATAAATTGCATCACTAATTGAATTAAAAAGCTCCAAATAGCTTTGCATACTTCGTTTTAGTTTGCGCCCAACCTCGTAGCGATAACTAATATCTTGCACAAAAGAATACATAGAAATTAAATTCCCTTGTTCATCAAACACTAAAGAATTATACCATTCGCAATGAATAGAACGCCCGAGTTTTGTTAAATTTCTATGCGTTATTAAGACATCTGTTTTATTATCCGTTTGAGTTTCGCTTAGTACCTGCCTTACCATGCTCAAATCATCTGGGTGAATGAACTCAGAAAATAAATCAGGGCTGCTCTTTACCTCCTCCTCAGTCCATCCAAAAAGCTCTTCTGCTTTCTTAGACCAAAGCAAAACATCATATTCTGCATCCCATACTATCTCTGCTAAAGGGAAATTTGAAAAATTAATTGGCTTAGAAATAATAGCCGTTTTCTTATCCTTTTGCTCAAACTCATGTGTTGCATCATGCGCAATAATGAACTTTGCGGGCTTATTTTTAAATGATATAACATGCGATGAAAACCGAGCTATATACGAGGCTTTTTTCTTTGTTTTAAATTGCCAATACTCTTCATATTTAGTGCTAGTATTACCATTAGATGATAGATTTTTATCTATAACCTTATTCGCAAACCTAGTAATAGGTTCCCCAATAATATCTTTTTTCTTGCAACCCAGCACTTCTAGTGTGGCGTTATTAACATCTAAAATTTCACCCGATAACTGGTCACATATAAATAGCACTTGCGAATTAAAA
This sequence comes from Balneolaceae bacterium, assembly GCA_041656135.1. GTDB lineage: Bacteria > Bacteroidota > Rhodothermia > Balneolales > Balneolaceae > Balneola. Next base: position 199,386 of record JBBAEC010000001.1, on the reverse strand, counting down.
AAATCATCGTCCGCAAATCTCATTGCATTACCCTTGCTTTTATGCCTTTAATTCTATTTTTCCCAATATGCATTATACTTAAATATTTTACCATTAGATTATATACAGATTTATACAAGAATTTCGAGTGCCGAGTGTCTATTTTATTCCTATCTTTGGGCACTAGTAAAAAAAGATATAAACCCATTTAATGTCAGATTACATCAAACTTACCTTACCAGACGGCTCTGTTCGTTCTTACGATAAAGGTACCACAGGTCTACAAGTTGCAGAATCAATTTCATCAGGGCTTGCGCGCGTTGCTCTGAGCATAACAGTTAACGACGAGATTATAGATTTGAATCGTCCCATTAACGCCGATGCAACAATTTCTATTAATACGTGGGATGTTGAAGACGGTAAATATACCTTTTGGCACTCCTCTGCTCACTTGTTAGCTGAAGCCGTACAGGATATATACCCAGAAGCAAAATTTGGAATCGGCCCCCCCATCGAAACTGGTTTTTATTACGATATAGATTTCGGTGACAAATCTATTGGTCCGGATGATTTGGCTGCTATAGAAAAAAAGTTTTTAGAGAAAGCTCGAAATAAAAATACTTTTGAGCGCAAAGAAGTCTCAAAGAAGGAAGCCTTAGAATTTTACACAACCAAAGGTAATGAGTATAAAATAGATTTAATTGAAGGCTTAGAAGACGGCTCCATTACTCTGTACACACAAGGTGACTTCACCGATCTTTGCCGTGGTCCACATGTACCTAATACTGGTGTAATTAAAGCCATTAAATTAACGAGCATTGCTGGCGCCTACTGGCGTGGCGATAATAACAGTAAGCAACTTACTCGTATTTATGGCATTTCCTTCCCCAAGCAAAAAATGTTAGAAGAGCATTTAGAGCTCGTAGAAGAAGCTAAAAAACGCGATCATCGTAAGCTTGGCAAAGAGCTTGGCATCTACATGATAGATAAAATGGTGGGAAGTGGGTTGCCTATTTGGTTACCTAATGGCGCTCGTTTACGCAGAACATTAGAATCATTTTTACGCGACGAACAATTTGAAAGAGGTTATAAAGAGGTAATAACCCCACATATAGGAAGTTTGGAACTTTATAGAACTTCAGGGCATTATCCTTATTACCAAGACTCTCAATTCGACCCTATTCAAGTTGATGACGAAGAGTATATGCTTAAGCCTATGAACTGTCCGCATCACCATAGAATTTATTCTAATGAAATGCGTAGCTACCGTGACTTACCTTTGCGTTTAGCAGAGTTTGGTACTGTTTATAGATACGAGCAATCAGGTGAGTTAAGTGGACTCTCGCGTGTTCGCGGTTTTACGCAAGATGATGCTCATATATATTGTACGCACGATCAGCTTAAAGACGAAATCAAAAAAACCATCGATTTAACAAATTTCGTTTTTGATACTTTTGGCATGCCTGTAGACATTCGCCTCTCATTTAGAGATGATAACGATGAGAAATACGGTGGCGATATGGAATACTGGGAACGTGCTCAAAAAGAAATTAAAGAAGTAGCCGACGAAATGGGGCTTACTTATACCATAGCCAAAGGCGAAGCTAGTTTTTATGGGCCAAAAATTGATTTTATAATTAGAGATGCAATTGGTAGAAAATGGCAATTAGGTACCGTTCAAGTAGATTATGTAATGCCAGAACGTTTCGACCTAACCTATGTTGGCTCAGATAATGCTAAGCATAGACCCGTAATTATTCACCGAGCGCCCTTTGGCTCTATGGAACGATTTACTAGCATTTTAATTGAGCATTTCGCTGGTAATTTCCCGCTTTGGCTATCCCCAGAGCAGATACGAGTATTACCAATTTCAGATGACCAGAACGATTATGCTCAGAATTGTGTAAATTCACTTAAAGAAATAGGTGTTAGAGTAAGTCTAGACGATCGAAGCGAACAGATTGGAGGCAAAATTCGAGATGCCGAAACGAACAAAATACCCTACATGCTAATTATTGGAGCCAAAGAGCTAGAGAATGGCACGGTTTCTGTAAGAAGGCATCGTAAAGGGGATGTTGGAACTTTCAATTTTTCTGATTTTATTACGACAATAAAAAATGAAATTGATACCAAACAACTTCCTGAAGATTAACTAAAAAAACGAGGAAAATATCGCAAAGAGACATTTTCGCAGGGAAGAACCTGCTGATAAAACTAAAATAAATGAAGATATAACTGCTGCCCAAGTTAGGCTTATTAAGCCAGACGGGGAACATGAGATAACCTCAGCAGATCGTGCGCTTCAAATTGCTGAATCTTTTAATCTAGACTTGGTTGAAATATCGCCAGATGCAAACCCTCCTGTTTGTAAGATTATTGATTATGGCAAGTACATGTACGAAAAGAAAAAGAAAGAAAAAGAAGCTAAAAAGAAACAGCATGTAATTTCTGTTAAAGAGCTTCGCTTTCGCCCGCGCACAGACGACCATGATCTTAACTTTAAAACCCGCCATGCTAGAGAATTTTTGGAAGGTGGAGACAAAGTAAAAGCAACGGTACAGTTCCGAGGTAGGGACATGCTATACACTGAGAAGGGTGAACTATTGCTGCTACAACTTGCTAAGGCACTTGAAGACATCTCTAAGGTAGAGTCTAAGCCTATTATGGAAGGTCGCAGAATGAGTATGATTTTAACTCCTATAAAGTCTTGATTTAAGATTGATATGAACAGTTATTCTGTTTATCTTAATCATCTTTATAATTTCACATAAGCAGGTATATAAACAATGCCAAAAATGAAAAGTAATGGTGGCGCTAAAAAGCGATTTAAGCTTACCGCTAGCGGTAAAATAAAGCGTAAAAAAGCTTTTAAGAGCCATATTCTTACTAAAAAAAGCAGTAAAACTAAGAGACAGCTGGGCCAATCTACTCTCGTAAGCGAAGCAGATACGCCAAGAATGAAAAGGCTAATCCCTTATAAATAAATTTTAACCCTAAGATCCATACAAAATGCCACGTTCAAGTAATTTAGTGGCTTCCCGTCGCCGTCGCAACAAGATATTATCTCAAGCGAAAGGTTACTGGGGCAAGCGGAAGAATGTATATACGATCGCGAAAAATGCGGTAGAAAAAGGTCTCCTTTATCAATACAGAGATCGCAAAAATCGTAAACGTACATTCCGAAGACTTTGGATCGTGAGAATAAATGCTGCTGCCAGAATTAACGGAATATCTTATTCTAAACTCATGCACGCCATGAGAGAAAAGGATATGCAAATAAACCGTAAAGTTCTTGCAGACTTAGCTATTCACGATGCTGATACGTTTGCTGCCATTGTAAAGGAAGCTACAGCTTAATTGCAATCTTGCTTATTATGCACCGGTAAATCTTTTAATTTAGGTTTACCGGTTTTTTTATTTTAAGAACTTGATACCAACACTTTATAATTACCTTTTTACATGCCCGACGATATAAAAGCCTTACTACAAGAAATAGATAACTTCTCTATTACTAGTACTTCTGAGTTAGAGGAGTTCAGGCTTCAATTCCTCTCTAAAAATGGAAAAGTACAAACTCTATTTAAAAAAATGGGGAGCATACCCAAAGAGGATAAAGCAGCATTTGGTAAGTCTATGAACGACTTGAAGAACGCCGCTCAATCACGCTTTGATGAGTTTAAAGCTCAATTTGAAGCCAGTTCTACCAATGCAAAAACGGCTTTAGACGATATTACTCTTACTGCCTCGCCTCTACCCATTGGCTCGTTACATCCGCTAACACAAACGCTCGAAGAGATGAAAAAGATTTTTTATCGATTAGGTTTTACCATCTCTGATGGCCCTGAGATAGAAGATGATTTTCATAATTTCACAGCGCTTAACTTCCCTCCTAATCATCCTGCACGCGACGAACAAGACACCTTTTTTGTGCGCAAAAGTAGCAATCCAGATGAGGATGATTTGGTTCTCCGCACGCACACCTCTCCCGTTCAAATTCGTTTGATGGAAAAGCAGAAACCACCTATTAGAGCAATAATGCCAGGACGTGTGTATAGGAATGAAGCTGTTTCAGCCAAATCATATTTCTTATTTCATCAAGTAGAAGCACTATATATAGATAAGAATGTAAGTGTGGCAGATTTAAAAGAAACGCTCATTACTTTTGTGAAGTTGATGTTCGGTAATGATGTGAAGTACCGACTCCGCCCTGGATTCTTCCCATTTACAGAGCCTAGCTTAGAAATGGACATCTGGTGGGAAGCCAATGGCAATGGCCGTTGGTTAGAAATTCTAGGTTCCGGTATGGTTGATCCAAATGTATTGATTGCTTCGGGAATTGACCCAGAAGAATACACAGGCTTTGCATGGGGAATGGGCGTTGAAAGAGTTGCTATCATCCGCCATGAAATAGACGATATTCGTACTTTTTACGAAAACGACATTCGCTTTTTAGAGCAATTTAATTAATTGATTTTAAGACGTATTAAATGAATTTATCACATAATTGGCTACAAGAATACATTAAACTTGATTTGCCCATCGAGGAATTAACAGAGAAACTTACACTTATAGGATTAGAAGTTGAAGAGGTTGAACAATTCGGCTCTAATCTTGAAGGCGTAATTGTCGGTAAGGTTTTAGATGCTTCTCAGCACCCAAATGCCGACCGTTTAAAGGTTTGTAAAGTTGATTTAGGTACTGAAACGGTACAGATTGTTTGTGGAGCTGATAACGTTGCCACAGGCCAAAAAGTAGCGGTTGCAACGGTTGGCTCTACCCTACCTATAAAGCTTAATGACGGTAGTTATTTAACGCTCAGAAAAGCAAAATTACGCGGCGAAGAATCGCACGGAATGATTTGCGCTGCAGATGAACTTGGCATTGGTTCTGATCATTCAGGTATTCTTGTATTAGATGAAAACCTTGAGGTTGGCACACCCATTTCTCAGGTTTATGAGTTATATCAAGACACTATTATAGAGATTGCAATTACACCGAATCGCCCTGATGCAACCTGCCACCTTGGCGTTTCTCGTGATTTATCTGCAGCTCTAAAACTCCCTTTAAAAAAACCTATGATTTCTGATTTCACATCGAAAACAGAAAATCCAGATTATTCAATAACGATTGAAAGCGAAAACTGCCATCGTTATGTAGGCAAGCTTATTCGAAATGTTAAGGTAGATGAATCCCCTACTTGGCTACAAAATAAACTGAAAGCAATTGGGCTACGTCCTGTTAACAATATTGTTGATATTACTAACTTTGTGATGTACGAACTTGGGCAGCCACTGCACGCTTTCGACTTTGATAACATCACTTCTTCAAATATCACTATCAAAGAATTTGATAAGGAAGTTGAGTTCGAAACACTCGACCATCAAGAAAGAAAATGTGCGCCTGGAACATTATTTATCTGTGATGGCGAAACTCCAATTGCTATAGCTGGGCTTATGGGTGGCTTACACTCAGAAGTGAGCGACACCACCACCAATATTCTTATTGAAAGTGCGTACTTCGATCCTGGTTCCATTCGTAGAACATCTAAACAGCAGATGTTACAAACAGATGCCTCTTACCGCTTTGAACGTGGCATTGACCCAAATATGCAAGCTATGGCGGCACAAAGAACTGCCGACCTTATTCTAGAAATTTGCGGTGGCGAAGCCGAAGTAGGTTTAACTGATATTCATCCCATAAAGACCGGGACGCATTCTCTAACACTTAGAATGAGTTACTTAAATCGACTTTTGGGAACCAAGTTTGATGTAGCACATACCATTGAAATATTAGATGGCCTTGAACTTGAGCTAACAGGTCAAACTGAAGATACGGTAACTTATAAAATTCCAACTTTCCGCCCAGACCTTGAGCGAGAAGTTGATTTAATTGAGGAAGTTGGCCGCTTATACGATTACAATAAAATTGACTCACCCGACCGTGGCATATTTGTTTCAACAGAGCCGCTTACCGATTGGGAGCTGTTAGTTTCTCAAGTTCGCGATACTGGTGTACAATTAGGCTGCCGAGAAATTTATACGAATTCACTAATTTCTGAAAAAGAAGCGCTCAATTTTGTTGCTGAAGAAGAAATTATTACGACTTTAAATCCTCTTAATAAAGACATGAGCAGGATGCGTCCTACACTAGCGCATGGATTTTTAAAAGCTGCTTCACATAACTTCAACAGAAACGCCGATAATATTCGCTTTTTTGAAGTTGGAAATGTTTTTGTGCAAAGCGAAGATGCAACCTATCATAAAGGTGTGAAAGAGCAAACTCATGTCCTCTTTGGGCTAGCTGGATTGAAACAAGAAGAGCATTGGACTACCAAGCCTATCGAATACTCCATATTTGATTTGAAGGCAATTATAGATTCATTTCTAACTAAATTACGCCTCAATGATGCCTATACCGTAGAACTAGAAAATGATGATACCCTGCGCTATACTTGCAACAAGATTGAAATTGGTAAGATTTTTGAAGTTTCTAAAAAACTCAGAAATGTATATGATATTGACCATAAAGCCTTTATTGCTGAATTTAATATAAATGCAATACAGCAGGCACAAAAAAGGCAAGCTGCGTTCAAATTCGCGGCGATTCCTAAGTTCCCTGTGTTTGAATTTGACTTTGCGGTAGTGGTAAGTAACGATGTGAATGCAGGCAGCTTACTACGTACAATTAAAAACAATGCGGGTAAAACGCTTAAAAACATTGATATATTTGACGTTTACGAAGGTAAGTCGATTGGTGAGAATTGCAAAAGTATTGCCTTTAGACTAAATTTCATTGATCCTAATAAAACCTTGAATGTCAAAGACGTAGAGCCTATTATCCAACGTGTACTTAAAACCCTTGAGAAGCAATACTCTGCTAAACTTAGATCTTAAAATAGAAAGCCAATGAATCAACTTGCGCAACAAAGCGAGCTGTTTAAGCAATTATTGGAAGAAATTGGAGACGAGGTTTCTAATCTTAAATTAGAAATCAAGGAATTGAAACGCGAAAACGGCAAACTCAAAACTAAATTAGAAGAAGCCAGAGACAAACAAACGGATATTTTTTCCGCAATTAATGAGGCCGAACGCCTAGCTTTACGCCAACATGTTCAAGGTTTGGTTAAGAAAATCGATCACCATCTAAATGCAGATTTATGAAATCGATTAAAATTACCATAATGGGCAAGCCCTACCCTCTTAAAGTTGAAGAACATGAAGAGGAGAACATGCTTAGAATTGCAAAGTTTGTTGACGATCGCTTCAAGAAATATAAAGATCAGCTGGTAAAACAGCCTGAGTCGACAGTTATGTCTCTAGCAGCACTTAGTATTGCTGTAGAACTTTTTGAAGCACGCAGTATGAGCTCTGAATTTGAAAAAGGAGAAGAGCTTTTGTTAGGAAGAGTAAATCACAGTCTAAAGAAATTATTAGACGACATTATTGAAGGTAAATCCTAAAGTTAAAGGAAAGTGTTTTGGCTGAAACTATCAGCGTTCTTTTTATTGGTGATATTGTGGGCGACGCAGGTGTAAACCTTTTGCAAACAGTGTTACCGAGTATTATAAAAAATTACGACGCCCAATTTGTTATTGCTAACGCCGAGAATTCACATCAAGGTCATGGCGTAAACGAATCAATTATTAAAACCTTGCATTCCATTGGTGTGCATGTTATTACAGGTGGTGACCATTCTTTCGATAAATGGAAAGTCTTCCCTTATATGCGAGAGAATAACACTATACTTCGTCCCCTAAATTATCCTAAAGGAAATGCAGGTTATGGATTTGGAGTATATGATGTGCCCAATACGCCTCACAAAATTGGAGTTCTAAACCTTCAAGGCAGAACTTTTATGAGGCCTATTGATGATCCTTTTTCCACCGCTGACTGGGCTCTTACAAAAATTCAGGAAGAGACAAAACTAATCTTTATAGATTTCCACGCGGAAGCAACTGCAGAAAAGATATCTCTAGCTTGGCATGTTGATGGCAGGGCCTCCGTAATGGTGGGCACGCATACTCATATCCCAACTGGTGATGCACGAATTTTTCCAGCTGGGCTTGGTTATCAAACCGATGCTGGTATGACAGGCTCGTTCAACTCATCGTTAGGGATGGATAAGAAAGTGGCCATTAAACGATTTACTACGGGGGTACATCAAAAATACCAACCTGCAGAAGGTGATAACCACATTTGTGGGGTTTTCGCTAAAATAGATGTAGAAACGGGTAAATGTGTTCATATTGAACAAGTAACCTATCCAGAGTTTCACTCAAGTACACAATCCGAATGAGTACATCACCCCTACTTACCGCACAAGGAATTTATAAAAGCTACGAAGATCAAGACGGTGGCTCGCCTTTACAGGTGCTCCAAGATGTAAGTTTGACGCTCAATAAAGGAACTATCACTTCCATAATTGGATCTAGTGGTAGTGGCAAAAGTACACTTTTGCATATTTTGGGTGGCCTCGATAAACCCGACAAAGGTAATATACTTTGGGGTGATACAGATTTAGCCACATTAAACTCAAATCAATTAGCTGATTTTAGAAATAAATACCTTGGCTTTGTTTTTCAATTCCATCATTTATTACCAGAATTTACGGCCATTGAAAATGTTTGTATGCCTGCGCTAATTTCTGGAGTAAGCTTCAAAGAAGCCTCTAAAAAGGCTTATCCTATTATGGCTAGGCTTGGCGTTGCTAACCGAAAGGAACATCGTCCTACCCAACTCTCAGGTGGTGAGCAACAACGTGTAGCCATGGCGCGCGCGCTAATGAATAGTCCAAAGCTAATTCTAGCTGATGAGCCTACCGGAAACTTGGACGAAGCCAATACCGATATCATTCTAAAAATGCTTTTTGAACTGCGAGATGACTTCGGAGTAGCAATATTATTAATCACTCACGAGAAAAGTATAGCCGAAAAATCTGACGTTACTCTAGAGATAAAAAATGGTAGCATTAGCTAACTTTTATATTTTGGTTAAAGGGTAAACAATCTTATTTTTAGAGCTTATAAAAATATTTTTCTAACTATCTACATAAAATGTCTAAACATCATACAAAAGAAGAACTAGAGCACGATCCGCTAGTAGAATTTATCGGTAAAACGGTTACGTTCTTCAATGCTAATAAAACCACCGTACTCTCAGTGGGCATAACTCTAATTGTGGTAGTATCTGTTATATTTGGATACAGCTTCTATTCTTCTAGCCAAGAAGGCAAAGCGCAACAGTTGCTGTCTCAAGCTGAAAATTTTTATTCTGAAGGTGATTATACTAAGGCACTAAATGGTGATGAAGCTAGCTATTCATTCGGTTTCATAGAGATTGCTGATAACTACGCAAACACTAATTCTGGAAATATTGCTATTTATTATGCTTCTGTATCAAGTTACAAGCTTGGTAATTATGAAGATGCATTGGCTTACATTAAAAAGTATAAGCATGTTAAAGGTATTCTTGGTGTAGGTTCTCTTTCTTTCGAAGCTTCGCTGTATGAATTGAATGAAGACTTTGATAAAGCAGCTAGCACTTATGAAAAGGCAGCTAATTGGGATGTTAATAACTCAACCACTCCTTTCAACTTGTATAAAGCGGCAAACGCTTACCACAAAGCTGGTAAAAATGACAAGGCAAAGCAGATTGCTGCTAAAATTATAGCAGACTATCCAAATAGCCCAGAAATGGCAGAAAGCCAAAGACTTCAAGGTCTACTAGCTGTTTCTAATTAACTATTTTAAAGGCTTCTTTTTAGAAGCCTTTTTTATTTCCCCCCTTCTTCTTACTCACAATGAGTACCCTCTATAAATATCTTATCTATTGCGTTGTCTATTAATGGTTCCTTGATTGCAGAAACTCTCACCAATATAAAAAATAGCGTAATTCTTGTAGTTACTAGCTAATTCGCTGACGGATTTCCTTTAGAGGGTCATCCTGTCCGTTGGCTAACGGACAGGATGACCCTATTTGGTTATTCCTTTATAAGCCTGTCAACGAATTATCTGACATCTACAATCCTGATCCAGAAGATATTCTCCTGAGATAAATATTGCTGAAATTTCGGTGGCTTTGTACGCATTGTTTATGAAACAAGCCTACCCACCGATATCTATATTTAATGTGTTTACCCCGAGATAAATCTCGGGGCTATTCATATTCTGGAAATAAAATCTACTCTTGAAATAGATTTATATTACTTAGATTTTTGGTTTCCTCCCTTCCATTAGATTAAGCTGCTCAATGGCATATCCAACGTTAAGGACGGTTTTTTCATCTAGAGCATTACCAATAATTTGGATGCCCATTGGCAAGCCTTCGTGCACACCGCTTGGTACTGAGAGTGCTGGTAAGCCTGTAATATTAGCAGGACCTGTTAAGCGAATAAAGTTTGGAAGTAAATCTACTTTTTCACCATTCAGCAAGGTTTGAACTTCGCCAATATTATTTGGGAAAACAGGTAGTGTTGGCGAAATAATCACATCCACTTCGTTAAAAACCTCTGTAAATTCTTTAATCAGCTGCTCGCGAACTTTTAATGCATTGGCATATAATTCAGAAGCTGGGGAAGCTCCCATTTGCAGAAAACCACGAATATCTTCGCCGATATCTTCAGGACGCTCAATAATACTATCGTAATGAACAACAGATGCTTCAGAAACAGAGAAGGTAAATCCTGCCCAATCCATATCTTTTAATGCAGGAATTTTCACTTCCTTAACTTTAGCGCCTTTTTCTACCAGTGATTGAATTACATTTCTAGTAGCTTTTTCAATCGGTGAATCAATATCCTTGAAGAAATAATCTTCTTCAACACCAATAGTCAAACTAGAAACATCGCCATCTAAATGTGAGGTGTAATCAGTGGTTTCAGCATCAATGGAGACAGCATCTTTTTCATCGTGACCAGCAATAATCTCAAGTAAAGCGGCTGTATCTTTAACGTTTTTGGCCATTGGTCCGACATGATCTTGTGTCCACGATAATGGATACACGCCATACGCACTAACTAAGCCACGAGTTGGCTTCAAGCCCACAATTCCACATGCAGCTGCAGGAATACGAATAGAGCCTGCTGTGTCTGTTCCTACTGATACAGGAGTAGAGCCCACTGCAATTGCCGCTGCCGAGCCGCCACTTGAACCACCTGGTATTTTATCTAGATTCCATGGATTTTTTACTGGACCAAAATGGATGCTACTGCTAGTAATACTAAGCGCATATTCGTGCAGATTCAATTTCCCTAGCAAAATAGCCCCTGCATTTACCAACTTATCAACCACCGTTGCATTGTATGTTGGTATAAAATTTCTATGAATCTCAGACCCCATGGTAGTGAGGTGGTTTTGATGAAAGATGTTATCCTTCAGAGCAATAGGAATTCCGTGAAATTTACTCTTTATATTTCCAGCCACAATTTCACTTTCAGCAACTTTAGCCGCTGCCAGAGCTTCCTCTTCATATACAGTAATAAAGGCATTCAATCTTGAATCCGTATTTTTGATTTGCTGAAGCAAAGCTTGTGTCAATTCTACCGGCGAGAGTTGTTTTGATTTTATCTGCTGATGGAGTTCTTCTATGGTAAGATCAGTTATGTTAACCAACATGGTTTCTTCTGAATTAAGTGAATTGTGATTAATTTGGGCAAATTTCTACTCTGAAATATAACCTTATTTCGGCAGGTAAACTTAAGTTTTTACCTTGTTTCATACATTGAGCGCTTGGTTTCTACTTGTCTCTGTTCTTCTCTTCAATCCACCGACTCATAAATTTTGTACTTGCCATCGAATGATGTAAAAGCATAGATCCTATAAAATTTGCACGTCGTTTATTTTCTAAATCTTTTAAAAGATTATCAATCCTTTCCATCAAAATATTTTGGTGGAATTCTTTATTGAAACGGTCGTTTATAATTTCAAATCCATTCTTTTGGGATGAAGTCCATTCATCTTTATTTGTATAGATGGAGATTGCTTGACTTACGAAGTCCACATCCTCATCACAAACAGCACCCGGCCACTCTAAATTGCCCGCCATGCCCTCAGCTCCTACCTTTGATGTAACACTTGGGGTTCCGCATTCCATTGCTTCAGCAAGCTTACCTTTGAGTCCCGCCCCAATGCGCAACGGCGCAAATAACACTTTAGCTGAGGAAAGAACTTCCTTGGCATCCTCTGCCCTGCCCTTTATTATAAATCCTTCTTTGGGGTTGTGAAGTTGCTCTACTTTTTGAGTGGCATAGGCACCATAAATATGAAGTTCAGCAGTAGGAAGTTGAGTTCTTATTGACGGCCAAATATCTTTCTTAAGAACTTGAACCGCATTCCAATTTGGTTCATGCAAAAAGTTGCCAATTGAGATGAAGTGATTTCTCTCTTCAAAAGTGGGTAATGTTTTAATATAATCGTCAGTAATGGAATCGAGCATAAATGGAAGATAGACTAGTAGCTCTTCTTTCATTTTAAATACGGAAGTAAGAATCTCCATTTCAAATTCAGAGATAACAAGAGATAGGTCGCAGCGGTACATACTTGCAATTTCTCTAATTGCCGTTTCATTAAATAAATCATCTTTAGAAAATTCCCGACCAGCTTTCATAACTACTGTACGGGCATGACGTAAACAATGTAAATCTTCCATGTCTAAGACTCGCAATGTATTAGGACATTGCTCAACCACCCTCCAACCAAATTGTTCTTCTGTCATAAAACGATCGAAGAGTACCATAGATGGATTTAACTCCCTCACAAACTCATCAAAAACAGAGTCATTCATTTTGATAGAGGCAGTTTGAACGGTACTATGTTCAAAGGTTTCGCAGAAGTCGCTTTGGTTTGCTGCACTAGCAAAAGTAATATTCCATCCTTCTTTCTCAAATGCTTCTATAAGCTGCATCATCCGGCTACCAGCGGCAGAAGATTTTGGTTCTGGCCAAACTTTCCCAAGGATGAGTAATTTCTTTTCTTTTTGCATCCCACAATGATAAGGAGAATTAAAAACTATTGTGAGGTAATGAGTATTTTTATAAAAAGGTGTCGGTAGTGTTGATAATTATTCTTATAAATGCTAGTTAATTCGGTGACGAATATAAATGAAAACAAGATGCCATCATCCTGTTCGTTAGCTAACGGATTAGGATCTTACGAAAAGGCTTGGAATTAGAATCAACTAAGATCTGCTCAGAAATAGAATCCAGACTAAATTTCGGTGGGCTAACATGTATCTTTTAAAACACAATTCTACCCACCGAAACCTATACTTAATCTGTTTACGAGGCTGTCCAATAAGTCTGTCTCCAATTGCGTATAAAAAATTGATTATTGTGGGGGTTAAAGGTCATTATTAGCTGATTTTGGTGTGATTATTTATTACTTTATCCACATGTTAATCATAAAGATACACCTCCTTATTATGTCTAAAGTTGTCTTTAAAGAATACAATCGTAACCAAGCTACCTTTCTACCTCCCAGCCTCGAGGAGCTCATCAATTCCACGCATATGGTCCGGTTTGTGGATCATGTGATTGATCAGATGGACCTAGAGCCGATCCTAGCCAGCTATCCCGGTGGAGGGGCTAGTAGTTATCATCCCCGAATGATGCTTAAAATCCTTATTTATGGGTATGTAGAGCGCATTGATACCTGCCGAGATATCGCCAAAGCGGTTCGCGAGCGCATCCCGTTCATGTGGCTGGCTGGCGGGCAGCGTCCTGACTTTCGTACAATTAATAATTTTCGCAAGCAACGATTGCCAAAGGGAGGAATCAAGGGAGTTTTTACGCAGGTGGTAGGCATGTTGGTGGAGCTGGGACTGGTTGATCTGAGCGAATACACCGTCGATGGAACCACTCTGGAGGCTAATGCCCGTCGCCATAGCGCCGTGTGGCGAAAAAATAGTGAACGCTACAAGCAATCGGCTCTCGAGCGTATTGGAGATTATTTTGATCAGATTCAGACCTTGGCGGACTTGGAGGAAGCCCAGTGGGCGAGCCAGCTCGCGCCCGAAGAGGCCGAGGAGCCAGCATGGACTGCCGAACAGATAAGCCAGGCGGCTCGGAAGGCCGAACAGGCGATAGCTCGCCGCGAAGTGGAGATTGCCGAGCGCGAAGGCGATACCAGGCAGGATTCCAACGAACCAGCCCACCGGGACGGGCCGACCCCAAAAGACCTGAAGATGGCCCGCACACGCTTGCAATGGATTACGCAGACCGAAATTGAGAAAGTAGCGAAATATGAAGCCCAGCTACGCACGATGGGCGAGCGCAATAGTTATTCCTCGACGGACCCCGATGCCACCTTTATGCGCATGAAAGATCAATCCCCGTTTGATAAGCTCTTGGCAGCGGGCTATAACCTGCAGATGGGAGCCCAGAACCAATATGTACTAGGGTATTCGATGCACTCCAATGCGGCCGATAAAGTCAACTTGGAAGAGCATCTTGAAAGCTTATCGTTTAGCCCACAGTGGCTATGCGCGGACGCGGGCTACGGGAGCCTGTATAATTATGAATTGCTGGAGGAGGCCGAAATTACAGGGGTCATTAAACATCCCCAAAGCTATCACAAGCCCGGCCCCTACAGTCGCTACGCTATGGAGTATGAGCCAGAGGCGGATCAGTATCGATGCCCACAGGGTCGGGCCATGCCTCTGAAGGAAATCAAGGACTACCAGTATGGCCCCGAAAAGGAGCGCACAGCCAAGGTTCATGTCTATGAGAGCAGTGACTGCTCGGGCTGCCCCGTCAAATCTGAGTGCACCCATGGGCAGGGGAACCGTAGCATTCAGTTTATCCCAGACCTGGAAGACTGGAAACAAACGATGAGCAAACGGATGAGCCAAGGGAAGGGGAAAAGACTGTCTCACAATCGGGGAATGGCCATTGAATCGGTGTTTGGGCTACTCAAGCATAATGATGGAATGCGGAGATTGCTCATGCGGGGTATTCCCATGGTGGAGGTGGAAGTCGGGCTTAAAGCACTAGCCCATAATCTACGAAAAATGAGAACCGACATACTGAAGCTGCTGATGCTACACCTAATCAAAGCCATGAGCCTACAACAAACACACCAGACAAGGTAAATAGGAAGGGGCATTCCGCCCCCGTCTCGAAACCACGAATTTCCGCAACTTTTAATAATGACTTATTGGACAGCCTCCTATAAATGTTGTAGAAATCAAAACTATTTCCCACTAGTTCTTATGTAATTATTTCAAAAAATTTAAGCAAGCTTAGTATTGTATTTAGTAAGTACTAAATAAACTTCTGTCATTGAACTACTAAAACCGATCTATCTTCAAAAAATCTATGGGCCAATTGGTTTTTTCTTCTAGTATTAAATCGGTGAGGATTTCGCCAACTACGGGCACAAATTTAAATCCATGTCCACAGAAGCCTGAGGCAATTACCACCTGGTTGTTGGTGTTGGGCAGAAAATCGATAATGAAATGCTCATCAGGAGTGTTATTGTACATACACACCGTAGATGATACCATTTCACCTAGTGCATCTGGGAGAAATTCTTCTAAAATGGCTGCTAATTTATTTTCTTCTTTAGTTGCATCAAATTGATGAAGTTCCTCTAATTCCATCTCTTCACCGGGCAAATGATGTCCAACTTTCATTAATCCGTTCCCGCCAAACTTGTCTTTTGGAAGTATGGGAAAGCCATAATATATACCTGGATAAGCTTTATCTGAAATCATCCAACACGGAAAATTATCTAGCTGAAATAATTCATCATTTTTGGGCTTCACCCAGCTTAAATATTGTCGTGTAACTTTTAGCTCTCTAGAAAGTCCTGGTGCCACCTCTTTGGTATAGGCACCTGTTGTAATAATTATCTTTTTGGCTTTATATGTTTTTTGGGAAGTTACAACTTCAGCAATTCCGTTTGAAAGACTCCAACCAAGTACTTTCTCATTAGTAACTAACCTTGCACCATGCTTTAGAGCTTGCTTACAATATGCTTTAATGGTGGTTTCGGTAAGAGCGAAACCTGAATTAGGTTCAAATAATCGTTCATAATTATTTTTGGGCAGATTAAAAGCCGAATAATCATTTTCTGACAGATGATTCAAGGGAATATCGTAAAGCTGGGCCGACTCTTTAATTCCATCCATAACGAAATGGTCTCTCTCGCCGAAATACGCTATTCCACTTGGGAAATAGTACTGCTCCCCCGTTTCATCCTCAAAACTCTTCCACCCTTTGTAAGCACCCTCAAGTAAAGGCACATAGTCTGGATGCTCGAAATACGCTTTACGTACAATCCTACTTTGCCCAGAATGTGAACCATTTTTATGAACTACATCAAACTGTTCAATGCCTAGTACTTTACTACCCTGTTTAGCTAAATGATATAAAGCCGATGCTCCCATCGAACCGATTCCTATAACAATAACATCGTACATACACTTACAAGTGAATTATAAAAATCGAATGTAGAGAATTCAGGAATCAAACACAGAACTTATGGTTCAAGTTTAAAGTATTTTGATTGTATGAACACTTAAATGCATGGTTGTGATGGAGGTAATCATCGTTTTTGAACTGTGATTTCTTTGATTCCTGTGATTATTATGATTGAGATGAGTTGTTAACAAGGCTCATACCTAATCCCAAGTTCCAAATAATGAAGCTAAAACCAGTGGCAATTGTGGCAACAATTTATTGGGATTCAGCTTCTTAGTTCTAATTCCCCAAACCCCAATTCCAAATTTTTAACTTTGATTTGTGTCCAGACGCTTCGGAAATGGGATTATTATAATTTTATTTATAGCAGGTGATTAATTGTAATTGTATATCATGTTTAATCATTTAATCAAATAAATCATAGTTCAAAAACTATGGATTCTGTCTAACCCAATCCCCTATTTCCCAAATTCCTTGATCCCCACCAGTTGGGTCAAAACCAGTGGCAATTGAGGCGTCAATTTGTCGCTCTTATTTCACTAATCATCATCGCCCATGTAACGTTTATAAGGTAGAGGATTCCATATTCTATAGGCTATATCCTTGGCGCGGAGTACTTTAGGCATTTGTTCTCCTATTTTTTTAGCAACTACTAATTCTTTTTCTGCCTCCTCCTTATCTTGATACATAAACTCATCAGAAGCTACTTTAGGAGCTTGTGCTACTTTTTCTTCTAAATCTTTAATCACCATCTGTTGCTGGGCATTCATTTCATCCCTAGCCACTGTAATCCATTCTGGTTGTAAATGTCGGTTAGTATCACCATTCGCGCTATACTGGTTAAATATATCCCTATAAATACGATCAGCATTAGACCGAACATCCTTATTTACTTTTACTAAATCCTTGATTGTTAATTCTTCAAGTGGCAACTCTTCTTCTCTATTTTTACCACCAATGTTAGAATAGCTTTTATAAAAAGGGAAAATACTATTTATAGTTTGCCCAATTGGCAAAGTGGATTTATTGTTTTCATCTAATCCTTTAGGCTGAATGCCCTGAATTGCAATACGAGCTGACTCTGGTCTGACAATTTCTTTTGGTGGCAAAATACCATGACGAAGCAGTTCTCTAATCCCTGTTCCCGATATTTTAATTCGGTACTTCTCGTCATGAGGGCATGCCTGCTGTGAAGCTAAGCTACTACATCGTGTGCAGTAAAACACTTCATGAAATAATCGGATATCAATACCCAGTTCTTCTGGAGTGTATTCGTCAAAAATAGAGTGGCTAGCATACTTATCGTAATAACTACCAATTCCTGCGTGGTCACGGCCAATTAATGCGTGCGTACAACCATAATTTTTCATTATTAATGCATGTAATACTGCTTCTCTAGGTCCTGCAAAAATATACGTAACTCGTAGTGGCGCAAGTATAGATCGGTCTTTGGGATAGTATTTTTCTAATACACTTCTATACGATAATACACGGAATTCATGGCGTACATATTCTCGTTTTGCCATTTCTACTAAAGGCTGTAGAAAGAGTCCGTCGATTTCTTCTAAAGCATTTTTATGGATGTATTCGTGACCACGATGTAGTGGGTTTGCACCTGTAATAAAACCCGCTGTAGAACGAAATTTCATTTTTTCATAGAATAACTTCCATGTGTCTTTAGGCTCCATTCGTAATTTCTCGAAAGGTCCCCAATCAACACGATGCAATAACTTAATAGGTCCACCTAAAGATATATCTCCCATTCGTCTATAAATAGAATCTACCCCTGGATGATTTCTATCTTTTGTGCCAAATAGATGAAAGGCTCTTTCCTCTTTATCGTATTCAAATTTATCGTCTATTTTAAGAATTGCTACTGGGTCTAAACCCTCATCTACTAAAGCAACTTCATCCCCTACTTTTAGTGAGTTTACTACTTCTGTGTTTCTATTCCCTGTTGGCGCGAAACTTAGAGGTACAGGCCAAACAACACCGTTACTAAGTCGACCAGTCTTCAGAACTGACTCATAGTCTTTCTCAACCATAAAGCCCTCGTTGGGCGATAATACACCAGTAGCAATCATTTCAACCGTAATAATAGCCTCTAAATCGACCATAATTTTAGGCAGTGTTTTAGCGCGGGCTATTTCATCATTTAATTCCTTACCCGTTAAAACTTGATCTACTAGC
Source organism: Balneolaceae bacterium (assembly GCA_041656135.1). Classification (GTDB taxonomy): domain Bacteria; phylum Bacteroidota; class Rhodothermia; order Balneolales; family Balneolaceae; genus Balneola. The sequence goes on along the minus strand of JBBAEC010000001.1, from coordinate 180,801 downwards.
TTACCCCCGTGTGGTTGTTGTGGATAATTGGCAAACACATCTTTAGTCATTCTAACCTATGCTCCTCGTGTTGTTTAGTATTAATTTTTATGGAAAATTATTCAAATAAATAAAAATGAATAAATTATTATAGAATTCAGTAACCCTTTACGCTATTCTATTATGGATAATAATGTTAGATAAGTATCTATATGTTGCGAGCAATTATTTTGCTGAATCACATTATTAAGTCCTTCATTTTATAGCTACTAGAATACTAAAGGAAGAAGAGATAGTCTAATAATATTATTTAGATTACACGGCACTTGCTGTTTTCAGGAGGAAATACCTCTAAATTATTTTTATTATTATTCTATAATATATTTTAAAAATACAAATCGAGCATAATTATATATGCTTGTTTATAAGCTTTTTTGACAAAATACACCCTATTGAAGGCGTTTAAATTCATTTTATAATCTATATTTTGGTTTACAGATGATTACAAAATATGCAGCCCCTTTGCTATTGCAGAGGTAATTATAAAAAGATATAAACCCGAGTTATTAGATTAGAAAACGAGCTGGATGGAGATGTGCTTAGAGGTTGGTTTGCTAAGCTTTATTGCAAATTGAGAGGTCTACTTCTAACTTGGCGCTTTTATTTAGCCAATCTTAACTGAGGTCATAGATATTGAGCCTGCCACAGTTTTGTCGTTGAATAAAATTACTTCTTCGTTCTCTTCTTTCAACGCCAATGTATAGAGTAATGGCAGATAATGTTCTGGGGTTGGGATGGCCAGTTCAAAGGCTTTACCCTGAGATTCGAAACCGATAAGTTTCTGATGATCGCCGTTTAAAATATAACTTTTCATTTTTTCGCTGGCTTCAGCTGCCCAATCATAAGCAAATTGTTCATTTAATTTATCCCAAGCTAATAAACGAAGGTTATGAACCATATTACCGCTTCCAATAATCAATACACCTTCTTTGCGAAGGCTGCTCAATTCTTTGGCTAAATCATAGTGATATTGTGCTGGTTGCGAATAATCAAGACTCATCTGTATAATCGGTATATCAGCATTAGGATATAGATGCTTAATAACGCTCCAGGCGCCGTGATCAAGTCCCCATTTATCATCCAAACCAACGTCAGTTTTTTCGATTAAATCTATGGTTTGCTGTGCCAATTCTGGGCTTCCTGGTGCAGGATACTCAACACCGAATAGTTCTTCTGGGAAACAGCCAAAATCATGAATGGTACGTGGGTTTTGTATGGCGGTGACAAAAGTTCCTCTCGTTTCCCAATGTGCCGAAATACAAAGTATAGCACTGGGTCGCACGAGTTCTTTTCCAAGCTTTCTGAATGCCAATACAAATTCGTTTTCTTCGATGGCATTCATGGGGCTTCCATGACCAAGAAATAACACAGGCATTTTACCTGTGTTACCCATTGATGATGTCGTAATATTTAAATCTTTTAAATTCATATTTGAATTTATTAATGGCAAAATGCCAATGATTATATAATTGTTATCTATTCATTTAATAAATAGAGAATTATCTAAGCTATTTTTTTACTCAACCAATTATCGATTGAATATTTACCTGCTCCAATAATTGCAATAACTACAAAAACCGACAGGTAAAGCAATGCTAATTCTTTGCGTGCAAAACTATCATCAGCATGATGAATTAGTACCGCAGTAAGCATTGTTGAGATTAAAGGAATGGCAGATAACCTTGTTGCTACTCCAAATATTAAAAAGATGGAGCAGAATACCTCTGCAAAAACTGCTAGTGTTAATGAGGCTGTTACACCTATTCCTATTGGGTCTCCGAATCGAATCGGATCATCGCCTATAAGCATGAAAAGCTTTGGGAGGCCATGTGTTAGCATAAGTACTCCGATTGCAACTCTTAATATTAAGATTGCAATCGAAGTTTTATTCTGGTCTGTGCCAGTGCTGAGGCTATTTTTTAATATCTGCTTCATCAATTATTAGCTTGTGCTCTAATTACTGCTTTACAAACTGTACTTCAGCTGATATTTTAACTTCATTACCAACCATAACACCACCTGCTTCTAGGGCAGCATTCCAGTTTAAACCGAAGTCTTTACGGCTAAGCTTTCCTTCTACAGAGAATCCTGCTTTTTCATTTCCGTATGGATCTTTCATAAATCCACCGAACTCTGCATCTAATGTAATTTCTTTGGTAGTATCTTTAATCGTCAAGTTACCTACCAATTTATACTCGTCATCATCTACTTTTTTAAATGAAGTGCTTTCAAATTTGATTGCAGGAAATTTTTCTACTTCAAAGAAATCAGCACTTTTCAAGTGAGTATCTCTATCTTCGTTGTTGGTTGAAATAGAGCTAGCATCAATGTTTACTGAGATGGTAGATTTGGTAAAATCTTCGCCATTAATAGATGCGTCAAATTTTGTAAACTCACCTTTTACGTTAGAAATCATTAGGTGTTTTACTTTAAAAGTAATTTCACTGTGTGTAGGGTCTATTACCCATTTTTTAGCTGCTGTTGTCATAGTATTTTATTTTTTGTTTTAATAGTTGTTTACTTAGTTCTGTGATACTAAGATACTTATAATCAGTGGTATAGTTATTACACTATACGGTAAATTGGTTGTAATTTTAGGAAATTAAGCTGCATTCCAGTGTCTATTTTATCTTTATAAATTGACCTTTCTTTACTACCTAATTTTCCTAAAACTATCAGTTTAAACTTTTTTCTTTCTCTACTTATTATCTTTAATCAATTTCCAAATAGAGCCATTTTTAGTGGTGAATTTTTCCAATGCTCCCTTATCCGAAAGTTCATTCAACATTTGCTCACTTTCATTTCTTGGAGTACCAGATAGCTCAGAAAACTCTTTTGCTGTGAGTGTATTATAGATTGAGAAGAGATCTTCCCACTTCTTACTATACTCACTTTTTTTAGCATCAGGATTAAGCTTTAGAATTGCCATTTCGTAAAAAGCATAAGGTTTTGAGCCATACACAAACTCTTGGTTTCCAGCTTCATCTATAAAGAACATGGATGGGAACCCTCTTACACCTAGTTCTCTTCCTAATTTTAAATCTTCTTCGAACAATGCCTTTGCATTATTTTCGTAATCAGTTTTTAACTGTACAACATCTAGTTCTACTTTTTTAGCAGCAACCTCAACATGCTCCCACTTTGTAACGTTTTTCTTATGTAGAAACATCATTTCTCTAATTTCACGCATAAAAAGAATCGCTTTATCATTATCTTGCATTTGAGCAGCTTTAAAAGCTATTGATGGCGGGTAAGATGAATCCATAGGATCTTCTAACCATAGGTCGCCGTCTATAGGCATATCGTAATGAACACTTACTTCATCCCAGTGTACAGCCACATCAGACGGCTTTCCGATACCACCACTATTGTAACTCCAATCTGGCAATAAACCACCCATTCTGTAATCCATCTCAATAGAATCACCATATTCCAAATTTAGCTTACGCAATTGAGGTTCAATACCCCAACATGAAGAACATATAGGATCTGTGTAATAAACAACCTTAATGGTTTTCTTAGTTGATTGAATAGTGCTATTAGATGTGGTATCTACACTATCAGGAGTTGCTTCACACATTCCAGTTTCTATATCGCAGATAAGTGGGTTACTTTGTTTTTCCATTATTATATTTTTTTTAAGAATTAGTACTTTATTAGCCAAGACTTACAAATATGAACAGTATGTAAATTAGGTTTGATGGGAATGAATCTTTCACTGCTTTGTTATGGCTCTAATCAATATCTAAAAGAAATATAGTAACAATAGCTATTTACAGCATTACACTATTCGGTAATACACATGTAGTTTTAAGAAGTAAGCGCCCTTTTCTTGAATTCTTGGCACTTCTAAGATTGTAAAGGCATGAAGCTAGTTGGTTTTTCAAAACGCATTCTAGCATCTTAATACTTACATCTTGTGTCTCAATTTCCCTCTTGCATTTTCAGTTTGCCTGCCGTTTCTTACCCGTCTTTAAACGGCTAATGCCTGTTACTTAAACTATCTTATTATTTAGCATGATTATGATTCAAAGATAGTTGTAAACAATGGTCGTTTTTATAAATTTTACTGTAATTATGTTGTAATTTTAGCAAATGAACCCTTCTGTTTTAAATCATGTAACCAATTTTATTTACGAGCACCTTAAGGAATTTCAACTATTCTTTAAAAGCATCAGTTTCTCTAGACCTTTACGAGTTGCAATTGCGGTTACTCTGCCTATAGTTATGGGTATACAGCTTGGTTATTTTGAAATTGGACTCGCAGTAAGTTTCGGTGCCTTTTGGAGCTCACCTAGCGATGTAATTGGAAGTTTTAGGCATAAAAAAGTAGGCATCCTTGTCTCTGCGGCATTGGTCATGTTTGTCACTTTTATTAAGGGCTATCTACATTTTGATCTCTGGTTACTACTTCCCATTTTGGGGGCTTTAACTTTTGCAATCGCCTATCTATCTGTATATGGTTTTAGGGCTTCATTAGTTAGCTTTTCTGGCTTGATGGCCTTGATATTGAGCTTTACCCAAGACTCTGATACTTTAGAAATCTATCAATACGCAATATTGATAGGTGTTGGTGGTCTTTGGTATTTACTACTGTCTATAATTTGGCAAAGAGTAAATCCGAAGGCAGAAACGGAAGAGTTTTTGAATGAAACCTATACTCTTACCGCTGATTTTTTAGAAACACGTGGGAAGTTAGTAGGCCCAAATGAAAACCACGAAATGTTACAGGCGAAATTGCAGAATCTGCAAAGTAAGCTAACCGAGAACCACGAAACCCTTAGAGAAATATTAATCCTTTCTAGGCAGACTTCAGGTTGGTCAAATTATCAAAATAAGCGCCTTTTGATATTCGTTCAGTTGATTGAGATGCTTGAAACGGCCATTGCCAATCCCGTTAATTATGAGCGAATGGACGAGCTCTTTAGCGAACATCCCAAATATATTAAAATGTTCCAAAAGGTGATTTTTGAAATGTCTTACCAACTGCGAATGATTTCTGAAGCAGGAAATGACATAAAAAAGCTTCCCAAAAACGACCTCATAGTACAATGCTTTGAAGATGTTAAGTTTGAAATAGCTTTATTACGCGACAGTAAGGACTATGAAGAATATCTTATGCTTCAAAATTTACTCGAGTATCAGGAGAAGCAGTTTACAAAACTAAAAAGAATAAAGTGGTTACTTGGCGACCCTAATACCATGACTATGGAAATTGATAATATCGATGTTAAATATGCCAAACGCTTTTTAGTACCCCAAGATTATGACCCCAAGTTATTAATACGAAACTTCAGTTTTAAATCTACCATATTTCGACATTCGCTAAGGCTAGCACTTACAGTTATGGTTGGTTATTTGGTGGGTTCACTCTTTCCTTTTCAAAACCCACATTGGATTTTACTAACCATTATCGTAATTATGCGACCTAGTTATGGGCTCACAAAGAATCGGGCACAAGACCGTATTATAGGCACACTTATAGGTGGAGCTATTGCCACTGGAATGGTTTTCTTGATACAGAATCCTTATGTGTACGGCGCTCTGAGTGTAGCCTCTTTGGTTATTGCACTTTCTATGGTTCAAAAAAACTATAAAGCTTCGGCCACTTTCATTACACTTGGTGTGGTTTTTATCTATGCTATACTCCAGCCTGATACTTTGAGCGTGATTAAATTCCGAATTGTAGATACACTTGTTGGCGCGGGCTTATCGTATATGGCAATGCTGTGGCTTTTACCTACTTGGGAGTTTGTTGAAATTAAAGATAGCATTGAAAAAAGTGTGAAAGCGAATAAGCATTTTCTCCATAAAATCACTGAGTATTACCAAGTAAAGGGAAATCTACCTACCTCCTACAGTTTAGCACGCAAGCAGGCATTTTTAGAAACCTCTAATCTAAGTTCTGCCTTCCAACGCATGACGCAAGAGCCGAAATCAAAACAAAGGAAAACGGATAGAATTCACGAACTGGTTGTCTTAAATCACACATTTTTAGCTTCCCTGGCTTCCTTAAGCTCGTATATACAGCACAATAAAACTACAAAGGCATCCGAACGCTTCAATATTACAACCGAAATAATTGAATCTAACTTGGAGAAGGTAATTCAATGCTTAAATGACAAAGCTTGTGATACTATTGATGGATATTCTGATAATATCCCTCCTATTGAAGAACAACTTCCAACTTTCAATTCCTTAGAAATAGGAACCTTGGTTACACAAGACAAAGAGACAATACGAGATCTGCAAGAAGCCCATTTAATTTGGGAACAGCTAAAATGGTTGTATTCCATTAGCGGTAAGATGCTCAAGCTAGCTGTTTCGATAAAATTGGATTGATACCAACACTAATTAACATAACGGTATTCTAGCACTTTCTCGATGAAGTCAGTAATACGGTGCAGTTTTTTTTTAGAAGCCATTTATTACTTTCTAATAAGTTCCTGCTTCCACTCCAATTGTGTAGTGTAAATGGAAGGGGTAGTCTCCTATTATATCACAAAACCTTTTATTTGAAGTCCCCTTCCATCCTTTTCAGATTTATTCTAATACATCCTTTTGTTTGAACAGCATGTAATCTAACGATAACTTCCCTGGACCCGTGAGAGTTAAGGCTATAAAGGAAAACAAATAAAAGAAGCGTAATTCCAATACAACAAAACCATCACCAATCATGAAGGCATGAAAGATAAAGATGACTATAAAATTAATGGTCAGGATTAGAGTGGCTGCCCTTGAAAACAACCCTAAAATCAACAATATGGCGCAAACCCCTTCTGCAAAAGCGGCTAAGTAATAGGATGTGCTTGCACCAATACCTATAGGATCCATAAACTTGATTTCTTCTCCACTAAAAATAACGGACATCTTTTCAAAACCGTGCCCGTAGATTAGAACCATACCAAAAACTAATCTTAAAATTAACAAGCCAGTATCATGGCTTAAATTCCAATCTCTAACTAATAAATCTGTTGCTCGTTTCATATTCAAATTGTTTTAAGTTGTTATCAACTAATTGGTTACATAACAAATATAGTTTATTTCTTTTGATTTAAGAAACGCCAATAATTTGAAGTGAAAATTATTTCTCTTTGCAAAGCCCTAGCTTCTATAAATGCATAATTTGGAAACACTAGCTACCCATTATTTCCAATACTGTGCATGAAAGCGTGTAATGAGCTATGGACAGTGAACGGAGTCTCGAAGATGAACTCCTAAAATGAGAATCTTACTGAGATTTCGGTGGATTTGTACGCATCGTTTATAAAACAAGCCTACCCACCGATATCTATATTTAATCTGTTTACCCCGAGATAAACCTCGGGGCTATTTATGTTTTGGAAAATAAATTATCTCACTCAATTTATCGTAATAGATTCTATTACTATGCTTTTTCGTATGTAATAGATTTATTGGAAAGTGTAAGGCTTACCAACAACCCAATACCCAATAGTATAATGCCTGCCATATAGGTTCTGGGACCAATCAACTTTGGGGAGTCTGCATAAAAATCGCGAATAAAAGCTGAAATCTGAGGCCCAACAATACCGCCTAATGACCACGCTGTAAGAATTACACCATAAATAACGGGCATCAGTTTTGTATGGAAAACATCTAGCACATAAGAAGGCATTGTGCCAAATCCACCACCGTAACAGAGTAACACATAGCATACCATCAAACCAAATATCCATGGATTACTAGTAAAAATCATGAGAATAAAAACCAATATCTGAGAACTCAGAATCAATCTAAAAGCCTGAATTCTACCAATTTTATCTGATATTCCACCCCATAAGAAACGCCCAATTCCATTGAATAAAGAACTAATGGCAATTAAGGTAGCTCCTGTTGCTGCGAGAGCCTCGGTGCTCATTGTAGCATCTTGTATTCTGAATAAATCCTGAATCATGGGCGACTGCAAACCAATAAACATTATTCCTGCCGAAATATTAAGGAAGAAAATAAGCCACATACCCAGGAACTTTGTAGTGAGCAGGCTCTCTTTAACTTTCAAACTATCTTCTTGCCCACGCATGGAAACACTTTTCACAGGAGGAGAATAACCTTCAGGCACAAAATCTGCGGGTGGGTTTTTCATACTTAATCCTGCGGGGATACCAACCGCCATTAATACTATAGCGATATAGAAAAACACCAGAACCATATTTCCACTAGTTACGCTCATTAGAATAGGCGCAATAAGTTTTGACATGACTAGTGCTCCCAGACCAAATCCCATAACAACCATTCCGGTGATAAGTCCCTTTTTATCGGGAAACCATTTTGAGGCTGTTGCCACAGGCGTTACATACCCTAATCCCAATCCAATTCCACCAATCATTCCAAAGCCTATATAAAAAAGCGCTAGGCTTCCTATTTGCATTGCGTATGCGCTAATCAAATAACCGGCTCCATATAGAAAGGCTCCAGCAGATGCCAGTTTACGAGGACCGTATTTTGGAAGTATCATCCCTCCAACGGCTGCAGATAAACCAAGAAACAAGATAGCCAGGCTAAATATCCACATGGTTTGGACGTTACTCCATCCATACTCAGCCATTATTGGCTTTTGGAAAAAACTCCATGCATACACAGTTCCCAGCACCAACTGTAGAAGCGTCCCCATAATTGCAATATTCCACCGACTTGTATTTGCTTTATTCATTAGATTATGAATTCATTTCTTCAATTTTTTTCAAGACTGAAGCTACATAATCTCAACTATGATTGTGGCTCTTTCTTCTTTGTTAAGTTTGATATTGTATTGTCCCAAAAGTATGTATGAGCAATTTTGATTCTTTTGACTTGTAGGATGAAATCTGATGTGTAAATGAGGTGAATTAATCCGTTAGGTCGCATAGGAACCAAGAGGTTCGGGCAAGAAACTACGAACTGAAGGTTCGTAACTAGGGGAAGTAGTTAGTTTATATTATTAAATATTGAAGAAAGTGCATCTAACATTTTTCATTATCGAAATTTGATATTTCTTTATTAACAATGCATCTCTTCAATATCTAACTCATTGTTTTATTTCTCTAAATCAACCAATATTTTAACTTCAGATGGGTCTTTGATAAGAGCATCAAAACCTTTTTCTACTACTTCGTCCAATGAGATTACGTTGGTAATCAGTTTTTCTACGGGTAGTCTTCCACTACTAATCAATGCTATGACCTCTGGAAATATGTTGCGATAACCAATTATTCCTTTAATGGTCAATTCTCTTAATGCCTGATCTAAAGCATCATGAACAATCTCTTTTCCAAAGAGTGCAACCAATATGGCCATACCTCCGTTACGAAGACTGTTTATACCCGTATCAAATGATTGTTGAACACCAGCTGCATCAATAAATATATCAACACCATTTCCTGTCAACTCTCTAATTTTTTTAGGCACATCTTTATCTCTTGCATCAAAGGTGTGAGTTGCTCCAACTTCTTTGGCCTTTTTCAATCTGTTCTCTGAAAGATCTGACACAAATATTTGGGAAGCTCCCATTGCCAAGGCAACCTGAACTGTGAGTAATCCAATCGGACCTGCACCAGTAATCAATACGGTGTCACCCATTTTCATTCTACTTTGCTGCACTGCGTATGCTGCAACAGCTGCAGGTTCTACAATAGCAGCCTGTTCAAAAGTCATGGTGTCAGGTATTTTATGCACCATATAGTCTTCTACTACCGTATATTTTGCAAAAGCCCCGTTGGATGTTAACCCTACAAATCCGAGCGGTTCTGACAGGTTATATTGTCCATTGGTAATAAAAGGACTAGCAGGATTTCTAAAAATCGGCTCAACTGTAACTCGATCTCCTTTCTTAACATTCTTTACATTTTTCCCAACCTCTTCTACTACTCCCGCAAATTCGTGACCAAGAGTGGTTGTTCCCTGGTGCCCGTTGAGCGGATATGGTTTGTCAACTGGAATTAGTTGTGGACCAGCGGTGTATTCGTGTAAATCTGATCCACAAATACCCGTAAATTTTACTGCAATCTTTACCTGATTGTCGTTTGGAGTAGGTATTGATGTTTCTTCTATTCTAATGTCTTTCGCTGCATACCAGCGAGCTGCTTTCATTGTCTTCATAATTTTCTCTATTTAAATCTTTCTAGATTAATATTTTTACTCTCTATAATCCCTGCCAAGCGGTGACGCTAAGCAACAATGGGAGGTGATGTTCTGGGATGAACCTGAATTACTAAAATGATGGTTTATTCTACCTCTTGCGAGGTTGCAAACTCTTCCATTCTTGTAATCAAATCATTTTCAACGGTATATATTTGAACCCATTTCTGCTTTAGTTCTCTTCCCGAACGTTTCACTTTCTGATGTTCTTCACCCATCACCACAACCATATTTCCTTCAACAATATATTGTTGTGGTTCAAATTTGATGATTTCAGTTCGTTCAAAAATGTTAGTAAAAAAGGCTCTTACCCCTTCCTTTTTCTCAAATTCTCCTTTAGGAATAATTTGGGTACCGTGGTATATCCATTCGGTATTATCAGAAACGGTTTCTACAATTTTATCAATGTCGCCACTACTAAATGCAGCGAACATTTTTTCTACTACTGTTTTAGCTGAATTTTTCATAGGACTTTGTTTTATTGTTATTGTTTTGCGAACTGTGAGTGAATTATAATGCTTACATCTTTTCCAATACCAGCAGCCATTGGGTCGTAATTAATATTATAATCAAACCTGTTGATGGTAGTGGTTGCTTTCACACCTAATTTTTCGCCTTGCTCACTCTTAGCTATTCCGCCATACTGAACATCAAATATTACGTCTTTAGTAACATCTTTAATGGTCAATTTACCATACAATAAATAACCATCTGGTTTACCCGTGGCTATAATTTTAGTGCTTTTAAAAGTCATATTAGGATAGGTATCAACTTCAAAAAAGTCAGCACTTCTTAAGTGATTATCCCTGTCTTCCACATTAGTATTTATACTATTTACCTTTACAGTAAATTCAACATCTGCATTGCTAAGCCCTGCACCGTCTGTAGTTAATTTCCCCGTATAATCCATAAATTTTCCATTCACAATACTAATTCCAGAGTGTGAAATGTTGAAATTTAACGAGGTGTGGTAAGGATCTACCTTCCATTGTGTTTGTGCTAATGCATTAACTGAAAAGAATAGCAGTGCAATTAATGAAATAAATTTTTTCATAGAATTATTTTTTTTAAAGTTATTAAATATGTTAGAGGTTCTACTATTATGCATTTGTAGCAACCCATTTTTCATAAGCTTCCATAAAACCATTCAGAAAGTCTTTGGTAGAATCACTAGTAAGTGTTCCTTTATCGTCAAATAGTTCTGCGGCTCCTCCAATGTAAGCTTCTGGTTGTGCCATGGTAGGCGCATTTACGAAAGTTAGCGACTGTCTTAAGTGGTGATTGGCTCCAAAACCGCTAATATTTCCTATTGAAACACTCACTATAGCTGCAGGTTTTCCATCCCAAGAATTTTTACCATAAGGACGTGAACCTACATCAATCGCATTTTTTAAAACAGCGGGTACCGAGCGATTATATTCTGGAGTGAGGAAGAGAAGCCCATCCACAGCACTGATTTGCTTTTTGAATGCTACCCACTCATTTGGCGGAGTTGCTTCCAAATCTTCATTAAACATCGGGAGACCTGCTATATCTATTATTTCTAGAGATAATGACTCCGGTGCCATATCTATTAATGCTTTGGCTGTTTTGCGATTAAAGGATTCTTTGCGAAGACTTCCAATAATTACTGCAATTTTGTGCTTTTTCATAGTTTCGTTTGTATTTTTTTAAAGATTTTGCAAACTGTTTTGAAAAACGATGTTTATATATACTTTCCAATACCAGCTGTTGGGTGGGGCGTAATCACTTATGCCACACCACATTGCCTTGTGACTATAAATATAGCGAATATAGACACTTATAGCATTATACTATTCGGTAAATAGGTTGTAATTTTAGGAAGCGAGGATACTTCTCATCTCATCACGAAACTCTGTAGGCGATTGCCCAGACTTCTTTTTAAAGACATTTGAGAAGTAGGAATTCTCATTATAACCTAGTTCATAGGCTATTTCAGTTATAGTCTTGTCTGTGGAAACTAAAAGGTTTTTGGCTTCAATGAGCTTGCGTGTTTCAATGATTTCCGAAACACTTTGCTCTAAAATATTCTGGCAAATTAAGTTCAAATTTCGGGTCGACATAAATAGCTTTTCCGCATAAAAGTCTACACCCAAAGGTCTATGATAATTTTCTTCAAGGATGGTTAGAAAGTTACCAAAGGAGATATTCTGTGTTTTTTGTAAGGTCTGATTTGAAGTGTCTAGTTTTTTTCTTTCATGTTCAATAACGGTAAACAAAACACTCAATAACTGCTTGATTATGGCAAAACTCGGATCTTTTTGTGAGGCCTCTTCGTGCATCATTTCGCACAACACTTCGAGTCGATTAAAGCAACTACCTTGTGCTAGCTTAATGTTGGCTTGGTCGTGGTATAGCGAGTATAATTGAAAGGTAGTTTCTGGTATAAATTCACTCTTAAAACGAATAGCCCAAATGTCGCACTTGCCATTATATGGCTTAGGGATAGCGCGGTGGACCTTCCCTTTGGTAATAAAACTCACGAATGGAGCTCGGGTTGTGCTTTCATTAAAATCGATGAAATGCTCTAACTCTCCATTAATTCCAATCAACAATTCTTCAAAATCGTGGGTATGAGGTTCAAGGCTTTGGGAAGAAATCTCTTTAGCTTCTGCCTCCTGAATTCTAAAGATTTTGAATAGTTCGTTCATTAAATAATTTGTTCGTCGTTTCTAGATGTAGCTAGTGATCCTGTATAAAATATTATCAAATTTAATATATCAGCTTTTTGAATTGTACTACCGTAAAATTTATATAAATAGTTCCAATTTATTACTAACTCCACTAGTAAGCATATAATTCATTCTCATAGTTTAGCTATTCCCAATTTTGAACTATGATTTTTATATTTTAAATGATTGAACTGATAGGATTTGATTAGTAAGCAAAGCTCATGAGCTCCAACATCACACACACATCAACTAGAAGCAGAACCTGCCCCTAACATTTGGGCAGACAGGTCGCTCTGTTCGGTGCTCCGCTTCAATCGACAAATATGAACGGTTTGTAATTCCCAAGCCATACAGAAAAGTGTGGAATAATAAATGAAACCATGATTAAACGATAAGTAATAAAATATACTTTATAGCTTACTTGACGGATTCTTCTAAAAAAGTTAGCAAGGCATCGGTTTTTGCATTTTTGAGTGGGAAAGTAGGGTGATATTCATACACATAATGAGTCGTATACCTATCTAAAGCGATAAGGGTAACATGTTCAAATTGAAAATGGTTTTCTACAAGAACACTCTCTAGTTCATCATCAGTTTTTACTATTACCTCCCAACCGTTTATAGCACTTAGTATAGGCTCCAGTTCTCTCGAAAACATTTCATTACATTCGGTACATGAATTTTTAGGCTTCACAATCACTATACGTTTCGTGTTAATCTTGCCGCTTTGCATGAAGGTATTAGTAAAACAATTTACCTTTAAACACTCATGAATAGTAGACGGGTTTCTACTTTCATAGATATAGGTCTCGAAACTAGTATTTGCAGAATCTAGTTTATAAAAGAGCACCCCTATTGAAAGGATTAAAGTGGTTATAACTAAGTAAATCGTTTTATTCATAGTACCCTCCTTTATTTAACTACCAACTTATATTTAACAAGCTTGTCCAAATCTTCATAATGGACGTATAGGAATTCTCCAGAGATTTGGAACAAATTTGCTTTCGCTTCGAGTTTTAGTTCTGAAATAAATTTTTTCTTTGATGGGCTGTATATATACAGCTTATCCATGTCATATTTGCGAACTCTAGATTCAATCAATACAAAAACAAGTTCCTCTCCATTTTGGTTTTGATATAAACCAACCCCTTCTATTTGATTTTCAGATGCAGGAGCTATAAAACCTGATAATCCATTCATTTGTGCCTGCCTTTGTTTGGTATTTCTATTTTCGAATAACTGATATTTATTTACTTGTTTATGTGTTTTTAAGTCCCATACACTCACATATCCCTCATGTGCGCTTCCAAATAGTAACACATTGTCATACACTTCAATTCTTCCATCTTGTAGAAAAGCATTACCAGAGGGTTTGTCTAATAAAAAATCTTCCGAAAATTCGTCTGTATTAACATTATAAAGATTTCCCAAACTTGTTAGTAATCCATTTCTAACAAAAATGAGACTATCATTCTTTGTCGAATGGATGTAGGAAAGCCCTCCATCCGGTTTGATTAATTTCACAGAAAAACTTTGATCTCTTTTATCATAAATAAACAGTCGCTGTAAATCTGGGTCTGAGAAAACAATCTGATTTTTTAGAATGCCAATGCCAAATGGAGCTCTGTTCAACTCTCCTGGGCCTCGGCCAAGTTGATACGGTACTTCTTTTAAATCTTCACCAGCCACTGAATGATAAAAAGCTCTTGTATCTGGGCAAGTAATTACTATTTCTTCTCGAACCACATCTACTATGGTGCAGTCGTAACCATCAGGTAAGTTATACTCTTTTACTTTTTCAATACTCACCCTTTGGGCTATTAAATTACTGCCAAAAAGAAGAACTAAAATAAGGGTTAAAACAATTTTTGATTTCATAATACTTTGTAATAAAATTAAGGAAGAGCTTAGTGTCTTTTCCTTAGGTTAAAGTTTTAATAACTAGTTTTTGTTATTCGATTTGAATGTCTTTAATTCCTCCATAAAGTGTTATATCAACATTATCATCTATATATCGAAAGCACACAAAAGTAACTTTGTTGCCACAAGTAATTATAATATCACGTTGCTCAAAAGCCTGAACTTTTGGTGACACTAACAAACTTCCAATTAATATAAATATTGAAAACAGACCAAATGTTATTTCTTTCTTCATAACAATATGTATTTAGTTAATGTTTAACTATTTAAAGGCTATTGCCTTACCTATAAGAGTATAATAACAATCATTTGTTACAAAATATTACAATAAATTGATTTATACTAGTTTTTTAAGTTGAAATAATAACTCATATAATATTTATTAATAGGGACTTATATTATGTTTATTCTATGTTAAAAAAATTTGAATGTAATTTACTTACGTTGAAGCCATTGTTACGAAATAGTTACGGAACCCAACTTGGAATTCGAATTATGGGTTTTCGTTTTCATTGTTTAACTAACCTCGGTTTTTGAACTATGATTTTTATGATTTTTATGATTGTGCTGATAGGATTTGAGTGGTAAGAAAAGCTCATGAATTCCAACATGACATTCTCGTCATTGACGCCAGCAGTGGCATTAGAATACAACCAACACCCCCTGTCACCCTGAGTAATGAGCTGAGTCCGACGAAAGTCGGAGGAAGCGAATGACCGAAGTGTCTCCAGAATGCGAGTAGTAGTTTGGAATAATGTGTGAGTGATGATTTTAACTTTTCCAAAGTTAAAAAAGTAATTCCATCTAATATAAATCCTACTAAAACTTTGGAAAAGTTAGTAGTTGGGATAATTGCCCTTTCGACGAGTTTTTGTGTTGTAATTATGGGCGTAATCAATGAGATCCTTCTCCGCTAGCCAGCGAATCAGGATGACAGGGACGATTTTTATACTTCCCTTGCCTCCCTACGGTCGGGCATTGCTTTTCAGGCAATAGTATAAAACAGATAGTTCTTAGGTAATTCGTTGACAATTTCTTTTTGATTAATAAACAGGAAGCAGAAGCTTCATGACGAGTGGAGCTCTCCAAATCCCCAATTACTGTTCATTGTTAATTGCTCATTGATAACTGACTTCCCCAAATCCCCAATTCCTACAATGGGCCTAAAGCCCTTTTCTGTAGTGGGAACAATTGCTAACCACCGGCTAAAGCCAGTGGCAATTGAGGTGGGCTTGAATAGCTATGAGGGGTGAGCTTTCTAATTACTGTTAAATGTTAATTGAATAGACTCCCCCAATTCCGTAGTCCCTAATTCCTAATTCCCAATATCTATTAACTAATTGTTCATTGATCACTGTTGACTGATAATTGACTTCCCCAATTCCTCATCTAAATACTAATTACTAGGTACTAAATACTACTATCCCCATCCACATAATCCTCATTCAAAAATATTCGGAACTGAAAATACATGCTCATATTTTCTTCAATTTCTTCAAAAAGCGCGTAGGCATCTTCGTATTCATCCTCCTCAACTCTGCACAGGCGGATGGGTTTAGTGTCAGTTTCAATTTCTAGAGTAAACCATTCTTTGTTAGTCATTCCACGTTCCCCGAGCATTTTGCCTGAGCTTTGGTCAGATAGCAGAATTTGGCGAACCTCCCCAAATGATATGGTTCGCAGCTTGAAGCGGAAGTAATTAAAAACTCGAACAAAATAAACAATCTCGTACTTATCGGTATCAAAATGGATTTCTCGTCTGGTAAAAACTTTCACTAGCACAGCAAAGGCAAACATCCATAGAAAAAGAGCAAAGAAAATACCGAGCAAAAAACAGGCAAATAGCAGCATAAAGTCGATGAGTGTAAAACTTTCCTCTACATTCACCGTTGTGCCATCCGTAAATTTGTCGATCTTAAAGCGCATCTATTCTAGTTTTATTTAGATATATAAAGTTCACTATTTGTTATAACTAGTGGTATTTTGAAAGTTCTTAGAAACATTTTATCTGTTATTGAAGTTATATCATTTATGAATTTTAAAAACTTTTCTTCTTATACCCTTCTTATTCTTTTATTTGGTGTTCAATTTATGGCGTGCAAAAGCAACGAGCCTAAAATTGAAGAAATACCAAATGGCGTTAATTTCTTAATGGCTGAGCTATACCAGTATCCAAACTCTGAGCCTATTCCTGCTTTTGGCTTTTATACCAACGATAATACCAAGTGTGGTAACAACCTTATTTATCAATCTATTCATAACACTGAAGATTATATTGAAATTGAAATTATAGGTTACAATAAACCTAGCTCTTGTTATGGTGATCCCGCCCCAGCTACTTCTGTTGTTCCGTTATTTTTGACTAATGGCGAATATAATTTTAAAATTACTTACGAATCTGAAGTTGATGATTATACTTTAGTGGTAACAGATTCTACCCTTCAGCTAACTCAAGACGAAGCTTATATATTTTCATCTCCAAAAAACACTCTTTATTGGAGATATCCAGAAAAATCCTTCGCTCTTTTAGCGGGAACTTCAACCTCTGCCGACTCGCTCTACAACATGGTGTTCGATAGCCTTGAAACCAAATTCAACTTTACTGAATTCACCTTCCCCGACTCTGGGCTAACACCATATCCCGATTCTTTGACCGGTTTTGGTATTAATCATCCAACGCGTTTTTTCAAATATGAAAACGCTCAAGATGCTTTTAATGCAGGTATTTTTATTCAAGATTTTGGTAGAAATGCTATTGCTAATCGTGACGAAAACAGATTTGTACTGTTTGAGTGGAAAAACAACATCTTTTCTACCAACGATTTTTAACTCACACTTGAAGCACACCCGTTTTATAAGGCAGGATTTCTGGATTTAGATTTGCACACTCTAAAGCTTTAGAAATCCTTGCTCTTGTTTCAAGTGGATTTATAATTCCATCTACCCAAATTCTAGAAGCAGCGTAACGCACATCTGTTTGCTTGTTATAACGTTCAGTAATCTGTGTCATTAACTGTTCTTGATCTTCGGCACTTACTTCTTCGCCTTTCTTTTTCATAGATGCGATTTGAATTTGAAGTAAAGTTTTAGCCGCAGAAGCCCCACTCATAACCGCAATTTGCGCTGTTGGCCACGCATACATAAATCTTGGATCGTAGGCTCTACCACACATGGCATAATTTCCCGCCCCATAGCTATTTCCAATAACTATAGTAATTTTTGGAACCGTACTATTACTCATTGCATTCACCATTTTTGCACCGTCTTTAATTATGCCACCGTGCTCACTTCGTTTCCCAATCATAAAGCCACTTACATCTTGTAAGAAAATAAGCGGAATCTTTTTCTGATTACAATTCATTATAAATCGCGCTGCTTTATCGGCGCTATCAGAATAAATAACACCACCAATTTGCATTTCGCCCTGCTTAGTTTTGGAAATGGAACGCTGATTGGCAACAATGCCTACACTCCACCCATCAATACGTGCGTACCCAGTAATAAGCGATTGTCCATATCCTTTTTTGAACTCAGTGAAGCTATCTGCATCAATAATACAATCTAGAATTTCTTCCATTTTATAGGGAGCAGTTCTCGATTCTGGCAATATGTTAAATATATCTGAACTAGGGCGAGCAGGCTCCTTAGCATCTTTTCTATTGAAACCAGCGGTATCAAATGGTCCCAATTTATCAATCAAATCACGAATGGTTTGTAAGCACTCGTGGTCATCTTTCATCTTATAATCCGTCACCCCACTAATTTCGGTATGTGTGGTTGCGCCACCCAAGGTTTCATTATCAACCGTTTCGCCAATGGCGGCTTTTACCAAATAACTTCCTGCTAAAAATACGCTACCTGTTCCATCTACAATAAGAGCTTCATCGCTCATAATAGGCAAATAAGCGCCACCCGCAACGCAACTTCCCATAATTGCAGCAATCTGAGGAATTCCTTTAGCAGAAATAACCGCATTATTTCTAAACATGCGTCCAAAATGCTCTTTATCAGGGAATATTTCATCCTGCATAGGCAAGAAAACTCCTGCAGAATCAACCAAGTAAATAAGTGGTATATGATTCTCTATAGCAATTTCTTGCGCTCTCAAATTCTTTTTGGCAGTTATAGGAAACCACGCTCCAGCTTTTACGGTAGCATCGTTGGCAACAATCATGCAGTTGCGGCCATGCACCATTCCAATACCTGTTACTACCCCACCCGATGGGCAGCCACCTTCCTCTTCATACATCTCATAACCCGCCCATAAGCCAAGTTCTTGAAAGTCTGAATCTTTGTCTATAAGCTCAGCTATACGCTCTCTAGCGGTTAATTTTCCTTTAGCATGTTCTTTTTCTATTCGTGATTTACCGCCACCAAGTTTAATCTTATTTTCTTGGGTGTTAATCTCATCAATAATTTTTTGCAACCAATTGTTATTCGTGGTAGCGCTTCCAGGTGATGTGCTCATAAGTAGAAAAGATGTTTTAATTTATAATACTGTTTCTAATTGCTACGTTTAAAGTAATGATTTTATATTTCTGAAAATGCGATATTGATGTAATTGAATTTAAAACTTGTGGAACATGAAGAAATCTCTTTTAACGCTAATTACCCTCTTACTTTTCTCATTCTCACTATTCGCGCAGCGTGGTGGGCGCTCGAGCCACGTCAGCTACACCTCGTTGGTGAATAGATCATTATCTCCTGTTTTCTTTTTAGATGAAGTGCTTCTACCCGGTAAAACGGACTCAACCTCTACCCTAGCATTTATTTTTAGGATGGATAATGAGTTTTTACCCTTCAAAAAGATTAATTACGAAACGGATTTGAATCAGCCTGCTGGTTATGAGTTTTATAGTCTTGCTCGTATAAATTCTGAGATTTTTAGAAATGAAGGTTCTAGCTCAAATAAGAAAAATGCTGTTTCTGTGGCCCGTGATGTTTGGCAGGATACTGTTTTTGCAAAAACCTTCGACGATACTCGCCTTAAAACACTTTACACATCTGGAGTTTTGGCTAATGAACTAACACCTGGCAGCTACGATTATTTATTACAGCTAAATTTGATGGGCGAGGCTAATGATAGAAATTCAACACGTAGAACTCTTAAAATTCAAAACCTATCTACCAAGAAAACAGGCGAGATTTATCTCGTAAATACGATTGCAGATAAAGACGACAAACTTGAGCTTACTTTATTAAATATGGGCAATAATGCACTGTATGGTAAAGATTTTCATGCGCTAGTTCGTATTCCTGATTTTGATGAAACGGCTAATTATACGCTTGACATTTTTAAAGCCACCGTTGAGAAAAGAGACACTACATTAGGAAAATCAGCTTTTAGCACTTCAATTTCTTCCGATAATATCTACCCAAATTCGAATGCTAAACTTTTGCGAAGTGGTGAGCCTACCATAGAACTAACCCAAGGCGACTTTTCATTTACCTACGCAATCATAAAAGTCCCAAATAGTGCTTTTGAAAACTCAGTGTATCAAATTCAAATTAAAAAAGAGGGCGTTGATAAACCTGTAGCCAAAAAAATCATTCAATCGTATTGGCCAGAAATGCCCCCTGCCCTTTTCAATATCGATATTGCCCTCGACATGCTTAAGTTTATCATCCCTGAAAAGGAGGTTCGGGAGCTTAAAAAAGGGAATAATGCCCAGAAAGAAGCTAAGTTTCGTGAGTTTTGGGCTAGCAAAGATCCAACTCCCGATACCGAATACAATGAGCTGATGACCGAGTATTATAGACGAGTAGATTATGCCTTCAAAGAGTTTAGAAATCCAGAAAATCCCGAAGGGCAGGATACTGATCGTGGTAGTATCTATATAAAATTCGGCCCACCAATTTCAACAGAAAGACAGTTTCCTTCTATGGGACGAGTACTAGAAACTTGGACCTATCCAGATCGAGTTTTTGTATTCGAAAAAGGTTCGGGCTTTTCAGATTTTAAACTTCTCGGGAAAGAATAAGTCTGAGATTTTGATGCTTTAGCATTACCTTAAACCTATGAAACCTAACATTGGCATAACCCTTGGCGATTGTAACGGAATTGGTCCAGAGATAATATTAAAAGCATTATCGGGTATAGATTGCACCCAATCGACTCCCATAATTATTGGAAGTAAATCTGTGCTCGAGTACTATAAATCTGAGCTTAGTATAGATCTTCCTCTCTATTCTGTTTCAAATTCAAAAACCGATACAAATTTAGATTCAGGTTTTGGAGTGTATGAAGTGGTGGATTCAGCATCCATCACGCCAACGCCAGGCGATCAAAGTCCAGAAAGTGGTTTGTTAGCCATGAAAGCCATAGAAAAGGCAATCGAGTTATGTGTATCTGAAGATATTCACGCCATGGTCACCGCTCCTATCTCGAAAGAAGCAGTTAATTTAGCGGGCTACCAAATTCCTGGTCACACCGAATTTTTGGCTGAGCAAACCAAGGCCGAGTCTGTATTGATGATACTGGTTAATAACTCATTAAGAGTTGCTCTGGTCACTGGCCACATCCCCATTTTAAAGGTCGCCCAATCTATAACCGAAGAAGTAATTTTAGAACGTCTTTCCGTTTTAGATAGAAGCTTAAAAGAAGATTTCTTAATTGAAAAACCAAGTATTGCAGTGTTAGGGCTAAATCCCCATGCTGGTGATGGCGGAGTAATTGGAACCGAAGAAATTGAAATTATTTCGCCTGCTATAAAACAAGCTCAAAAAGAAGGGATTAAAGCTACGGGACCATTTCCTGCAGACGGATTTTTTGGCCAAAAACTGCATCTAAAATACGATGCTATTTTAGCCATGTATCACGATCAAGGTTTGGCTCCTTTCAAATTACTTTCCTTTGGAAGTGGAGTAAATTTTACGGCAGGTTTGCCTATCATACGCACATCGCCCGACCACGGTACTGCTTTCAATATTGCAGGAAAAGGAATCGCGGATCCTTCTTCATTTATAGAAGCGTATAACCTCGCAGTAAAGCTTGCGAAAAAGAAATTTTCATGACAAAAGCCAATATATATACATCGCTAGCCCCATTATATGATCGATTGATGATTGACGTCGATTACGAATCTTGGGCAGATTATATAGATGAAATTTTTCAATTACATCACCCCTATCCCGAAAAGCTTTTGGAGTTAGCTTGTGGCACAGGTTCTCTCGCTATCTCACTTGATGGTTTTGGATACTACCAAATTACCGCTACCGATTTATCGCCAGAGATGGTAGAAATAGCACAATTAAAAGCAGCCGAAGCGGAGGTAGATGTGCAGTTTCGCCCAATGAATTTCTTGAATATTGATATTGATGAAACCTTCGATGGAATCTACTCCGTTTTTGATAGCATAAATTATTTGCACGATGCATCTCAGATTCTAGAAATGCTGAAGCAATGCGAAAAGGTTTTAAAGCCAGAAGGACTTTTGGTTTTTGATTTTTCAACTCCAAAGAATTCCATGGAAGCGGTTGATTATTTAAATAACGAAGAAGCAACTTCAGGCAGATTCCGATTTTATAGAAAAAGTAGATACGATCATAAAAACAGAATGCACTATAACGAGTTTGATATAGAAGAGCTTGCTGCGGATGGTAAGTCGGTGATTAGTGAATTGAAAGAAGTTCACGAACAACGCATATATTCGCTTCAGGAAATACTAGAGATTGTGGATCAAACATCCTATCATCTAGTTGCCAAATATGGCGACTTTGATTTATTAGACGCTAATGAAGAAAGTGCAAGAGTAACCATAGTACTTAGATGTCAGAAAACGCAGTAATAGAACTTAGAAACGTTAGCTTAACTTTTGAGCATCGTACCATACTTAATAACATCAGCTTCAAGCTCCACAATGGGGAGTTTGCTTACTTAATTGGGGCTACAGGAATTGGGAAAAGTTCTTTCCTGAAACTTCTTTATAGAGATATTGTACCCGATACAGGCTCGGTTCGTGTAACCGATTATCCTGTTAATAAAATCAGCTTGAAAGAAATTCCCATGCTGCGCAGGCGACTTGGAATTGTATTTCAAGACTTTCAGCTTTTGCAAGATCGTGATGTGTACGATAATGTGGCTTTTGCATTACAGGTAACTGGAGAAAAGCCAAAATTCATTAAACAACGAGTGGTAGAAGTACTTACCATGGTTGGGTTAAGCCATCGTCGGAAGCACATGCCCAATGAACTTTCTGGTGGCGAACAACAGCGAGTGGTTATTGCCAGAGCTTTAGCCAACGAGCCTCGTATTTTACTCGCAGATGAGCCAACGGGTAACTTAGACCCAGAAGCTAGCAAACACATAATGGAGCTTTTAAAACAAATTAATAACCGTGGAATGGCCGTTTTAATGGTAACCCACGATTATGCCCTTGTGAAAAGATATCCATTTAGAACCGTGAGAATGGTGAATGGCACTCTGCAAGAATTACAATGGAAAGGCGATAAGCTAGTCCCAATAAAACAGCAATAAACATCGGCTCGAGTTATGGTATGAATGCTTCAGAACTAAGCTCATTAATACGAAGCAAAGCCCTAGAACTTGGTTTTGATGCTTGTGGTTTTGCCAAAGCGGGGTTCATGGAAACTGAAGCACGGCGTTTAGAGGAATGGCTTTCCCAAAATAGAAATGCCTCTATGGGCTGGATGGAAAATAATTTCGACAAAAGAACCGACCCTACCCTTTTAGTACCTGGCGCCAAATCTGTGATTTCTGTTTTGATGAGTTTTCATCATCCCTCCCACAAAAAGTACTGGGAAAAAGATGGCCTTAAAATTGCCAAATATGCCCAAGGTCGAGATTACCATAAAGTGGTAAAAAAGCAGCTCAAACTTCTGTACAAATATATAGAAGACACGGTTGGGAATGTTGAAGGACGATTTTTCACCGACTCTGCTCCCGTTTTAGATAAAGCTTGGGCGGTTCGTGCGGGACTCGGGTGGATTGGCAAACATTCCAATCTCATCAATAAAGAAATGGGCTCTTATTTTTTTATTGGGGAAATTATTTTGGATGTGGATTTGATTTATAACAGTCCCCAAACCGATCACTGCGGTGCATGTACCAAATGCCTAGATGCCTGCCCTACAAACGCCATTTACGAGCCCTACCGAGTAGATGCCTCCAAGTGTATCTCCTACCAAACCATAGAGCACCGTGGGGAATTTGAAGAAGGAAAAGGCGAACAACTCCACGATTTTATTTTTGGATGCGATATCTGCCTAGATGTGTGTCCATGGAACAGCAAAGCCACCCTTACCAACTTTACCGATTTCCATCCCCGAGCCGACATCATGGCAATGACCGATGCCGACTGGCTCTCCTTATCAGAAGAGAAATATAACGATCTATTTTTTGGAACTCCCGTCAAAAGAGCAAAATACGAAGGCCTGGTGCGTAATATTAAACATGCTAGTACGAGTTAATTAGGATAATTTTTTGGGTGGGATAATAACTAGCCAATTTTCCATTTTCCCCTCGTAGCAAAGCTCCGGCTTTGCAACGCAGTTCCGGAAGCTCCAGCTTCCAACACTACAAACTTCTCCCTAACGATATTTCTAGCAATGCCTATTAATTACACAAAGGTTATTCAAAAATTCGAGTATTACGCCCTTGCAGGAGAAAACTAATGCACTAACTGTCTGGTATTTTTATTGCGTGGCAAACATTCTTGTTATCCATATTTTCCCAAAGTGATTATTATTCCACAGTTCAGGACTTGATTGGAAGTGTCTTAATCACTCTCTCCATCTCTTCAGATTTTTTCCAAGGATCATTCAACTCCAAAACATATCGAATAGTATAGTCTAAGGGATCTACACACAATCCGAACCATTGATTTGCCTTTAAAACATATTTTCTTCCAGTTACATGGGCAGTTAATTTTGGCTCGAATATTTTTAATGGATCTCTATTACAATGAACTGTAATTCCACTATCACCATCGAACATTGTAAAATCATGATTTTTACCGTCTTTTTTGAATGCAATGGCAGCATTGCCTATCCAGATATTAAATTTGTTTACAGTATCTTCGTCGAATTGGAGTAGATTTAATCCAAGATTTATTAGGATTGGGGAATGGTTTTTCTCGATTTGCTTGATCAATTTTTGAAATGAGGTGTTTTTATAATTAGTTAAAATACCCTCAGGTGTACTTTTACCGGGGAGCAACTCTCTTCTTGCCAACATTGCTGCTTCTAGATCAGCACCCAAACCATCCGTTATATAGTTATATCTAATATTTTTTTCAACCCATAAATTTTTCAATAGATGATATGAAAGTATAGCACCTTCATTGTTTGCAACAAGCTTCTCAGCGTAGCCTAATCTTTTCTTTACATAACTCAAAAAATATAGCGGAGAATTTAACATCTCTGACATAACATCTAGATGAAATACATCCATAACAAATGGGGCAGGTGTTTTCTCAGTAACTGTATAAATCAATTTCTGGAATGACTGAAAGGTCAGTGCAGGAAAATGATCTGATATGACACAGAATATGTATATCTCTTTAAAGCTTCGATTTATATTCAACTCACCTTCTAAGCCTTTTAAAGAATATTTTTTATTTTGTAATAATTCAGAACAAGAGTGTCCCTGGTTATAAGCATCCTGTATACCAGCTTTAAAATCACTGTTAAGTTGTTTTTCATTCCCATTTCTGGCTTCTATTGTTAATTTCTTAGACTTTGCCTGAACCACAATTGCCCTGTCAGCATAAACCACAAGCACATCAATTTCACCCGCCTTATTTTTATTGCTATCATATATGGTTACATTTTTAAATACTGAGTCTGAACCAAATACTTTGGACAAACAATTTTCAGCAAATATTTCCGTAAACTCGCCTCTGTGTTTCAACGATTCATCTTTGTACTTCTTATCATTAATCATCCAAAAAAATGGTGATTCATAGAATGCTTCAGTCAAACTATATTGTTGAAATAATAAATATTCACCTTCACTGATTTTCAGTATTGGAGTTGCATTAATTTCGTTGAAATCACTGATAGTTTGAAAAGTTTTATTCACAGATCCTTCTTGAAGAGTGAATGCAGAAATCACTCTTTTAATTATCTCGGGCTCTATTCCAGTTTTTTCTACAACCTCCTCAAGAATAAAATAATAAACAGATAAAAATGTCCTGTTTTCTGGTTTTTCCTTATTAAATTGATTTAGAGCATCTGTTAGTTTTCTGTTTTGTATTTCTACAATTGCCATAACGACAGCATAGGTTTCATCTATACTGAAGCCCATGTTTTTCTTTAGCCACTCGTCATCCTGCCGAAACTTTATAGGTGCAAATTCACGGTATTGAAAATTATATGCTGATTCACCTGAATATAAAATTGGCTCCCTCATCACAGATCCTTTTTTAAATAGATTTTCATCACTACCTGACGAAAGATTTTTATTTAATTCCTCCATTAACGGTTTAGCTATCGCTAAGTGAAGCTCATGAAGTAAAGAATCTGTAGAGTCTATCAATTTTTGTAAATTTAAAGGAGTTGGCAAAGAGTAGTCGATTGACTTTTTAACCATTAGTCCGATTAGTGTAGAAATTTCTATCCTTAGTAAACTCTCTTGTGAATAGTGATTGGCAAAATCATTACCTGATAACTCTACAGAAAATTTAATAGTGTTATCTCTGAAACATAAAAAAGCTATCACGTGAGGATATCCTTTAGAAATGCATAAGTCAGAAAGCTCCAAGAAAATTTCTTTTTCTTTTTTCATATACAATTGATAGCTGTAGAATTAATTGATTAAAGTTTTTGAACCCTGTTCGAGTTCGCAAGAAACACTGGTTATACTGTGATATATTTATTTTATAGGCGTTAAGTAAAACAGAAAATAAAGACAAATTGGCCAACCAATAAAACCAGCAATACTCAGAGTAAATTTACCTACTAAACTTTCAATAAAGTTACCGACAATCTGAAAAATCATTCCAATTGCGAACAAGGCAAATGGAGCCCACCAAACTACATTGAATCCATAGTAAAAAAGAAAGACAATCCCACCGATAGAGCCAATTCCCATAGAAAACCCTAAAATACCTTCAAATAGTTTGCTTGCACCCTGAAAGTTTTTAAAGTGTAGTTGTTGATAAAAAATAAATAATTTAAAAATGCTATAAAGAAGGATGATTTCTAAAGGAAGAGTTTCAAACATGTTGATTTATTTTAGAAGTATAACGACCCCACGTTTAAACGCCGAGTCTAGTTATTATTGTTATAGTTTTGAGCCCTGTTCGAATTCGACTTGAAACTTGAATCATTATAACTTTTTTATGTGTGAGTGATCTTGGGTTTTTATAGCGTTAATTAGATCAGGGTTATTTGAAAGGTAATATTCATTTTGAAATTCATAATCACCTTTCAAAATAACTTGTAAAGGTAAAACATGCCCTACTTTCAATGCTCTTTCTGAACTAGAATCAACCAATCCATAATCCCTAACAAATATATCTGAGTCTTTAGATAGAGCAAAATATATTGGACTAAATTCTCTTAAATCCTCTGAAGTTGGGTGTATGTAAACAATGCAATGACTCATTCCCATAGTTGTAGAAATTTAGTTGATATTTTAAAGTTTTATCTTCTCATAATTTTTAAATTTTTCCCAACTTTATTCGTGTTTTCATAAAGCTGACATCTCGATCCTATCTTCACTACTATGAACTGATTAAAATTAAATTCACCAGCTACGATTTAATGCACTATTAAGTTGGCTTCCAAATGACTGGCGAATTTTTTCATTACTTTCATATTTTTTAAGATCCTTATTGTTGGCAAAAAACCCATATTTCCCTCCATTTGCCTTCCTTGCAAGATTGGCCGAAATATTACCAAGCTGATTCATGCTTTCAAGCAAATGATAAAGATAGTTAAGAGCTGTATTTATGGAGTAATTCCCCTCAGGCTGATTTTTAAATTGATATAGACCTTCCTTTAGCTCAATCGTTGCCTGTGTGATTATTTGAATCTGATTTGTTGATTCGGTGAAATTAAAAGCACTGAGACCACAATTCATCATTCTATTTTCTATTGAAATAAATTCAGATAAATATTGATCTAATAATTGAATTAACTCTGTGTACTCTTCATAAGACAGCATATGTTCTCCGTGTTTTATTTCCAACACTCGTACAAGATAATACTTCTAGTTAATAAGTCAATTTTATTATGGCTAAATCTAAATTATGGGATAGTTTAGGGAGGGAAGAATAGACGTAAGATGTAAGTAGTAAGATATAAGAAAGAAATTCAAAGTTGGCTCTACAAGCTAGTGTAAAGCCTTATGCCACACTTCTCCCGACTGCATCTGATACAAGACCTTACACAAAGCCTATTCCAAAACTCTTGTATTACGCCCCTACAGGGCCTGGAATGGTCTGGCTACTTTATGCACGAGGGGCTTCACCGCCTCGCTAATATAAACCGCTCTTTCAGAGCTTAGTACTAACTAGTTAAAAGCGATATGAGCGAGTGTTAATTCATGAGTATCTACAAAACTGCCATTTCTTAAAGCCCCAAAGGGGACATGTGGTGATGCCCCATGCGTAGCGACAGAACTACAAATTTAAAGCCCTGCATGGGCGGAATATTGGTGAGCTGACGAGGCTACAAATGATCGACGCGGCTAAGTATTTGAATGTTAGCAATCTTGTTTGAAATTAGTTTTCTTCATTAAGTGTAAGAACGATTCTATCTATAATACCAGCTTTTGGATGACATTGGGATGAGTCTAATTCAATCTTATATTTTCTTGTGAATGGGATATCACCATATATTCCATTCACTTTCAAAATATCGCCATCCTTTACTTCTTTAATATTTACATTCGTTGAGCTGACAATGGAATAAAGTCCCGGAGCAATCTCACTAATATTCTTTTCGCAACGTTCTTTTGCTTCCATATCTTCTATTGTTTCACACAATCTCTTATCGGTTCGTGTGTTAATTATTTCGAGCACAACCCCAGATAATGGATTATCATTCTCGTCAACAATTTCAACGATACTTTGATCCAGTTTCAAGGCACATCCATGGTCATTACAACCTATTATTTGCATCATAATTGCAAAATAAAGCATACTCAGAAATATTCTATTCGTGACATTCTTCATTAGTGTTGATGACAATTTAGAGGGTTTTCTTCGCAAGGATCAACTATCACGCCACCTCCTCCACCATTATTTGGAGGTGGAGCTACATAATCAGAATTAGGATTATTTGCTGAAACATAGCCCAAATCCGATCGAATTCCACTCATAGGACTAAAATAAATTTCTCCTGAACTCTTCATATATACGATACCATATAGACTAATATATTCACTGCCATCAGCAGAATAGATTTGGCGAAATACAGGTGAGCCACTATCACCATAATCAGCATAAAAATCTGCTGCATATTGACATTTCAATATCCAAAACTCTGAGCCTGGATATGTTTTGTCAACACATGTTTTTATAATTTTACCTTCTGTCCATCCAGTCTCCCTTCCGATCTTGCTTACAATAGTTCCTTGCGCTATATAATCATCGCTTTTAGCTATAGAAAAAACTGGATTTGATTCATTAATTGTAGTAGAGCCACTTCCCCCAGTATTATTCTTGAACGTTGTTCTTGCTATAAGACCCCTGTTTGCTTGAATACCACTGTTTATTTTTATTGCAGATGCGTCACTCATTCGGCAATTGTAGATTGATTGCCAGGGAGGCCACATTCCACACCAGGAAGTATTTGAATCTTTGTATTCTGATCCAACAATATTGTCACTTGAAGTGAAACCCTGAAAAAAAGTAGTGTTATCCAAGCCAAATGTAGTGCTTGTACAATGTGAATTAGTAATAAAAGTCTCATGACCGTCTAATATTCCAACAAAGCCCATGGTGCATGCACCACCGGCAGCTCCTTTGTGAATACCTAATCCACCAATTAAAGGGCGAGTTGTACTATATAAGCTGCCTGTCCAAGATAACAGAGCAGGTGTGACAGTTTCTCTGAAAATTACTGCTTCAAGTGGAATACTTAAAACACCAACAATAAATT
Source organism: Balneolaceae bacterium (assembly GCA_041656135.1). Lineage (GTDB taxonomy): Bacteria > Bacteroidota > Rhodothermia > Balneolales > Balneolaceae > Balneola. The sequence continues at coordinate 150,947 of JBBAEC010000001.1, read as the reverse complement.
TTTTAACATTATCTATATTAATTTCTGAAAATTTGGACTCAGCAATCCCAACTATTATACGATTTTCTTCTTCATCTATATAACTAGAGCGTACAAAACTAAAATCATCATTAGTTAAAACAAAGCCGCTGACAAGCTCTCGCCATGTAGCTAAATCTGAAAATCCGAATTGACCTTCCTTAATAATGATTGATTCCGAATCAATATTGTGTTTCTGGCGACGGATTTCTTGTGCGGCCAATGATCGAGCCAAACCTTGTGGAGCATCGTCGGTAAGAACGATTACATAATCGCCATGATCATTGATGTAGAAAACTCCGAATCCTGGTATATTTTCGCTAATACGGTGAAAATGCATTTCTGCTTCACGTTTAGGTCTTTCTTGTCGAATTTGTTCAACATAGTTTTTAATTTCTGTGGCAGTTATTGATTGATCGTTGTATCGATAAGCTTTCTCCGCATTTGTAAAAGATTCACAGCCATACAGAAAAATGTATAAGAGAAATAGAGAATAAGAGATAGTTTTCTTCATAATAATCCTCCAGGCAATTAGTGTTTGGGTTGCTAACATAATATTTTCCGAAAAAGAGATTATTAGTTCGAATAGAAATTATCCCTATTATCGCCCCCATACACCCACCTTTTCGGTTTATTTGGGAAGTTATGCGAGCTAGCGTTTGGTTAAGCTATTCAAATAGTTTCCCCGAATGTGAAAGAGATTTATTTCCAACACTCATATAAGATAATACTTCTGGTTAATAAGTCAATTTTATTATGGCTAAATCTAAATTATGGGATGGTTTAGGGAGTAAGGAATAGACGTAAGATGTAAGTAGTAAGATATAAGAAGCTGGGTAATCTTTGTAGGTGTCTACTTATTCATTGTCAATTTTTTAATACAAATCGAAGGATTATACAAAACCCGCTCCGTAGGTGCGGTATATTTGTACAAAATATAGAGAACCTGAAAATCATTGCGCCGTAGGTGCAGTACCAATATTGGCGTGTGTAATGAGAATTGCTAGATGAACTCGATCTAGTACTGCCTGTCTGCCGACAAAGGTAGGCCCCGAATGGGGCAGGTAGGTGGTGGTCGCTATTTGGGCTACAAATATATCGTCCTGATGGGACGAGCACCGCTCCATGGGAATTACTAGCCTAGCAGCGCTACTTCTAATTATTATGTTTTAGGATTTCAAATTCGGTTACCCAATTAACAAACAACTACAATCCTGATCTATATTTTTGGGAAGTAAGTAGAGTTTATAACATCTAATTATTTAAAATCTGAAACAATCCTAAAAACTGCCTTTCTTATCGATGAGGGCTTTGTAGAGGAGCTCTCTGGCTCTGAATATATGAGCTTTTACGGTGCCTAGTGGTAAATCTAGTTGTTCAGATATTTCGTCGTAGCTTAACTCTTCCATGTGCCGCAGTTTAATCACTACACGATATTTTTCGGGCAGCGATTCAATGGCATCATGTACAATAACCTTGCGTTCTTTCTTGATGATTTTATTATCTGTAGCGAAGGATTCGTCAGGCAACTGAATTTCAACTTCTCCATCATTCGTTTTATACGGATCATGGATTGAAAGCGTTTGCAGCTTTTTTTTGCGCAGATAATCGATGGTATGATTGGTAGCAATACGATATAGCCAAGTTGAGAAAGCATACTCATTACTGTAGGTAGTAAGATTATTAAAAGCTTTCATAAACACTTCTTGAACAAGGTCTTCAAGAAGATCTTGCTCTCTAATCATTTTCTTAATATGAAAATAAATAGGGCGATCGTACTTATTTACGAGCTTTTTATACGCATCCTCTTTACCCGATAAAGCCAAGGTAATTAGCTTGTCATCTTCAAGGCTACTTGCAGATGCATTTTCTCTAGATGTGGGATTATTTGTTGTGATGACGTCGGACATTCATTTTAAAATATTGCAACTAAAATACAAAGCTTTAGCTAAATGAAAACTTCAATTTTATGATTTATTTCCTTTTATAATTGCACCATGCCGTATGCCACCTGTAGAAACAATAATATCTTCAAGTTTATAGAACTTCATAAATTCCTCAAGTATTAATAACCCGGCTAGAAAGATGTCTTCTCTCCCCCGCATAAGGTTTGGAGCGAGTTCTAAAAGCTGTTCGTGCGTATGTTTACTAAATACCTCTACCCCTTTGCTTAATGCTTGTTGCTTTACAACATGACCATTAATTTTTTCGGTATCGTAGCTTTGTAACTGTAAATTTATTGCCGCTAACGAGGTCATTGTACCAGCAACACCAATAGCTGTGACTTTTGAATGAGGTTTAAATTTATGCGTTTGTAATAGCTCTTTAACCTTTTCTCTACATTGGACAATCTCTTCTTGAAAAGGTGGATCATGCTTTAGATAACGTTCTGTAAAACGTACACAACCCATATCGAAGGAGTGAAAATCAACGAGTTCCCCTTTCCTTCCGAGCGCTATTTCGGTACTTCCTCCCCCAATATCTAGCACGAAAGTATCTTCGGCAAAAGGTTCTGAAAAAACCGAAAGGGCGCCACTATATGTGTAGTTTGCTTCCTCATCGCCCGATAATAGAATTATACTATACCCAGTTTTACTAAATACTTGGTTTATAAAATCATCTCTATTTGTAGCATCGCGTACGGCACTTGTGGCGGTAACAGTTACATCGTTACAGCTTGGGAATTCATTCTCTAGAATGGATTTGTATTCTTTTAAAATCTCTACAACTTTATCGATGCTTTCTTGCTTTATATTGCCATCTGCATCTACACCTTTGCCTAATCTGGGCATTCTATGCTCTTCACGCCGCATCATAACTTGGTGGCCATTTACTTCGGCTACAAGTAAAAGTAGAGTATTGGTGCCTATGTCAATTGCTGCTTTCATCATGCTTCAAGTACAAGTGCTATCCACTCCATTTGCTGGCGTGTTTCTAGGTGCGTTAAATTTTTAATGGCTGGTAGTTCAAGTATAGTTTGTTCGTCAGTTTCAAGCAATCCTGAGAGTAATAATTTTCCGTCTTTTCGTAAATATTTTAGAAATTCTGGGATGAGCTCAATCAAGGCATTACGATTGATATTAGCCAAGATTACATCATATTTTGCGCCACTAGGAATGGTTTCTGTTGATCCTAATCGCACCTCAAAATTAGTGACCTTATTTAACTGGATATTCTCGTTACAATTGTCGTCGCACCATTCGTCAATATCAAAACCAAAAACGGAAGTAGCGCCTAATTTTAAGGCTGCAATTCCTAAAATCCCTGTGCCTGTTCCTGCATCTAACACCTCATCGCCTGCCTTTACAACACTGGGTAACATTTCTAAAACCAAACGTGTGGTTGCATGGTAACCGGTGCCAAATGCCATTTTTGGGTCGATGTAAACGGTAATTAAATCAGAGTCTTCGGGTGGTGGAGTGCCCCAAGTTGGGGTTACATAAAAACTACCTACTGTTTGCGGCTGAATAGTTTTTTCCCAGTTCTCATTCCAATTTTGTGGCGCAATTAACTTTTCGCCAGATAGCTCTGCCCCATTTATACCTGCAACTAACAGTTCCACTTCTTGACGTTTAGTATCATCAAATCTATTGGCAGGAATAGTGGCAAAAAAGCCTTCATCAAATTCTTCAAAACCATCAAAATCTAAATCAAAAAGCTCTGCAATTAAGAGTTCTTGAAAGTCTATAGGCACTTGAATATGCAGTTGGATATAGTTCATTATATGCGGTTATAAATTAGTTCTAGTAACACAGAGCCAACAGCTTCGAGTGTATTCTTGTCAATTATTGGAAGATCATCTTTATGAGTGTGCCAATGCGGGGCGAATTGAATATTTCCGTCGCTTCCTTTTGTGTGATTGATAATATCAATAACTGGAATCTTTGTTTCATTAGTGATTATGTAATGATCGTCTATTACAGCAGCGCCCACTTCATTCAGAAAAATATCACCATAGCCTTTCTGCCCAGCAATAGCCCAAACTTCTTCCATTAAATTTGGAGCATAGGCAATGGAATTTACCTCTTTTGGGAAAAAGGCATTTTCGGCACCAACCATATCTAGCAGAATGCCAAAACGTGGATTATATCCTGGAACTGGTGGATTCTTAGACCAATGTCTTGAGCCCAAAAAATATCTACTTAAATCACCTGAGGTGCCATAATCTTCGCCATCAAAAAGCACAATATCTACACCAATAGGTGGATTTTCTTCTGAAAAGATACGCGCTAGCTCAAGCAGCACTGCTACCCCACTTGCCCCATCATCGGCACCAGCAATAGGTTCTACTGAACGCTGAGAGTCTTCATCTGCTCTTGGGCGAGTATCCCAATGTGCATTCAACATAATTCTATCGGGGGCGGTAGGATTAAAAGCAGCAATTATATTTGCGAGTTTAAGCGTTTCAGAATATCCATCTGCTTCAAAATATTGAACAAATACTGAATTCGTACCTGCATATTCTTGCAGTTTATTTACAATATACTTTCGGGTTTCAACATGACCATAAGTATTGGGTACTCTAGGTCCATTCTCCAATTGTTTCTCAATAAAACTGTATGCAGAGTCGGCTTCAAAAATGGGAACATCCCTTCCCTTGTCAACAAATTGTAATTTCTTTTTATCCGAACTTGAGCAGGATAATAAAATCAAAAAGAATAAAACTATAAACTTATTCATCGCGATGAACTAAAGTAGGTGATGATTGATAAACAGGATACACAATAGCATCCATTATATTTACATGTGCGGGACGATTTGCCATAAATACTATTATTTCAGCAATATCGAGAGCGGTAAGCGGCTCTAAACCTTTATATACCGAATCTGCTTTTTCAACATTTCCTTTAAAACGAATGGTACTAAATTCTGTATCTACTAAACCTGGCGAAATCATGCTTACACGAATTTTTGTGCCGTGTAAATCCATTTTAGTGGCTTCGGTTATTGCTTTTACGGCGTGTTTTGTAGCACAATAAATTACACCACCCGCATAAGCTCCATGCCCTGCTGTTGAGCCTAAGTTTATAATATGCCCTGCATTTCTCTCCCTCATTTTTGGGGTGAGCAACCGAGTGAGTGTGAGCAAGGCTTTCACGTTGGTGTCAACCATTGCGTTCAAATCGTCCTGCTCAAAAGCAAAAACAGGATCTACACCCAATGCCAAGCCCGCGTTGTTGATGAGTACATCAACATCTGTTTTTAGAGAGTCTACAAAATTTACACAAGCGTTGTAGTCTGTAACATCAAAAGCATAAATAGAAACCTGAATTTTAAACTTAGCGGTGAGCCCTTTTTGTAACGCGTTCAAACGTTCTGCTCTGCGTCCAGTTAAAATTAAATGAGCTCCTTGCTCAGCAAATAACTGAGCAGTTGCTTCGCCAATGCCTGAGGTAGCGCCTGTTATAAGTACAGTTTTACCAGTAAGTCTGTTCATCACTACCTCAGATTATATGTCGTTATCTATTGCTTTTTAAGTTCTACTAAGCGTGCTGCGTTAAGAATTTTAGATTCTTGAAATGTATTGGCCATAAACTGAATACCATACGGTAAACCGTTAGTGTGTGTACCAGCAGGAACACTTATAGCGCAGATACCTGCTAAGTTTGCAGAACTTGTGTACACATCGTTCAAGTACATTTGCACAGGATCTTCAATTTTAGAGCCTATATCAAATGCTGTTGTTGGCGCCGTTGGGCTAACAATAACATCTACTTGCTCGAATGCTTTTGTATAATCTTGTTGAATGAGTCTTCTCACCTTTTGAGCTTTTGCATAAAATGCATCGTAGTAGCCAGAGCTTAATACATAAGTGCCTAGCATAATTCTACGCTTTACTTCAGCGCCAAAACCTTCTGTACGTGATTTTTTATACAAACGGTTAAGTTGAGAGTCCATTCCTGCTAATTCAGCTTCAAGCTCAGCAAGATCAGCCTTATCTGCATATTTCATTTTCTCATTCAGAGCAGCTTCTTCCGCTTTAAGCTCATCTATAATAGCAGCTTTGTCAGCTCTATGACCATAGCGTATACCATCGAAACGCGCTAGATTACTAGATGCTTCTGCAGTAGCTATAATATAATAAGAGGCAATACCATATTTTGAATGAGGTAAGTTGATGGGTACCAGTTCAGCGCCGTCTGCTTCTAAATCAGATAGAATATTTTGTATTCCTTTTTCAATTTCAGTATCTAAGCCATTACCAAAAAACTCTTCTGGAACACCAATTTTGATTGTTTTGGTTGGATTTTTAACTACTGCTAGGTAATCATCTACCGCTACATTTGCCGAGGTGTTATCTCTTTCATCAAAGCCAGCAATTGTTTGAAGAACTCGTGCTACATCTTCAACAGACTGTGCCATTGGCCCAATACTATCGAAAGAAGAAGCATAAGCAACAAGTCCAAATCTTGAAACTCTACCATAAGTAGGTTTTAAGCCAACAATACCACAATATGATGCAGGTTGACGAATTGACCCGCCAGTATCTGAACCTAAAGTAGCGGTTGACATATTTGCAGCAACTGCAGCAGCGCTACCGCCCGAAGAACCACCGGGTACTTTGGTGAGGTCGTGTGGATTTTTGGTTGGGCCAAAAATACTAACCTCATTAGACGAACCCATGGCGAATTCGTCCATGTTTAAACGACCTATAAGTATTGCATCATCCTTCTTTAGTCTCTCAATTACGGTAGCATCGTACACGCTCTCAAAGTTTTCTAACATGCGAGATGCGCACGTAGTTTGCTTTCCGCGCTCACAAATCAATTCTTTTATACCCATTACTGCACCAGCGAGTGGCCCGGCAGTACCATCTTTTATCTTTTTTTCAACAATTTCTGCTTGTTGTAAGGCCTCATCAAAGTAGGTAACTACGTAGGCATTGATGTCGGGATTTTGAGTTTCAATTTGTGAAATGTACTCTTTTACTATTTCAGTTAATGTTGCTTTTCCTGTGAGAACCATCTCTCGGATCTCGGCAATACTATACGTCTTCAAGCTATTTTTATTTGTTTCTAGATTCTGTTTTATCTGAGTTTACGGCATCTTCAATATCTTTAGAACTTTCTTCTAATTCTTTTTTAATATCTGCAGATGCCTTGCGGAATTCTTTGATTCCTTGTCCTAAGCCTTTAGCAAAATCGGGAATTCTTTTAGCACCAAATAGTACTAAAAATACGATTGCTATGATGACCCATTCTGTTACTCCCATGCTTCCAAACATAAAATAATCCTCTTTGGATTTAGTTGATGTATTTGTGCGAAGATAACAATATTTTCGGCACGATTTGTGATCATTTATAATTAAAAATGATACTTGCTTAATTTACATACAATTGTATTATTCATCACTCACTTATTTAACTAAATTAATATACCTATGATTTGGACAGTTGAACTTGCTGCTGCACTAGATGAAGCACCCTTTCCAGCTAACAGACAAGAGCTGATAGAATGGGCTGAAAGAAACGGCCTTCCACAACAGGTTCTCAGTAACCTTGATGAACTTGAAGATATTGACGAAGGTGAAAACACTATATATGAAGGCATTGAAGATATATGGCCTGATTATATACAAAAGGAAGACTTTTTCCACAACGAGGAAGACGAAGGCTTCGATTACGACGATGTTTAGCCCACCATGGCGCTAAATTAAATAGAATGGCACGGGTATTCCCCTGTGCCAGGATACTTGCTATGCACTTATCACCCTTCACCCCTTTATAGTTACTGTTATTAAAGTCTTTTGGCTCTTTCTAATCTTTATTATAATTACTCCGCATTTATCTGCTCAAGAGGCATCAAACACTGAAAATAGTTCAGAACAAGATGTTGTAAGAAGATTACGTTTTACAGGGAATAAAAATATAAAAGATAGAACCCTAGAGACTTTAATTCGCACACGCACAAACCGGGAGTTCCTAGGCATATCCAGATTTACACCCTGGTACTATATTTGGCAGGTTAGTAAAGGCAAAGTAGGTGAAGAACCCACCTATCTCGACCGCGAAGTTGTAGCAACAGATATGGAGCGCCTCCTACTGTACTATAACTCGTTAGGTTACCGTGGTGCAAAAATTGACACTACCATTATTGAGTACAAAAAGAATAAAGTAGAGGTTTCTTTTTTAATTGATGAAGGTAAAGCCTCGCACTTAAATACGATCTCGTACGCCGACTTACCCGAATTCGAAGATGCCAACAAACGTTTTAACTTTATGCGAGCTAGTGCACTCACTAAAGCTCCTATAAATGATTCTACCTTTGTAGTAAACCAACAGTTTAATACTCAAAACCTGCGTAAAGAACAGTTACGCATCATAGATTTTTTAAAAAACAACGGCTACGCATCTATCCAAAAAGATTCTGTGGTGGCTTTAATTAAACCTGACCCACAAGATACCACTCAACTTGATGTGCAGTTCTGGGTTAATCCAGGTAGAGTATTTAGGTTTGGCGATGTTCATGTTAAATTAGCAGATAGCGCCCCGCCCGATAATTATACTCGAAAGGATACTTTAAACTCCCCTAAGTTTAGCAGCGATAGTACAAAATCTATTTTTAGAGCCTTAGAACCTGCCACTAAAACAAAGATATCTTTGTTAAGTGATCAAATTCTTTTTAAACCGGGCGACGTGTACGATCATGAATTATATCTAAACACCATCCGTGAGTTTCAAAACTTGGGTATGCTTTTTATACGCCGATTTGGACAAAGTGAAGAGTCTACCATTCCTAATTTCAATCAAGAGTTCATACCCACCTATGTAGATCTTCAAACACTTACTAGGCATAGATTTAAAACTGAACTTTTTGGGATGAAAAGATATGGCTACGGAACGGGTATTGGCGTTGACTACACGAACAACAATGCGTTTGGGAAAGCGGAGAGCTTTTCGCTTAGTGCAAATAGTAGTTTCGAATTTGTGAGCCAATCGGTGTTAGAAAATATTGCGGATACTTCTACGCAATCCTCTGTGTTTCGTAGTTATGAGATTAGGGGCGATTATACCGTTCCGCGTTTAAATTTCCCTTTTAATGCACTCGATAATACTAGATATTTTACGCGAGCAATTACACGTTATTCCCTCTCCTATAGTCGCTCAGATCAGCTTTATTTCGATATTAACTCAGATATTCGTTTTAACTTGAGATATGAAGTGGATCACTCAACACGATTCTCTAGTTTTCTGGATTTGTTAGAACTCGACGTTGTTGATGCGAGTCCTACTGAGGAATTCCGGCAGAATCTTAATAAAGAGTTTGGCGTAGCTGATGGGGATCCAAAACCAATTGAGCTTCTACGAATTTTAGAAGATTTTGAACCTCAAGTTTCTTCGGCAATCCGGTACACGTTTAGAAGCCAGAATACCGACATGATAAAACGTAACTATGGGTATTTTAGCGAGTATTCCATTTCATCGAGTGGAAATATTCCCTTTCTGATTGATAAGTATGTTGTAACGCCAAGTACCCTCGAAGGGAACTTACCTTCCCTCTTCAATCTGAGTAATAATGCTTTAACCTACACTCAATTCACTAAGCTTACAGCAGATTATAGACGCTATTATTCTCTCTCAACATCTTCTGTATTTGCATGGCGATTATTTGGCGGCTTTGCACATCCTTATGGCAAAAACACTTCTATTCCCTTAAACCGACGCTTTTTTGCGGGCGGAAGTAATGACATTCGCGGCTGGGCGCCCTTCCAATTAGGGCCAGGTGGTTTGTCGGGCACAAGTGTTACTGTTAACGGCGGGGAAATTAAACTGGCCGCATTTACCGAATTACGCCAAATTTTTATGCGGAATGTGTTAAAAGCTGATTGGCATGCTGCTTGGTATGTAGATGCGGGCAACGTTTGGTATGGTCCACGTAATAATGCAGCTCGTTCAGAAGGTCGATTTAAAACAGATGAATTTTATAAGCAAATTGCTGTTGGTTCTGGTTTGGGTTTACGTTTAGATTGGAACTATGTAATTGTGCGATTTGATTTTACCTTTAGAGCACACGATCTTGATGTTGGTTGGCTAAACAACAAAAAACTTTACTTTAGCTTCGGTATCGGTCACTCCTTCTAATATATTTTACTATGAGTAATATAAAACGACTAAAACAACAATCAGAGATAGTCTTTAACTCTCGGTTTTTAAAAAACCTGTCTGTTACAGAACGATATGAGTTTCTACAACTTTGCCATAAACGCACTTATAAAGAAGGTGAGTTTGTTTTCTATAGAAATGATCCTGGTACGGGAATGTATTTTATTCAAGAAGGTAAAATTGAACTCACCATAGATACCTACAATGAAAACACACCCGAAGAAGATAGAAAAGAAGGGTTTTTACTTGAAGCCCCAGAAAGTTTTGGCGCTCTTTCTATTGGGTATAATTTACGACGTAAATCTACCGCTAGGTGCCTAAGCGACTGCAAATTATTGGGATTTTTTAAACCAGATTTTGAAGTCTTACGTGACCGACACCCTCAAATTGCAGTTAAATTTTTAGAAACGCTTTCAAATATAGCCTTACGCCAATTAGAAGCTGCCACTAAAACAATCGAAGAATTATCTGATCAACACCATGCATTGCGCGTTCAGTTTGAAGCGTATTACGAAGACCAAAATGAAGAATAAAATATGAGTTTAAAGAAAGGCGTAGAAGTTACCCTCACAATTAGTGGTGCAGCATTTAAAGGCAAAGGTGTTGGTAAACACGAAGGTATGGCCGTTTTTGTAACCGGTACCGCTCCTGGCGACGTAGTTAGAGCTCGTGTTATCAAAAAGAAAAAAAGCTATTGCGAAGCCAAACTTCTCGAAATTATTGAGCCTAGCCCCGATAGAATTACTCCAAAATGTCAACATGCGGACGTTTGTGGAGGCTGTAGCTGGCAACATCTGCCTTATAACAAACAAGCCGAGTATAAAGGCGAGCAAGTTAAAGAGCACATCCAACGAATTGCAGGCCTCAAAGAAACTATAGTACACCCTACTTTACCGTGTGATCAGCCTTTCTACTATCGTAACAAAATGGAGTATAGTTTTGCTACACGCCGTTGGTTAACTGAGGAAGAAATTAACAGAGAAGAGTTTGTTGATGATTCTGGCTTAGCAGCTGGGCTCCACGCGCCTGGACGTTTTGACAAAATATTGAATCTAAATGAATGCCACCTTCAGCGATCTGAGTCGTATGAGATATTAGATTTTGTGCGAAATTACTGCTTAGAGAATGATTTGCCTGCTTTCGATCATTTTAAGCACGAAGGATACATGCGCCATGTGATGATTAGAAACTCGCAGCACACCGATGATTTTATGGTGAATCTTGTAACCTACCGAGATGAGCCTGAAACAGTGCAAAAACTAGCGGATGCGTTGCTTGAAGCATTCCCAATTATTACCACTATTGTAAATAATATTAACGATACAAGTAGTCCTACTTCGATTGGCCGTATTGAAAAAGTAATTTACGGTTCTGGTTTTATCGTTGATCATATTGGGAAACATTCCTTCAAGATTCACCCCAATGCATTTTTCCAAACAAACAGTTTACAAGCAGAAAAACTTTACGCTATTGCGCGCGATTACGCCGAAATAAAGCAAGACAATATTGTTTATGATTTATATTGTGGCGTTGGAACACTTAGTCTTTTTGTGAGCGAACCTGCAAAAAAGGTGTTAGGGATAGAACTTGTTGATGTAGCCGTTAAAAATGCAAAATTCAATGCTATAGAAAATAAAGTGAATAATGTTTCTTTCATTAAAGGTGATATGAAAGATGTGTTCACTCAAGAAGTTGTAGATGAATTTGGAGCTCCTGACGTGCTCATTACAGACCCACCTCGCGTTGGGATGCACCCTGATGTGGTAAAACGATTATGTGAGCTTAAAGTGCCACGAATAGTCTATGTAAGTTGTAACACCAGCACTATGGCACGAGATTTAAAAGAACTTGCCGAAGTATATGATGTAATCGAAGTACAACCCGTAGATATGTTTCCCCAAACCTACCATGTTGAAGCAGTAGCTAAGCTAGTTCTTAAAACTGCTTCTGTAGAATAAAGGTGTGAGCAAGAATAGATTTAAGATGTAAGAATTAAGACATAAGAAATTCAGCTCAGTACTAGTGAATCTAAAATCTTATGTCTTACTACTTGTGTCTTACTTCTATTTTCAGATTTCAGAGAGAGGACTCGTGGGTGCCCAATGTGCCCATGACATCCCGAGAAGTCGGGATCGTGGTCCCGAGAAGTCGGGAATATCGAGTTGCAAGCCCCAACAACGTTCACTAATTAGAATCCCAAATCGGTTCGGGGAGATTGCCGCGTCGGCGAGTTCCTAGTCCTAAATTTAAAATCATAAACTCCTCGCAACGACAGGTTGTATAGGGCAACGTATTGGCTTTGCGTGGCGGAGCGACGCAAAGAGAAGTGGATGTCATTAGACCAAATCCAATCTGCTACACTTGAGTGCTTTGAGGCTGCCATCTTGCAAGGTGGTGAAAAACAAGAACCCTTCTCCCCCATCCTTCAATCTAAATTTCTGCTTTATTTCGTTTGCACCCATGGGATAATTCCGCACCACAACATTAACCTTGCCTTCTGGGAATCGTTTTCTAATTTCTTTCTTAGAGGGTTTGAAGGCTTCCTCAATTTTGAACGCGCGTCCGGGGAATGCCGATAATTTCTCGTTAGATGTATATAAATGAGTGTTTTGATGCAACTTTTTCAATCCAAAACTTTGGCTTAACAATCTATATGGCCCAGCCTTCATCAACGCAGAATTAGGTTCATATAAATACGATAATGGATCTGAAATTTCAGCGATGGCTTCCACTTCCTTCGAATACAAAAACGAAAACTTTGCATCTTCTTTGCTTTCAGAAATATTCCATGCCTCTATTGTGGCTTCATCCGTAAAATCACTTCTTAAATAGAAAAGTAGTTCCTTCACCTCGTCATCTACGGCAACAACTTGCACTCTGTAACACCCGCTAAGCTGCGATAGGGCTTTTTTAATATCCAACATGGGCGATGCTTTTATAAGCGCGTTTTTCGCATATTTAAGCATGGTGTTTTTGATTTCTAACACATTAGGCGCACAATCTTCTAGTGCATAAACTCTACTTTTCGAATCATCTCGCCTAGATGGATCTATAAATATCCAGTCGACAACTTGGGTGTTAGCATCCAAAAATTGTTCGGCAGTTTCATTCTTTACGGTGATTGGCGCATCCAGCTTGGCGAAATTATGCGTTGCCAATTTGCAGAGTTCTTCATTGGGCTCTACATAGGTAGTTGTTTCAAAGTTCTTCGATAAATAATAAGTATCTATCCCCGTGCCGCCAGTTAAATCAACAAGGCTACTCCCCTTTAAATAACGAGCTTTAAATATCGCGGTAATTTGGGAGGAAGCTTGCTCGAGATTTTCTCTATGTGGGAAAATAACTTCAGCGTTAGCATACCACTCAGGAACTTTGGACTTTCCTTTTTGGCGTGATGCAATTTGTGTAGAAATAAATTGCATAGACATTTGTGGATATTTATGTGCGGCTAGCATCAGAGAAGCAGGCTCATCTCCAAGATGTTCTTGAATGAACTGAATTACTTCTGGTCTAGTTATATCCTCAAAATTCATAAATACTTTCTAATTATATCAATAATGTATTATCCTAAATTCTCAACAAAATACACATTCATAATGTGTTCAAACCTAGCTGATTTATTTTGAATATAAGCATAATTGGTGCTGGAATTGGTGGCTTATCTGCGGCTTGTTTACTAGCCAGTAAAGGGCATAAAGTATCTGTTTTTGAGAAGAACAATTCCTTTGGTGGTAAAATGAATTTAGTGGAAGCTGAAGGATTTCGTTTCGATACTGGTCCTAGCCTCTTCACTATGCCAGAAACACTCGAAGCTCTATTCACCCAATGTGGAACTTCTTTAGCCGAACAATTAACGCTTCTACCATTAACCACAAACTGCAGATATACTTTTGCTGATGGCACTCGCTTTGATAACCATCACACAACCGAAGAAAATCTTGCAGAGATTAAACGCATTGCTCCCGAAGATTTAGAAGCCTACAAAGAGTTTCTAAGCTATTCCGAAAATCTATTTCACAAAACTGAGCATGCCTTTATTCGCAATCCATTATTTGATGTAAGCGATTTCAAAAATTTAGTTTTGCCCTCATTTTTTGGAATAGATGCTTTCACAACCGTTAGCAAACGAGTGGATTCGTATTTTAAGTCACCGTATTTACGACAGTTTTTTAAGCGTTTTACCACATACAATGGCTCCTCCCCATTTTTAGCTCCTGCAACGCTTAATGTAATTCCTCATATCGAACTCAATCAAGGTGGGTATTACGTAAAAGGCGGACTTTTTAAAATTGCTGAAGCATTATATAATTTGACTCTTTCCCTTGGTGTGGAAATACATTTTGATAGTGAAATCAAACAAGTTCACACCGAAAACAAACGAGTCTCTTCCATAGAATTAATTTCTGGGGAGAAGGTTTCCACTTCCTTAATTGTAGCCAATAGCGATGCTACTGAAACCATCACTCAATTGTTTGATAAAGACAGTATCAGCCATCGAAAACAACAAAAAGCTAAATCCGTAGAACCATCCTGTTCAGGATTTGTGCTTTTATTGGGCATCAATAAAAAGTATGAGCAAATTCTTCATCACAATATATTTTTTAGCGAAAACTATGAGAAGGAGTTTGAAGATCTTTTTGTGCGTAAAGTTATGCCAGAAGACCCAACCATTTACATTGCAAATACCTCCTTCACCGATAAAGAACACGCTCCCGAGGGGTCATCGAATCTATTTGTACTCGTCAATGCGCCTTATTTATCAGATTCTTTTGATTGGAAAGATGAAGCACCGAGCTATGCCAATAAAATCATCTCTATTCTCGAAGAAAAAGGGTTAACTGAGCTTTCATCATCCATCCAGTTCCAAAAAATAATTACTCCACAAGACTTTTATACCACCTACCGTTCTAACAAAGGCAGTATTTACGGAACCTCCTCAAATAGTAAATTCTCTGCATTTGTTCGTCCCCGTAACAAATCTAGATTGGTTGATGGACTTTACTTTGTAGGTGGCTCAAGTCACCCAGGCGGAGGTATTCCATTGGTGATTCAATCTGCTTTTAACTCCGTTCAATTAATTGAGAGATATGAATAGTATAGGAAACTCTAGGTGGGCCCGAGATTAATGACTTCCACATTATGAAGTTTGGCATCCGCAATTTCGAAACGAATAACAGTTCTCTCTACTTGGAAGCCATGCCTACCAGCAGCACCTGGATTCATATAAATCATCCTTTTAAGCTTCTGGTCGCGGGCAATTCTAAGAATATGAGAATGACCACACACAAAAAGCTCAGGCGGATTATTCTCAATTTCTTCTCTTATAGGAATGCAATACCGCCCGGGAACTCCGCCAATATGAGTCATCCAAATATCCAACCCTTCTCGTTCAAAACGTTGGTGTAATGGATATTCTAAGCGAATATCTTGCCCATCAATATTGCCGTAAACCCCAACTAATGGAGCTACTTCCTTTAATTGATCTGCAATTTTTAGTGTCCCGAAATCACCAGCGTGCCAAATTTCATCTCTATCTGAAAAATAGTCTAACACTTGCGGGTCTAAATAACTATGTGTGTCTGAAATAAGCCCTATTTTGATCATACAATTTGGTATCATCCTACTTTAATTCACTAAGAGCAAAGAAAGCATATTTTCTTAACTTCTCCTACTTTAAATCACAACAAATCTCAAATAATATTCATTCTTTGGCAGGCATTAGCATTATCATAGTAACATGGAATGGTCTTCATCATTTAAAAACTTTCCTCCCTTCTGTAACTTCTACAAGCTACAAAGATTTCGAAATTATACTTGCCGACAATGCCTCTACCGATGAAACAAAGAAATGGGTAAACAAATTTTACCCTGAGGTTAACATAGTAACTTTTGATGATAATTACGGCTATTGTGGCGGAAATAATAGAGCCGTTAAAGCAGCATCAAAAGAAATACTATTATTCTTAAATAATGATGTTGAAGTTACCCCAAACTGGCTCAACGAACTTGGTGCAGCCTTCGAAAACGATAAAAACTTAGGCGCTGCTCAACCCAAAATTTTAGACTATTCCAGAAAAGATTATTTCGAATATGCAGGCGCTGCCGGCGGCTTAATTGACGGTTGGGGCTACACTTTCTGTCGTGGACGAATTTTTGATACGGTAGAAGATGATCACGGACAATACGAGGAGCAAACCAACATATTTTGGGCAAGTGGCGCTGCCTTGGCCATTAGAAAAAACTTGTTCGAAGAACTAGGTGGTTTCGATGAGGATTTTGAGTTCCACATGGAAGAAGTGGATTTATGTTGGCGCATTCAACGCGCAGGTTTTGACATCGCTTATATTCCAAAAAGCCAGATATATCACCTCGGTGGAGGTTCATTGGCAATGGGTTCGCCCCGTAAAGTCTATTATAACTTTCGGAATAACCTCTTTATGCTTTGGAAAAATTTTCCAACAAGGTATTTATTTACCAAACTTCCTGTTCGTTTTGTCTTAGATATTGTAGCTGCATGGAAGGCGCTTATTTCAGGGAATCCTAAAGAATTTTTAGCGATAGCAAAAGCACATTTACACTTTGTAGCTCAATTAAAGAAAATGCACCAGAAGCGGAAAGAGAATCCATTACCCCGCCCTTCTCAACTTGCTGGCCAATATAATTTTATGTTAATTTGGAATTATTTTATCAAGGGAAAGAGAAATCTAAACGAGCTCCCCATAAATGAATCTTAGCCTACAACCTGAGCGATTACTAGAGCTTGTTAGAAAATGGTGGCTAAGTCTGATTCTCATTTTATTTTCGTGGTTTATAGTAAAACAATTTTGGTGGGCTTTAGAGTTTAATATCTTTTTTGCAGTTCACTACAAACACGTTTTCGGCTTCAAATTTATTTACTTCGTGATGGATACCGTTACTCTTATTATTCACGAAGCGGGACATACATTCTTACGATTTTCTGGATCAGAATTGCTGATGATACTGGGAGGAACCATTTTTCAGCTTTTAATCCCATTCCTAGTTTTTGTATTCGGTTGGTGGAACAAGAAACAGTACACAACGCAACTTGCCCTTTATTGGCTAGGTTTTAGCTGGCTAGATACAGCCGCCTATTGCGCCGATGCACGCCTTCGCCAAATGCCGCTATTGGGTGATTTACCCAAATCGGCACATGACTTCTATAACATCCTTACTCGTCTAAACATGATGGAGCATTACCAAATTATTGCTTGGAGCTTTTTCGGGATTGGCTTTCTTGTATTGGTGATAGCCATTATTTGGCCTCTATTCATTCGAAAAGAATTAGAACACATCCACATCGACCTAAAGCTATAGATTTCTATTTCTACTTACTAGATTCTTTAATTGGATATACAAAAACTGGTGCTTGTTGGTACTTTTTATCATCCGTTAGGCGAGTTGGATTTGAACCATCTGCATCCATTATGTAGATATTAAAATTCCCATCCCATTCTGAGGCGTTGTAAACAATACGTTTACCATCCCTTGACCACGAATGCCACCCTTGATTTGAAGGATAACCTTCAGGCGTTTTATCAGGTGTTAGTTGAGTGAGATTTTCACCCTCTGGCGAAATGGTATAAATGCTATAATTGCCATTTCTCTTCGATAAGAAACTAATGATTGTGGAATTTACCCATTGTGGTGGACCTGCATGATACTCCCAATCCATTGCCGTCGAATCATCTTTTGGATAATGAGTGAGTTGCCTTAAGCCTGTGCCATCTGCATTAACAATAAACAATTCATCAATTTCATCTCGGTAAGAGCGGAATACAATTTGCTCCCCATCAGGCGAAAAGTACCCATCAGTATTAATATACTCATCATCGGTTACTCGCGAAAGAATGGTTCCCTGTAAGTCGATTATAAAAAGATCTCGTCGAGTAGAGTCCTGCTCAATATATTTATTGATTAGAAGTTCGGTGCCATTATTTCTGCTACTCATATAAGAATCGTGCACAAGATAATCTGTAACTCTACGAACTTCGCTACCATCCCATTTCATTTCGTATAAAAAGTATTTCCTAGAGGTTGAGTCTCTGTCTGAAATAAAATAAAGTCGATCACCATGCGAATGATACACCCAATCTACCCCGCCATAATTGGATATATTTTTCTGCTCAGATCCATCTGCATTCATCACAAATATCTCGTAGTTATCATTTTGGCCATCATAAAGCACATTATATGCTATTTTATACTCTGCCTTATTTTCTACATAAGAAGAGCAAGCGGCAAGACTTGCTCCCATAACTAACAATAAATAATTCTTTTTGATAGCTCTACCTCCAAGCTCCAATGATTAATCCCATAAATGTAAATACTACCGACCAAAAGCCACCAGTGATTAAAATATACTTGAAAGATCGCTGTTCATAAAGCGCATTTACGCCAATAGATAAAGCAACCCAGACAAAACCAGCAAAAAAACCATACAATGCACCCAACTGCGCATTTACCTCATTCCCAAAGAACATTGCCAAGCAATAGGCCATTATGAACTGAAATACAGCCGTAAACCCAAATATTTTAGCCATACTGCCTTTTTTAATATCTTCTTCAGTCAATCCCACCTCGGCCATCCAAGCTTTGCCAAATAATGGACCATACCATAAAAATCCAATTATAAACCCAACAAGTGTAGCAGCAATAACTGCATACCAATTAACCATTACCTCTTCCATAATACTCCAACTTTTAATTTGTAAATAAATGCGCACAAATAGCTATTAGCAATTGAACTGCAATGAATTAACAAAAATATAAAAACACGAACAATCTAATTTTTATTATTGAAATAATTATGGACACCTATTTTTTGTGTAGAATCTTATTAACCAAGTACCTGTAAATCATTAAAACTAGTATTCTTTAGATTGCGCACATTATATACAAATATTGATTATCTTTAAGGTCGAATAAGTTCCAATTTCTTAGAATATTATGAGCGTACAAAATTTTTTAAAAGTTACCCCCATCGACCACGTTGCTGTACACGAAAAAGTGAGTCGATTTAATACAAGAAGCATTAAAAAAGAATCCAAAGTACAGGCCTTAAAAATGGCACTTAGTATGATGGATCTTACCACCCTCGAGGGTAATGACTCTGTTGGCAAAGTTAAACAGCTTTGCCAAAAAGCTCGACAACCACATCCCGCAATGCCTGATTTACCTAGTGTAGCGGCAGTTTGTGTGTATCCAAGAATGGTTAAGGTAGCTAAAGACAGTTTAAAAGGCACTAAAATTAACGTGGCAAGTGTGGCAACGGCTTTCCCAAGTGGGATGTCGCCGCTCAGTATTCGTATTGATGATACAAAGTATGCTGTTAGCGAAGGCGCCGATGAAATTGATATGGTTATTAGCCGTGGCGCTTTTTTACAAGGCGAGTATAATCTAGTGTTTGACGAAATTGCAGCCATCAAAGAAGCCTGTGGAGCAGCACATTTAAAAGTGATTTTAGAAACGGGCGAGCTACATACGTACGAAAATGTACGTTTAGCTAGCGATATTGCAATGCATGCCGGTGCCGATTTCATTAAAACATCTACTGGTAAAATAAGCCCAGCTGCAACACAGCCTGTAACTTTAGTTATGCTAGAGGCCATTCGTGATTACTATTACGAAACCAACAAAATGATTGGAATGAAACCTGCTGGTGGTATTAGAACCGCGAAACAAGCAATTCAGTATCTAGTTATAGTGAAAGAAACTTTAGGCGCGGCATGGCTAAACCCAGATTATTTCCGTTTTGGTGCAAGTTCATTGGCCAACGACGTACTTAAGCAAATAGTGACACAAGAAACTGGCATGTACCAAGGATCAGATTATTTTTCTTTGGATTAATGGAATGCCTAAACACATGCAAATAAGAACTAATAATTTCATCTCGTAAATAACTAACAGTTCTTGACGAATATTTAATAGATACAATTATGTCTGAATCAAAAACGAACGAAACTACTTACAAGCCAACCTCCCCTAACTCAAAGTTAGACTTTGCTTCCTTATGGGATTATGCACCTGCTCCAGAAAGTGCAGCTAATCTTGAAGTAAAAAAGAGATATGAACTTTTTATTGACGGCAAGTTTGTAAAGCCTACTAAAGGGCGTTATTTCAAAAGTATAAATCCAGCCAATGGTAAAGAGGTTGCTGAGTTTGCTGAAGCTACCCAAAAGGATGTTGATAAAGCGGTAAAAGCTGCTAGAAAAGCTTATGAAGGTGAGTGGTCTAGGATTTCAGCAAAAACTCGTGCTAAGTACATTTATCGTCTTGCACGCATGCTACAAGAAAGAGCACGTGAGTTTGCCATCGCCGAATCTATTGATGGTGGTAAGCCAATTCGTGAGTCTAGAGATGTGGATGTACCATTAGCAGCAGCGCATTTCTTCTACTACGCAGGTTGGGCAGATAAATTAGATTATGCATTTCCTGGTAAAAAGCCTGAATCGCTTGGCGTTTGTGGCCAAATTATTCCATGGAACTTCCCAATGCTTATGCTTTCGTGGAAAATTGCCCCAGCTTTAGCTTGTGGAAATACCATCGTTCTAAAGCCAGCAGAAACCACTCCATTAACAGCTATGCTTTTTGCAGAACTTGTTAAAGATGCGGGCATTCCACACGGTGTAATTAATATTGTTACTGGTGCTGGCGCAACAGGTGCTGAAATCGTTAATCATAAAGACGTTAATAAAATCGCATTCACTGGTTCTACCAAGGTTGGCAAAATAATTAAGCGTTCTTTAGCTGGTACCGATAAAAAGTACACCCTTGAATTAGGTGGTAAAGGCGCAATTATAGTATTTGAAGATGCAGCCATCGACCAAGCGGTAGAAGGCATCATAAATGCTATTTACTTCAATCAAGGTCATGTGTGCTGTGCAGGCTCTCGCTTATTTGTACAAGAAAGTGTTGCCGATAAAGTTATTCAGAAACTAAAAGATCGCTTAGAGACTCTAATTGTGGGTGACCCTCTCGATAAGAATACAGATATCGGTGCAATAAACTCACGTCAGCAATTCGACAATATTAACAAATATCTCGAAATTGGCTTGCAAGAAGGTGCAGAAATGTATCAGAGCAACTGCAAAATACCAGAAAATGGTTATTTCATCCGTCCTACTTTACTTACGAATGTATCTCAGTCGAACCGAGTGGTTCAGGAAGAGATTTTTGGCCCAGTTTTAACTGTTCAAACTTTTAGAACAGCCGATGAAGCCGTAGAAAAAGCAAATAATACCCCTTATGGTTTAGCTAGTGGTGTTTGGACCGACAAAGGATCCAAAATATTTAAAGTTGGCTCTGAGCTACGAGCAGGCGTTGTTTGGGCAAATACTTATAATAAGTTTGACCCAACCTCACCTTTTGGTGGTTATAAAGAAAGTGGTGTAGGCCGAGAAGGTGGTTTACACGGATTAGCAGCCTACGTTAACTTGAAATAAAGAATATTATGTCAGAAAGAATAGAAGTTCAAAAAACATACAAAACCTATGTGGGTGGACAATTTCCACGTGGGGAATCAGGTCATTACTATAAAGTTTATTCAAGTGATAATGAGCTAATGGCTAACGCCTGCCGTTGTACACGAAAGGATTTACGTGATGCCGTTGTAATTGCTAGAAATGCTTTTCCAGGATGGAAATCTCGTAATGCTTATAATCGCGGCCAAATTCTGTATAGAATTGGTGAGATGATGGAAACTCGTCGTGCTGAATTTATTGCTGCATTAAGTCGCATCGGTTTTACTGCCGAAGAAGCTGCTGCCGATGTAAATGCTTCCATAGACCGTTTGATTTATTATGCCGGCTGGACAGATAAATATCAGCAGGTATTTGGATCTATAAATCCAGTTGCTAGCTCTCATTTTAACTTCAGTATGCTAGAGCCAACAGGTGTTGTTACTATTTTTGCACCTGAGCAAAGTCCACTTTTAGGTTTAGTTTCTGTAATTGCTCCAGTAATTGCTGGTGGCAATACATGCGTAGTACATGCCTCAGAAGCATATCCACTCGCTGCAATTACTTTTGGCGAAGTTTTAAATTCCTCTGATGTACCTGGTGGTGTGGTAAATATCCTCACAGGAATTAGAAAAGAATTAGTGGAACATTTTGCCTCTCACATGGATGTAAATGCTGTGTTCTATACAGACAAGCTGGAAAAGGAAATGGTAGTTCAAATAGACGATCTTTCTACTGAAAATATGAAGCGTGTGATTAAAACTCCGGTCGACGATTGGTATCACGCAGAGTCAGAAAGTCCGTATTTTATCGTTGACTTCCAGGAAACTAAAACAACATGGCATCCCGTTGCATATTAATGAAATTTAGATATTTACTACTCATTGCCAGCTCATTCCTGATTATAAATATGAGCTGTTCTACTTCAAGCATCACAAGCATAGATCCTGAAAGTGTGATAGCTTCTAAGGATTTAGATGCTGAAGTTAAAGACATAGAAGAATTAGCCGATTTAAATATTGATGGAATCCCCATTAGTACCTTAGCCGATTTATACGCTTCTCAACAGAATGAAATACCTCCCGTTTTTGAGCGTATAAAAACCTATATAGAACAAGAGGTTGACCTATCTAAAGGCTTTAGAATTCAAATATATTCTGGCGAAAGTGTAGCAGATGCCGACACCATTGCTGCAAAATTTAGAGGTTGGGTAAGTACAAGTATTGAAGGCTATCAAGCTGAAACATATACATTCTTTAAAACTCCACATTATCGTGTGCACATTGGCGATTTCCATAATAGAGAAAGAGCTTTAACCTACTCGCGGTTAGTTAAAAGAGAGTTTAAAGATGCTTGGGTTGTTTATGACACCGTTGACCCATTTATGATTCCAGCTGATACCGTTGCATTTTCAATACGATAGGTAGTAATAGCTTAGTCTTACAATTACTTTAATAAACCTGAACTTTATTATAGAATTAAGAAGAAGTAACCTAATGGGGTCATCCTGATTTCAACTAATAAAATCCCCAATAAGTAATAGCCCTGAGCACTCGGGATAATTATCAAACCCAGATTAAAAATCGCTTTCTCTTTTCTATGAGACCTATTATAAAGTTCGCTGTTATTCTTGGGAGTTTCTTTTCAGTAGTAATGCTTGTATTTACTGTATTTGACCTACTAACCATAGAAACTATAAAGGCATGGCTAATACAAGTACAACATGCTCCCCACTGGATTGTAGGCGCAATTATTATCGCCTTACTCGTTGTTGATTTATTTATAGCCGTTCCTACACTTTCACTTACTATACTTTCTGGCTTCTTTGTAGGCGTTGAACTTGGGGCGTTATACTCAACAATAGGAATGGTTGGTGCTGGAAGTTTGGGTTACGCATTAAGTAAATATAAAGGCGAGTATTTTGTTCGGAAGCTCTGTAAAAGTGATGAAGAAGTTGTGGATATGAAACTGCTTTTTTCTAATCATGGTCCCATGGCGCTGAGTTTGTGCCGTGCTGCTCCTATGCTACCGGAAATCTCATCATGCCTTGCAGGAATTACTAAAATGCCTTTTAAAAAATTCCTTCTATTTTATTTAATTGGCACCATTCCTTATGCTATAATTGCAGCTTTTGCGGGCTCTGTAAGCACTATTGACAATCCCAATCCAGCTTTTTATACCTTTATTGGCATGTTTACAATACTCACTTTGGCTTGGGGCGTTTTCTTTCTATTAAGACTATATAAAATCGTTTAATACATTTTTATTCATTCTATTTTCTTCAAATACATGCAATCTCCATCAGACACCATCCATATTGATAAGAAATTTAATCAGTTAATTTATACTGATAAAGAAGTTAGGGGCCGAGAGTTTGAGCGTTGTACTTTTGTGAATTGTGATTTTTCTAACAATTTATTTTATAACTGTACTTTTACAGATTGTACCTTCACAACGTGCAATTTAACTGGTGTAAAATTGCTCGACAGTAAACTCGACAAAGCCACTTTTATAGATTCCAAATTGCTTGGTGTTGATTTTAGCGAGACCAATGACTTTCTATTCTCAGTGAAATTCGAGGGCTGTATTTTGGATTTCTGTTCATTTTCTACGAAAAAGCTTCGTAATACCCCCTTCATGAATTGCTCCATAACAGACGCCGATTTTACCGATGCTGACTTGACCAATGCCCTATTTCAAAACACCGATTTAATGAATTCTGTCTTCAGCAATACAAACTTAAACAGAGCAGATTTACGTACAGCTGAAAACTTCGCCATTAATCCAGAACACAACTCAATCAAAAAAGCGAAGTTCTCCCTTCAAACAATTACTGGCTTATTGCACCAATACGATATAATAATTGAATAGGATCTTGGGTAATACCAGATTTGTTTTCTAGAACATACATAGCCCCGAGATTTATCGGTAGTATCCCAAAAAGTGTGTATTTGTTATTTTTATTTTATTGATTTACATGATGTAATCAGTTTTGTAAAAAAGGCTCAAATGCCAGTTATACTATACTGGAACCAGGGGTTCAGACATGCATTACGAACGGGATGTTCGCAACGAGAATGGTAACCCATTCAAAGAATAGCTATCCCATAACGGACATAACAAGGGGTTGCAACCCCTTTCCCTGTTGGTGTACTCGTTCTATATCACCCCATCTTTACACACATTTTTGGGAAAGCACCAAGTCTTGTATAAGACTAAACTTTTCTCAAACTATTCAATCACATCGGATTCACTCTGCCGCCTTGAGGGGCTAGAATAATTTCTTCGGCAACGGTTCTAGCACTAAGCTGCGAAAGTGTAACAATGAGTTTGCCCACGTCCTCTTGATCGATCAATTTATTAGGATCAATATCTACTCCATCCCAAGAAGTAGAAAAAGTTTGTCCCAAGTTGATGGCAGTTACAGCTATTGAGGTATCCATCAACTCTAAGCGAAGAGAGCGTGTGTACCCGAGCACAGCGTGTTTACTCATTGAATAGGCTCCACTATGCTCAATCCCCTTAAGCGAGGCTTGTGAGCAAATATTCACCACCAATGCACGCGTCTGTGATTTTAGAACAGGTAGTACAGCACTAGTTGTAATAAAAGTTCCGAGGGTGTTTATACGGAACTGCTCTTCAAATTCTGATGAGGAGGTATTTTGAAGATTTTTAAATAGAAATGAACCCGCATTATTTATCAAAATCCCAGCGTTTAGAGCACCAAAATCAATCTCAGAAAGTTGTTTCTCATCTGTTACATCAACAGGAAAAATATGCACTTTAGAAGCTCCCTCCTTCTCGCATTCTAACTTTGCAGTTTCAAGATCACCCTTACCTCGTGCAATGAGTATAATGGGGTGTTGAGTTGTTCGAGCAAAAACTTTGGCAATAGCTAGACCAATGCCTTTGCTGCCACCGGTTATAATAACTGATGTTTGCTCAAATGCCATTATGGGACGTTTAAGAATTTGTGTGTTTGAAGGCTTATGCCCCAATGCGGATTTTTCTTAACGTAATCTACAATCAATGGGATTGATTTTGGTGTGTCCCATTCTGGTTGCAAAAGTAGTAAGGTGTTTGGTGGACATTTAGCTGCATTTTCTTCTGCCCAAGCTAAATCTTTGTTAGTAAGTACCACAACTTTCAGCTCATCCACATAAGAGAAAATCTCTTCTGTAGGCTTTTTAAAACGTTTTGGTGAAAGTGTAATCCAATCAAGTTTACCAGAAAGCGGAGATGAACCACTTGTTTCAATATGGGTTTGAACGCCAATTTCTTTGAGCGCAATTGTAAGGGGTAATAAATCGTGAAGCAGAGGCTCACCACCAGTAATTACCACTATATTCGTTCCACTATTGCGCACTTCTTCTACAAGCTCACTAACTTTTAAGCGAGGTTGACCTTCTTCCTTCCAACTATCTTTCACATCACACCACCAGCACTGCACGTCGCAGCCTGCAGTACGGATAAAATATGCCGCTCGCCCAGTATGTGCCCCTTCCCCCTGAATGGTATAAAAATGCTCCATGATGGGATATTCTACATTCAGAATATCTTCAGTGGTGGTAGCGATACTATCAAGCTTTGTATTAGACATCTTTATCGGTGTATTCTACCCAAGAAGTGTCGGTTTCCCAAACAGTTACGGTAAGATCAATTCCTTCTGGAATTCTTTTCATAGTTTCTTTGTGGATGTACTCGGCAATACGCTCAGCGGTGGTATTAATATCCATCAATTCGTTCAACACGCCATGATCAAAGCCACCTTTTTCTGAATCGCGCGCAGCCCATTTTAATTCCTTAAAATCGCACACCATATCTGCTGAATCGAGATAGAGTGATGGATTTAATTTATGTGATTTCGCCGTTACTTTAACTTTGTACGAATGACCGTGCATTCGTCCACATTTCCCATCATATCCATCGATTGAATGGGCGGCATCAAATTTAAATTCTGTATGTAATGTCCAGGTAGGCATTGTAATATTTTCTCTGTTCTAGTAAAAAGAGCTATCGATTTCTGTTAAGCCTTACAAAATACGAGTTTTTCTAGAGAATTACTGTTTTCGCTTTATCAAGCATCCCACTGCTTTCGTAGATGTTTTTACCACCTCTTTCCCACCTATAACTTCTTCTATAGCCGTTATAAGATAGTTTTGTTTAACTCCACTAGCAGATTTTGGATTGTCATCTATGGCTCCTTTATAAACAAGCTTCATATCACTATTAAAAAGAAACACCTGAGGGGTAGTTGTTGCGCCAAAAGCATCTGCAATTATATGATCTTTATCGAGTGCGTAATAAAAGTTATAGTTCATTTTATTAGCTCGCTTTTTCATTTCATCCATCGATTCTCCACGGTCGCGAGCCCGTTCATTTGGATTTAAGGCAATCATCCCGATTTGGTTAGATCTTGCAAAATTCGACAAATCAACATAGCGACTTTCCATTTGAGCAACTCTAGGACAAGTATTGCACGAAAACATAACAATCAATCCATTTCTTTGCGCTGCTTCAGATAGAGTAACGGTACGCCCCGTATAATCCTCCATTTTCTGATCCATTTTGGGAGCACCTGCACCTATTTCTAGCTCAGTCTGTGCCACAGAAATTTGTGTGCTTACAATTACTGCTAGTGCTATTAAAAATACTTTTCTGCTTACATTCACAATATATAATTTATGTTCTCTAATTTTAGCCTCAATGAGGGGCAACTAACGTGATTACTCATTATCGAGTTCAAATGGATTCCAAAAATACCGCTCTATATCAACAGTATATTCGCTTTTAAATATAATACCTTCTTGTTCCAATCGCTCTTTCATTGTGTCACCTTCAAAATGAACTCGACCGGTTAATTGTCCTAGCCGATTAAGTACTCTATGGGCAGGAATGAAGAAACCAAGATCCTGACTGTTGTAATTATTCAAAGCATAGCCCACCATTCTGGCGCCAGATTCTACTCCTAAATACCTTGCAATAGCGCCATAGCTTGTAACCCTTCCATAAGGAATTTCTGCTACCACTTTGTACACTCGATCGTAGAAATCTTTAGTGGATGGCTTAGTCACTTTAGTAACTTTTTTATGGCTGTTAATTGTACTTCAGAGGCTGAAGAAATATTAGTAGTTTCAAGCCCAAGCACTTTGTATAACTCTAAGAGATGCTCGTGATTTTCTAAGATTTCGAGGTGAGTTTTAACGGTTTGAACATCCCCTCTTGCAATAGGACCAGTGAGGGAATTTTGCACACCTTTTTCTTCCAAATTATTTATCGAAGATCGCATTAATGGAATTAAAGCAGAGACGATATTTTCTTTATCAACCCCGCCAATTTCTGCAATTTCTTCAGCTATTTTCATTAAAGTAACTACATAGTTTGATGCCACAACAGCTGCAGCATGCAAATAAGGTTTCGCTTCTTTTTGAACCTCTAGTAGATTGGCTCCCATTTCTTTAGTAAGCTTAGATAACAGCATTAACACCCTTTCATCTCCCTCAACATCAAACCATGTTGAGTTGAAGGATTCGGTAGATTCTGATATGGCTTGTATAGGATGGAACGAAGCTACATTCGCTCTTTTTTCTTTTAATGGATATAAAATATCTGAGCTAAGAGTACCCGAGCAATGGACTATAGATTTCCCCTTAAAATCATCATAATTATCATCCAAATTATCAATGATTGATTCTAGTTTATCATCGGGTACAGTTAAAAATATTAGTTCACCGAGGTGATGATTTTCAGAAGGAAATCCTTCCACAAAAAAGGGAACATTATGCACTGATTTTGAAAATACCGACGCCATTTTATAACCAACTTTTGGCAATACTTTATAAAAAGCATTACCCACTTTGCCAAGCCCAATAATGGTTATAGAAGGTTTAGTTATTTCGTGCATTCTATAGTTTTATTTAAATTCGAATTTATACAAACTGATGTTTTGGAATACCTGCAAAGCCACCAATAAATTTAGAGTCTGTGAGGTCGTCCATAAACCTAATATCTAAGTTCCAGCTCTGCGCTACCATAACACCAGCAATCAGCGCTCGTGCACCATTTACTTTTTTGTCGTGGCTATGAATGTAATGCTTAAGTGCAGTCTCGTTATTTTGTGTAACAAGTGCCTTTAGCTTTGCCAGCTCATCTTTATTTTCTGATGGAATATCACTACAAAATACCAGTAATACATTCCTGTTACTCAATAACTCATCAAGCGCGTAGGCAAGCTCCTGAACAATAGCAGTGTCGTAATCACCAATTTGAACACTAAGCACATCAAATTTATTTTGATAAGCCTGAAACATCATAATCTGTGTGTAAAGGCTGCTTTTATCACTCAACCCAGAATCACTAATGTAGAAATCATCCTCCTCATCGCATAACTCTTCACGTAACCTATCGTTTACTTGCACTACCCCAAATGGAGTTTCATAACTATAAGCTGAAGGTAAACTGAGTTTTTTCTCTAACTCCCCTGTGTACGATTCTACAACAACTAAAGTGTCAAAGTTATGGCCCTCAATGTTATTATAAATTCGGGTGAAATCATCTAAATGATCGGATTCGATATGCGTTGGGGCAAATAACATACGTACTGAGTGGGTATTTTCACCTTTTGAACCTACTCTTTGGAATGACTCTTGTATTTCTTCTTTGGTTAGGTTTGGGAACTTCATGTTCTTGTAGATTGATTTTTAGATTGGCTCAAAAAGTGTAGACATAAAAAAAACCTGAAGACACCTCACCCAAGGCCGAGTAAATCTCTTCAGGTCCTAGAAAATCTGATTTTGAGTATTGTAAGTTAATAAGCAATTGAAATCTGATGATCTAACAATTGGAAATTACAAATTTGAAAGGTCTTTTCATTATTAAATGTTATCAAAAACTCATTTTCAGATTCTTTCCTCAAAACCAATTCGTTTAAATTGGTTCGTAAGCCTGTTCCAAGGCTTTTAACAGCAGCTTCTTTCATGGTCCACAGTTTAACGGGATCTTCCTCCCCAAACACTTTCCATTCGTTTTCATTTAAAATTCGCCTTACAAGCTTTTCATTTACTTGGCGCCTACACCATTCAATATCTAAACCAATAGTGTGCTTTGGTGAGATTGCACACATCGCATAATCTTTAGAATGGCTAAAGCTAACGTGTAGAATGTTAGCATCTAATTGGGCATAAGGTTTGCCTAAAGGTTCTTTTTTAAGCACATAATCAGGATTTAATTCGCCCTGAGCTAGTAAATAATGGAATAAATGCCGAGCTGTTAAGAACTCATTTTTACGTAATTGACTGGTGAAACCGTCCCATTGCTGGTACTCATTATCCGTTAAAATATCTGGCGTTAACCCTTCTATAATAGGAGTATAGCCCAATAATGTACTTTCAGGAAAACCAGCAATAGTCTTAGAATTTAGAAGCTCCAAAAGAATACTTAAAGATGTTTAGGTTAATGGCACAATTTTCTGTGTAATTCGGTATTTTCAAGTAATGTTATTTCAAAAATATCTTAATTAAAATAAATACATGTCTGCACAGGAATTATCCCACTCTGAACAAGAAGAAATTAGAAGAGAAAAATTAGCTCAACTATTAGAGCTAGGAATTAACCCCTATCCTTATTCATTTGATGTAACACATAATAGCAAACAGATTAAACAGAATCCTGAGCTAATTAGAAATGAAGAGTCGAATCCTGAGACAGAAGTTGTTTCCATTGCTGGCCGTGTGATGACTCGCCGTATTATGGGTAAGGCAGCGTTCTTTAACCTTCAAGACTCTGTTGGTACCATTCAGGTTTATATCCGCAGAGATGATGTTGGTGTTGAGGAATATAACACTGTATTTAAAAAGCTAGTGGATATTGGTGATATAGTAGGGATTAAAGGCTTTGTATTTAAAACCCGTACTGGCGAAACAACTATCCATGCAGAAGAATTTGAGTTCTTAGCTAAAACGCTCCGCCCTATTCCAATCCCAAAAGAAATTGAAAATGAAAAAGGCGAGAAAGTAATTTTTGATGCTTTCGCCGATAAAGAGTTGCGCTACCGCCAACGTTATGTGGATTTGATTGTAAATCCTGAAGTGCGTGAGACCTTTAGAAAGCGTACAAAAATGGTACAAACCATGCGCGACTTTATGAATGAAAGAGGTTATTTGGAAGTAGAAACACCTATTCTACAGCCTATTGCAGGTGGTGCGGCAGCTAAGCCATTTGTAACGCATCACAACTCGCTAGATATGGATTTATATCTTCGTATTGCGAACGAATTATATCTAAAAAGACTCATTGTTGGTGGTTTTGACGGCGTTTATGAGTTTAGTAAAGATTTTAGAAACGAAGGGCTCTCTAGATTCCATAATCCTGAATTCACTCAAGTAGAGCTTTATGTAGCTTACAAAGATTACAATTGGATGATGGATTTTACTGAAGAAATGATTGAAAAGGTTGCTATAGCTCTACATGGTACTACAAAGGTAACTTATGGCGATAAAGAAATTGACTTTAAAGCCCCTTGGCCACGCTTACCTATTCTAGATGCTATCAAAAATGAAACTGGTAAAGATTTATCTGGCCTTGAGCTAGAAGAATTAAAAGCCGTTGCGAAAGAACTAAATGTACATGTAGACAAATCGTACGGTAAAGGTAAAATTATAGATGAGATTTTTGGTGAATTTGTTGAAGGCAAATTGATACAACCAACTTTCATCACCGACTACCCTATTGAAATGAGTCCACTTACTAAAAAGCACCGCTCAAAAGAAGGCTTGGTTGAGCGCTTTGAAGTTGTTTGTAACGGTAAAGAAATTGCAAATTGCTACTCTGAGCTTAACGACCCTATCGACCAGCGTGAGCGCCTAGAAGAGCAAGCAAAACTCAAAGCAGATGGCGATGACGAAGCTATGCCTATTGACGAAGATTTTATTCGTGCTTTGGAATATGGAATGCCACCAACAGCTGGTATTGGAATCGGTATCGATAGATTGAGTATGATTATGACCAACTCTAAATCAATTCGAGACGTTCTATTTTTCCCACAAATGAAACCAGAATAAGTAGTAAACTAACTATCTTATTTAGATGAAACTCTTGGTAATGTGAGGCGTTCTCGGTTTATGTTTATAAATTAAGAACGTTCACATTTCTATAAGCACAATAAATTGACAAAAAATATATGAGCTTTGAATGGTATTTAGCGCTTCGCTACTTTAAAGGTATCCGTAAGGGCTCTAGCTTTTTGTCTTTCATCAAGATAATGTCTATAGCTGGGGTGGCTATTGGATCTGCTGGCTTATTGATTGCCCTTTCTATAGTTCATGGTTTCAAATCTACCATAAATGAGAAGATTCTAGGCTTCGCTCCTCACTTCACCGTTGTAACGTACGCCAATCCATATATTGAACGAGCTGACACTCTAGTTACCTACTTCGAAGGTTTCCCAGAGATTGAAAAAGTACAGCCTGCGTTAGAAGGCCAAGTAATGATTCAAACTAGCGATGAAGTTAGTGGCACCATTCTTAAAGGTGTTGATTTAGATGGTGGTGTTTCTAAACTAGTTGATTACGTTAATATTGGCACATTAGACCTCACAGTGCAGTCAAATGGAATGCCTGGTATAGTGCTCGGTTCCAAGCTAGTACGGCAATTGAGGGCTTCTGTGGGCGATGTTATTACGGTTTATACTGTAGACGGTGCTTCTTCTTTGATTGCATCCCCAGAAATTCAGCAATTTCAGCTTACTGGAATTTATCAGACAGGAATAGACCAATTTGACGATGTGTACGCTTTAGTTGAACGAACCAATGTTCGAAAACTATTAAAATTAAATGATCAACAAGCTCAAGGGATAGAAATACAATTAAAGGACGTTAAAGCTATTAACGATTTTGAATTGGTTTTGAACGAGAAAGTTAAATTCCCCTACTTTTTAGATTCCATTTATACCAAATTTGGTAATATTTTTGCGTGGATTGAACTTCAAGAGAATATGATACCATTGGTTATAAGCGTAATGATTATAGTTGCGGCTTTTAATTTAATTGGTACCGTTTTAATGATGGTGCTTGAGCGCACTCGTGATATTGGGATTCTTAAAACCATTGGCTCCCGTTCATCCATTGTACAACGAATTTTCTTGTTGGAAGGGATATTGGTCTCGGTAGTTGGATTAATTATTGGGATAGGTATATCCCTACTCTTCGCTTACTTGCAATTAGAATATCAAATAATCCCACTTTCTGAAGAAAACTACTATATGAGCTACGCCCCCGTTGAGCTCCAGTTCTTTGACTTCGTGATTGTCAGCGTGGTAACCATCGCCCTCTGCGCAATCGCATCTTGGATTCCCGCGCGCATTGCAGCTAAAACAGATCCTCTTAAAGTAATAGCTTACGGGCGTTAATTGGATACAGATTTAAGAAACTAGCTTTGAGGAGTGAGCATTGAGTTTTGAAGTGTTTCTCGTCACAATACGGGAGCTTTTCAATGAGGGTCAGTACTCCCCTCGAACTTGGCTTTATTATTTACCTAACAAATTTCTTCTATAAAAAAAGCTGAATAGTTTCCTATTCAGCTTTTCGTAATTATCATAATAATTCAATCCGGATTGCTTCCGGACTAACTATTCGAATTTAATTAAGTACGTTTTCTACAGGTTCCCAAGGCATATCAAATGCATCAGCAACTACGTGGTACACAATTTTACCATTTGCGATGTTAAGACCTTGTAGAAGCTCTTTGTCATCTTTAACTGCTTGCTTCCAGCCTTTGTTGGCTAGAGCCACAGCATAAGGTAGAGTTACGTTTGTTAAACCAAGAGTAGAGGTATACGGAACGGCGCCCGGCATATTTGC
This sequence comes from Balneolaceae bacterium, assembly GCA_041656135.1. GTDB lineage: Bacteria > Bacteroidota > Rhodothermia > Balneolales > Balneolaceae > Balneola. Next base: position 117,494 of record JBBAEC010000001.1, on the reverse strand, counting down.
CACGCAATAATGTACAACATCATCTACCACAAAGGTTGGGTCTTGGTGGGTAGTTGGTTTTGAAGTTTCGAAGCAACCACCTTGATCTATGGCAACATCAACCATCACTGTACCAGGACGCATTTCTTTTAACATGTCTCTTCTAATCAATTTTGGGGCTTTAGCTCCTGGTATTAGCACCGCACCAATAATTAAATCAATTGTAGGTAGCATTGCTCTAATATTAGCTTCGGTAGAGAAAAACGTATGCACATTTTTTGGCATTACATCATCCAAGTATCTAAGCTTTGGCATGTTGATATCCATTATGGTGGTGTCGGCACCCATTCCAGCGGCAATTTTTGCAGCGTTGACACCTACTATACCACCACCAAGTACTAATACTTTAGCAGGTTGCACGCCTGGAATTCCGCCCATTAACATACCACGGCCACCTTTTGGCTTTTCTAGGAATACAGCACCTTCTTGAGCAGCCATTCGTCCTGCAACTTCACTCATAGGAATTAACAATGGCAGAGATCTATCTGCTTTTTCAACTGTTTCATAAGCTATGGCTATACATTTTGATTCCACAACTGCTTTGGTAAGAGCTTCATCAGCAGCAAAGTGAAAGAAGGTGAATATAATCTGCCCTTCTTTCATTCTCGGATATTCTTCAGCGATAGGCTCTTTCACCTTCATAATCATGTCGGCACGTTTCCACACTTCTGCAGCGTCGTCTATGATGGTTGCGCCAGCATTTACATAATCTTCGTCAAAGAAACCGCTTCCAACTCCGGCTCCTTTTTCAACAAGAACCTCATGTCCATTACGTTTCATTTGTAAGGCGCCACCTGGCTGAAGTGCTACACGGTTTTCATGTGTTTTAATTTCTTTTGGTATTCCAATAATCATAACGTGATGTTTATTTTATTAAAATTTTGATGCTAAAAGTTAGGCATTATAAATACAAAATACGCCCAAATATAATTTTCAATTAGACTTATATCTCTTTTGATATTACACTCTACTTTAAATGATTTTAAACGTGTTTTATAAGTGCTACATACCTCTGCTAACATAATAGCTAAGCACTTTTTAGGGTTTATTATTTAGATGATAGGTGCAATCTAATTCACATTATCAATTATCAAATGCGTGCAATATTGTATAAAACAACTATAATTCTATTTCACCTTTATCACATAATAATTTTGTCGATTTTTTAATAATGTTTCTTAAGATGTTCTAATCGTAATTAAGGCTGAATTATATGAACTTATATAATCTCTATATAAAGGTACATGCTCAATAAACTTACTCTCCGCGACAGAATTTTTTATATCTCATCAGCACTAATATTGCTTGCTGTGGTACTTATATGGCTATTTGTTAGGCCAGAGTACCAGCGCACAATTGTGAATGAACGAACAACTATTGTTTCACAATTGCAAGAATACACTCTCAGGCAAACCGACAATACTATAAGTAATTGGCTGAACGCGGTAAATAGACTTTCTGAAGATTTGATTAATAACCCAAGTGAAACGGAGTCACTTTCAGAGAAAGCTGTTAATTATACTCCTGGTTTAATGCGAATTCTGATTACCGACATCAGCACTAACCAAAATATTGATATTACGCGCACAATCTATAACTCAGTAGAATTTAATTCTGTCAAAACCCAATGGTATCCTTCTAAGGTTGATGACCATATTAATATTAGCTGGATGGGAGACTCCACACAGACGGCGAGCATATTTGTTGCTAAAAAAAATCTCCAAATATCTGAGGAAGTATTTACAATAACAGTATATTTCAATTCACAAAGTCTTAGTAATAATCTTACTTATATACCTTTAGGCGGCAAGTACGAAGCTAGTATAGTAACAGCAACCAGTGAAAGTATATTTGCTGAAAATTCTTTTCCTTTTCCTAAAGAACTTGTTGGTGAAGCAACTTACTCCTCACAAAAAGTAGTGTCATTTGATAATGCAAACTGGTACATACTTTCTTCGAGATTTGAAACTATACCATTTTGGCATATAATTGCTGTTGAAGACAGTTTTATTCTAGAGCCTGTTCATCAATTAATACGCTTCGCCTTTATTTCTGCTGGCATTATTTTGTTACTGATGTTCATTTTTAGCTGGTATGTAAGTGTTAGAATTAATAATCCAGTTCAGTCTATTTTAACTGATGTAGAGCATCTTGGTAAGCTCGACTTTGAGCATCCTATCAAATCAGTTTCTTTGCCAGAGTTTAAGACCATGCATAATACTTTAGAGGATATCCGCATCACTCTTAAACGCTATAAAAAAATTAATGTAGAAAAATTGATTCTTGAAGAATGGAAGAATCGCTACATGGTAACTTACTCTAAGGATTTAATAGGTGTTGTAGGTGAAAACAATAAGTTTAGCTTCGCAAACAATCAACTTACTCATTTTTTAGAATCGCTGGAACTAAACCCTGTTGAATGCTCACTTAATGATGTGATTGAGCATAAGGATTTAATCTTTAGTAGGTCGAAGGCTAGTAAATCTTATCATTACCCTAATCCTTTTACAGTAATGGTAGATCAAGCAGATATAGAGCACCTACACGATAATGGTACTAATTATTATTATGTGTCTCAGCAGCTATCTATTTTAAACGAAGACTCCAAAGTAATTGGCTCCTACCTAATCATTCACGACAAAACAGAAGATCGCCTACTCGACATTAAGCGCAATGATATGATTAATGTGATTGTGCACGAACTTAAAAACCCAATCAGTGCTGTGGTTGGTATTTCTAAGCTTATTATTGACAACAAGTCTATGGATGAAGATGAGATTGTAATGCTTTTAAAGGAAATTTATAATTCAGGAGAGCGAATGAATAATCTAGTTAATCGTTTTCTTGAAATTCAAAAATTAGAAATTGGCTCCACAGGTTTAGATTTCGCTGAAGTTAATATGCTTCAGCTAGTAAAAGATGTTAAAATGATCTCTAATCCCCTTCTAATTGATAAACATCTAAATTTAAAGATTGATGTAAAAGGAAATGAATTTAATATTATAGCTAGTAAAGTATTCGCTTTCGATGCTATTCAGAATCTTGTAAGTAATGCCGTTAAATATGGTGACCCCAATCGTACAATAGTAATAGAGGTTGCTTCCACATTATCTAAAGTTACAGTTAGTGTAACCGATTATGGATATGGCATTAGTGAAGAGGATCAAAAGAAGGTATTTGATAAATTTTTCCGTGTAAAATCTAATGTTAAAGCAGCAAAAGAAAAGGGCACTGGTTTGGGTTTAACCTATGTAAAAGAAATAATGGTTCGTCATAAGGGTGAAATCATCCTGGAATCAAATCCTGATATAGGAAGTAAGTTTACACTTGTTTTCCCTAAAAAAAGAGCCGAAATTAATATATGAAAGGTTCCATAGTATTATTATTACTAATTATCAGCACAACATCTATTTTAAAGGCACAGCAAGACGTGTCTTTTACGGCAAATAGATTGCAAGAAATGACTCAAAACTATACCAGTAATTCAATGAACTGGCCAATAGTTGTTAAACTTGCTTCTCACGATGTGCAAAATAACACATTTACTCTATCGCAAGCCGATGTGCAAAAACTTAAAAACTTATCTGCAACCACACTCAATTATGAGGAGCAACAGGCGCGGCTAAAATATCTAGTTAGCCAAGGTGCTAGCATTTTTGCAAAAAGTGAAACAGACTCTGCAAATAATTATATTTCAGATTATGTAGAGGCTATTCAAACAGGTAATCTCGACAGAACTATAGAATTAGGCAGCAAGCTAAAGCCAGCTATAGATAAGCTTGAAGTAACTTTAAATAGCAATAGGCTTGTTAATGTTCAAGCTCAACTAACCCAAAAAGAAGGTGTAGTTGATAAAAGATTAGGTTTACTTTCTGAATGGGTTGAGGCAGCTGAAAAAACTTTCTTTGAAGAGTCGGATGGCATAAAAACTCATAAAGCTAGCTTTGCTCTACTCTCTTTTACCGACGGTAGTAATATTCAAATAAATGAATCTACAACGGCTGTAATTAGAAAATCTAGAGTTGATAAACTCGACGAAAGCTCCGACACTGAAATAACATTGGTCGAAGGTGGGCTACTATCTAAACTCTCGGCGGTTGGTAAAGAAAAAAGCAATTATACACTTTATGCTGGGGCTTCAACCACGGAATTGAAATCTCTTAATTTTTATGCTGAAAACTCCGAGAATTCAATCGTAAAGCTTACTAATTATGACGGCGAAGCGAATGTGACTGCAAACCAGTCTACTATCACCATTAAAAGAAATGAAGGCACAATAATTGAGAAGGGTAAAATGCCTTTACCTGCAATTAAATTACTTGCAGCTCCACAGATGTTAAGCTCTAGAAAAGATTCTATTATTTATAATGATCATTTTGTATATGCATTCAGTACGGTTCCTAAAGCAGATAAATACCATGTTTTAATAAGCTCTTCTTATAATTTCGATGGTAATAACAGAAGTATAATCAGTTCTGAAACATCCAAAAACATAACCGATTTACCTTTAGGTACTACTTATATAAAGGTGCAATCAATTGACAATCTGGGATTACGTGGCCCTTTTTCAGAAACTTTTAGAGTTATAAGAAATGTTGATACTCAAGCCCCTCCTATTTTTGGGGAACATTTTAGAGATGCTATTATATTTACCAAATCAGATAGCTTTACACTAGAAGGGGTAACAGAACCCGACGCTAAAGTAACCATAAACGACAAGCCTATAGCGGTTTCAAGATCAGGTAGTTTTAGCACTAGTATTAACTTAAATGAAGTTGACCGTACTATTGTTGTTACTGCAGTGGATAATTCTTTAAATAAAGAAACGAAAAAAGTCCGTTTGGTTAAATTAACACCCGAAGTTATTTTCGACATTGCTCTAAATGGCAAGAAAATTGGTAGTGTTATTAACCCTTCTAGCAGTCTAAATACCTTTACAGGAAAAGCTTATCCTGAAATGGAGGTTATTATCACTAATAATGATATTATAAAGACGGTGAAAACAGATTCGCAAGGTAAATGGGGCATAACAATGAGTGTGCAAGAAGGAAAAATTTCTGTTACATTAAAATCTATTATGTTTGGGGAATCATTCTCAACGGAATCATATACAGTAAAGTAATTACAACTATTGGGGAAACATGATTAAACGGTTAACACTTATCGTTTCATTACTGATTATTGCAAACAGTGCGGCCGCGCAAGAAATGTATTTTTCTATTTCTGGCAAAGGTACTAATGTTTTAAGCGGCGACACCCGCCATCAGTACGATATATGGATAAAACCAGCAAAGGACGCACCAAATGGTAGCCTCCAAATTTTTGATGCTGGTTTGGGCGGTGTAGTAGATGTGATTACAAATAATACAGGTAATACCACCACAACCTTTCAGTTGTTTACATTTGATGGTGTCTACTCTATAGCAGGCCCTTCTGTGAAAGCTAAAAACGCTCCCCCAACTCCTATTACCCAATTAGTTACTAATACTGAAGAACGTTTTAAAAATCGCTGGGTTACTTTAAATGACATCTCCTCAGCAAATGAAGGCGGTTACGTTATACGTGTAAGTACAAGCGAAGGTATGGATATAAATAGTTTCAACCTTCGAGTTATGTCTGATACTGGCGATGTACTTTCTGGCTCTAGTTGGCAAATTATTGCTATTGATTTATCTGTGGGCTTATATAAATCATCTACAAGCAAAAGCTATCAATTAAAACCTTTTCTTTTAAATGGTGAGGTATCACCAAAATTGGTAGCTGCTGGTGAAGAGGATTCGAAGATTCAGAAAATGGACTCCTTTGGCGATACCTATACTTTATCTGAAACCAATATCCCTTCTACACGCTTTGGTATACAAAATAATTGGGGACTCACACTAGGTGGCTCAACAGATTGGCTAAATACTTTAACCGTTTATGGCGTAGATCACCCTGTTTTATGGCTTTTTGAACCTATAGCAACCGATATATTAAAAAAGCCACATTTGGTTATCAATGAAAATCCTACGCAAAAATGTACTGAGAAAGGGTTTGAATTAAGTGGAACCAATCTCTCCTCATTTGATCTTAATAACGCTCAATGGCTTTTAAGTAATGCCAAAGTGGCTCAAGGAAGTCGCCCCGTGGTTAGTTTTCAAAACACAGGCAATTCAGAAATAGATATTTTAATCCCGAATCAGAAAACATATTTCCCTGAGTATTGGACCTATAAAGAAACCGTTTTTGTGAACACTCCTCCTATAGCTCGGTTAGATGCACCCAAACTCATAGTTTCCCCATCTGAAACTATTACGCTCTCAGCTGAAAAATCGTATGATCTTGAAAATCAGCCTCTAAATTATTCTTGGTTTGTAAACGGTTCGCAGCGTGGAAATGGTCCTACTTTTGAATTTTCAAACTCTATTTCGGGGCAATATAATATCTCAGTTCGTGTTTCTGATGGCGGCGCTTCGGCTAATTGTAGTATAGACGAAAAACAAGTTCGTATTAGAGTAAATACCCAGCCTTATGCCGATATTAGCTTACAGCAAGTTATTGGTACTAACGAAACGCAGACAATCACCACCATTAATAACAACGACTCAGACGGTGATTCACTTACATACACTTGGTCGGGTGATGGTATTACAGATAACGTTTACGGAACTTCTGTTGCTGTTTCTCACTCTACCCCTGGAAGCTACTCAGTTAATTTAACTGTTAATGATGGTACAGGCTCTTCAAATGCAACGTATTCTATTTCAAAAAAATACGAAGTGAATGCTCCGCCAGTTCCCGCATTTGTGGTACCCGAAAAAGCAGCCCCTGGCGACATTATTACTTTAGATGGAACTGGTTCTACGACTCCTAATCCTCAAAACATAAGTTATAAGTGGTTTATTAATAATGGACTAATTGCAGAAACTGCAAAAGCCAATTACACCATTAACGACCCCGGCACTTACGACATTAAATTAGTGGTTAATGATGGGCGAAGTGTAACTAACTCCTCTCAAGAGCTTGTTCAAAAAATTAGAATAAACTCCTCTCCTGTTCCAGTTATATCTGCTGATAAAATCACCTCACTATCTCATGTTAACTTTTCGGCTAGAGAAAGTTCTGACGCTGAATCTACTATCACTTCCTATAATTGGGATTTCGGTGATGGAAATAAGGCTTCTGGTATAGATGTTTCTAACACCTACCAACGCTCTGGTTCTTACCGAGTTACATTAACAGTTAATGATGGTGAAGGCTTAGCAAATAGTGTGCGAACTACCGAGCATAACTTGGTTATTAATGAATATCCTATTGCTGATTTTGTAGTACCTACTGTAGTAGCGCCTGGTGAAACATTTACAGCGGATGGATCACTCAGTTATGATAATGACGGAACAATTAGCAGTTATGTTTGGGTAGCAAATGGAGCCGAAGTAGGTAACGATGTTAAAACCTCTATCTCTTTTGATAAAGTAGGCACTCACACCATCGCATTGCGTGTTAAAGATAATTCTGGATATGAATTTGCTGAAGGTATAACTACAAAAGCCGTTCGAGTAAACGCCCCTCCTGTTCCAAAATGGAAAACAATACCTGATCAAATTGTTCCAAATACAGAAATAAAATTTACTGCAGAAGATTCTTATGATCCTGATGGGACTATTAAAGATTTTATTTGGAAGTTTGAAGACGGAACTCAACTTCGTGGTAAAACAATTCAGCGAATTTTTGAAGAAAGTGGAGTTCAAAAGTTTACTCTTACCGTTGTTGATAATGATGAACTTGCAAACTCAAGTGTTACTATCAATGGCGAAACTAACGTAAACCATCAGCCCTACATTATTACTGAAACCCTTATCAGAACTAACTCTATCAATGTTCAATTAAGTGCATTAGGTAGCTACGATTTAGATAACAATCCATTAAGCTACACTTGGACTTTACCTGATGGTTCAAAAAGACACGAAGCAAGCTTTAACTGGTTGGCTAGCGAAGCAGGTGTTCATTTTGTTGGCTTAACAGTTGATGATGGCCTTGAATTAAGTAATAGTAAAACTTCTGAAACCATACAGGTATTAATAAATAGTCCTGTAAAAGCAGTGGTAGAGTCAGAAATTGCTTCTTGTTCTGGCCAAACAGTTCTTTTCAATAGTTCTCAAAGTTTTGACCCCGATGGCGATGCTTTTAGTGTGAAATGGGACTTTGGAAATGGCGTTACATCCGACGAAGCAAACCCTTCTTATGTATATGAAAAAGCGGGTATTTATAACGCTAAACTAACTTTAGACGACGGATTCTCTAAACATAAAACAGTTACTCATATTCCTGTTATTATAGAGGGCTCGCCTGTTGCCAAGTTTAATATTAGCGATACTACAATCTGTGTTAACTCAGCTATTACTTTCGACGGTTCGGCTAGTACCGACCCTTCTGGCGCCCTACCATCATTTAGCTGGGATACTGGCGACGGTAAATCTAAAACAGGTCCTAAAGTAAATCACGTTTATACCGAGCCTGGCATTTATACAGTTACTTTAACCATTGAAGGTTCAGGTTCTGGAAGATGTGGTAATGTAAGCCAAACAACTGCAGTAGTACGTGTTATTGAAGGTCCAGAAGCAGTATTTGAGTTACCTGAATGGACCGAGCCTGGCCAAACTATTACGCTTAATGGCAGTGATTCTAAAGCTGATGGTGGAATTAAAACAGCAAAATGGATTATTGAAGGTGAGCAAGTTCAAGACACCGTTTCTGGAATTAACAATGCCTATACTTTTACTACACCAGGCGAATACTTTGTCACACTAGAATTAAGTACCAATTCTACCACCTCGTGTAATACTGTAACGAAAACTAAAACAGTTAAAGTTAATGCCTCTCCTGTTATAGTATGGACATTGCCAGAAAACGTTGCGGCAGGTTCAGATATTAAGTTAGACGCGCTACAGTCATACGATGCAGATGGATACATCAAACAGTTTAAATGGTACATTGATGACGGCTTTGTGGGTAACAATGCAAGCGAAATTGTTAAAACAATATCACATGGACAGCACAGAGTTACACTAGAGGTTACCGATAATTCGCTAGCAAAAAATAACACTGTTATTTCTGAGAAAACGTTTTTTGCAAATAGCTCGCCTACACCTAGCATTATAGCATCAAGCAATATCGTATATCCAAATCAAACGGTTAGTTTCCGTAGCGGCTTAGCACAAGACCGTGACAATGATATGCTGAGTTCTTCTTGGTTTGTAAATAATGAGGCTGTTGCAACACCAACCTTTAAGATTGAAGAAATAACCAACTATAGAGTTACTCTTATACAGGATGATGGTCGTGGCTTATCAAACTCCATTGATTCTGCTGTAGTTAACTTTACGCCTACCCCTTTCCCGGTTATTAAACCAGAAATTCCAAATAAAATAGTGGTTGGTGGAACTCTCTATCTAAATGACTTGATGGTTCCTGAAACTTGGAGATTCAAAAATCAAGCTATTTACGAAGATAAATGGATAGCATACAGCCCAGGAACAGCTAATATAACCTTAGCATGGGTTCCTACAGGCCAAGAGCTTACCACACAATCGTTCGATATTCTAGCGGTTGTTCCATTGCAATTCACACAACAAATTCCATCTAATCGCATAAAATGGAATCCTGCAAACCCAAGTATTATACTAACAGCACCCGAAGTAAATAGAGATTTATCTGATGTTAGTTACACCTGGAAACAGCGTGGCCAAGTTATTGGTGAGGGGCTACAGATTGGTGCTAAACTAATTAAAGGCGAAAATAGATTTACAGTTACCGTGATTGATAATGCTGTATTACAATCTAAGCCTATATCTGTTGATATCGTTATAGTTACAGAATAACACCCTGTAACTATAACACCTGTCAACTTCTTACTGCAAGGTACTCAGCACTAGCTAATCTTCTTTCATTTCACTGAAAAAGATGGTAGTTTTGATAGTTATTTAAACACTTATAATTACGGTCTTCGTGAAAATAATTATTATTGGTGCAGGCGAAATAGGCTACGAGCTTGCAAGCGTACTTTCAAAAGAAAAACACGATGTTATCGTATTAGATCGTGATAAAGAGCGCCTTGCTCATGTATCTGAAACCCTAGATGTTTTAGTTAAAGAAGGGAATGCTACATCCGCCAAAGACCTAATGAGTGCCGGTGTTGATACCTCAGACATTACCATCTCTGTTACAAGTGTAGATGAAGTGAATATGATCGCTTCTATGATTAGTAAAAAACTTGGCGCTAAAACTGTAATTGCTCGAGTCCGAAATAGTGAATACTCTCATGAAGATGCGCCATTAAAACCCACCGACTTAGGCATCGACGTGATGATTCACCCAGAGATGAGTGCCGCTCAGGAAATAACGCGACTTCTTATGCGTGCTGCAGCTAGCGATGTGGTAGATCTTGCCGATGGACAGATGCAGGTTATTGGAATACGATTGGATAAAGCCTCTCCCCTAATTGGTAAAACTCTAATTGAATATGCTTCAGAGCACTCAGATATAACTTTCCGTGTGGTAGCCATTGGAAGACGTGGCCTCACTTTAACACCAAAAGGGGCAGCCAAATTTCAAGCCTTCGATCAGATTTTTGTTCTTGCTAAAACAGCTGACATCCATGAGATTATAAAATCTACAGGTAAGACCGAAACACAATTATATAGAATTATGATTGCCGGTGGCACTCCAATTGGTGCTATGGTAGCGTGGTTACTCACTAACGACACTAAAAGAGATTGGTCGGTTAAGTTGATTGAACCAGATTACGATACTGCAGAAAACCTAGCTATCGAACTTAAAGACGTCATGGTTTTACATGGCAACCCTACCGATCCCGATTTGCTAGCCTCTGAAGGTATTATGGACATGGATGCTTTTATAGCTGTTTCTGAAGATGAAGAATCAAATATCATTGCTTCTTTAATGGCAAAGCACCTTGATGTTAAGAAGACCGTTACATTAGTTTCGAAACCAGATTTTATACCATTAAGTCAAACTATTGGTTTAGAGGCGGTAGTAAATAAAAAAGTAGCCGCAACAAACGAAATTCATCGCTATGTTCGTAAAGGTCATGTAGTTTCTATTTCTGAATTACGTGGTATTAAAACAGAAGTGATTGAGCTCATTGCCTCCAAAAATTCCAAAATAGTAAATAAGCGAATTGAAGATGTGAAAGTTCCTGACGGATGTATTATAGGTGGAATAGTTTGTGACGGTTGTGTTGAAATTGTTAAAGGTTCTACCCAAATTAAAGAAAATAACCGCGTTATTGTTTTCTGTTTACCAGAAGCCATAGACAAAGTAACACAACTCTTCCAATAAATGGCATCAAGTTCAATTTATGCTTTTAATCGCCCTACGATCGATTTTTTAGTCGTTTTAGGAGTCTTAGGAGCTTTTGTTTTCTTTATGGGCTTCGCGCTACTATTACCAGTAGGCATCGACCTTATTTATGGCGAAAATATGTGGAGCTATTTTCTATTATCAGCTACCATCGCTTTTGTTGCAGGTGGCACATTATGGTACTTTTTTAAACCCACAGAAGAACTTCGTATTAGAGAGGGGTTTTTAGTAGTAAGCTTAACTTGGATCACACTTTCACTTGTAGGCGCTCTTCCATTTGTAATTTCAGGAATACTACCTAGCTATACCGATGCTGTTTTTGAAACCATGAGTGGACTTTCAACCACTGGATCCACCATTTTAGGCGGCACTACATCCGACGGTTTTGTAAATCCAGATGTTGAATCTATTCCTCATAGCTTTTTGTTTTGGCGCTCACTATCGCATTGGCTTGGTGGTATGGGAATTATCGTTTTATCTATCGCCATCTTACCAATGTTGGGGGTAGGCGGCATGCAACTTTTCCAAGCAGAATCGCCTGGACCAACTACCGATAAACTCACCCCACGTGTACAAGAAACAGCAAAATTATTGTGGGGCGTTTATTTTGCTTTTACCCTACTCGAATTTCTTTTACTGTGGGCACATCCCTCAATGGATTGGTTTGATGCTATAAATCACTCAATGGCAACTATGGCTACGGGTGGTTTTTCTACAAAAAATGAAAGTATTCAAGCTTTCAATTCTAGCTATGTTGACGCTATTATAACTCTGTTTATGTTTATTGCGGGTATAAACTTTGCGATGCATTTCAGACTTTTAAAAGGAGATCATAAAGTTTATTTCGGAAATAGGGAAATACGCTTTTATTCACTCATTACCGCAATAGCAATATTTGGTGTAACTCTTTCTCTTTGGCTTTTTGATGACTACTCTATACTAAATGCACTCCGCTACGGTGCCTTTCAAACCGTTTCTATAATTACTACAACTGGCTTTGGTACCGATAATTATGAGTTATGGTACTCCTTTGGTGCTTTCCTGCTACTCATGCTTTTCTTTGCAGGCGGTAGCGCGGGCTCTACCAGTGGTGGTATTAAAATGATGCGCTGGATAATTCTTCTTCGCAATACAGGTCGCGAAATAAAGCAAATAATTCATCCTAGAGCTATCTTACCTGTTCGTATTGGTGACAAAACCATAGATCAAAATGTTCAAAGAACGGTGCTTAGCTTTTTTATACTGTATATGCTAATATTTACGCTAGGCGCCTTCTTAATCAGTCTCTTCGGCTATGACATAGAATCTTCCATTGGCTCAAGCATATCGGCACTAGGCAACATTGGCCCAGGTTGGGGCGAGTTCGGGCCAACCGAAAGCTTCGCTAAAATGCCCTACTTGGGTAAATGGGTGCTTATCATGTTAATGATGATTGGTAGACTAGAAATAATTACTGTGCTCATCATCTTCTCCCCTGCATTTTGGAAGCAGTAAATAGAATATTGAATTGGTGCATAAATCTGATCAAACAACATGACGTACTCGTCATTGACGCCAGCGGCGGCATTTGGACGTAACAACTCAGCCCTGTCACCCTGAGGAATGAGCGGACTTCGACGAAAGGCGGAGGAAGCGAATGAACGAAGGGTCTCCTAGTAGCAGCTTACTAGCTCCAACAACGCTTCTTCGTTTAGCATCCCAAACAATTATTTGAAGATCCTTCACGGCGTCTCCCTATCGGTCGTCTTGTTCAGGATGACAAGATGTTTTTAGGCTCATCTTTTGCCTCCCTACGGTCGGGCATTGCCTTTCAGGCAATAGTATAAAACAGATTGGAAATTGGCTTCCAAGTTTTTGTAAAATCTATGGCAAAACTATCTCCCGTCGGAGGGAGACAGAAATCTGACTTGTCAGATTTCAGAGGGAGGACTCTTGGGCGTACTATGTGCCTACAATCTTAGTGTGTGCCTAGCATTTGTTGAATCCGCCCGCGGTCGGATTCTGGTCATCGTGGATTCTTTCCCTATGGCTCCGCCTTCCTTCGGAAGTCTCCACCATAGGTTATTAATATTCTACACCTTAGGTGTTGGGTTTCTGTTCGAAATTAACTCAATCCTCACGCCCACTCCTCACAGCTATTTAATAAGCATCAACTTCTTAGAACTCACAAAGTCCCCAGCTTGGATTCGGTAGATGTAGAAGCCACTAGAAAGTCCAGAAGCATCAAAAGTAACAGTATGCCAGCCAGCACTTTGTCTTCCATTGACAAGAGTAGCAACTTCTTGCCCAAGCATGTTGAATACTTTTAAGCACACTTCAGTCGAGCTCTTAATACCATATCGGATATTAGTAGTTGGGTTAAATGGATTTGGATAATTTTGTTCTAGTGTGAACTCCGCAACCACTTCTTCCAATTCGTTAGATACTGTCACTTCTGTTGTAAAGCTCCAGATTTCACTCCAATTACTTTCACCACCTACATTAAAAGCTTTTACTCGCCAATAATAGGTAGACTCCCCATCAAGAGGTTCTAACATTACAAAAGAAGTATCATCCATAGAAACAGTAGAATCTATTACAAAGGACTCGAATGCATCACTACCACTAATTTGAAACTGATAGTTTTCAGCTAACTCAGATGCATTCCATTTGAAAGTTGGAGTTGTTGAGGTATCATTAAATTTATTAGTGGGCTCAAGTAGAGTTATTACATTTGGCTTATCTTTAATAGTAGTAAAACTCCAGATTTCACTCCAATCACCAGCTCCTTCTGAATTTTCACCACGAACTTTCCAGCTGTATTTAGTAGAATTTTCTAAGAGGTCATTTATAAGTATAGATGAAGTGTTTACTAAAGTATCTAATTCTAATGATGTAAAATTATCCTTTGATAATTGAAGCCTATAAGATTCTGCATGTTTATCTTCCCACCATGTAAGTGAGGTGTTAATAGACACCGTATCTGAACTATTATTAGGTGCAGTTAAAGTAATTACATTAATTGGAACAGCACTAGTAGTAAACGACCAAGGATTATTCCAATCACCTATTCTAGGCTCATCATTTATTCCCCTCACTTTCCAGAAGTAGGTGGTATTTAACTTAAGCGAGTTAGTAATAGTGAAAGTTGTATCACTGAGTAGCGTGTCAAGTACCATATAGGAGTATCCTTCATATACCTGAAGTTGATACTGTTTTGAGGAATTATCGCTTAGCCATAATAGATTTGGAAGTATAGAAATATTAGTATTGTTATTAAATGGTTTTATATTTTTAATTAGTTTAGGTATTCCTGGACAAGTACTCCACTTAGGATGTTTACTTTGATTGAATATAGAAGTACTGGAAAAATGTCTTGGTAAACTTGTGATTGATGGTACACACCAACTTGTTAAATCTTGGTTAAATGCTTCTGCAGAGAAAAACATCCTAGCCATATTTGTAACCTTAGAAACATCCCAATTACTAATATCTTGATTGAAAGCTACTGCATTATAAAACATGAAATCCATGTTCGTAACATTAGATACATTCCAGTTACCAATATCTTGATTAAAAGCAGTTTCACCATAAAACATAGTACTCATATCAGTAACGTTTGACACATCCCATTTGCCAATGTCTTGGTTAAATGTTGTTGCGTAATAAAACATAGAAGCCATATTAGTAACCTTAGATACGTCCCAATTACCAATGTCCTGATTAAATGCTTCTGCACGGAAAAACATACTAGCCATATTTGTAACCTTAGAAACATCCCAATTACCAATGTCTTGATTAAAGGAGGTGGCACCAAACATATTAAGCATATTTATAACATTAGAAACATTCCAATTACCAATGTCTTGATTAAAGGGAGTACTATTAAACATTAAACTCATATCAGTAACGTTTGACACATCCCATTTGCCAATGTCTTGGTTAAATAACTTTGCAAGAAAAAACATTACAGACATGTTTGTAACATTAGATACATCCCAGTTACCGATGTCTTGGTTGAATACGTTTGCACCATTGAACATTCGGGACATATCTGTAACACTTGAAACATCCCAATTGCCAATGTATTGGTTGAATGCGTTTGCACCATTGAACATTCGGGACATATCTGTAACACTTGAAACATCCCAATTGCCAATGTATTGGTTAAATAATTTTGTATGAGCAAACATTCCGTTCATATTTGTAACGTTAGATACGTCCCAATTACCAATATTCTGATTAAAATCAGATTTACCTCGAAATAAATCTTTCATGATGCTTACCTGAGAGGTGCAGACGAAAAGATGATCTGTATCATTTTCAACCAGCGTTCTTAACATATCTTCATCAACAGCAGTATAAGTTTCACCAAAAATAGATGCAGTTTCCCCAATCGCAGCATTTTCACATTTTAAAATGCCCTTATCATCTAAATAAAAATTTTGACCAAAGGCTTGGCTTGTTATGAATGATAATAGTAGAAATGCAGAGGTAAGTAGCATCTTTTTCATGTGATTTCCAGTATAATATAATGATTTATAACTGCAATAAATGGACTTCCTTTAATGTATTAGCCCATTATTAATTATGTAACAGCCTTATTTTGTTGTACCCTATGTAAGCCTATCTTAAGCTAAATTAGAGGTTAATAAAAAATGGTAGGTTTTACTAATTTAATAATTATACTGCTTGGTATAGAGTGTTGAATTAAAACACCCTTACAAGTAAAGGGTTTTAAGATTATAGTATAAATATCCTTCAGGCTGAATTAATTTTATGAACTGGTTCAGAACTAATATGTGAACCTACGTTTAAATACCTCTAGCGCTATTATCAGACCTACTCACATTCAATATTTATTCTAGATATAATGAATATGAAGCTATGGCAATGGTAGGCTTGACGAAGCAATCTCATGATATCAAGCTACAAGCCTTTTCAACGACTCGTTCTTTAAAGACCCCAAGCTGATTCAGGGAGATTGCTTCGTCGAGTTAAATTTCAACCCTCATCTAAATTGTTGCTTCCTCGCAAAGACGCCTTGTTTTTAGGAATGAGTAAGAGTCGTCTGATCCCGAAGCTTTGGGATTTCTGAACAATTTTATATTCTATGTTCAAATCTTACTGAACCAATAATGAGGATTAAGTAAACTCACTCCTCAACCCTACAAACCCCTTTGTAAATTATTTTTAAAACTTGGGGCTTTGATTGAAGGCTACCTTACTTTAAACACACATAGTTATGCAATGGTACAATCTTTATAATACTATCATTTATACGCTTAGTATTATAAATCGACTTTAATTTATTGATATTTAAATATGAAAAATTTTCTAAAACCCTTCCTCTTTTCTTTTGTACTTCTATTTGTGGCTAGCAGTAATGCTCACCTAATAGTAGCACAAAGCACATCTGAAACTGTTCGTGAAAACTACTTAACCCCTTCACAAGATATTTTAGATGAAGTCTTATCCCCTCGGCACAAAAATACAATTAGCTTGTCGAATTTAGACCCAACCAGAAATTACTTCCTGAATTATACTTTTGATGAAGACAAGTCTATGGCTTCCATTGAGGGCTACGCAAAAGATTGGTATAACTTGGGCGGTTTACAGATTGATCCTTTGGCAAATAGAGATAGAAAGTACACTACCCAAATGCCGGGTAGATCCTCTATTACAACTGCAGATGGCATTGAATTGGTTAATGCTAAAAATGGCAAAATACAACGTATCAATACACCAAAAAACGCAAATATAAGTGATGCAAAATGGTCGCCCGATGGCTCTAAAGTAGCTTATTTAGCTCATTATAACGACGGCACTCATATTTATGTAGCAAATTCCAAGAATGGGAAATCAGAACGTATAACAAAGAATTCCGTCCTTGCTACTTTAAATACCGATTTCAGCTGGTCGGGCGACGGCAAGTATATTTTCACTGTTTTGGTTCCCGAAAAGCGTGGTTCAGAACCGCAAAAGCCTAAAGTTGCTCAGCCCCAAGTTAGAATGACAGCTCCCGACAAGAACCAACTACGAACCTACAAAACATTATTAGATGGTAAATATGAGGCTCAATTACTCGAGTACTATATAACCGGACAATTAACCAAAATTCAGGTTGAGAAGAAGCATGTCCATACCATTGGTAATCCCGCTTTAATTCGATCTGTAGATGTGGCACCAAGTGGTGATTATTTTGTTGTACAAACCCTACAAAAACCATTTTCGTATGTAGCCCCAGTAAATTCTTTTGGATGGACTGAAGAGATTTGGGATTCAAAAGGTAATGTCCTTACCACCTTGCGTAAAAGCGAAGCTAGATTGGGAGTTCCAGATCATGATGTACTTGAGGATTTTGGACGTAGCAATATTTCCTGGAGACCCGATGGCGAAGGGTTAAGCTTTATTTCCAAACCAGTAGAGGACAAAAAGGATAAAGATTCTACCGAGGTTGAAACTCCAGCTAAAGACAAACTCCACAAAGTTAATCAGTGGCTACCCCCTTTTGATGAGAATACATTAAAGATACTGTATTCCACAAAAACTAAAATCAACTCGGTAAGCTATGCCGAAAATTTAGATGTGTTTTTTGTTGATGAGAGACCTTCTGGTAAAAAAGAGGAATTAAAAGCCATTTACGCCGACACCTCCTATACCATCTATTCCCACAAAACAGATGATTTTTATGAGAATCCTGGCAATTTAATGCTTAAAACAAGCACAAACGGATTGCAAGTGGTGCAAATGAGCTCTGACGAAAGCAGTGTTTACCTATCTGGAACTATATACGATAAAAATCCAGTAGAGCAATCCCCACGTCCTTTCATCGATAAAGTGAATATTAAAACAGGCGAAAAAGAACGCCTTTTCGAAAGCGCAGCCGATTACTACGAAGAAGTTTCAGCAACGCTGGATGATGATGTTAATAATATTGTTATCAATCGCCAATCGGCTCAAGTTCACCCTGATTCTTGGTATATCAATTTAGAAAACGATAAACGTACTAAGCTCACTAATAACAAAGATTATAATGAAGCAATTTCGAAAGCTAAGCGCGAGCGTTTCAAAGTAAAACGTGCTGATGGCTTTGAGTTTTGGGTGGAAGTGGTAGTATCTCAAAACTGGGATGGAAAGCCATTACCTGGTTTAATTTGGCATTATCCAACCGAGTATAACGACCAGAAAGCGTATGATAAATCACAACGAACATTCAATAACAATACATTTACCATTATTCAGAGCTGGGCACAAAGAGCTCCAGAAGTTTTAATAAAACGAGGATATGCTATAATTAGGTCAGATTGGCCAATTTCATATAATAGTAATAACGATCCTAATAATGGCTTTGTTTGGAGCATTCAGCAAAATGCTACAGTTGTTATAGATAGCTTGGCCTCTAAAGGCTATGTAGATCGTAAGAGAATGGCTATAGGTGGGCACAGTTATGGCGCTTTTGGCACGGCTCATGCTATGATCCATACCTCCTTCTTTAAAGCTGGTATTGCTGGTGATAGCAACTTTAACAGAACCCTAACCCCTCTTGGTTTCCAAAGAGAACGCAATAGTATTTGGACAGGCTTAGATAGATATCTACAGATGTCCCCTATTTTCTGGGCTGATAGACTCGAAGGCGCATTGCTAATGTATCATGGCGCTGATGATCAAAATACCGGGACTTGGCCAGATAACTCATGGCGTATGTTCCATGCACTCAATGCATTGGGCAAACCTGCAGCTTTGTATATGTATCCTTATGCCGACCACCACACAGGCGCCAAAGAAATCAACCTCGATAACTGGACACGATGGTCGCAGTGGTTAGATCACTACCTAAAAGGCCAAGGTGAAGCCATTCCCGAAGTCGATTTAGGGAAATAAATTACTGTTAATTTCAGAATGGATTCTGAGGAATCTACCCCTCGTTGCAAAGCTCCGGCTTTACAACGCAGTACGGGAAGCCTGTCTACCGACATAGGCAGGCTCCTGCTTCCTGTAATTTGTTCTCTGTGCTAAGAAATTCATTAAATATTCTATTGGGTTATATTATTTGTGAAAAACTGATTAATAGTCATTCAAAAGATTGTACTCGTTGGAAACAGGAGCTTCCGGGACTGCATCACGAAGCTGGAGCTTCGTGACGAGGTACAACCATCATTGCCTCAAGTAGCCGGGAAGATTCTTCAGCATAAAGTACCCTTCACTGTTTTTTCATAATAAAAGAGTACATTCATTTATCCCTTAATTAACAAATGGATGTTTATCATGAAAAAGAATATGGGTTCTCCCGACAAAATTATAAGAATACTGCTAGCTGTAATTATTGCGGCTCTTTATTATACCAACGTAATTACGGGCACACTTGGCCTTGTTTTAATTATAGTTGCAGCTGTTTTTGTAATAACGAGCTTTGTTAGCTTTTGCCCGTTATATGCCATATTTGGCATTAGCACCTGCAAAGTACCTGAAAAAGAATAGATAATTCGGTCTATTTAAAGAACGCCTTTATTTTTAAATACTGTTTACACATCTAACTCTGACAGGTTTCCGAACCCAGTCAGAGTTAAGATTATGAAGGTGATTTTATGGCCTTAATCTGCCCATCATTCTTGGGAATGGAATGGTTTCTCTAACGTGAGATAGTCCACATAACCAAGCCACAGTACGCTCCAATCCTAAGCCAAAACCAGAATGTGGTACGGAGCCGTATTTGCGTAAATCTAAATACCAGCCAAATACATCCATAGGTAGATTATGTTTTTCGATGTGATTTTGAAGGAATTCTAAATCATCTTCTCTTTGGCTTCCACCAATAATCTCGCCGTAACCTTCAGGGGCAAGCATATCAACACCGAGTACTAGTCGCTCATCTTCAGGATCGCGCTTCATGTAGAAAGCTTTTATTTCGGCAGGCCAGCGATGCACCATCATTGGAATTTCTTTTTGCATCATCAGCACGGTTTCGTCAGAGCCACCAAAGTCGTTCCCCCATTCAAAATTCTGAGCCGACTCTTTCCATTTCGGAATATTTCTAAAATCTTCTTCAATCTGATCTAGTCGAGCTGATATCTCTATCTGGCGATGTTCAATCTGCTTCTTTCTCCACTTCTTAGCAGAACCATGCTCACTTTTAATCTCATCTTTTTCTGTTAAAAGACTCTGTTTTTCGGCTTTGCGCTCTTCTAGCATGGTATCAAGCATAGTCGCCGTTTCTTCACTCTTAAGTCGCTTAACAGCTTCTGTATAACTGATACGCTCAAATCTATTATCTACAACAGCTTTTAACTTTGAAGTGTCCCTTTCAAGGATTTCCAATTCCTTACTTCTTTTTTCTAAAACGGTTTTAATGATATAACGAATCATGTCTTCAGCAAGATCCATATTCATATCTAAATCATAAAATGCCATTTCTGGTTCAATCATCCAGAACTCAGTAAGGTGTCGGCGAGTTTTAGATTTCTCGGCTCTAAAAGTAGGACCAAAAGTATAGATTAATCCGTGCGCCATAGCCATTGCTTCCCCATAAAGCTGACCTGTTTGCGCTAAATATGCTTTTTCATCAAAATAATCCGTCTCAAAAAGTGTGGTGCTTCCCTCTGCGGCGTTACTTGTAAAAATAGGGGAATCCATTTGCACAAAATTTCTACTGTGAAAGAAGGAATGGATAGCGAAAATAATTTCATTTCTAACCCGCATTGCAGCCCACTGCCGTTGGCTACGCAACCATAAATGACGGTTATTCATTAAGAACTCTATCCCGTGATCTTTCGGAGTAATCGGGTAATCTTCAGCAATCTGGATAATGGCTACATCAGTAACATGAATTTCGTAACCACCAATACTACGTTCATCTTCTTTTACCATTCCGGTGATTTCTAGCGAGCTTTCTTGTTTTAACGAATTTGCAGCTTCCCACACGGTTTCACTAACATCATCGCTTGCCACTACACATTGCGCAAGCCCTGTGCCATCTCTAAGCTCTATAAATGCAAGTGCTTTACTGGTTCTAATATTATACACCCACCCTTTTAAGGTAACAGATGTGTCTACATGGTTAGCAAGCTGATTGATATATATCATATTATTTTATAAAAATTTATCGCTATTCGTTTTGGATTGCTACAAACTAAAAGTACAATTTAATTATACTTCCAGTCAAAAATGTAGCAATAATTTATGAGCTTTAGATATTGTAGTGAAGGTTCATTCAGCCTACAATATCTAATATCTCAAAAAAGAAACCAATTATTCTTCAGGCATTAATACAGCTTCCATAAAGTATTTCTGGTCGAAGAAATCTTGAGAAAATTCTAAAATCTCTTCTGCTGTAACTGCATTAATCTTATCTACTAATTCGTCTAATGTTATAAATCGATCGAAATATAATTCACTTTTCGCTAAACGCATCATACGATTACTGGTGTTTTCTTGTGAAAGCAGAAGTTTTCCTTTTAATTGGGCTTTGGCCTCGTCTAATTCTTTAGCAGGAACCAATTCTTCTTTCATCTTGGTAAGTTCAGCCACCACCAATTCATGCACGTGCTCTACATATTCCTTATCCGTGCCAACATAAACTCCCCACATTCCAGAATCGGAATAGGATTGGTTAAATGACTGAATAGAATAGCAGTAGCCATACTTTTCTCTCACATTTTGGTGTAGTCTTGAGCTCATTCCACCACTTAAAATAGAGTTGGCCAACAGCAGTAGATATTTTTCGGGGTGATCTAAATGTAAACCACGTCGGCCTAAAATATAATGAGTTTGTTCAATGGCTTTTGTAAGAACTAACTTCTCTGGCTTTAATTCTTGTAGAGGTTGCTCTGGTGTTGTAGCAGATGAATTTTCTATATCACCTAAAAATCTAGATACAATTTCTACTACTTCTTTATGATCTACATTGCCCGCTACCGAGATTAGCATATTTCCAGAACGGTAACGCTCTTTCATATACGCATACAAATCATCTCGCGTAAAGGATGAAACGGACTCTTCGTTTCCTAGAATAGGGCGTCCTAATTCGTGCCCTTCAAACATTTTTGTGTTGAATTCCTCAAATAAGTAGCTATCAGGCGAATCACGGTACATTTTCATTTCTTCAATTACCACCTTCTTCTCTTTCTCTACTTCTTCAGCAGGAAAAGTAGGATTTAGCACCATATCAGAAAGTACATCTAGAGCCCTTTCAAGTTGAGAATCAACACAACGTGCATAATAGCAGGTATATTCAGATGAAGTAAAGGCGTTCAAAAAGCCACCTACAGCCTCCATACTTAGGGCAATATCGTAGGCACTACGTTCTTCTGTGCCTTTAAAGAGCATGTGCTCTAAAAAGTGAGTTACCCCAGCTTGTTTTTCCGTTTCGTTTCTTGAACCCGTTTTAACCCAGATACCAACAGAAATGCTTTTAACACTGCTGATACTTTCAGTTACAATACGTAATCCGTTAGGAAGTGTGGTCTTTTGTACAGACTCAGTTTCTATATATTTTTCCATAATCAATTTAAATGTGCAAAAAAAAGGCGCCTCTTAGAATAGAGACGCCAAATATACGAAGCTTAACGGGGAGATTCTGTATTGCTTTGACAATTATCTGTAATAATAACTGAAAGCTATTATCCCTCGGTATGCTCTTCTAGTTTATTTTCTTGTTGCGCAATTTCTTAATTGCATACGCGCCACCTGCTACTGCAAGTAAGCTTAGTCCACCATCAATGGGTGCTTGTGATGGAGTGCCCGGCAACCCTGGAGGTTGTGCAAAAAGAACGGAGGATAGAACTAGAATAATGACAAGAGTAAGTAAAGTAAAAAATATAGTTTTCATAAAAATAGTATTTAGTAATTAGTACAGAGTATTTAGAAGGATAGAGCAGCAAAGAAACCTCAAAGCTCACTGCTATTTAATCAATATCATTTGACGTGTGATGGATTTTCCACCCGCATTTAAACGGTAATAGTACATTCCAGAAGCCGTGCCAGAAGCATTCCATGTTACATTGTAGCTGCCTTGAGCTTTAACCTCATTTACTAACTCTGCTACTTTCTGCCCCATCACGTTGTATATGCTAATTGTTACTTGCCCTGCATTCTTCATCGAGTAGTTGATGGTAGTGCTTGGATTGAAGGGATTTGGATAATTTTGTGCTAGGGAATAGCTCTCTACCTTTTCACCACTTTCGTTGCCAACACTAGTTTTGCTTGGCGTAATTGTGATAGCAAAACGATTTCCAGTAGATTTTGCTTTCATTGGTGTTGCCATTGGTCCGGTAAGAATACTCAAAGGATTCATTTTCGCAGCTGGTGCGGTGGCGTCAAAAGCGTAGCTACTATCCACGCGCATATCGACGTTGGTTTGGGTTTGGTAATCGTGAAAAGTGAGTTCCCATCCCGCAGGAATACTCTCGAAGCCATTCCAATTGAGCGTAAAACCTCCACTCACTCCTACCAATTGAGTTTCCATGGCAATGGTTACTGTTTCTTTTAAATCCCAAGGAAGTGATTCTACTGCTTTATACAGATTATTGGTCTGAAATCCCATGACAGCATACTGATTAAGAAGCGGCATTAGTTTACCTGCATCATCGGCGTCGTAATCGGTGGTTGCATTATCTCGGAAACTCAGACGAATCGCTTCATCATAACTGCTATCAGAAATCATGGTAAAGTTGATATCTCCTCGATTGGCAACTACTGCTTTAGAGAAAAAGCTTCCGGTTGCATTAGAAGTTGTTTTACCTGCGGTTTTAAACGTAAGGTTCGTTGCTCCGCCTATTTTACCCAACTGAACCCAAAATCCTTGCCAAGGCTTTATGATATATGGCGTGGTACGATCTTTTAAAGAGTAGCTTCCTAGTCCATTATTCCAAAACCAAATATTGTTCTGAATAATGTCAGCTCCGCTCACACTCATGTTCGTGGCGTCCGTTCTAAATTTAGAGGTAAAGGGATTCCCAACCAATGTATATCCATTAGCGGCTGGGTTTAACGTTACTACTACATCAGAGGATGGCTCAGCACCTGCTGCATCAAGTGTAACGGGTAACTTTGATGAGCTAACACTAGTATTATCATAAAAATAAAGTGCAAAACCTTTTCCGTCGCCAAAAGCAGTACTTACATTCGTTGGCGTTTCGAAGCTTCCTGCGTCATCATATAAAATGAAATTAGCAGTGGAGCCTGAATTGCTTCCCCCTACAATTCCCTGAATAGCTGTATCATCAGAAATAGTTTCAACTGTTCCACCTGTCATAGGAAAGGAAAGTAATCGCCAGCCTTCATTACCAGAAATAACTCGCTGGGAATTAGGACAAGTTCCTCAAACTGGATTTGTTCCCGCATTCCCAAAATTTAAGGGTAATGAACTAATTCCTGGAACGCACCATGTGCTAAGATCTTGATTAAAATTCGCAGCTCCGTTAAATATACTGTTCATCCCTGTTGCCTCGCTTACATCCCAAGCACTGATGTCTTGATTGAAAGCAGTTGCACCATTAAATATATTATTCATATTTGTATAATTGCTCATATCCCAAGCGCTTATATCTTGATTGAAAGTGGTAGCATCCCTGAACATATTAGCAATAGAACCTGAAGTACTCACATCCCATTCACCTATGTCTTGATTGAAAGAAGTAGCTTTATAAAAGAAAAATGCAAAATTATTTACATTACTTATGTCCCAAGAGCTAATATCTTCATTGAAGGTTGTTGCACCTTGAAACATATTTTGCATTGAAGTAATGCCACTGGTTCAACTAGTAGACGCAATACTATGATTAGATTGTATTTCTGTCTTAGTTCTTCTGGTGTAGGTAATACCACCCAGTGTACCAGTTTCTCCATTGGAGGCAGCGGTACATTTAACTATTCCATTGCTGTATAAGTTAAAGTTGCCATTAGTTTCTGTTATAGTTTGAGCTTGTATATTGGTAGCGATTAAAAAGAGTAGCGCCGTTAAAAGTAGATGCCTAGGTATCGTTATTCTCATATTGTGATGATATAGATAAGTTTGGTTTAGTTTGGTTGTTGTTCAAACATCAATAAGAATTTGTTCTAGGATATATTTTTCTTAAACATTCCTTGAATTAATGCGAATAGATTTTATGTAAATGTAATAGCGCTTATCTAGATAGAAGGAAAACTATGTATAGCCAAGTACACCGTTAGTGAGGGGTTGGAACCGTGTCTTTTATTTTATTTAAACCCTTTTGTTTTGCTCAAACTCCCTTGTGTAAGCCCACTGTTTGTTAATTCTCTTCCTCGATTAGAGTGCATTATTTTTGCATTCATATATACCTTTTATTGATACCTATTCCTATACAATCGTCAATCCCTTAAACCATAGTTTATATATACGATTATCTTAATATTTCAAATAAAGAAGTCGGTTTTATTATTCGAATTGGGTGCTCCATCATAAATGAACAGAGTTATTTTGTTCATTTACCTCTAAATACTTTTCAACTCTCTGTAGTATTTATCGATATAGTTGTAAGGCTATTTAACTATTTCTCAAAAAAAAAGGCGCTTCTCATTGCTGAGTAGCGCCTTTAAAATCTTAAAAGAAAACTTAGTCTTTTCTTTCGATTAATGATTTTCTAGAAAGACGAAGCTTTCCACCGTGTTCAACTTTAAGTAGTTGAACATCAACTTCATCACCAAGCTGTAGGAAGTC
Source organism: Balneolaceae bacterium (assembly GCA_041656135.1). Taxonomy (GTDB): domain Bacteria; phylum Bacteroidota; class Rhodothermia; order Balneolales; family Balneolaceae; genus Balneola. Next base: position 91,438 of record JBBAEC010000001.1, on the reverse strand, counting down.
AGATACTTTTTCTACGCGCTCATGAGCGATTTCAGAAATATGAAGTAAACCATCTTTACCTGGTGCAATTTCAATAAATGCGCCAAAATCTTTAATAGATTTAACTACGCCTTTATAGGTTGCGCCTTCTTCAAGATGACCAACAATCATTTTAATACGGTTTTTAGCTTCTTCAGCTTTACTTAGATCATTCGCAGAAATAGTAATCTGGCCTTTACCATTACTATCTTCTTCTATAATAATTTCAGTTCCAGTTTCTTTCTGAAGAGCTTGAATTACTTTACCGCCAGGTCCGATTACAGCGCCAATGTCGCTGCCATCAATTTCCATTCTTAGGAATTGTGGTGCATACTGCGAAATTGATTCTCTAGGTGTTGAAATGGTTTCTGCCATTTTACCTAAAATGTGCAAACGTCCAGTATGTGCTTGACCTAACGCTTCTTCTATAGTTTCAAAGCTAATACCTTGAACTTTCATATCCATTTGGCAAGCAGTAATACCGTCAACGGTACCAGCAACTTTAAAGTCCATGTCGCCCATGAAATCTTCTTCGCCACGGATGTCTGATAATATTGCGGTATTATTTTCGCCTACAATCATACCCATTGCAATACCAGAAACTGGTTTTTTAAGTGGAACACCAGCATCCATCATCGCCATTGAGCCACCACAAACAGAAGCCATAGACGAAGAACCATTAGATTCTGTAATGTCTGATATAACACGTACAACGTAACCGAACTCTTCAAATGATGGCATCATCATTCTAAGCGAACGTTCTGCAAGGTGACCATGACCAATTTCACGTCGGCCAGGACCACGTAAGAAACCAGCTTCGCCAACTGAGTATGGAGGGAAGTTGTAATGTAAATAGAATTGTTTTGCTTCTTGGTCAAATAATGTATCTACACTTTGCTCGTCTCTACGAGTTCCTAAAGTAGCAGAAACCAAAGCTTGAGTTTCACCACGTGTAAATAAAGCAGAACCGTGAGCTCTTGCGATGTATCCAACTTGTGTCCAGATATCTCTAATATCGGTTGTTGAGCGACCGTCAATTCTACGTCCTTTTTCAAGAATAAGATTACGTAGCGCTTCTTTTTCGATATTGCCAATTACTTTTTTAACAGTACCTAAATCGTCTGGGAATTCTTCTTCTAAAGCTGCAACAACTTCGTCTTTAATTTCACGAATTTTATCGTTGTACTCTTCTTTACCTAAACCAATGTTAACAACTTCATCGATTTTAGCAGAAGCTAACTCGTTAACTTTTGTTACAATTTCTTCTGGTAAAGTAGGAGAAGTAAATTCTCTTTTTTCTTTACCTAACTCTTCGCGCAACTCATTTTGGAAAACACATAGCTTTTGAATTGCTTTGTGTGCTTCTTTAATAGCAGCTAGCATTTCGGCTTCAGAAATTTCTTTCATTTCACCTTCAATCATCAAAATGCTGGTTTCTGTTCCACCAACACACATGTCGATATCGCTATCTTTAAGCTCAGTTAGTGTAGGATTGATGATAAAGTTACCATCTACTCTACCAACTCTAACTTCAGCCATAGGGCCATCAAAAGGAATATCTGAAAGGTGTATAGCTAAAGAGGCACCAACTGCGCCTAGCATATCCCCATCATTTTCATCATCCGATGAAATAACACTTGATATAACCTGAGTATCATTAACATATCCGTCTGGGAAAAGAGGACGTAATACACGGTCAATTAAACGGCTTGTTAAAATTTCTTTTTCTGTTGAGCGACCTTCACGCTTCATAAATCCACCAGGAAAACGCCCAGCAGCTGAAAAACTCTCTTTATGATCTACCGTAAGTGGGAAAAAGTCTTGTCCCGGCTTAGGTTCTTTGGCACTTACAGCAGTACAAAGCACCATTGTATCACCCATTCTTACTACAACAGCGCCATCTGCTTGCTTAGCAATTCGGCCTGTTTCAACTGATAGCACCTTACCTGGTGCAAATTCTATACTTCTAAAATCTTCTTTCATTTATTATTTCTTTCTTTTGTTTATTGCTTTAATCCTACCCCCAAAAAATCAGGCTGTATTAATTAAGCTAATAACTATAGGGTGGGATGAATTGAAAAAGGCCCCGATATTCGGAGCCTTTAAAAAACTATTTACGAATACCGAGTTCTTTGATAAGCTCTCTGTATTTTTCAATGTCGTTCTTCATTAGGTAGTTTAGTAAACGACGACGCTTACCTACCAATTTCAGTAGACCACGACGAGTTGCGTGATCTTTCTTATTATCTTTAAGATGACCAGTTAAATGGTTAATGCGATGAGTAAAAAGGGCAATTTGACCCTCTGTTGTACCAGTATTGGTTTCATCGTTGCCAAATTTTTTGAAAATCTCAACTTTTTCTGCTGCTGTAATGCTCATTACAATTCTGTTATAACTTTATAAACGATTTAATAGTTTGCAAAGATACAGTTTTTATAAGTAATCGCCAACGTAATAATTTTCGATTATCAATTTACTTTCTCTTTACTACCCTAATGTAAGGTAGTTAGAGCTATTAAGTCGAACTGTTTTAATTAATGAATAAATTCTAATTCATTAGTAATGACATTTGGAGCTGATTTCCTATGTATTTTTGTGTTCAGCATATTATTTCTCAAACCGTATTGATGTTGAATGGTAATTCGTTGACGGATTTTTGATTAACCTCCCACATAAAACAACAAAGGGAATCTGTCAACGAATTAATAACACTTATAATACTGCACTTATTCTCCCTCGTTGCTAAGCTCTAGCTTGTCAACGCCTTCTGGGAAGCCTGTCTGCCGACATAGGCAGGCTCCAACTTCCCGTAATATATTCACAGTGCTAAGTCAGATTAAATTTCGCAAGTGGCAATTTGGGACAAAGTTGTTTGTTCGATATTCAATAGATTGTTTTCACTGAAAGCCAGAGCTTCGTGACTAGGACAAGCAGCACCTTTCTACTTATGACTAGTGAAACCTATAGAGTATGATTCTGCAATTTTGGTGCATTTATAAGTTTTGGTATATTGCGTAAAACTTACCAATATGGAAAAAAACACATCTATATCACTCGGCGATTATTTTGAAGACTTCATCGAAAATGAGATTAAGTCAGGAAGATATAGTTCTGCCAGTGAAGTAGTTCGCTCAGCTTTAAAATTATTAGAAAGAGAAGAAAGAAAGGAAAGAGAACTCATAAATGCCCTTAAAGTGGGGGAAGAAAGTGGTTTTGTCGAAAATTTTGACGCCAAAAAAAACTTGCAAGAGTTACATCGTAAGCACTCATGAGTTCAAAGCAATATCGAATAAGTAAGCAAGCGATTGTCGACTTAAACGATATTTGGACTTATACTTCACATAAATGGTCGAAAGAGCAGGCTGATAGTTACTATAATCTAATCATCACAGAGTTTGATTTTATTGTCGATAACTTCATGACAGGTAAATCTGCCGAACAAACAAGACAAAATTATAGAGTAGTTAAAGTAAAATCACATTTGATTTATTATAGAAGATCTAGCGATAATATCGTGGAAATTGTTAGAGTATTACATGAAAAATTGGATATTAGTACAAGACTACAATAAAGCTTGTTACGGTTTACCCTCGTTGCCAAGCTAGAGCTTCCGGGATTGCATCTCGAAACTGGAGCTTCGTGACTAGGACAACTTTCTTGCATCTTACTTCTTGTGTCTTATGTCTATTCTTAATCCCTCGTTGCCAAGCCAGAACTTCCGGGATTGCATCACGAGACTGAATGATAGCATCTTAAAATATCAAAAGATCCTTCTCCCAATCAGTCGGGATCTGGATGACCCACTGTTGGTATAAATGAGTATGAATAGAATTTTTGCGAACGAATTACCATTCATTTTGATACTAGAAATTTCTTACTCATTATTAATATGTTCGCTATACTTGCGGTAGTTGAATTTATTGACTGCAATATCCCATGAAATACTTCCTATTAATAGCTGCATTTAATGCCTTGTTCTTTGCAATTCTAATATTGCAGAAAAAAAAGGCTCTACATGATAAAATATTGACGTTTTGGTTAGTATATCTAGGATTATATACTGGCAGTTATGCTCTATTGTCAGATACTCTTTTTACCGACCATCATCTGCTCTCTGCAAGTTTTATTTCTCTTTTAATGCTACATGGTCCATTTCTCTATTTATATATAGCAGCGCTAATCAAAGAAGAGTTTAAATTTAGAATAAAACATCTTTTACACTTTGTCCCATTTTTACTGTTCAATCTTTTTATACTCATTAGTCCACTATTTCCAGAAGTATATGAGACTATACGCCTAGATCATGTTGAAAGTGATCATGGCTCCCCTTTCTTGTTCAATTTCTTTTTGTTGCTAACAGCCTTATCTGGACCTGTTTACTTCATGCTCTCCATCCATCTATTTAAAGTTTTGGATATTAATATTTTCAATAACTTTTCAACCACAGAAAATGTCAACCTCGATTGGCTTAGAAAACTTGTCTATACCTTTGGTATTATTTGGACAATCCTAATAATTTTTGCAACCCTGCACCATGCCTTTGGCCTTTTTTCATGGATATTTTGCACCAATGGTTTATTTCTATCACTATCCTTTTTTATTCTTTTAATTGGTTATTTCGGCTTAAAACAAACGGAGATTTTTGTTCAACTTCCTAATAACAATGTAAACTATATCACCGAGCCAAAAACAAAATACGCAAGTGTATTATTGAATGAGGACGAGGCTGAGACTTTATTAAGTCAATTAAAAGATTATATGAAGGCAGAAAGACCTTATCTAGATGCCGATCTAACTCTACCAGAACTTGCAATAAAATTAGACATCCCCTCCCACCAACTCTCGCGCGTTATAAACGAAAAGCTAGAACTGAATTTTTTCGACTTTATTAATCAATACCGTGTTGAAGAAGTGAAAGCAAAAATGGCTGATCCGAAATATGATAATCTCTCGCTATTGGGCATTGCATTCGAATGTGGATTTAATACCAAATCTGCTTTTAATCGGGTTTTTAAAAAACTAACCGATCTAACTCCAAGTCAATACAAAAAACAATTACAAAGTAGCACTCAGAGTTAGAGTGCAAATCTTCATATAAAGTCGCTTAAAAGTGATAAAACGCGTTTTTATGACCAAATGGGTACTACTTTACAAAGTAGGTCGCTCAGGGTAGCTACTATCTGTACTTTTGTGGCAAGATAATTAAGCAATACAAACCCAAAAATAATTTATCATGAAAACAAATAGACACACCCTTAGAAATCTTCTCTCAGTTACATTATTAGCATTCTTTATGCTCTTTAATGCAACCCCAGCTTCAGCACATTGCGACTCTTACGATGGTCCTGTTATTGTTGATGCTGTGAAAGCACTAAATACAAACAATGTAAACTTAGTGTTGAAGTGGATTAACGCAGATCAAGAAGCAGAGATAATCGCTTTATTTAATAAAACGTATAAACTCAAAAAAGGCGATAAAGAAGTGTATGATATTGTAGAAAAGCACTTCTTTGAAACCTTAGTTAGACTGCACCGAGAAACAGAAAACGCGCCATTTACAGGTCTTTTCCCAGCAGGTTCTACTAAAATGATAGTTCAATTAAGTGATCATGCAGTTGAAAGTAAAGATATAGAAAGTTTACTTACTCGACTAAACGACCATATTAATAATGTTATCAGAGAAAAGTATGAGCTTGTTGCAGCACTCGATCTAGTTAAAGACACTTCTGTAGAAAAAGGAAGAGAATACGTAGCTGCTTATGTGGAATACACTCACATTTTAGAAGCCATGCACGACATTATTGAACACGGTGTAGAGCACGGTCATTAATCGTTTCTAGTCCATCCTTAAGCTATAATGAAAGTCTTCTCTGGTTAATATCAGGGAAGACTTTTTTATTTGATACTTGAAGCATGCCCATGCACTAAAAGTCTAGATGAGGAAATAGTTTAATAGTTTTAAAACTGAAATATTTTTCCACTTCGCACGCATATGCAAAAACCTCTCTCTCCGTAAATAATCTTCCACAAGGAAATCTACGTAGTTTAGTGAGTATATGGTCACTATTATCAATTCCTTGATTAACAAGTTTATTGCTCCTATTGCCACTAAAGCACATTATTTCAAATTTATAAAAAAACGAAGTCACTAGAATTCCAATTGTCGTTTTTTACTAGTACATTTCTATGTTTTTTACTAAGAATAAATTGAATTGACCATACTTATGGTTACAAAACATAGAATATAATTATGATTGACAAAATAGGCGTTTTAGGTTTAGGAAAAGTCGGCAGTCTCGTCGCTACCTTGTTAAGTTCAAAATATGTAGTAGAAGGTATGGATCAGGCTGAGCCTGATGATAAGTTTCCTTTTAAAACCTTAGTTGGAGATGTTTCTAAAGACGAAACCATCCGCGAGTTTCTAAAAGACAAGCAGGCTATAGTTTCTTGTTTGCCATATTTTCTCAATATAAAAATTGCTCAGACAGCCGCCGATTTGGGTGTGCATTATTTCGATTTAACCGAAGATGTGCCCACACTAAATGCTATTCGTGAAATGTCTAAAGAAAGCAAAGGTGTGTTAGCCCCTCAATGTGGTTTAGCTCCTGGCTTTATTGGAATTCTTGGTGCAGGATTGTATTCTCAGTTTTCAGAAATTCGTGCAGTAAAAATGAGAGTTGGTGCCCTACCACTTCATCCTATGGGACAGTTAGGTTATAGTTTTACTTGGAGTGCTGAAGGTGTTATCAATGAGTACATCAACGATGCTGAAGTGATTCATAACGGTGAGCGTAAAATGGTAAGCTCTCTCGATGATGTTGAGTTGATTAACATTAATGGCCGCCAGTATGAGGCTTTTTCTACATCTGGTGGTTTGGGAACTATGTGTGAAACTTTAGATGGTAAAGTGGATACGCTGAATTATAAAACCATGAGATACCCTGGCCACAGAGACGCAATGAAGTTGTTTCTTTATGATCTACAGATGAAAAATGACCGCAAGATGGCAAAAGAAATACTAAACAATGCATTACCATTGGTTGATGAAGACATTGTTCTTATTTATGCTGCAGTAGAAGGCAAAATTGATGGTAAACTGAGAAGAAAAGAGTTTAGTGAGTCTTACCGTAATATCAATTTAGATGGTAAAGATTGGAGAGCTATTAGTTGGACAACCGCTTGCAGTATTGCGGCAGTAGTTGATTTAGTTTCGGAAGGGAAACTGAAAAATAAAGGCTTTATTAAGCAGGAAGAGATTCCATTAGATATGTTTATGGAATCGCATTTCGGATCGATGTATGAAACATACAAAGACCCAAAATAAGTAATTAACTCATTACGATAAAGGCGAGACTAACCTCTCGCCTTTTTTTATGCTTACCTTAAAACTACTTCATCGCATCAATCTAAGGGCTCCTCTTTCAATTTTATTGCTCCCTCCTATTAAAATTGTTGATGCTAGGTAATTCGATGACAGTTTTGATAAAACATTAAATATTTCTCACTGACTTTTAGATTAATGCTACTGATGTATACAACTTAAATTGAACACCATAATCCTGGCTAAATATTCCGGTTTCTCTTCTCGAAGCCCGGGGTCCTTAGTAAGGAAAGGTTTTCTACTTGAATCTTAAAAAAGCATCGACCTTTAGAATTTGCGACGAGCAATGAACGAACTGTAATCGATGTCTCCGATAGGAGCAATTATTCCACACCGGCCAGAAATGTGGAACTGCACAAATAGAACAAGGACCTTTGGAATAATTGAGTCGATGGAAGGCAGTTCGCGTCGCAAAGTCTTGTCGAGAGTTTTTGGTACTTTTGTCGGCACAAAAGTACAGGTAAAAGCGAATTGGGATTATTCATTTTGTCAACAATATATCTAACATCTACAATCCTGTCAACGAACTTACTGCCATCCACAATCCTTATCCCGAAGTAACTATCTTTTATCTAAAAGCAGTGATAGCATTTGTGTGTATTTATATTTAAATAAAACTCATCAATTTGAATCTCCTAAATTAAAGCTACTATGGTTTGGCGTATAGTCTTATTTCTGATTCTTAACTTTGTTGCACTAGCAATAGGCGGGCTTTTTACTAACGCTGGCGTTAATTCAGATTGGTATGCCGAATTAGCTAAAGCTCCTTGGACTCCTCCTGGCTGGGTATTCGGCGCGGCTTGGTCTACAATAATGATCTGCTTTGCTTTCTACATGGCTTACCTATGGCCCAAGGAATCGACTAAGAAAACCATTCTGTGGCTATTTATTCTACAATGGTGCTTAAACATTTCATGGAATCCAGTATTCTTTTATTATCAAAATGTGGTATTGGGTCTATTTGTGATAACAGCCTTAACTAATCTCATTGGTATATTTCTGTTCAAATACTGGTCAGATTTTCAGCTTAAATCTATACTGATACTACCCTATTTCATCTGGCTAATAATTGCTACATCCTTAAACGCTTATATCTTATTTTATAATTGAAATAGCTGCTATTGATCTATAGATGAAAACAATTCGCTTTTCACATTATATTCTAAACTTCAGTATCTTAGTAACTTAATGTGGTTTATAAAGTGATCTCTCATCTATAGAAAAGAGCGGATATCTGAGCTACATTTCCAAAGCACTCTACACTTTCATTAATATCATTCATTACAAAATAAAGAGACGCTAAACTATATGTTCAGGCATCAGGGTAAACGAAGAACATTTAAACACAATGTGCAACTTGCTTCCTTCCTATCTTTTGTGGCAGGTGTGGTAAACGTAGCTGGCTTTTTATCTATACAGCAACTTACAACCAACGTAACTGGACATTTCGCACTATTTATAAATGACGTTGCTGAGCTCGAGGTTTGGAAAGGAACTATCTATTTTCTTTATTTTTTCTCGTTCTTATTTGGTTCATTTGCAGCAAGTATTATTATAGATATCTTCAAATATAACAAAAAGATGAACGTGTATTTGATACCAACTTTTATAGAAGCTTTTATTCTAGTTGGTATCGCGATTTTATACCGATTCCCTGCAATAGCCATTCCAGATTTAATTGCTTGCCTGTTATTATTTGCAATGGGACTCCAAAACTCTTTCGTCACAAAAATATCGAACGCTGTGGTTAGAACAACTCACTTAACTGGTCTTTTCACGGATCTAGGCATTGAACTTTCACACCTTTTCTTCCCAAAACGATATCCACAACACGAACTTATTATATCTACCATAAAATTGCGTATTTATATTATTGGTAATTTCTTTCTAGGAGGCTTAATTGGTGGTTTTATTTATACTCGTATGGGGCTAGGCATGGATACTTTAATTTTTGCTGCTGCAGTATTATTGATAAGTATTTTTTACGATGATTATAGAATTAGGCTCACTTTAAAAATACGAAGGTTTTTTCAAGCTAGAGAGCAATCTTAAATTATTATTTTTTATAATAATTCTATATTTAATGCCTTCAGATTTTATATAATAAATTAACTACCATTCTATATTGGGTATGCTTAGCTTTCAAAATTATTAAACAATTAATTTTAAGCACTTATAAGCTCTGGAATGAATAGCCTTTTAAATTACGATATAGAACTCCTCAGGTGGATTCAATCATCTAAAATAGATTTTCTAGACTCCTTTTTTTATTGGATTTCTTATTCAACCACGCACGTGGCAATAGCTCTTGTTCTATTAGTTAGCGCCCTGTTTTTCTTCTATAAAAAGTGTGATATAGAAAAGATTAATTATATAAAGTTTAATATTATATTTTTCGCCTCTATTATTACGGGTTCTATTTTGAAATATATCTTTTCGCGACCAAGGCCGTTCGTAACCTACCCCGATATTCTACAAATGTACGAGTCGACGACCTCCTCCTTTCCCTCTGGCCATTCTATCACAGCATTTTCGTTAGCAATTGGAATTATGTTTCTACAACCAAAGCGAATTTATGTTGTAATAGCTTTTTGTTGGGCGGTTACTATTGCTTACTCCCGAATGATATTAGGTAGCCATTACCCATCTGATGTAATTACCTCTATTGCTATAGTATTCCTGTACAGTATTATATTACACTATTTAAGTGAACAGGCTAAGGTTAAAACTAAGGGAATTTCTAATTAGTACAATTACTATGAAGAGATAAACAGCACAACATGTAGCAGATACTCTCATAAACGTCGCGCTCTTTAATTATTAGATTGCCACCTATTACGCTATAGAATAGGTATTAGCGCTTAAAATGGTAAATATTCGGATAGAATTTGTACTCATTTTCCTATACTTTTAGGGGTGTGTAATATTCACAGGAATAATAAATAAACTAATAAAAGGTCATGAAGATTAATAAATCAATAAAATTACTATCAGCATTGCTGGTTATTTCAATGCTTAGCATTTCCTGCGGGAAAGATCCTGTTTCATCAAATGGAGAGCCACCAAAATTACCAGATTTAGTTCAAGTTCAACCAGATTTAAGCTATTTCAATGATAATAATCCTAAAGTAGCTAGCACCAATAATTTTAATCAAGGTAAATATACTGCTTTGAGCCTATCCATCTTTACTGGGCTTGTAAACGTTTATTCTGGATTTTTCTCAGGATTAGAACGAGACGACGCAAAGTTCAAAGACGGACGTTGGGTTTGGGAATGGAGTTATGGTTATGGAGGCGAATCAGTTTCCATGAAATATACTGCTGAGGAAAAATCTAATTCAACAGCATGGACAATGTTCTGGTCTTATGATTATGGGCAAGGTGACAAGGTTACAGACTATAAAGTTATGGTAGGCGAAGTAGCTAACGACGGTAAATCTGGTAGCTGGACTTTCAATTCCTTAGATGAAGACTCTAATAATGAAGTGCCTGCTTTAAAAACTAATTGGACCAAAGAAAGCGATACTAAAGTAGAGCTAGTAACTTCATTTTATGACACCGACACTGGCGGACTTGATGAAGCATACACCTATACACAAAATGGGAATATATTTAGCATTAAATTCATCTCACAGCATGACTCAAGAGACGATATTTTTGTGTATTGGGATACTGATGCAGGAACTGGCTATTATCAGCAAGGTGATAACGTTAGTACACGCCAATGCTGGGATGCTTCGTTTAACGATGTAACCTGTTCTTAAAATCTAGTTTACTTTACAGTAGTTTAGATTACTAAATTAAAAAGCCGACCCAATAAGTCGGCTTTTTTATGTCTATAAATCTCAATCTATGATGCCAGATGTGGAGAGAATGTACGGTTTGTTAATTCATTGACAGATTTCCTTTATAGGTTCATTCCTGTTGATGTCTCTATTTGTTTATTCATTTTCTAAATCGTCACCAAATAAATTAATATCTAACTAGAATTTATAACTACTTATTTGTGAAAATGTAGTATTTTAATAGTAGGCAACATTTCGAATTTATTTCGCCTGCGATTACCGCTTTAGCTTAAAAGCCTTCATCATTCAAAATTATATCTCTACTTACCAAGAATGTTTATTCAAATTGTATTAATTATTGTTGGCCTTGCCTTACTTGTTAAGGGAGCTGATTGGCTTGTAACTGGAGCTTCATCCTTAGCCAAAAAATATAAGATTTCTGATTTAGCTATTGGTTTAACTATTGTAGCTTTTGGTACCTCAGCACCCGAGCTAGTAGTTAACTCATTCGCATCCTTTCAAGGCTATCAGGATCTGGTTTTTGGTAATGTGATAGGTAGTAACAACTTCAATTTGTTTATGATACTTGGCATTACTGGTTTAATTGCCCCATTGGTAGTACGTTCAAGTACAGTTTCGCGAGAAATCCCCATCTCCTTCCTCGCTATCATTATCTTATTCTTCTTTGCTAATAGTTTCTTCTATGCCCTTACACCTATAGTAACACGCTTAGAAGGCTTAGTGTTACTCATCCTGTTTGTACTATTTTTATTTTATGTATTTAAGCAACTTAAAGCTGATCCAACAGAGCTGGACATCGAACAGAAAACAAGTTCAATACCAAAGATTAGTGGCCTAATTGCACTTGGTTTAGCCGGTTTAGTTTTTGGCGGGAGGTTAGTTGTAATTAATGCAGTTGATTTAGCCACAACATTAGGCATGAGTGAAAAAATTATTGGTCTTACCATTGTAGCGGCGGGCACTTCTTTACCCGAATTAGCAACCTCTGTTGTTGCTATTTTAAAAAAGAATAATGATATAGCCGTTGGTAATATTATCGGATCAAATATCTTTAACATCTTCCTTATTTTAGGTGTCAGCTCAATTATAAATCCAATTCAATACAGTGTAGCATTTAATACTGAGCTATACTTGCTCGCATGCGGAACCATCTTTTTATACCTTGCTATGTTTACTGGGCAAAAGAAAATATTAGATCGCTGGGAAGCTGCCCTCCTTTTAATCACTTATCTAGCTTATATGATTTACCTAATTAGCAAAGAGATGTAGAGCCATTCTTATATACCTAACTCCATGTACAAGGCGAGTATTTAAAATTCTCATTCGCCTTACTTCCTTTGTTATTGCCATCAACAAATTTCGTATATTACCTAAACAATAAATCTGGTCAGATTACACTGTTTTTATTCAGTTTTCTACCAGTATAGAATCTGGATATTTAATTTCAAATATTAAATAATAAACCCCAGAGATTAGTAACTAAAAAATGAGGCAAGTATGAGCGCTATTTTAAAAGAGCTAAAAAATATCACTTCAGATAACTGTGTCACTATTATAATGACCACCCATCGAACAAAGCCAGACTATCTAAAAGATAGTTTAAATCTTAAAAATCTGATTAAAGAAGCTGAAAACAGACTTATTGCAGATGCTGGTAAAAAAGAAGCCACCAAGATTGTAGAAAAACTAAATAAACTTGCTGACGAAATAGATCATAGCCTAAACCTCGAGAGCTTACTACTTTTTGTAAACGAAGATGTTGCCGAATATACTAGACTGGCCATACCAGTTAAAGATCGTGTGGTTATAGATGATAACTTCGCCACTAGAGATTTACTAAGAGCCATGCACATGGAAACCCATTATTACGTACTGGTTTTAAGTCAAGGTAAAGTGAGGCTAATTGAAGCCGTAAACGACAAAGTGGTAAAAGAGTTGGATGATCCTTTCCCATTAGAATTCGATCCTCCACAAACCGCAAATAAAGAAGAACTTTCACATTCAGGGCGACTAACAAACTTAATGCTCGATTTTTTTAAGCGGGTAGATAAAGAAGTTAATAAGGTGAGAAAAACAAACCCTCTACCTGTATTGATTGCTGCCTTAGACGAAAATTATCATAACTACGTAAATGTTGCCGACAAAAAAGACAGCATCTATGATACTTTCCTGAATAAAAATAAAATTGCTGAAAAGGATTTCACCATTGTTAATAGTGCTTGGAAGATAGTTCAAGAGCATATTATTAAAAGAAATAATGCTCGTATAGCTGAGCTAAAAGAAGCGGTTACCGCCAATAAATTTCTAAGCGACACCAATGAGATTTGGCGAGGTATTTTAGCCGGTAGAGTTCAAACTCTATTTATTGAACAAGGTTTATTCCAACCTGCAATCATTAAAGATAATCAAATCATTTACGTATCAGATGCGCAAAGAAATGATAAAGGTGTATTTGATGATATTTACGATGAAATGATTGAAGCCAATTTAGATTTTGGTGGAGACGTTGTTTTCCTTCCAAAAGGAGAATTAGGTGAATTTAATGGCTTTGGTGCTATAACTCGTTATTAATACCAAGACCAAATAATATCAGCCCTGTACCTTAGTACAGGGCTTTTTTTATGGTAATTACTCTTTTCTGTACTATTCCTAAAAGTGTGAAAAGCATATAACTGTCATTTCATACTTCCCTATTCCACTTGCTAATCTCAATACAAAAATCAGTGCTATTAAAACGGATGAAAGTATTTATAGAATTCTGGGAATATTGAATGCTTGCATCATTTCACTAAAATCCAGCAGCATGAAGACAAACATTTTTGGTGAATAGATTTGATTTCTAGACATATTCGAAATCCCTGCCCCACCGTCCTCACCCTGATTTCCCGCCTGCGGGAAATCTGTCCCTCCCCAAGGAGGGACAGACTCTAAACTATTGTTTTATTTCGTGATTGGTTTGTATAATTTTAGAATATGTGAATCAAGATTTGGCTACCAATCTATTTGCAGAATCTATGGCAAAAGTGTCTCTCTTTGGAGAGAGACCGAAATCAAGCTCGCTTTATTTCAGAGAGAGGACCCTTGGGAGTGTACAAATTGCCAACAATTTTCATGATTAGGCCTAAGATGTAAGAATTAAGACATAAGAAATTTCAAGCTGACTCTAATTCTAGAATCCAAAACCTTGTGTCTTAAATCTATTGCAAATACACTCTCCTGCCAACCATTTTCCCTCTCGGTTAACAATCTTTTCTAAATTAAACCTTTTGCTTTGCAAAACTATATCGTATTATTGCAATATAGAAATACACCATTATGATAAAGAAAGAATATTCTCAAAATCAAATTGACATTTCAACACTTATAAAAGTGCTAGGTCATCCTGCTAGGGTGGCAATTATAGAGCATTTATTACAAGTGAATGAATGTATCTGTGGTGAAATTGTAAACGTCCTACCTCTCGCCCAACCAACCGTATCTCAACATTTAAAAGAATTGAGAAATGCTGGTCTTATTAAAGGAAGTGTTGAAGGAAATACCATTTGCTATTGCATAGATGAAAAGGGAATCGAAATACTAGCAAACTATTTTAATGGATTGAAAATACAACTTGAACAAAGCACAAAGTGCTGTTAATAATAAAACCATTATGACAACCGACGACCAAATTAAAGAAATGGTAAAGCAAAAATATGCTGAAATTGCTTTACAAAATAAAGAAACTAATCAATCCTCATGCTGCGGCGCTGGCAGTTGCTCTACCGAGGTTTATAACATAATGTCGGATGATTACACCACTCTAGAGGGCTATAACCCTAATGCAGATTTAGGTCTTGGCTGCGGCTTACCCACAGAGTTTGCAAAAATCAAAAAAGGCGACACTGTAGTAGATTTAGGAAGTGGTGCAGGTAATGATTGTTTTGTTGCTAGAGCAGAAACAGGTGCTGAAGGCAAGGTTATTGGCGTTGATTTTGCGGGAACGATGATAAGCAAAGCTAGAGCAAATGCTGAAAATCTAGGCTTTAATAATGTTGAATTTCGTGAAGGAGATATTGAAAACATGCCGATTTCTGATAGCACTGCCGATGTGGTTGTGAGCAACTGTGTTTTAAATTTAGTGCCCAATAAAAAAGCTGTATTCCAAGATATTTACCGCGTACTAAAATCGGGGGGACATTTCAGTATCTCAGATATTGTACTAACGGGAGAGCTACCTGAAAAAATAAAATCTGCAGCAGAAATGTATGCTGGATGTGTAGCCAGTGCTATCGATAAAACTGAATATTTAGGCTATATAAGCAGTGCAGGGTTTCAAAATATTAAGCTTCAAAAAGAGAAAGAAATTATTGTACCAGACGACATCCTAAAAGACTATTTAAACGAAGCTGAAATCGAAGCCTATAAAAGTAAACCTACTGTAATTTATAGTATCACTGTGTATGCGGAAAAGGCGCCAGATTGTTCGCCAGAAAGTGGATGCTGTTGATATTAATCTTTATACGTAGTTCACAATAATATATTACCTTCATACAAGGTAGGTTAGACCCTATTCTCGCTATGTAGAGAATTGTATTTATTCATTTAACAGGAGAAATTATGGAATCAAAAAATAAGAATATTGTAATTACTGGTGGTGCTGGTGGTATTGGCATGGCTTGTGCAAGAGCTTTTAAAGACGAGACACTAATTATTACCGATTACTCGCAAGAAATAGTTGATAAAGCAGTGGCTACTCTTACCAAAGAAGGAATCAAAGCTACGGGTATTGCCTGTGATATCACCAACAAAGATGACGTAGCAAAGCTTACTGCTTTTGTAGCTAAAAAAGGAGAGCTAAAAGCTCTTATTCATACTGCAGGTGTTAGTGGTTCGGTAAAAGATTTAAAGAAAGTATATACCATTGATCTTGTTGGTACAGAAATCTTGATTGACGCTTTTTATGACATTTTGAGTGAAGGCTCAGTAGCTGTATTGTTTGCTTCAATGATGGCGCATGCAGTTCCTGCAAATCCAAAATATGATTCGGCTCTTGAGAATCCACAAGAAGCAGGTTCATTTGAAACGGTTAGCCAATTTGTTGATGGTAGTTCAGATAACATGTATAACTTCGCAAAACGTGGTGTATTATTACTATCTAAAAAGCATGTGGATAGATATGGTGCCAAAGGTGCTCGTATTGTTACTATTTCTCCAGGTGTAATTGAGACACAAATGGGATTGAAAGCAGCTGAAGAACATCCTGAACGTATGGAGATGATTAAAAAAGCCACTCCTTTGGGGCGATTTGGCCAGCCAGATGATGTTTCCAACGCAGTTCGCTTTTTAGTAAGTGATGCCGCCCGTTATATCACGGGAACTGATTTACTTATTGATGGCGGTGTAATTAAAAATATTCTAAAAATGGGGCAATAATAGCTCAATAATTTTTAAATATTAATATCCTTTTTTTAAGCTGATACAGATACATTTTAAGTAATTAAAGAGACTTAGATAACTCGCACTAAGTTTAATTACTTCGTATCTTTGTCGGCTTATGAAAAAGCTATTCAACAACAAATGGTTTCTCCTTATCGTAATTGCGCTTACCTGGGGAAGCTCGTTTATCTTAATTAAAAAATCGCTCGTAGTATTTACACCTAACGAAATTGGTGCTATTCGTGTTGGGGTATCGGGTTTGATTTTAGCTTATATAGGCTTTCCGGTACTTAAAGAAATGTCGAGAACTACCCTGTTTTGGATTACTATAACTGGCTTTTTTGGAAATTTCCTCCCCATGTTTTTATTTCCATTGGCACAAACAGAAGTAAGCAGTTCGCTCGCAGGTATTCTAGATTCATTAGTTCCTGCATTTGTTCTAGTACTAGGATTTTTCTTGTTTGGAATTCGAAGTAGAGGCATCCAAATTCTTGGAGCTGTAGTTGGCTTTTTAGGTGCGGTTAGCCTGCTTTACTTTTCTGAAACAAATTCTGAAAATTCACAGTTTTGGTATGCTTTACTAGTTGTACTTGCCACTGCCTGTTATGCAGTAAGCGCACTAATTTTAAAAGAAAAACTTGCTCATGTCCCCTCTTTAAAAATATCTGCTGCAGTGTTTACTATTTGGATGGTACCCTCTTTTGCTATCTTAATATTCTCAGGATTTTTCCAAAATATTGAAGCTACTCCTCAAACGTATGAAGCTTTAGCATATCTCAGCATTCTCTCCATTGTAGGCACAGCTATAGCTATGATTTTGTATTACAAATTAATTCAAAATACTACTGCTATATTTGCAAGTGCTGTTACATATTTATTACCGATTGTAGCCGTACTTTGGGGCATTCTTGATGGTGAAAAATTCACAGCTTGGCATTTATTTGGAGGCCTGTTAATTTTAATAGGTATCTATTTAATCGGGAAAAATAATGATACTTCAAAAGTCTTAACAGATTAGTAGGCTTAAATTCTCCATCAAACATCTATTATTGTTTGCACAACAAACCTTATACTAGTCAATTACGGTATTTATTAAGCTTTAAGAATTACACTTCATTTATGCTTATTAATATCAATTCTTTAAACTATAAGGATTAACTCTGCCTTATAGAAACGAACTTATATTTTTTATAATGATTGAGAACGAAATTAATTTAATTGAGCTGGTTGAAAATAGAGACTGGAGAAATTTAAAAATCTCTTTGAGTGAATACGACTCAAACGATATTGCTCAATTATTTGAAGAGCTATCCGAAAACGATAAAATAATATTATTCCGTTTGCTTGAAAGTTCACAAGCAAAAGAAGTGTTTCAGCTACTTCCCTATTCTAAGCAAGAAGAAATTATTGAAGGCTTAGCACAGAATTCTCATAAAATATCGAGCTTACTTAACGATCTTGATCCTGATGATAGAACCGCTTTTTTTGGGGAATTACCTGGTAAAGTAACCCAGCGCCTCATTCAACAACTTTCACCAGAAGAGCGAAGTATTACCAATAAACTTTTAGGATATCCTAAAGAAAGTATTGGTCGACTTATGACGCCAGAATACGTGGCCATTAAAACCCACTTTACTGTAAAGCAGGCTTTAAACCACATCAGAAAATTTGGTAGAGACTCAGAGACCCTTAACATAATTTATATTGTAGATAATGACTGGAAGCTAATTGACGACATAAAAATTAGAGAGTTACTGCTAGCAGAGCCAGAGCAGTCGATTGAAGAGTTTATGGATCATCGATTTGTTTCACTTAATGCCATGGACGATCAAGAGTTGGCAATTAAAGTGTTTAAAGATTACGACCGAGTTGCCCTTCCTGTTATTAATGAAGAAGGCGAGTTACTAGGTATTGTAACTTTTGATGATATATTGGACGTTGCTGAAACAGAATCTACAGAAGACTTTCATAAATTTGGATCTGTTAGAACTGCAGTTATTAACCCTTTAAAAGCTAGGGTTTTTAATCTCTACGCCAATCGTATAGTTTGGTTAGTTGCATTAGTGTTCATGAACATATTTTCTGGCGCCATTTTATCGAGTTTTGAAGATGTCATTGCTAAAGTTGTGCCATTAGTTTTTTTTTTACCCCTTTTAATTGATAGTGGTGGAAATGCGGGCTCGCAATCTGCAACCTTAATGATTCGGTTTTTAGCAATGGGCGAGGTAAAAGTAACTGATTGGTATAAGTTAGTGGGCAAAGAATTTATTGTCTCCTTCCTTTTAGGTATTACCATGGCAGTAAGTGTTTCGGCAATAACCAGCTTTAGAGCCCCTGAAATAATTGCAGTAGTTGCCATAACAATGGTTCTAACGGTTATGATTGGTAGTATAATAGGGATGCTTTTACCTTTCTTATTCACAAGGCTAAACCTAGATCCTGCTGCTGCAAGTGCGCCACTCATTACATCTATTTCTGATATTTGTGGAGTTCTTATATACTTTTCGATAGCATCATGGTACTTTGGTTTTTAATTTTATCTCTATTTAACCTATTCTTCCATGAATCAAACTTCTCGTTTTTAATTCCTAAATAACTTTAGAATATTCCATTTTACTCCTTTATATTAAAAACCTTATGAAGGCTCGGTGTTGGATCTTATTAAAATTTACTCACTTCAATTATAATAATTATAACTGGCTGAAATGATTGGAATTGCTGGCGGAATGGGTCCTTATGCAGGATTAGATTTACTCAATAAAGTATTTGATAATACCCTAGCAAATAGCGACCAAGAACATCTGGATGCCATTATATTATCTACCCCTTCCATAATTGATGACCGTACTCAATTCTTATTAGGTAAGGTGAAGGTTAATCCTGCTTTTGCTATCGCCAAAATACTTCTAAAACTTGAAAAAGCAGGTGCTACAGTAGCCGGCATTCCTTGTAATACTGCCCACTCTGACAGTATTTTCAAAGTCATCCGACAGGAACTAGAAAAGGCAAATAGTAAGATTACGCTATTAAATATGATTGAGGAAACCATCTCCTTCATAGCAACAACTTATCCATCTATCAAAAAGGTTGGTGTACTTTCAACAACTGGATCTTACAAGAATCAACTTTATTCGGCACCTTTAGAAGCAAACGGCTTTAAAGTAATTCAACCCACTTTAGCAATGCAGGAAAATCTTATTCACCCTGCAATTTATCATCCAATTTATGGTATAAAAACGGTATCAAATCCTATTCATCCCAAAGCAAAAGAAAACCTGTTGAAAGGGATTTTATACTTAAAAGAACACGGCGCTGAAGCGGTAATCTTGGGATGTACCGAAATACCATTAGCTATTACTGAATCAAAAATATATGAAATCATTACTGTAGACCCAGCAAATATCCTCGCAAGAGCATTAATCCATTTGCAGAATCCCGATAAATTGAAACCACTCTAATTAAATAATTATGCCCAAACTTCTAGTTAGTCTCTTACTCCTATTTAGTTTTTTTACGAACCTTCACGCCCAAGAACGATCTAGAGCACGCGATCTTGGTATTAAATCTGGAATTTTGACTCCAGGTAAATGGAATGCAATCACCGATGTTAAAGGCGTTTCTGTAGGCCAAAAGACACTCATTAAAGGGGATTCGGTTCGAACTGGAGTCACCGTAATTTTACCCCATCAAGGAAATATTTTTCAACAAAAAGTACCTGCTGCCATTTCTGTTGGCAATGGCTTTGGTAAAGCGATAGGAACCACTCAGATTGTAGAGTTGGGTAATATTGAAACTCCAATTGCACTTACCAGTACATTAAATTCCTTTTTAGTTGCGAATGCTCTTGTCGATTATACCTTGTCTAATCCTGAAAATGCTAGAATTCGCTCGGTAAACCCTGTTGTGGGCGAAACAAATGATGGCTGGCTCAACGATATCCGAGGTCGTCATATAAAAAATGAAGATGTCCAAGAAGCAATTAAATCTGCCACAATGGGTCCGGTTCAAGAAGGTAGTGTAGGCGCTGGCACTGGCACTTTAGCTTTAGGCTATAAAGGTGGAATTGGTACTTCATCTAGGGTGCTCCCAAAAGAACGTGGCGGCTATTCTGTTGGGGTACTTGTTCAAACAAATTTTGGTGGAATCCTCACAATAAATGGTGCACCTATTGGTGAAGAAATGGATAATTTTTATATGGGCAATGATGTACCCTATGTAGTGGATGGCTCTGTTATGATTGTAGTTGCAACCGACGCTCCCCTTTCTGCTCGCAATTTAGAACGCCTTGCCAAAAGAGCTTTTGTAGCGCTTGGCAGAGTTGGATCTTTTATGAGTAATGGTAGTGGCGACTACAGTATCGCTTTTAGTACACATCCCGATTTACGTATTCCTTATAGTACTAAAGAAAAAGTGCTTCAAATTCCTGACCTTCTAAACGACGAGTTATCCCCTCTTTTCCTCGCTGTAGTTGAAGCTACCGAAGAAGCCATTTATAACTCTCTCTTTATGGCAACCGACATGCAGGGGCAAAAAGGCAGAGTGATGAAAGCACTTCCTATTGAAAAAACACTTGAAATAATGGATAAATACAACGCTCGTGAGCAGAAATAAAGTTATTTATTCATCTATTGCGGTGAGGAAGTCATTTATTTTATACTATTTAATCAGCCAGAATTTTTTCAAATTTTGTCATTTAAAGTCATTATTCTAAATTTTATTCATTTACATACAACTCAACATGTTTAGATTTAAAGTATTCTCTGCATTCTTGTGCGTTCTCTTTGTGATTACAGGTACTGCAACAGCTCAACAATTCCCTGAAGCACTCACCATGAAAGATATTTTTCATGAGCCATTTATTCCAGGAACTCGCCCCTCATTTGCTGGCTTTTCACCTAATGGAGAAACAATTTATTATTCATGGAATGATTCTGCTAAATCTAAAACTGAACTATACCAAGCTCCTCTTGTAGGAGGAGATTCTGAAAAAGCTCCAAAAGATGTGGTTAGACGATATGAACTGTCCCCTAATGGCGAACAAGTTCTTTTCTCTGAAAAGGGAAACTTAATGCTAGCAGATGCCAATTTTAGTAATAAACGAGTAATAATTTCTTCAAAAGGAGCTGATCATAGTCCTAAATGGAACGCTGATGGCTCAAAGTTCTCATTTATCCAAAATGGCGATGTATGGATTTCGGGTGCAAAAGAAGCTTACTTGCGCCAAGTAACAAGCAAAAAAGAAGATGAACCTGGTTTTAACGTTTCACATTGGGCCGGCAGTAAATTAATTCTCCAACAGTGGGATCGATCAAATGCCAAAGAATATTATTTTCCAGAATATGCGGGAGAGTTTGTAAAAACCGGAGCTACTAAGCGTGGAATTTCAACAACTATTATCTCAGTGGTTTCTGCAGATAGTGGCGAAGTTAAAACAATTCTAAAGCATGAAGGATATGCACGAACCGATGTTAGCGCAACAGGTGCATTCCTAGCTGTCGATGCCTCCGACCCAGCCATGAAAAAGAGAACCATCACCGTATATGATCTGAACACATTAAAAGAATCCATTCTCTTTGAAGATGAAACCAAAGGCTGGCTTTACAACACAAGTATAGAGTTTGCCCCTGCTACCAATAAACTCATGTTTCAAAGCGAGCGGGATGGCTGGAATCATATCTATACTGTTAATCCAGATGGTACGGGGTTTCTGCAGCATACTTTCGGTAGCTATGAAGTACATTGGGCATCTTGGCTAAGTGAGCGCTTAATTGCCATGGCTACATCACAAAATGATCCTGGCGAAGTGCAACTTTATACTTTAGATATTCACACTAACTTACCATCAAAACTGACAACAGACGAGGGTTATCGTCAGGGATTTTATCTAAGTAAAGACAGAAAGAACATTGTATATAGTAAAACCTTCTTCAACGAACCATTCGATCTTTACACTGTCGAAATCAAAAACCCACAGAATGAAATTCAGTTAACTAACTCTGTTCCTGAGTCATTTTATGAGTACGATTGGCAGAAAGAGGATTATCTGCGTTTTACTGGCCGAGATGGGAAAACAAAACTATCGATGTCGGTGCTAAAACCAGTGAAAAGAAATCCAGCAGGAAATCCTGTTGTAGTTTTTGTTCATGGCGCAGGTTCTCTACAAAATGTGTATAAAGGATGGTCGAGCAGTTACTGGCGCGAATATCTCTTTCACCAGTTTTTAACGCACCAAGGGTATTATGTAATTGAAGTCGATTATCGCCACAGTACGGGGTATGGTCGTAAATTCCGTGAAGATGTAACCAATTGGATGGGTAAATATGAAACCCAAGATATTGAAGACGGTTTAGCCTTTCTAGCAGACAATTACGACAAAGCAGACACTTCTAAAGTTGGAATTTACGGTGGAAGTTATGGCGGTTTTATGGCACTTTATGCTGTGGGAACATCTCCAGAGCGTTTTGATGCAGCTGCAGCACTTAGAGCAGTTACAAAATGGGAAAACTATTATTACACCAATCCACATTACACACTTCCAAGATTGGGTGATCCAAAAGAATTCCCAGAGCACTACAAACGCAGTAACCCAATAACCTATGCCGACTCGTTAAAACGTCCCGTATTAATTCTGCACGGGCTTATTGACAACAACGTAGGCTTTCAAGATGCAGCGCAGTACGTTGAAAGACTCATTCAATCTGGTAATGAAGATTTCGATATGATGATGTACCCTACCGAACGTCACGGCTTTACAAGCGAGCATTCTTGGTACGACGAATATCGCCGCATTTATGAGTTCTTTAATAAGCATTTAAAGTAAAGATTTGAACTCCCTTTCCATTTAATGTGAATACTTTATCGTGTTTTGCGTTAAATGGAAAGGGTTCTGTTTTCCGAAAGGCAGACTAACTTCGGCATACCTTTTCAATTTGGCATTCTTCTCCGACTCCTTAGGAGAAAACAGATTAAAATTGGAATCGGTGGATAAGGTTTCTTTATAAAAGATGCGTACTAACCCACCGAAATTTCGGCAAAATTCATTTTAGGAGCGAAGCTTCGCGGTTCCGTTCGTTGTGGATTCTTTCCCTATGGTTCCGCCTTCCTGCGGAAGTTTCCACCATAGGTTATTCATATACAACACCTTTGGTGTTTGGTCAATTCTTTTTTAAATATTAGACCCAAAAATATGCTTCAGGCAAGGTCAAAGGTCAAAAACTCTTTGCTCACTCTTCAAAGCTAATTCCTTATGCCTTACTACTTATATCTTAAATCTATCTCGTTTAATTTACATCCCAAAAACAAGCTTACCTGCTCTGTACCTTTCGCATAAGTATTATTCATAAATAAGGAAACTTTGCATATCTTTAGGATGTTGTTCTGAGGCAGATAACGAGCTATATACTATGAAATTTCTCATATTAGAAGCGGATTAGTTTATTGTAAAAGTCGATGTGTTTTCGACTTGTAAATGACTTTACTCAATACTATACTATATGACACCACATTCAAGGCAGAGGGTTTCAATAACCAATTCCGCTACAGCAGTAGCTCATGCTAATATCGCACTTGTTAAATATTGGGGGAAACGAACCGAAGCCTTAAATTTACCTGCCGTTGGTTCTATTTCACTAACTCTAGATGCCTTAAAAACTGAAACTACTGTTAGTTTTGATGGAGCTCTACAAAAAGATTCTTTAGTGCTAAATGGTAAACCCGCATCGGAGGCTTCTTTAAAAAGAGTATCGGATTTTTTAAATCACATTGGGGGAATTAATCGCTCCTCTGCTTCTATTGTAAGTACCAACAATTTCCCAACAGCGGCTGGGCTAGCTTCATCGGCATCTGGCTTTGCTGCCCTTGCTTTATCTGCAACTAGTGCCCTGAATCTCGATTTAGAAGACGTAGAATTATCAAAATTAGCCCGAATAGGTTCTGGCTCTGCAGCACGTTCTATCTATGGTGGTTTTGTTGAAATGAAATGCGGAAACACGGATGATGGAAATGGTGATTATGCGATTAGCCTTTTCGAACAAGATTATTGGGATGTACGCATGCTTATTGCCATTACTTCATCCGATGAAAAAACTATAGGTTCTACGGAAGGAATGAATCGCACCGCTAATACCTCCCCTTTTTACTCAGCGTGGGTTCAATCACAAGCAGCAGATTTAGATGAAATGCGATTAGCTCTCAAAGCCAAAGACTTTCAAAAAGTTGGAGAATTAACAGAACACAGTTGTTTTAAAATGCACGGTTTGGCCTTGTCTGCTCGCCCTCCTTTATTATATTGGAATGCAGCAACAACGGAAACTTATCAAATCATAAAAGAGTTACGTACTTCTGGAATTCCAGCTTATGTTACCATGGATGCAGGTCCTCAAGTAAAGATATTTTGTTTGCCAGAAGCACAGCTACCCATTAGGCAAGCTCTTAAAACCGTTAAAGGAATTAAGAGTATATTAGAATGTCGGCCTGGACCTGCGGTTGCGTTAAAAACTTTAGAAAATGTATAGTATTAAATAATGTCCAAATTGAACATTCAAGCATCAGCCCCTGGAAAGCTCATTTTATTGGGTGAATATGCCGTACTCGAACAGGCACCATGCCTTGTGGTAGCTGTTGATAGAAGCTGTAATGTAGATTTAAAGCCTATAGATGGGAATGTTTTTAGTATCGAGGCTTCTAATCAAGAAATTCCAAAAGTTCAGTTTTCATTAAATAAAGGGGAAATCCAATTTTTGGAACCTCTTTCTGATGTTAACCGCAATCGCCTACGTTTTGTACTTTACACATTAAATCACGTGATTGAGCAGAATAATAATAGCCTCCCCACTGCTGTCATTCATATAGATAGCGCAAGTTTTTATCATAAAAAATCTGGTAATAAATTAGGTCTGGGTGCAAGTGCTGCTATTACGGTATCTCTGCTTTCGGCATTGTCTAAACTAATTGGCAAACCCCTTACAGGCCAAGAGCTTTACCGCACTGCCCATAGAATACATAGAAAGGCCCAAGGGAAAATTGGGAGCGGCGCTGATATTGCAGCAAGTTCAGTTGGTGGTATTTTACAATATAGAATGGCAGGCAATGGTGCTGTAGATGGCTATCTAGAGCAAGTAACTTGGCCAAAAGATTTAATAATGATTCCTATTTGGGCTGGGTATTCTGCTTCAACGCAAGATATGGTTCGTAAAGTTGAAAGCTACCGCGACGAAAACCCTAATGCATTTAATGCCATTATGGATCCTCTGAAACAGCTTTCCAAAGATGGTTGCCTAGCTTTCCGAAATGGTGATACTGAGAGATTCCTAGCAATTGTAGATGATTTTATTGAACAAGAAAGGAAACTAGGCGAAGCCAGCGACACAGAAATCATTTCAGAAGCACATTTACAAATTCTGGAAGCAGTAAAGGATGCAGGTGGTGTTTATAAACCATCGGGCGCAGGCAGTGGTGATATTGGAGTCGCTTTTTGCAACAATTTAGACACTGCACAAAAAATTATGAGAGCAGTTGAAAGCAAGGGTTTCGACAAGCTTGATCTTTCCCTTCAGAAAACCGAAACAAACACTTTTGAACAACATACAGTAGCGTAAGCTTCAATATTCGACAATGGAAGACAACGATAAATCGAGAATCCCCAAGTTCTATAAGTACGAAGTTGAAGAACGAATACAACTTCTTTACGAGAAAAAGATTATATCTAGCGAAGATCTTATTGCCCTTCGCAATCAGCAGTATCTGCTATCTTTAGATGATGCTAATAAGATGATTGAAAATGTGGTAAGCGTATTTGGTTTGCCCATGGGGCTTGGTCTCAATTTTCTGATTAACAATAAGCCCTATGTAGTGCCCATGGTGGTTGAGGAGCCTTCAATTTTGGCTGCAGTAAGCTCGGCAGCTAAAGTGGTACGCGAAGCTGGTGGTTTCCACGTAGAAGCCGACAATCCCGTTTTAATTGGCCAGATTCAACTTGTTGATGTTCAACATCCCTCAAAAGTAAAAAACACACTTCTACAAGGGAAACAAGAGATTTTAAATCTTGCTAATGGACTTCACCCCAATATGGTTCGCCGTGGTGGAGGTGCTGTTGATGTGGAAGTGAGAATACATCAACAAATACATCGATCTGGTAGCATGGTGGTGGTGCATTTGTTAGTTGACACTCGCGATGCCATGGGTGCAAATCTCGTTAATAGCATGTGCGAAGGCGTTGCTCCTTTGATTGAGAAAATGACCGGCAACAAAGTGTATCTGCGAATCTTATCTAACCTCACCGACCGTTCTATGGTTCGTGCAAGATGCGAAATTCCCATTAAACATCTCGATTTTAATGGGACTTCTGGTCAAGACGTTTGCGAAGGTATTGTCCGCGCCTCAGAATTTGCCGCTGTAGATCCATATCGTGCTTCTACACACAATAAAGGAATTATGAATGGCATTGATCCTGTTGCCATCGCCACAGGGAATGACTGGCGTGCTATTGAAGCAGCAGCTCATTCCTTCGCAGCACAGACTGGTCACTACTCTCCCCTTACTACTTGGTTCAAAAATGAGCGGGGAGCACTTGAAGGTACTATTGAAATTCCACTCAAAGTTGGTATTGTTGGTGGCTCTTTAAATTCCAACAAAATGGTTGGGCTGGCACATAGAATATTAGGAATCGAATCTGCTACCGAGTTAGCCGAAGTAATGGGCGCCGTTGGGCTGGCTCAGAATTTATCAGCACTTCGTTCATTGGGCACCGAGGGCATCCAAAGAGGTCACATGACACTACACGCACGAAGTGTTGCAAGTACTGCTGGTGCCCCTGCCGAACTATTTGACAAAGTTCTCGAACTTCTGCTAGATAGTGGTGAAATTAAAGTTTGGAAGGCCAAAGAAATTATTGAGCAACTTAGTAGAGAGCCAATTAAAGCTTCGGATGTAGCAACAGCTACAGATTCTGAAGAAGGAATATCCTACGGTTACGGTAAAATAATCCTCACCGGCGAACATTCTGTGGTTTATGGGATGAAAGCAGTGGCTGCCCCTATCAAACTTAGAATGGGAGCAAAAGTTCGTGCCCATAAAAATAAGATTAATATAATTATTCCACGTTGGGGCGTAGAACATACACTTAATTTTGGTGCAGCTCATCGCTATTCTATCTACAACTCCCTTGAAATGATATTAGAGGAACTTGGGATTAAAGATAAAGGCATGACGATTGAGGTATTCCCAGAAGTGCCTCGTGCAATGGGTATGGGTGGCTCGGCCGCACTTGCAGTTGCTATTATTCGTGCCCTCGATAAGCATTTTGAACTTGGTCTTGACGATGAAGATGTACGCAGGCTTTCCTTTAAATCTGAAAATATAGTTCATGGTGGCGCATCAGGAATTGATAATACCGTATCCACCTATGGGCATTTAATTATGTACCAGAAAGGAACTCCACCTATTATCGATTATTTAAAGCTGAAAAAGGATATTCCAATTGTGATTGGTATTAGTGGCGTTGAAAGCATGACTTCGAAAATGGTAGATCGAGTTAGGCAAGCCCACCAAAAGCACCCAGAGTGGTACGATAAAATATTCCAGCAGATGAATGAGCTTTCATTAGAATCAAAAGATGCCATTGAAGCCTATGATTTACCAAAATTGGGAATGATTATGAATATGAATCATGGGTATTTAAACACCCTGTCTGTTTCATATCCATCTGTAGAAGAGCTCATTAATATTGCCAGGGTAAACGGGGCACTTGGTGCAAAACTAACTGGAGGCGGTGGCGGTGGCGCTATGATTGCACTTTGTGAGTCAGTTGAGGTTCAAAAGAAGATTCAGAAAAAGATGCACGAAGCGGGATACGATGCTCTAGCCACAGAAATTAAAGCTGTTGATAATTGATGTAACCACCATCGAAGATACTAGATAATCCAACATACATCGATTAAAGTACACGGTATAGTACTTTTTGTATCTCGTGTCTTATATCTTAAATCTATACTTAAATCTTCCTAATCACATTAACACCATCTCGTATTGGTAGGAGCACTTGCTCAACCCGTGTGTCTTCACTTACTAGTTTGTTAAAATCATTTATCGCTTGAGACTTATTATCATGAGGGTTTAAAACTGTAGCATCCCACAACACATTATCCACTACAAGTAGTCCATTAGACTTTAATTTTTTAATCGCTTTTTCGTAGTAGAATGAATAGCGCAATTTATCTCCATCTAAATAAATAAAGTCAAACTCACCCTCTAACTCATCTATAGTCTCTTGTGCATTTCCTTCAACTAAAGTGATTTTATGAGCAACTGTAGATTCCAAGAAATGCTTTCTAGCAAGATTAATATACCTACCTTTCATCTCTAAAGTGATTAACTCGCCATCATCTGGTAGAGCCTCTGCCATGGTCACTGCCGAATACCCAGTAAAGGTCCCAATCTCTAGAATACGTTGGGCACCAGATACTTGAACTAATATCTTAAGCAGTTGACCTACCAACTTTCCACTTAACATATCAATATATTTAAGCTCTCTATCGCTAGATTCAATTAAAGCTCGCACTCCCTCCGACTCTGGGCTAGTATGCGCCTCTGAGTAGGCTTCAATATCAGGATGAGTAATAGGGACTATTGGATTACCACGATGTATTTTCATGTTTGAAAGATAAGGCTCTAGCCCCTATTATTACCAATAAAAATACCTTGAGTTTTATACCCGCAAAAGAATCTAAATTCTTTATTCACTTCTTTACAATCTATACCCGTTGGTTACTCTATTGGCGGTTTAAGGCTGTGTGGGTAAAACAAGAATACTACCCTGACTCACAGGCACGCTCAGTATATTTTATGAACCATACCCTTTGGTGGGACGCTCTACTGCCGCTATATCTAAATCACGGCTACTTTAAACAGAAAGCCAGAGCTATGATGGAGGAGAAACAAATGCGTGAATATAAATTCTTCTCCAAAATAGGTGCTTTTTCAATTTCTCTAAATGACAGCCGCTCCCAAATAAGGTCTTTACGGTATGCTCTAGATTCAATGAAAAGACCTAAGGCTTCCCTTTACTTATTTCCAGAAGGTGAGCTTAGCCCAGCATCTGCATATAAACCTAAATTTAAAGATGGTTTGTCTTGGCTTTATAAACAGTGCGATGATGTAGATTTCGTGCCAATAGTATTTTATACCCATACCTTTAGAGGAAGTAAGCCTGAACTATATATAAATATTGGGGAGCGCATAACCATACCGAATAACATTCCTACAAGCGACATCACCTTACATCTTGAAACCATTGTGCAGCAATTACTTATTGATACTTGCGAAGTTGCTGGCTTTACAGACACAGGCTTTACAAAGATGATTTAATATATCGGATTTTCTTAGAGCTGGAACTCATTTTCTAAAGCTAAAACCAAAAATAAACTTAGTCGACGTAAAGCGATTCGATTAGCTCATAATAAAGAAGGTTAAGTTAAAAATAGGCCTTGAGTAACTCATGAAACCACTCCAATCTTTAAAATTACTCCCCAAACTAAAACAAGCAAAATGATGGGAGTAATAGCCATTACATAAGATCCTTCAGAAGTATCTTCAGGATGACTCTTTGTTGTTTTTACTGAAAGGGTAGGATTTATAGGCTTATATAGGATAGCAACTAACGTCGCTTATTTATCCTGCAAATCCTGATTCAAACAGAAAGATATGTTGCCTTGGGTAGATGAGTACCAATCAACCATCTTCCCTCAACTACCAAGTCCATTCATACAAAGCTTTAATTTTTTGAACCCAATGAGGCTTTGCTTTTAAATTACGTAGTCGCATATTTACTGCAGGCCAGAATCGTTTCAAATAAATTCTACTTGGTACTATGTATTCTGTAAAGCCTTGGGCTCTAAATGCTTTCCCGTTATGCTTCAATAAAAAGGAGCTATTAAAACGCTGGTAAAACGGTCCATTATCAATCAACGTATTTTGATTGATGTAAATCTTTGAGGTTGGTCCAAATAAAGTAATTGTACTTGCAAATGTAAGACCAAACAAACTCCGCTTATATTTTTTGAAGGTGAACTCATCATACTTTTGAACGAGTTTCAGTGTTTTTCTATCCAAAAGCCAACCTTCGTATTGAGTATCTACATGCCCATTCATTGCGTAATAAATCAATATATGATTTTTGAAATGACATCTACCCCAGTACCAACTTTTAAAATCATCTTTCATAGGTCGCAATCCAACATTATGATCGTGGTAGCCAATGCCATCAAACTCCATCTCCTGCACTCCAGTCTTTGCAGAAATAAGCATCGAGCCCTCTACTGTGGCAATAGGCTGCGACAAATCCCACTGATGGCTGTCATCATCATTAAAGGAGGTTTTCAACACGTTTTTGGAACACACCTTACTTTCAAAGTTTAAACTAGCCTTTAATGAGTGGCCCGATTCTAAAGGCTGATCTAACTCAATGTGGTACGCCAACTCTTCATCATTTTGGCTGATAGAGAAGCTGTTATTACCTATTTGAAGTGTTTTTGAATCTTCACTCCAACTAAAATCATCTTTCCGAAAATCTAAAAACGCATAATATTCCGCCTTATCATGGTGATACACAGATATACTTAGCGCGGGAAACTCATCGGCCGAGCTTTCATTCTTTTCCATTGCTTGAATGTAATGCGGAGAAAACGGGTTCCCTTGATAGAATATGATAACAACTCCCCAATTGCCGCAGATAGACATTGCGTCAAAATACCACCACTCATAAGCACCCGATGGTTTGTTTTGTTTAGGGAAGTCATTTAAATAATTAGTAGAAATATTCATATTCAATTAAAATTCAGGTTCATCATGTACTACAAATTATTAGTACATTACGTTCAAATTTATGACAATAATAGCACTCTACATAGCACTTTGGTTTTTGATTTTAACATCGTTAATTTTAGCCTATAATATGCTCTGGTTCAAGGGTTTAAAAGCTTCTCCTACTCTTATTGCTGAGACGTATCCTAGGGTTAGTATCTGTATTCCAGCTCGTAACGAAGCAGATGTTATTGAACGCTGTATTACTTCTGCGCTAAAACAAGATTACCCAAACTTTGAAGTAATTGTTTTAGACGATGATTCGGATGATGGCACAACTGAAATTTTGGAAACTCTATCATCCATCATCCATAATTTAGGTTACATAAAAGGAAAAACAAAGCCAGCGGATTGGTTAGGCAAACCGTGGGCTTGCCACCAACTTAGTGAGGTTGCAACTGGGAGTATCCTCCTTTTTATTGACGCTGATGTTTGGTTAGAAGAAGATGTACTACTTAAAACCGTTGCTCAATTACAAAGTGCTGATGCTATCACAGTTTGGCCAGAACAGCATTTAGGTGGTTTTTGGGAAAGATTGGTGGTACCAAATTTATATTTTGTACTTACTACTTTACTCCCCATCCAATTTGTAGAGGAAACCCCAAATTGGATTCCAAAATCTGTTAGAAAAAAGCTCTCTCCTCTTTTTGCAGCAGCTTGTGGGCAGTTTATAGCCTTTAATACAATCACCTACAAAGGAATTGGTGGTCACAAATCGGTAAAGAAACAAGTAGTAGAAGATGTTGAGTTAGCTAAGAATATTAAAAAACATGGTGCTCGCTTACGAATGTTACACGGTTTAGATAGTGTGTATTGCCGCATGTACACTAATCATCATGACCTTTGGAACGGTTTCCGCAAAAATTTTCTAGCAGGTTTTGGATATAATCTTCCTCTATTTATTGGAGCTACTGTATTTCATTTACTCGTGTTTGTTTTTCCATTTATAGCCTTGTACAACGGAGTTTTAACCTCCAATTATGATGTAATAACACTCTCTTGTTTAGTTGTATTATTGATACTTACACAGCGCTTTGTTGTTCAGTACAAATTTAAATGGCCAGCCTTATTTAGTTTACTACACCCAGTATCTGTACTTTGGTTCCAAGCACTAGGATTACAGTGCATATTTGACCGTTTAATTCAGAAAAAACCTCTTTGGAAAGGCCGAGAGGTATAATAAACTAACTTCTCCTTTTTTATTTCTTTAGTTTCATTTTAGCACTTAGTTATTCATATTAAGCATACATGAAAGCTGTAATTGATAAATATCTCCGGTATCTAAAAGTCGAGAAGAATTTCTCTGAGCATACTGTTATTAGCTATAAAACCGACCTGCTTTCATTTTTAACCTTTTGTGCTGAACAATCAGAAATTGAACCTGAGGAAGTTGCAATCTCAAGCATTACAAGACTTCAAATAAGATTATGGTTAGGAGATCTTTCTGAACAAGATTTTGCTAAAAGTACTATAGCCCGTAAAGTCGCAGCTCTTCGATCTTTTTTTAAATACGCCTTTAAACGTGGCCATATTTCTAAGAATCCTGCTCACTTATTAGTTATTCCGAAGCAGGATACTATACTGCCAAAAACAGTTCCCCCTGCCGATTTAGAAAGAATGATGGACTCGGTAAGTACCGACACTCCTGCTGGCAAACAAAACTTGGCAATCTTAGAATTATTTTATGCAACTGGTATTCGTTTAAATGAGTTGATACAATTAGATGTTGAACATATTAATTTTCGTCAAAATCAGATAATAGTATTGGGCAAGGGCAATAAACAACGTATAATTCCATTAGGTAAACAAGCTGTTAAGGCATTAAAAAACCACCTGTCCGAAAAGGACAAGTTATATGGTAAACGAACAGATACCGATGCCCGAAGAGCAGTTTTTATTGCGGCCCATGGCCAACGAATGTATGCTAGGAATGCACAACGGATTGTGCAGAAATATTTAACTAAAACAAGCGAGGTAACACAAAAAAGCCCACACGTTTTAAGGCATAGTTTTGCAACACACATGCTTAATAATGGGGCCGACATAAGAATTATTAAAGAGTTTCTCGGGCATGCAAGTTTAGCTGCCACACAAAAATACACACATACAAGTGTAGAACGTTTAAAGAATGTGTACGAATTAGCACATCCAAGAGCAAAAACATAACCCTACTTTATAAGGAGACAGAATGAATATTTCATTTACAGCTCGCCGTTTCGAAGCGAGCCAAAACCTAAAAGATTTTAGTACCGATAGCGTTGAAAAATTAACCCAGTTTTATGACCGCATCGTCTCTTGCGATATCATATTAGAACCTACTGCTAGCGATAAAACTCCACAGAAAGTGGATCTGATTATTAAAGTGCCTCAAAAGACAATTGCAGTAAGCGAAGCTGCAGAAACCTACGAGAAGGCAATGAACACAGCCGTGGATATAGCTAGTAGACAGCTAAAAAAGTATAAAGATAAAATGTTCACTACATCTTAAATAATGTCATTTTCAGTTGCAGATCCCATACCTCGTAAAAGCGAAATTAGTGTAAGTTACTTGGTTGAACGCTTGAGAGAGCGTGTTAATTTAAGTATTACTGATTGTACAGATGGTGATTTTAGTGATCATCGTTTTGTTCGAGAAGTTGAACTTCATCGCCCAGGTATGGCACTGGCTGGATATGTAGAACTATTTACTTTCCAACGTATTCAGGTAATTGGGAACACTGAGTCCCAATTCCTGGAACGTTTACCTAAAGAGAAACAAATTGAAGCCTTTTTACGGCTTACAAAGTTTAAAATACCGGTCATTTTTTTAACTAGTGGTAATAAACTTCCCTCCCACATTATTGAGATATTAGAAGAAGCTGGTATCCCCGCTTATACTACGGATATTGAAACCACTCGGTTTATGTTTCTTCTCAGAGATTTTTTAGAAGATCAGTTCGCCGTTCAAACCATCGCTCATGGCGCTATGATAGATGTGTATGGCATAGGAATCCTTGTTATAGGAAAATCGGGCGTCGGCAAAAGTGAGGTTGCATTAGATCTTATTGAAAGAGGACATCGCTTGGTAGCAGATGACGTTGTAATGCTCACCAAAAAGAACAATGTATTAATGTCGTCGGCTACAGAAATAAGTAAACACTTTATGGAAGTGCGTGGCCTCGGTATTGTGGATGTACTTTCCATGTTTGGTATTAGATCTATACGATATCAGAAAAGACTAGAGGTTGTACTAGAACTTACTTTATGGGATGAGAATTATGAGGTTGAACGCACCGGTTTGGGACACGAAACATTAGAGATTCTAGGTTTAGACATCCCTTTGATAAGGCTACCGGTAACTCCAGGTAAAAATATTACTGTAATTGCAGAGGTTATTGCAATGAACTATTTGCTCAAACATTACGGATATGACCCCGCAGAAGCCTTCCAGAAGAGGATTAAAGACAGTATTGCTAATAAATCAGCCGGAGCTCAAGAAGTTATGAAAAGAGCCATCGAATATTTTGAAGGCGATTTTGAGTAACATTAGAATATTTGCGTACCCTTTGTATTGTAGCTGAAGTGTTAGTAATTTGTAACTTTTACGGGAACAAACCAAAATCATGGCGTTAAAAAACCATTACTATTACGATAACGAGTCTTGCGAATTTTTACCTGTTGAATACAGTAGAACAGAGCAAGTTGTTTACAACATGGCAATATGGATTATAACCGGGGTTATCCTTGCAGGTCTTGGTATTATATTCCTATCTAATTATGTTGGCACCCCCTCTGAATTGGCATTGAAAGCTGAGAATGAAGTACTCTATAACCAATTGGCCGCTACTAAGTCTTCAATTATAAAACTCGACCAACAACTCAAGACTATTGCCCAAACCGATAATGAAATTTACCGTTCTGTTCTTGGAATGGAAGACATCTCTTATGACGAAAGAGAAGCAGGTATTGGTGGCGCTGATGCCTATACACAATTTGACAGCCATAGCGAGCCTACCGCAGAGCTTTTAAAATGGACTGCTGAGAAAGTTGATAATTTAGAACGTAGAATTAGTATTCAGAAACTAAGCTTTGAAGAATTAAAAGAAGCATACAATTCTAATCGTGAAGCACTGCGGCACCTTCCTGCAATTAAACCAACTGCAGGCGTGATTATTAGTGGATATGGC
Source organism: Balneolaceae bacterium (assembly GCA_041656135.1). GTDB lineage: Bacteria > Bacteroidota > Rhodothermia > Balneolales > Balneolaceae > Balneola. The sequence continues at coordinate 55,795 of JBBAEC010000001.1, read as the reverse complement.
ATGAGAGATCATCCTATCTTGATGTACAAACGTATGCATAATGGCACTGATTTTCGTGCAGATATAGGTTCTCCGGTTTATTCAACAGCTGATGGCACTATACATTATACAGGGTTACGTGGCAATCTAGGACGTGTGATTATAATTGATCATGGCTATGGTTACGAAACCATGTACGCGCATCTCTCTTCGGTTGCTAAAGGCGTTAAGAAAGGAACTAAAGTTACTAGAGGTGATTTAATTGCGTATTCTGGAAACTCTGGGCTAACAGAAGGCCCCCACCTTCACTACGAGATTTTCTTAAACAAAAAGACCATAGATCCAATCAACTATCTGTTTGCAGATATTTCTCCTGAAGAATTCAAGATGTATCAGGAAATTGCTGAGAAGAATACAAAGTCTATGGACTAACCCCGTAGACTTTTCATTAGCAGAAAGCAGCCCTTCCCTATAACAGACTCAGGGACTTTGTTTACAATTCAGATTACATCATGTAAATCTATATAACAAACACACTTTTTGGGATAGTACCCTTTATTTTGATTAATAATAATGGGGTATTCTTGTAAATGGATAGTAGTAAGGAGAGCATCCACTTTTTTCTTTGACTAAATTTATGTCAAGCGTGTTAAGTCTTAAACCTAACTGTTCCCTTCTTCTCGCAAATACTTTTCGACAAGTTGTTCGCCTGCCTTGATAGAACTAATGAGCCACTGTAGCATTAGAGTGTCCTTTTGCTCAGTAGACAGCTCCCAATCAATATTTAAGTCGGGGTTGCGTAACCGTGTAGTTATATCGTACAGACAAATTGCTGCACTTACTGAGATGTTGAAGCTTTCAGAAAAGCCATGCATAGGAATTTTAACAAATCCATCGGCATGTTTAAAAACACTCTCGCTAAAACCATTTAGTTCATTACCAAAAATAAGAGCAATTGGTTGAGAAAGATCTAAATCGTTGATATCTGATTCTTTCTCGTGTGGAGTAGTAGCTATAATTCTATACCCCTTTTGTTTTAATGCCTCAATACAGCTAATGGTATTATCAACATCCGGAGCATTATACTTAATAATATCAAGCCATTGGTCAGCTCCAAGTGTAACCTGGCTAGAAGCATCAAATTCGCACTGTTTTTCGATTACATGAACATTCTGAATTCCAAAACCGTCGCAACTTCTAAGTACAGCACTTGCATTATGTGGTTGGTATATATCTTCAAGTACAACGGTTAAATAATCGGTACGCTGATTAAGTACAGCGTTGATAGTTTCCCAGCGCCCATCGGTAATAAAGTTTTTAAGGTAGTTAATTAACTTTACTTGAAGATCTCTTTCCATATTTCGACATAAAAAAAGCTACCACTTTGGATAGCTTCTTTTTTTGAATTTAATTTCAGTTTATTATTCGCAGCGGAATGTAAATCCCTTCTTTCTAACCGTTTCGATATAGTCAGTTTCAGTGTATTCACGAATTTTCTTACGTAAATAACTAATGTATACGTTTATATAATTAGTTTGAGTATCGAAATGAATATCCCAAACCTTCTCAGCAAGTTCTTCTTGGGTAATAATTCTATTTCTATTTTTTAGAAAATAAATTAACAAGTTAAATTCGTTATTGGTTAGCTGAATCTTATTAGTACCAACCGAAAACTCTCTACGTAACAAATCAACTTTAAGGTCACCGCAGGTCATTAGCTGATCTCCTGAAGCTTCGCTCCTGCGTTTTATAGCTCCTAAACGGGCAATAAGCTCTTCGGTATTGAATGGCTTAGTTAGATAGTCATCTGCGCCAACTTTTAAGCATTTCACCTTCACATCAGTTTCTTGTTCACCAGAAAGTATAAGTACCGGGGTAGTAATATTCTGATCTCTTATATTCTTGCAAACTTCATAGCCATCGCCATCTGGTAATCCCAAATCTAAAACGATCATATCATAATCATTTTCAATAGCCTCAGACTGACCTTTAGTCGCTGTATCGGCAGTAGTTACCTTATTGCCATTATGTTCTAAAACTGCTCTTACTAGTGCCCTTACGGACGGATCGTCTTCTATGACAAGGATATTCATACCAAGAATTTCATTTTATATTCACACTTTCTTTTAAGCGTACGCATTTATACGAATCAATGCAATAGTTATGTTAAGAAATTTTAACAAACATTAGAAAGTGTTTCTATCAAATATTATATGATTTAACATTTCAGTACCCATGGCTTTTAAGCCATTTAATAGTTGCTGTTATGTATGCTTCTGTAAGTTTATGGCCTTCATTAATTTCTATATAGTCGGCATGAATGCCTCCAGCTTTCAAATTCTCAACTTCTTTTTTTTGTGGCTCTGCGAATACATCTTTATCATCTGCGCCATGTAGAGCTAAAAATTTTATATGCTTTGCTTGATCTAGCTTGTCTTCAAAAAGTTCGGTTTTAATTCGTCCACCAATAACAATTGCTTCAGAAACATGCTTCCATCTTGAAAGCGCAAAATATCCAGCTAAATATCCACCCATTGAATAGCCAAACACACAAACCTTATTTACTTCAATCACATTAAAAAGGCCTTCAACTATTCCTTGAATAAACTCGGAAGTTACTTCTAATGATTTTGCAAACTGACCACGTTTACCATCATATAAATACCAAGCTCTTCCCCATTTGGAAACATTCACTTTTCGGCTTTCGTCATAAATTGGATATGGACCTTGAATAAATAAATGATAGGCGTTTAGCTCCATCATAGATTCAACTTTACTTTCGAACTTTTTTATATTTTGCTTAAACCCATGCAAGTATATAATAAGTGGTTTTTTACCTTTTGGTCCCGTTTCAATAAGCTTGTAGGGAACTTCGATTTTAAAGGAGCTTTTACCTGATATAAGTACTTCTTTGGCAGACATTAAATTTATTATTTGTTAATTATTTGGCTCACTATCTAAACTAGTAGCCCGTTTAATCAATGGTATTATAGAAATTCAGCAATATTCAATGTTAAAGTATTGCTATTTAATCTCCCAAGTTTCACTGCCTCTTAATAATTCATCTAAGTCGGCTGGACCTTGTTTTTCTTTCACGTATTTAATTTGTGCATTTGCTTCCACATCGTAGCAAGGGCGGTCAACTGCATATAGTACGCCAAAAGGACGTGGGAATGCAACCCCTTCTCCACTTCTTGGATGCTCAAAAAATCGTGATAGTAAATGTGCTTTTGTTGGGTCTTGTTCGTCGTGTACCCACAAGTCATCTTTTGAATAATGGTCGCCAAGTTCTACAACTTCAGGCACCAATCCATTCAGGCGAACGCCTTTATCATTATCTTTTCCAAAAACTAATGGCTCACCATGTTCTAAATAAATAGCTTCAGAAGGTCTGGTCTTTTTATCTGTGAATAATTCAAAAGCGCCATCATTAAATACTATACAGTTTTGGTAAATCTCTAACATCGAAGTTCCTTGATGCTTATGACTTCGTAAAATCATTTCTTTGAGATGCTTTGGGTCTCTGTCCATGGCACGTGCCACAAAAGTGCCGTCTGCTCCTAAGCTAAGGGCTAGTGGGTTGAATGGATGATCGATTGAGCCATAGGGTGTTGATTTGAAAACAGAGCCTTCTGGCGTTGTTGGCGAATATTGGCCTTTTGTAAGTCCATAAATCTGATTGTTAAATAACAGCAGGTTCACATTCATATTACGGCGCAACAGCTGCACAAAATGATTTGCACCAATTGAAAGGGAGTCACCATCGCCCGTAATTATCCAAACGGATAAATCGGGGCGTGAAACTTTTAAACCGGAGGCAATAGCTGGCGCACGCCCATGAATGGAATGCATCCCAAAAGTATCCATGTAATATGGAAAGCGTGAAGAACAGCCAATGCCTGATATAAATACAATGTCCTTTTTAGCTAGCCCAAGTTCTGGCATTGCGCTTTGAACTTGCTTTAGGATGGTGTAATCGCCACAACCCGGGCACCAACGCACATCTTGGTCGGATGCAAAATCTCTTGAAGAGTACTCGGGAAGAGCGTCCAAGTCAACTTCATTTTTTGATACAAATTCGTCGATTAGTGTTTCTATAGACATGATAGTAGCAATTAAGAGTGAGTTGAAACTTGGTTTGACTCAATGACTTTAATTATATCATTTTTGAGTTCACCAACATTAAATGGGCGTCCAGTTACTCTGTTTACGCCAATCGCATCAAGCAACAATTCTGATCGAATTAAACGAACGAGTTGTCCATCATTAATTTCTGGGACAATAATTAACTTATAGCTGCTCAGTAATTCCTTTAAATTTCTAGGAAATGGACTGATATATCGTAGATGAATATGCGAAACATCGTGTCCATCTTTTCTAAGCTGATGTACCACTGTTCGCAAGGTGCCATAGGTTCCACCCCATCCTAGCACTAAAACATCACCACCAGCATTACCTTGATCAATTTCTTGTTCGGGAATATTGAACGCGACTTTATCACGTTTACCTTTTCTGATGTCGGTCATCTTTTGGTGATTCTTAGGATCGTAGGAAACATTCCCTGTCCCGTCTTCCTTCTCTAGCCCCCCAACGCGATGTTCGATACCAGCCGTGCCAGGAATTGCCCAGCGGCGCACTAAACGGTCATCTCGCTCATAAGGTAGATAGGGCTCTTCCGTGTTCTCTCGAGCTTTTTGAAACTCCACTTTAATATCCGCTAGTTGTGCACTTGTTGGAAATCTCCATGGTTCTGAGCCGTTAGCGATATAACCATCCGACAAATACATCACAGGAATCATGTGTTCAAGTGAAATTCGAACGGCTTCAAAAACCATTTCAAAGCAATCTGCTGGCGATGAAGGTGCAACAACAACGAGTGGACTTTCACCATTTCGGCCATAAAAAGCTTGCATTAAATCGGCTTGTTCCGTTTTAGTGGGCATCCCCGTTGAAGGCCCTGCTCTTTGAACATTCAGAATTACCAATGGCAACTCTAACATTACAGCCAGCCCAATAGCTTCGCCTTTTAGCGCAATTCCAGGCCCTGAAGAACTGGTAACACCAATACTTCCACCAAAAGAAGCTCCAATAGCCGATGACACCGCAGCAATCTCATCTTCTGCCTGGAACGTTGTAATTCCATATTTTTTATATGCTGCTAAACCATGAAGTACATCGGATGCGGGCGTAATTGGATACGAACCTAAAAACATTGGCAAGTTGCTTTTTCTAGCGGCAGCAACTAATCCTAAAACGGTGGCCTCATTCCCTGTTATATTTCTATAGGTACCCGGCTCTAATTGTGCTTGCTTAACGGTAATTCGAGAACTAAATATTTCGGCAGTTTCGCCGTAGAAATATCCAGCTTTCAATACTGCTATATTAGCTTCTGCAATGCCAGGAATTTTGCCAAATTTCTCATTCAAGAAATCTAAAGTTGAATCCAGTGGACGATTATACATCCAAAATAATAAGCCTAGAACAAACATATTTTTGGTTCGTTCTTCGTCTTTATAAGCAAGGTTATGATCTTTTACCGCTTCCTTAACAAGCTTATTTACATCAATCTCTATAAGCTCGTACCCTGCTAATGAATTGTCGGTAAGTGGGTTTACGTCTTCGGGATATTTGGCTAGTTTTAAATTCTTTTTATCGAAGCCAGCAGTGTTTGCAATAATAACCCCACCTGGTTTCAGCAGATTTAAATTGGCTTTTAATGCGGCTGAATTCATTACAACAAGTACATCACATTCGTCGCCTGGTGTTAGAATTTCTGTGCTCCCAAATTTCAACTGAAAAGATGAAACGCCAGGAACGGTACCGGCTGGAGCTCGAATTTCGGCAGGAAATTCTGGAAGAGTTCTTAAATCGTTACCAAGAAGAGCGGTGGTATTGGTGAAAAGAGAGCCAGTTAATTGCATCCCGTCGCCAGAATCGCCCGCAAAACGAATGGTGACTTCCTCTTTAATCTGATCTTTTATGCTCATTGCTAGAGTATTTTATTGGTCTTATCCGTAAGGACAAAATGAGCTTTTTTACCATTAAAAAAAAATATTAGCCCTCCTAAAACTAAAAAGTATGGAGGGCTAATTGAACTCTATAATTCTAATATTTTAAATTAGTTTCGTCAATTAAAATAGGTACTAGCTAGCTAGCACTTAATTAAACATTTCAGAAACTTCTAATACATTTGCGGTTCTGTTCGTGATATAACGACGTGACTCTAAATATCTATTGTAATTGAACTCGCTGAAGTTCTCTGCATTTGGATCCATGCTATTCACTTCCACTCTAGATGATGAATGAATAAACTCACCATTTCCAATCCACATACCAACGTGTACTACACGGCGCGGCTTACCATCTTTTGCTGGTGTTCCAAAGAACAGTAAATCACCTGGTTGTAGGTTATCGAAGTTTTTGTCGGCATCTACAAGTTCGCCTGCTGTAATTTGCTGAGAAGCATCGCGAGGAATAATTTCACCATTCATTAAGTAGATAGTTTTTGTGAAACCGCTACAGTCTACCCCTTTAGTAGATGTTCCACCCCACAAATAAGGCACACCCATTAAATCTTTACCCGAGGCAACTAAGCTTTCTTGAGTCATTTTTAGGGATGCTCTCCAACGCTCGAAAGGCTGTGCTTCGCTGCGGTGTACATAAGCAATACGTCCATCAGGGTATTTTACCTTATAGTAATTCGTTTGAGTGCTTTCTACATGTAGTACGTTCCCCAATGCTAAATCACCAACTTTAGCAGAGTTCTTTTTAGGACTTTCGAAACTAAAACCATAATTGGCTAGGTAGATAATTTTATCTCCCTTTTTCCAATTCTCTAGTTCTTCTTCAGTCATTAATTGAATTCCACCACTATCAATCCAAGAAATATATTCATCTGGTGTTTGTACGAGGTACCAACCTCCCTGCTTCTTAAGAACTTTAAGAGGCATTCCTAGTAGCGCCTGAGTTGCAAGTTCGGCAGAGTGAGCTGGCTTTGATCGGATATTTACCACCGAGTTATTGGCTACGCCATAAATCTTATCGCCTAAATCAGCTGCTGGTAGTGTTTCAACTTCATTTACAATCGTCAAGCCTTCTCTTTTAAGTGAATCGACCAAACTAGTAAGTCCGTCTAGCTGGTCAGACATACCTTCTAAAACAATAGTCTTTCCTTTTGGTTTTGCTGTAACATCAAAAAGGGCCACTCTTCTATCAGGCGCATATCGTGTTTTAAAAACACTTACAATTTCGTTTGATGTTTCTATTTTTTGACCTGAAGTACAAGCAAGTAGCAATGCTGTAAATACCAGCGTTAAGCTAGAGAAAAAAGTTTTTTTCACTGAAATATTTATTTGGTTTAAATTTTACTGAAACCTACTAAACTTTTCGGAAAGCCGCACATTCTCCTTATCTTTACTTCTATGAAAAAAGTAGCATTTGAAACACTCGGCTGTAAGCTCAATTTTTCCGAAACATCCTCTATGCGTAGAGATTTTGAGAATGAAGGATTTGAACTAGGCGAATTTGACGAAAAAGCCGACATATATATAGTAAACACCTGCTCTGTTACCCTTGATGCTAACAGTGGATGCAGAAAAATTGTGCGCCAAGCATTGCGCCGTAACCCCGAAGCTTTTGTGGCTGTTGTGGGATGTTATGCACAGCTAGAACCTGAAGAAATCGCCCAAATTGAAGGCGTAGATGTGGTTTTAGGCGCTAAAGATAAATTTAGACTTCTTGATCTTTTTGACGACTTCGTTAAACAAGAGAAAACGATTATCCATAATACCGATGTAAATGAAGCGGTAGATTTCCATAATGCCTTTTCTTCGGATGATAGAACCCGTGCTTTCTTAAAAGTACAGGATGGTTGTAATTACAAGTGCTCTTTCTGCACAATTCCATTGGCACGTGGAGCTAGCCGAAGCGCTAAAATTTCTACAGTGGTGCGCAATGCTCAGCAATTAGTGGAAGAAGGTTTTAAAGAAGTTATCATAACCGGTGTTAACTCGGGTGATTTTGGTTACGGAACTGATGAGAATTTCTTCCAGCTTCTACAAGCTTTAGAACAGGTAGATGGCTTAGAGCGCCTGCGAGTTTCATCTATAGAACCTAATTTATTACATGAAGATATTATCCATTTTGCGGCTGAATCTAAAATAATGCAGCCCCATTTCCATTTGCCTCTTCAAAGTGGGTCGGATGTGATGCTGAAAACTATGCGTCGCCGTTATAAATCTGATTTATATAGAGGACGAGTTGAATTGATTCGCTCTCTAATGCCTGATGCTTGTATTGGTGTTGATGTGATAACCGGTCACCCAGGCGAAACGGAGGAACTTTATCAAGAGTCATTCGATTTTATTAAATCTCTCGATGCTTCTTACTTGCATGTTTTCACCTATTCTGAGCGCCCAAATACTCATGCGCTTACTTTAAGACCTATTATTGACAAAGCAGAGCGTAAAAAACGAACTCATAAATTGAGACGTTTATCCGAATCAAAACGTTTTGAGTTTGATACTAGGTTCGAAGGCAAAACCCGTCCTGTGCTTTTTGAAGAGACTAATAAAGATGGGTTTATGTTAGGTTGGTCAGATAATTATGTTCGTGTGGCTGTACCCTTCACCCCACACTTGGTCAATAATATTGTGGATGTAGAAATTGGAGCCCGTTCAAAAGAGGGTTATAATTTTGGTACATTACCAAGCGAAATTATTGCAGAGCATAAAACTATACAGGAGCTACTCGATTAATGTCTGATTCATTCAGCCCTGACGAACTTATTGAACGATCTATACGTCTTATTGAGCAGCAAAGAGAGATTTATGGCGACTTCTCCACTAAAACTCCTCCTACAAAACCTATTGAAACTGCTGATATCATTGAGACTGAAAAACCTGCTGTTGTTTTATCAGAATCTCAGCCTAAAACCAATACTGAAGAACCAAAGCCTATGCCTTCTAAAGCTGAATTAATTGCTAATTGCACCACCTTAGATGAACTTAAAGCGCTTTGTGAAACTGAAGAGGTTCTGAAAACCGATTTAGAAGGAACAAACTTAGTTTTTGGAGTTGGTAATCCTAATGCTGACCTCATGATTGTAGGCGAAGCTCCTGGAGTTAACGAGGATAAACTTGGAGAGCCTTTTGTTGGACGAGCAGGTAAGCTTTTAGATCAAATAATGGAAGCGATTCAGCTAAAGCGAGATGATATTTACATCGCAAATATTCTAAAGCACAGACCTCCAGATAATAGAGATCCAAAAGCGGAAGAACGCACCCGTAGTTTACCTTACCTTTTGCGCCAAATTGAGATTATAAATCCAAAACTCATATTGTGCGTAGGCAGAATTTCAGCTACTACCCTACTGGGCAACGATATGGCGTTAAAAGATATGCGGCAGAAATTTCATCCATTTCATGGGCGTGAATTAATGGCGACCTATCACCCTGCGGCATTATTGCGTAATCCTAACTGGAAACGCCCAACTTGGGAAGATATCCAAATGCTCCGCAAGCGGTATGATGAACTTGGCGGAAAACCCTGATACTAAAATGTTGATAACTTTGTTAATTACATCTTGACAAGTTGTTTAAAACATACACTTATTAATTAGCTATTATTAGCTAGTTGGCTGACACTATTTAACATCGATTTCTCAAAAATAAGGGATTAATTACTTTCCCGATAAAAGGGATTAGAGTATTTTCTATATATGGCAAAACAGAGTAATTCAAATTTTAAAAAGAAAGAAAAGGCTGATATAAACAACCTAACTGCACCTGAAGGACGCATTCCGCCACAGGCAGTTGAAGTAGAAGAAGCAGTTCTTGGAGCCATGCTTATTGAACATGGTGCGGCAACTATTGCCCTGCAAATGCTAAGCCCAGAGGATTTTTACAAGCCTGCGCATCGCCATATTTATGAGGTTCTAACTAATTTATTTGAAAGAGATAATCCGTTAGACTTATTAACAGTAGAGAACGAACTCCGAGACCGAGGTCTACTCGATGTGTGTGGCGGCTCTACCTACCTCTCAGATTTAACGCGTTCTGTTAGTTCTGCTGCTAATATCGAATATCACTCGCGAATTATTACCGAGAAAGCCATCAAGCGTCGGCTTATTTTAAATTGCACAGAAGTAATTACTGATTCTTATGACGCAACAAGTGATGCTTATGATGTTTTAGATGACGCTGAGCAGAGAATCTTTGACCTTGCTAACCAAAAAAATAGAAGTGCGGCTCAACCCGTTTCTGAAGTTTTAAAAGACACCCTGCAATATCTCGAAGATATGCGTGGCAAAAAATATGGTATCACTGGGGTGCCCTCTGGCTTATCGGTAGATAATATGACTGCTGGTTGGCAAAAAGGTGACCTTATTATTATTGCTGCCCGTCCTTCGATGGGTAAAACAGCTTTTATTCTTACCGCTGCTCGTAATGCGGCTATGCATCCCGATGAAACACTAAGATCGTCAGTAGCTGTGTTCTCACTTGAGATGTCCAATCAATCCTTAGTTCAACGTCTGTTAACTATGGAAGCACGTGTACGTGCTGATGAAGCTAGAAAAGGAACTCTAGACGACGCTAGTTTCAAGCATCTTATTGATGCTGCAGGTCGATTATTTTCGGCAAATATCTTTATTGATGACACCCCTGCTATCACCTTAATGGAATTACGTACCAAATGTCGCCGACTAAAAAGCGAGCATAATATTGGAATGGTAGTAGTGGATTATTTGCAGCTTATGCAAGGTTCAGCTAAAGATTCTGGAAGTCGTGAGCAAGAAATTGCTTCTATTTCAAGGGGGCTAAAAGCACTGGCCAAAGAATTAGATGTGCCTGTTATTGCGCTTTCTCAGCTAAGTAGAGCAGTGGAGCAACGTGGTGGTGATAAACGTCCTCAGTTGAGTGATTTACGTGAATCTGGTTCTATTGAGCAGGATGCGGATATTGTAATTTTCCTATATCGTCCAGAATATTACGGAATTAATACTACCGCAGAGGGACAAAGTACGGCGGGACTTGCCGAGGTTATTATCGGGAAGCAACGTAACGGTCCTGTTGGAAGTACCATGCTCCATTTTGTGAAAGATTATGCACGATTCGAAAATATGACCACTATGCAAGGCTACGAAGGAGCTAATAGTGGTGGTGGTGGGGAAGGTAATTTCAGTATGGTTGATTCTGCGCCCATCCCACACAACCCCGCTCCCGACGAAGACGCCCCGTTTTAGGATGGTTTGATTCCAAACGTGTCTCTCTTCGGAGGGAGACCGAAATCTGACTTGTCAGATTTCAGAGGGAGGACTCGTGGGCGCCAATTTGCTCATAATCTCAGAATTCCAGTACCAAAAGCTTTAGCATAGGAAGTCTCTGACTTCCATTCGAGCTAGAATAATTTTGGCCTCGTTGCATCTTATCCTGACTCAAATAATCCGTTCGAACAACATAACGTACTTGTCATTGCAAGCCCTTCTACGATAGTCACGAGAAGTCGGGAATAACGGGTTACTTACTTCAACGGTCGCTGGTTAGAATCCCAAATCGGTACAGGGAGATTGCTTCGTCGGCGAGTTCCAAGCCCTACATTTAAAATCATAGTCTCCTCGTAACGACGGGTTGTATTGGACAGCCTCTTGGCATTCACGGTGGAACCATAGAACGAGAAGAATCCTTTGATAATTCTTTATACATTCCCTCTCCATACCAAATGCTCATTACTATTTACTAACTACAAGAATCTACTTTGAAAAAACTCTTCTCCATCGTCGTGCTTTCATTATTACTATGCACCAGCGGTGTGACGCAGGTTGTGGACTATGCCCGAGAAGTAGTGAATACACTTGCCTCGGATGAATTTAAAGGTCGAGGTTATGTAGGAAATGGCGATAAATTGGCTGCCGATTATATTAGAAATGAGTTTAAGGAAATTGGATTGAAATCCTTTTCTAAAAATTATACTCAAAGCTTTACAACTCCTGTAAATACATTCCCAAATAAGCTCACTCTAAAGCTAAATGGAAAGGAACTTATTCCTGGAGAAGATTATTTGGTGAGCCCAGGCTCCCCTTCTGTGAAAGGTACTTTTGATGTAGTAAAACTTAGTGCTGCTGATATTATAGATTCTAATGTATTTAAGAATAAACTCGCGAATGCCACTGGTAAATTTATAGTAGTTGAGGCTTTTGATAGGAATGAATTTACTGATACAGAAAACACGCACATACAAAACGCGATTGGCTTTTTAACCTATCATCGGAATAATCCTGCTAGTGGGACAGTGATTTTAACCCAGAATAAACTCACATGGTCGGGTGCAACCAGTGTGAATCTCAAGCCAACATTTACAGTTAATGCTGATGCTTTTGACACCGAGATACTTAATATTGAAGTAGATGTGAAGAATCGTTTTCACAAAAATTATAAAACCCAGAATTTGGTTGGTTATGTAGAAGGAGAAAATACGGATTCCTTAATCGTGTTAGTGGCACATTACGATCATCTTGGGATGATGGGTGAAGGTGCGATTTTTAATGGTGCTAATGATAATGCCAGTGGCGTGGCGATGTTGTTGAGTATGGCAAAATACTATGCCGTACATAAACCAAAGTACACAACGGCATTCATCGCTTTTGGAGCTGAAGAATTGGGTATTTTAGGAGCCAAATACTTTACCGAACATCCCCTGTTTGAACTTTCGAAGATTAAATTCCTCATCAACTTTGATTTGGCGGGCACGGGTGAGGAAGGAATTCAAGTGGTGAATGGTTCGGTGTACAAAAATCGATTTAAACGATTGAAGCAAATAAATACCGAGCACCAATTGCTTGCTGATGTGAAAATACGAGGGGCGGCTTGCAACAGTGACCACTGTATGTTTGACAAAAAAGGCGTCCCCAATTTCTTCATTTATACACTAGGCGGAATTTCAGCTTACCACGATATCTATGACCGACCCGAAACCCTCCCCCTCACCGCCTTCAATGAGTATTACCAACTCATGCTCCTGTTTATAGAGACTTTGTAGTGTGATTCTGTTATGGCGTAATACAGCATTTCTACTTTGAAAGTGTTTAACTATTACTCATATTATCCAAATTCCTTTAAGAATAAGCACAATATAACGTGAACATATAATCAGTGTAACATGTATTAAATCGTGTTATGCTGGTTAGGTTGATAAAGCTCTCATGAAAGAAATCCCAAAGGGACTAAAAGAATTTTACGAGTCAATTGAAAATCTAAATTCATTAAACATTTGGAATATTCATAGCGAACTTAAACCAGCAAAAGAAGTTGAAGGCAAATGGAAAAATAATTTAATCGTAGAGAGAAAAGCATTAAACTACAATTTAAACAAAGGAATATTAATATCTAATATTCAACTTACTGACAAGAAAGGTGAAGTTACTACTGTTGGTTTAAATAAGGATAACCTAGAATATTTAAAAGTCAGATTAATAACCACAAAGAATACCTGGCTCAAGTCAAGATATTCACATTTATTATGGCAAGAAACAAAGCATAACAAATACGCTGAGATTGCAATTGAAAATTATATTCTATCTTTGAAAAGAATTAAGGTTGACGAGGGGAATGAGTTACCTATTATTCTCTCTGCGATATTATATATTTCAAATAAATCAAAGAGAAAATTAGGAGAAGCTAAGAAGACAGTTTTAAGTTTAATTGATGAATTACCAAATTGGTTTAAACCGGTCATTCTGAACTTGGCGTTAGATAATAAAATACTTTCAAATGAAGAACTTAATGATATAGCGGAAGATCTACCAAGCTGGATTGAAGATGATAATCCTGTATCACATTTCACAAATAAAAATATACTTGATACTGGAATAAGACTTTATAATTTAATTGGACTTCATTTAAATAGGTTATACGAATTATTAGCAAAAAATGAAGATTTAATTATAGCACAATATCAGGAAGACTCCGATTTTATTAAATTTATTTCGATTGGTACAAAAGCAAAATATTTAAGACTTGCTGGTAAAATTGAAGACGCTGAAACAACTCTAAAAGAATACAATAGATTAAAACAGTCTGTAAAACTAGCAAAAGTAAGCTGGCAGCTTGGAGAAAATGAAACAGAAATGTTTAATGAATATCTAAATATGAAATCAAAAATCATTTTGGATATGCCAACCGATGGTATTCTCGCTTTTTTTTCAGTAAACGAAGATATTCTTGTTGACCCAATTGAAAATGAAGAGAATGCAAGAAAATTTATAAAAAAATCAATATACAGTTTATTCAATACGAGCGCCTTCGACATTAATAGCAATTTTAAAAATCTCGACGACTCGGATAAAATTGACAACGAAGTAATTCGAATGTATACAATTAGTCATAGTATTAAATGTTTTGCTTTATTCTTTAAAGTATTCGTTGATGGTACTTTATCAGGGAAATTAAATTATTATAAAATATTTGAATATTTAGAGGATCATACTTGGTACGGATTGAAGTTCAAAAGAAGTATGACTAATAATGAAATTGACCAACATACATCTTGGTTAACAATGCTTGCCCCTGGTATTCATAATTTATTTGCTCAGTTTGAACTTTCTACTTTAATGAATACCAATAAAATTAATAATTTCATTTTAGCAATGGATTCATTGACTATCAAATTTGAAGGTGCATTAAGAGATTTTATTCGTTTAGCTGGAGGTAACACATCTACTTCTAAAAGAGGAGAAATAAAAGAACAATTACTTGAAGAGTTATTAGATAATCCAACCACAAAAAAATACTTTACAAATAGAGACGTTGAATTGTTCAAATACACATTCACTCAAAAAGGAAAAAACTTAAGGAATTATATTGCTCATTCATTTTTACAATACTCGGACTACAATTTACAAGCTGTCACATTAGTTTTCTTCTGTATCTTAAGACTAGGTAAATATACATTTGAGGACAATATCAAATAACTAGCACCATGTATATGATTTAATATTCTATTTATTATCATACTCTATGTGTTTAATTCTACATCCCAAAAACGAACACTCTCGCTATAAAGCTTGTTGTTATGCCTAGACACACTAAATTTACTATCAGAGATTAAAAATTATGGATAAAAATAAAGTAGCAATTGTAACTGGGGGAAGTGAAGGGTTGGGTTTTGGGATAGCATCCGCCCTAGCTGTTAAAGGAATTCATGTTTATTTGGTATCGAGAACTTTAGAGAAGTTGAAACAGGCAAAAGCCAAGATACAGGATGATGGTGGAAAAGCAGATGTCCGAGCGGCCGATATTACAGATATGAACGCCATGAAAGAGGTGATTGAAGATGTGTACAAAGAGCATGGTCGCCTTGATATATTTATCAATAATGCAGGGGCTTGGGGTGGACATTCTTTAGATACGCCCTTCGCAGATATTTGGAAGCTCATAGAACTAGATATGAAAGCGCCGTATCAAATAGCTCATTATTTAGCTGGCCGATTTAAGGACGAGAAAAAGAACAAGTTGGGAATTGTGAGTATACTATCTCAGTCATCCATCAAAGTATTGGGAAATAGTCTTGGTTATGGAACCGCTAAAATGGCACTCGCTGCCGGGCTGTTTCATATCGACAAAGATTTGGAAAGAGAAAAAGTCGAAAATGTGACTCAGTTTAGAATCTATCCCAAAACCATGGCCACAGAAAAGATGATGCCTGCTATCAAAGCTAATCAGGTCAAGGAAGCCGTGAAATTGGAATACGTGGAGAACACGGTCATTGATCTACTCGAAGGCACTACGCCGACTAGAGACGCCCTCATCGGATATTATATAGGCAGAGGTGTTGTAAGAACCTTCTTGTCCTCAAATCCAGAAAAATTCTATCATCCAGCAGTAACAAGCGAAGAAATTCTTGATGCCGATTTTACCACGCAGGATTTGATGGAGTAAGTCATTAGAAATAAGACATAAGATGTAAGAAACTAGAATGAGGTTTTTTTCTATATAATTGCCTCTTTTATCTCAATACTTAATTCTTATATCTACTATAACGAGGGGTGTCAGTGATTTGTTGATTCCCCTTGCTTGGATAGTTCTACAATTTACTTCGAAAGTTTGAATTTTGTAATCTTATCCTTCCCTTCTTTTAATTCAGGGCAGTCTGGGCAAACGTGAACAATGCCATCTTTAATGTGATATCCATCAATATGCTCTTTCACAAAACCTTGAATTAGCATGTATGAATCTTTGTTATTGTTGACGTCTACTTGTTTATCTTCGTATAGCTCTTTTATTTTACCATCATATTCTTGGTAACCCCAGCATAAATTACAAACTCCTTCAGGTGATTTATCAACTATGTCAGCTTTAGGTTTTTTGAAATACTCGACTATATTCTTAATGATATCCATGGTGCTTCTCCTTTGATTTATCTAAATAATATCAGATAAACATTACAAATCTCCTTATCGTTTATAAAAGCATTTTAGCCAAGGAAATTTATTTCTGTTTAAGGTTTAGATATTTTCTTCTGAGGACTTTGAATTGATAGTTATTAAGTGATTCGATGACAAAATTTGCTAGCCCAAAACAGAATCTTTTGAAACGGTACTTCCATTCTAACGAATGCCATGTTGCAGTTACTCGTCCCATCGGGACGTTACATTTGTAGTCCAAATAGCAACCATCACCCACCTGCCCCATCCGGGGCAGTACTAGATCGAGCTCATCTATCCATTTTCATTATGCACAGCACCATTCGTACTGCACCTACGGCGCAGTGTTTTCTATGTTCTCTGGGTTTTACAAATATACCGCACCTAAGGAGCGGTATTTGTATGTATTATTGTCAACAAATCACCTAACTCCTATTAAAATGTCACAAAAATAAATCTACTGCCAAAACATCCGACAAGGCTTTTCAAGTAGAACTAGTTAATGGTATATTAACTTTCTAGCTAAGGATGAAATTTATGGAAGGGAAAAAAGTGCTGAAATATATTAATAATGTTATAGAAAATATGCCGACTGACTGGTTGAATTTAACCACTCATCGACTAGATATTTATGATGAAGAGCATGCCAAAACTCAGTTTTTAGAGCAGTTTGAACTCTTCTTTAAGACCAATATTTCTGATTCCGCAGCACTCAAGGCTTTGCCCACTGCGTACGATTATATTCGACTAGGTCACCCCCTATCGTGTATTTTAGAATGGACCATTGCGAAATTACATCACCTAGATTCTAAGAATGTAATCAGCTTTTCCTCTAAGACGATTCCGGCTTTGGCAATTCTTAGAAAGAACTTACTAGATGGCAAGAACAGTCAAATACTTTACACAGGGGAATTACCTGCTTCTTTTGATGCTGATGTACTAAGAACGGTTTATGGATATAATTTTGAGTTAAAGCACGTTGATAAAGTGGAGGAAATCTCAACTTTTAAAGGTAGCACCATTTTCATTTCACAAGATGATGAGTTTGGTAACGTAGTACTGGCTAGCAATATCGATTTTTATATTAAACTTCACTCCCACTTTGGAAGTGTGATATTAGTGAATGGTGAAAGAAATGAAAGTTATATCTCAGAAATTCAGCATGTACGGAGAAGAGAATCCATTGCAATGACTCCCGCCAATTGTCTTGCAGCCTTAAAGTTGCTCATCGATGAATCTTCTTTTTTTCCTCACGAAAGCAATGTGGAAACAAATAAAGCACTCGTTTTAGAGTCCATTCACCAAATCACTGGGACTGGTACAAAAGCACTCATTGGTTCAAGCGGACTATCTGTTCAGTATGCCATTATGATGGGGCTCATTCATGATGCGCTGGAGAATCATAAAGGAAAGGACATCAAATTTATAGTACCTCCCAACTGTTATGGCGGAACCAACGACCAAGCTCGACGAGTTGCTGCATGCCTAGATAACGTTGAAATTGTAGATTTACCCGTTGATGGGGATAACGATATGGTGCAAAGTATAGATACCATTTTAGCTGATATTGCCAAAGAAGATGCGGTGCCTTATATCATCGCTGAAATTCCTACAAATCCAAGAGTTGAAGTCCCTGATCTTAAAGCATTAAAAAAGGCTTTAAGTGCCGAGCGTAAAACTGCGTCGGGTGAAATTGCGATTGCTCCTGTTTTCATTTTAGATCAAACATTTTGTCCAAATGTACTCTTTTTAGGGGAAGGTGAAATACTCTCAACCGTTAAAACCATCTCGTATGTAAGCGGATCAAAATTCCCAAGTGGTGGATTATGCACGGCCGGCTACTGTATAGGCAATGAATTAACAGTATCCTTGATGGATAAAATCGAGCAGCATCTAAAACTTTGCGATAACGAGGCTACCAATCTTCAAATAGAAATATTGGCGAAACAAATGCCTTCGATGAATCAAAGAATTGAAGATGCCTATAAAAATACACGTGAATTTGTAGATTACATCCATGAAGTATTACCTGCGGCAAAAATCAACTTTGTATCAAAAGAATTAGCAGAACAAGGATTTACTCCCTCTGTATTTTCCTTAGATCTGCCTACAAAAGGAAATTCAGCTGAAGAAAAAGAAGCCCATAAAAGAGAGCTGAATCTCAAGCTCATCAATTTAATGATTACTGAGATTCCTGATGAAAGTAAGTTCTGTGTGAGCTATGGACAGCTAAATGGCTGCTACTGGACCATCCCTGCAACATCCACACAAGGCACAACAAAAGAAGGTGACAAAGATTATATAGTGCGTGTATCACTTTCCCCTACTATGGATGTTGAACGTCATAAAAAAGTGTTTGCAGAATTTGTTGAAGGGATTTGATTTCAGAGCACGACCATTTATATTGAACCCACTTTGGGATTCTGGTCATTGTGCATTCATCTCCTACGGTAGTCCCCAGCATAGGTTATCCAAGTTCAACTCATTTGGAGTTGTGGTTTAGCATTTGGTTCCATTCCATTTATCTGTGTAAAATTCATCTTTATGCAATGTTCATATCATTTGTATACATTGGCTTATGGATATCACTAACACTTAAGTATTGATAATTATGGACTCATTTATTTTAAAATCTATTAAAAATGCACTAAAGCATTGGTATTTACTACTTATAGTAGGAATTCTATTTGTTGTAGTAAGTATAGTAGTGTTTACTTCTCCCACTGGATCATTGCTAGCACTTGCCATTTTGTTTAGCCTTTCTTTTCTATTCGGTGGACTATCAGAAGTCATATTTTCATTAGTTAATAGGCATCAATTAGCCAATTGGGGATGGTCGCTAGGCTTTGGTATCGTCACTGCTTTAGTTGGACTTTTATTATTTCTAAACCCAGAGCTTTCTAGAGCTACACTAGTCTTTTACATTGGTTTTATCATTTTATTCCGTTCCATTTCTGCTATTAGTTTTGCGGTAGATGTAAAAAGGTATGGAAGTAAAGGCTGGGGTGGGCTTTTAGCTATGGGAATATTGGGGGCAATAGTTGCTTTTACTCTACTTTGGAATCCTGTTTTTGCAGGGTTAAGTATAGTGGTACTAGTAGCCCTTAACTTTCTATTTAGCGGTTTATTTAACATCATACTCTCCTTTCAACTTAAAAAATTGCATACAGTAGCCAAACAATTACCTGTTGAACTTGAGGAAAGAATGCTTGAGCTCGAAAAGGAAATCCGTGATGAATGGGATGATTATTATTAAGCCTAGACCTTGAAAATTAGAATGATTTTATCCCCTAATTATTGGGGATAAATCACAATTTTACTAAGTTCTGGGAAGTGTTTTTCGAGTTTTGGAGGTAGTCTATCGAGCTGTCCGAAATGAGATATATAGCCTCTACGAGCCGATACTAGAATAATAAAATCAGTACTCGTAATATCTTTAGAAAGGATAAAGAAATCTTCCCAGTCGCTAAATTCATTGTAGTTCAATGAAAGTGTAATTTTATTGGTCTCGCCAAATTTCAATATTGCTTCATGTGTTGCTTGAGTGCAATATAGGCGGATTGGAATGGACAATTCTATAGATAGCTTAGATATTTTATTCATCCAAATGGCAAAACCATCTTCAAATTCAGCATTTGGTGGTACCACAAGAAACAACCTTCCGTGGTTAACTAATGGAATTTGAAAATCACATATAAAAATAGTTTTATCTGTACTTTTCAAAATACTCCCCATTTTATCGCCAATTAGTTTATCGATAAATCCTGTTTTCTGTGGCCATCCTAATAAAATTATATCTGCCATTACTTCGCGTACCGTTCGTGAAATACCACTTGCTGGGTTATGATCGATGGTTGCTAAAACGGAAACCTGAGTTTCGGATGCGGTAGTTTCCTTGATAAAGTTTTCTAACCCTTGTTTTACCTTAAGAATATTCTTTTCAGCTTCTCCTGTATTTGGTACAACAGTCAAAATAGACAATGGCTGTTCTGATCTTTTTTCTTTTATGAGAACAGCAAAATCTAACACCTTTTCAATATTAATGGTGTTCGCAATGGGCATGAGTATATGCTCACTATTTGGCCCAATGTTTATAGACAAATCTTCATCTTCATCTGAGTCTCGAATAATTTCTTTGGCAGCACTTTCTGTAACAAAAGAAGCAATAATACATGTAACGAGTATTAATATTACGGTCCCGTTTAGGATATTATCATCCAATATACCCGCTTTATATCCTACTAAAATAACTGCTAATGTGGCCGCAGCGTGAGCAGTACTTAATCCAAAAATTAACTTCCTCTGCCCTTTTGAGAACTTGAACACAAGTTGTGTGAGTAGAGCGGCAAACCATTTCCCAAAAACGGCGACAACAGTCAGAGTTCCAGCAATAATTAAGGCCATCGGCCCACTTAAGATCACACTAATATCTACAATCATACCTACGCTTATCAAAAAGAATGGAATGAATAGGGAGTTACCGATGAATTCAATTCTGTTCATTAGTGCAGAAGAATTTGGTATAAGCTTATTGAGCGCAAGACCTGCCACAAATGCCCCAATTATAGATTCTAAGCCAGCGATTTCGGCTAAAAATGCTGCAAAAAATACAACTGAAAGCACAAAGATATAATGAGAGTGTTTTTCACTTTCCAACTTCATGAAAAACCATTTCGCAATTCTTGGAATTACTAAGAACATGAAAGCAGAAAATAGAATTAAGGAGATAATAAGACGAATCCAAAATTCTTGATTTAGTCCTCCATTATGGGAGCCTAATATTACGGCTAGCAAAATAAGTACGGCAGTATCGGTAAGGATGGTTCCACCCACTGTAACTGCTACGGCTATATTTTTTGATATACCTAGCTTACTTACAATGGGGTAAGTGACTAATGTATGTGTTGCAAACATACTTGCCGTTAGTAGGCTTGCATTAAAATCTAGCCCTAAAAGGTAGTAACAAACTGGGAATCCTATTGCCAAGGGCACTGAAAAAGTAAGTGCACCAAACAGTATACTTTTGTTCTTGTTTGATTTGAACTCATTCAAATCAAGTTCTAACCCTGCTATAAACATAATGTAGAGCAAACCTATTGTTGAAAATACATCTACAAATAGACTTTGCTCAAGAATATTTAATCCTGCTGGGCCAATTATAATCCCTGATACAATGAGCCCAATAATGCCAGGAATTCTAACTCTGTGTAGCACAACAGGGGCTGATAAAATAATAAACAGTATTAATGAAAATATTAATACTGGATTCTGGAGTGGTAGCTGAAAGTGCTCGGCCAAATTGGTTAAAAAAACATCCATCAAAAGTATATTAAAGACTAAATGTTAACGCATCTTATTAAGTATAATATGCCGGTATTTTAAGCTATAACTCGCTTATTATTCGTGCAAATATACGCTAGAAATTGTTCATTTGTACGTATATAATATCAGCTAAGCGGATTAGTAGAAATGAAACTCTATTTTTGAATACTTAGGATTTAGTAACGTTTAGAATTGAGCTGAAACTCATTAGAAAGGCATTATTCTATATGTTAGTAAATTCTGTGGTATTGTCCACAAAAGTACGTATGAGTTATTTTGATACTATTGATTTTTATGATGTAATCTGAGTTGTAAACAAGGCTCATGAGTCCGTCTTGTACTACTAGAACCAGAGGTTCGGGCACGCATTACGATCGGGACGTTCGTAACGAGGGAAAGAGAATATCCATCAGCCAATCGCCTCCCAATACCTGTCGCAAGCGCCGCGCTTGTGACAGCTAACAACTCAAATCTAAATCACAATAATCAAAGAAATCACAGTTCAAAAACGATAATTGCCGCTACTACAAATAATCTTCGAATTAGGCAAGGAAATCCCCCCTCCTTGTTAATGAGGAGTTAGAGGAGGTCGGAAATGATAGGTTATGAACAACTAATTCATTCAACCGCGGCAAACAACACCCATTGCAACATTCCAACCACCACAAGCGGGACACTTGCGTTAGTTGAGTGAAGGACAAAATATTAATTCACTAGGGCTTGATAGGCAGGGCTGCCACTAAACTCTTTCCAATAGTTTGTTTTGCCAGAAAAGCCTTTCTGCATTAAACTATTGAGGGCTGTTTTAGTGATGCTAGTTTGGGCGAATCCTCTATAACCAAGCTCTGTTTTTTCGCTTAGACTATTTTTAGTGACGGCTTCTTTTTCTACCGCTGCGTGAGCATTTCTAAGTGTTAGAATAAAATCTGGTTTTTTCACTGAATTTGAGCCTGAGCTTTCTAGCTTAGTGCGAACACTTTCCATTTCTTTGGATAGATAGCTTTCTAGCAACATTTTACTTTCGAGCTCAGCACGCTGAATGGCGGTTGTAGAATCGGATGCGACTGCGGTGGCACTCATAGTAAAAGAGGCTGAATCTGCCACAAAACCCGCGGTATGGTACCAAGTTGGGTAAATGGATGGTACTTCAACTTTTGGCGCCTCTGTGAGTGTTTCGGTACCAGAACATGCAGTAATTAATAGGAGTGCTAAAACTACGAGCGAGCGAGAAATTCGATTCATTATTTATTTATTCAATTTGATAAAACCACGAGCATTTTCTTTGCTTCTAATCTCGAGTGTTACCGTTCCATTTTCAATTAAATTAGTTTTTATAAGGTCTTTTAAAGTTGAGAGATCTTCAACCTTTATTTTGTCAACCGCTTCAATTTTATGGTCGGCTCTTAGCCCACGGTTCCAAGCTTCAGAATATTTATAAACCTTTGATATAAATAAGGTATTGACACCTTCCTCTTCTTGTAATGGAAATTCTATCACTTTAAAACCAAGATCGAATTCGTAGCTTTCTACTTT
This sequence comes from Balneolaceae bacterium, assembly GCA_041656135.1. Classification (GTDB taxonomy): domain Bacteria; phylum Bacteroidota; class Rhodothermia; order Balneolales; family Balneolaceae; genus Balneola. The sequence continues at coordinate 32,544 of JBBAEC010000001.1, read as the reverse complement.
TAAGGGAATTTCTTCGGGTATTTCTTCCACGGGAATAGGCTCTTGTTCAAAAGCTAATGTCTCAATTGGATCGGGGCGAATATCTGTTAATAAAATCTGTTTAGTGATTATTTTTCCATTTCTCAAAATCTCTAAATCGACCGTATCGCCAGGCCGTAAAACGGCTACTTTTTCTTGAAGCTGATTTGATTCATTCACCGCAAAGCCATTCACTTTAAGAACTACATCTTCACTTCTAACACCCGATTTAAAAGCGGTACCTTCTTCTGATGTCGCAATAATTTCAACACCTCTAACCTCGCTCATCCCTAATTTAACTGCTCTGTTATAATCTACAGTTGCAATAGTTACACCAAGCAAAGCTCGTTTTACTTTACCAAATTCAATAAGGTCGGTGGCTACTTTCATTGCCAAATTACTTGGTACTGCAAAACCATATCCTTGGTATGCACCACTTTGTGAGGCAATGGCTGTATTAATACCAATTAATTGGGCGCTGGTATTTACAAGAGCTCCCCCACTATTGCCTTTATTAATTGCGGCATCGGTTTGGATGAAGCTTTCAATTCTAAAATTATCGTTTATAATCTGCACATCACGACTTAAAGCGCTCACAATACCCGCAGTTACTGTAGAGCGTAACCGAAATGGATTACCGATAGCAAGTACCCATTCCCCTACATCTACCGTCTCTGAGTTGCCTACAGTTACAGCTTGTAGATTGTCGGCATCAATTTTAATTACGGCTAAATCTGTGCTCGAGTCGGAACCCACTACTTTTGCATAGTACTCACGTTTATCGCTTAATACTACTTTAATCCCTCGTTTTACAGCACCGTCAACTACATGCTCATTGGTAAGTATATATCCATCTGTTGAAATGATTACGCCAGAGCCTACGGTACGAGCTCGGCGTGGCATTACTTTTTCCCAAAAGGTGTCGTCAAATTTATGATTATCGTCGTTGGGTACAGATGTTTCGATAGGAACGATAGTTTCAATATATACTACCGATGGGGTAACGGTTTCTGCTACAGATTTGAATATAAAACGTGCATCCACTTTTGCGAGCTTTTCATCATCGAATAATGGGCTATCGTTTTTTGTAATTTCGGTATATCGAACTTCCGCAAGTGGTGCCAGGTCACTATTTAGCGTATATAATGCAATCAATGTACCGAAGGTTACACCAACCAGTAATAGAAGTATTCCCGTTAAATAAATATCTCTTTTTCTCATGGACTTGTTTACATCATTTGTTCAAAAATTGAATCTGATCTCCGTTCTTTATAGCCTTCAATATGGTATTTAAAGTAAACATCTAAATGATGAATTAATTGTTTTAGTTCTCTACCTATTAATCCGAGTGTAAATATATCATTTCTTCGCGACTGAAGTGACTGTAGTAAAAACTGAGCTTGAATAGGCGTTAATTTATAAGATAATTCAGAATCTGGTTCGTTCGACAGCCTACCACTACTAATATTTAGGAAGGTAGTTTCGTTCCAGTCGTCACACTCATCAATTAAACCAAAGCCAACTAATTGTGCCAATCTAATTTGGATGTATGGAAATATGGCCACATCAAAGTGTTCGTTATCACCCATCCACTGTATGAGCAAATTGGTGAATGTAAATATTTCGATATTCTCTTGATTTTCGTGCACTAACTGGCTTATAAGCTCTAGGGATGCGTAAAGCACGGATGCTTTTTCAAAATCTTTACGAAAACTGAGCGACTGATATGAAATTGATGCTTCTGAGAGCGTGTGTACATTGCGTGATGCTTTGTAATAATAGACTACATCTAAAATGTTACCGACTTCAATTACGCCAGCTAGTTTATTTTTGGGCTTTTTTGCCCCTCTAGCTATAAGAGCAACTTTACCGTGTTCTTTACTTAAAACGGTAATAATTCTACTCGACTCTTGATAATCTATGCAGCGTAATATGATAATTTGTGTAGAGCTTGTCATTGAGTGAACTTAATCAACACTTCAACATAAAAAAACTGTCTTTTGCACCTTTTAAATTGAGGTTTGGATTGGGTGTTAGGTGGAATTTCGGCGAAGCCCACTTTATTATAGAGATATTTCGAAGTTCCAGCGTCCAAGGGTCCTCACCCTGATTTTCTGCAAGCAGATTAGATTTAAGATACAAGTAATAAGACATAAGAAAGAATGCCTTTAGTCTCAAAATCTAAAGTCTTGGGTCTTTAATCTTAATTCTTTTCCAATTTGTTGAAGTTTATACGGCTATGAGTGCTTCTTGAATTGAGTTGAAGAGTACATCTGGATGAACGGGTTTGCCAAGCATTTTACGCATACTGAGTTCCTTTGCCATTTCAATCTCTTCGGTGTCTGTTGTTGAAGAAATGTAAACAAATGGAATATTCAGCCTAGGGTAGTCTCTTTTTATAGTATTATATAGTTCGAAGCCATCCATTCCTGGCATTTGTATATCTGAAACAATCAAATTTGGATACACACTCCCAATCATTTCTACGGCTTTTCGAGCATTGTCGAACATCATTACCATACACCCTTTTTTCTCAAGAATACGTCCTAACAGTACCCTATATGCATTATTATCTTCCACTATGTAAACAAGTGGCTTGGTTGGTGATATATTTTTCATTGCTAAATGCATTATTGATTTATTTTAACTTGGAAGGTTGCTGTACCTGTTTGGCCAGGGAGTAAACTTCCATCAAATTCCCACTTAATCTGACCTGTACCACCTACAGCAGGCGCCGTTATAGTGCAACTAGTTAAATTATTGGGTAAGGGTGTGCTAAAGCTTGCCGATGTAAATTTGGTATAAGCCGGCACTGTGTCCGAAACTTTAATGGTGGATATGGGGTCTGCACCATTATTTGTGTACGTAATTGTATAGGTAAGAATGGAACCTGGAAGCGCTGAGTTTTTGTCAACGATTTTGGTGATTGATAAACCACCTTGGGTATTATCTACCGTTACTAAATCTGTTTTATTTAAAGCTTGTGTAATTATTGGTGTTGTGTTGGTTAATGCAAAGCTAGCATTAAGTGTGCTGGTGCTAGTTGCTCCATTTATTAGCCCATTGGGTGCTGTAACCTTTATGATTATACATACTTGTTCGTTTGCAATAACACTAATAGGAGTATTCCCATCTAGCGCCGGTTCCCCTGAGTCAATTTCACCATTACAATTTAAATCTTGGTATATATTTATTGGCCATTGAATATTTGGATCAAATATATTTGCAACAGAGAAAGTAACATCACCACCCGTTTTTGCTTCAAAAACATGATTAAATGTTGTGGATGTACCTGCTGCAATAGTTCTTTGCCCATCGTTTAATAAAGTAGACATTTCCACATTTCCAAAATTCAAACCATTATACATGACTCCTAAATTGCTTGTGAATGTAATTTCGTCGGTGGCAATATTATAGGAACCACTTGTGTTGCCAACTGTTGCCCCAGTAGAGATGGTGCCAGATAGGTTTGTCTGTTTTACTTTCACGGTACTTCCATCAGGTACGGATGATTTCGGCAAATAAAGTACATAGCCACCATTAGCGTTTGTAGTGGTTTGGCGCACCAAAGTATTTGATGCATTAAACGCTTGAATGGTAACGTTTGAAGAACCTAATTCTGCTCCGTTTTGTACAGCATCATTTGGGGTTCCTCCACCTACTCCATTATCATTAAATACTCTACCCTCAACTTTCACTCCTTCAAAATTTCCAAAATTCTGAATAGATGGTAAGTTGTTTATAGTTACGTCTCTTACGTTTGTATCGGTAGAAACATAATTAGGTGGATTTACAGTAGAAGGAATACACACATTTGGTGTAGGCACTGTTTCGCCATACGCTTTTATAACTTTATACTGTCCGTTTAGCACATTACCAAAAGTGTAGAACCCATTTGCGTCGGATAGTACACTCTTACAGTTATTCTGTGCCACGTTATAGAGAACAATAGTCACATTTGGGATGCCTGCTTCACCGCCTTCAAAAGTAGAGTTAAAATTGGCATCGTTATAGACAGTTCCATTTATGGTTACGCCCGTTGGCACCACACGCTGGTTTACGCTAAATTCTGATGTATTATTTGCAGAACCAATGGCTATGGCTGTAATACGATCGTTAACTGCTAACGGTACGGTCCCATTAATAGTAATATCTTGGCTAAAGGTGCCATCAGGATTCGAGGTAATAACGCCAAGTAAGAATTCACCTTCACCATGTGGTAAAGATTCTACTCCATTCTTTTCTATAGGTCCGTTATTATCGCCATCATTATTGGCTTTATAAACTTCAATATTAAAAGTTCCACTCAATTTTGCTGTAGCTTTGCCAACATAACCCTCTAAGTGTAGCACATTTCCATTGAGCGTGGATAGAGTAAATATTGGGTAATCGATACCTCTGTTAGGTTCATTCGTAGCCGATACAAGTAGCCCATCATTAGCAGACACTCCATCTGCTTCACCTGAACCAGAGGTAACAATATCTATAGCAAGACCAAAGTTATTTGCAAAACTGTTATTGGTGATTTTAATACCGCTTAATGGCTGTGAACTTGGATTGGTTAATTTTATACCCGCTCCAAGTCGTGTACTTGAGGAGGAATAGTTGGTTCCGTTACCTCTTATCTTATTCTTTTCTATAAGTGAATTGGTAACATTATTAAGCACATTAATACCTGCTACTCGGTTATTAATAATGGTGTTGTTACGGATAGAGTTATTTGATGTTGAGCCAGTATTTGCACCAATTTCTATCCCGCTTCCACCAAATATCGCTGAACTAGATGCATTACCCGATTCGTGGATTAAGTTTTGCTCTACATTCCAAGTTCCCAAGCCTTCAATTGCATCGCCACCTACATCAACTAAACCGTTCTTATAGAATTCGTTTCTAAAAATGGTTATTGCTGCATTGGCATTTGTGCTTGCTATACCTGAGTTTTGAGCGTTGGCTATATAGCTCCTGGCAACTAATGCGGTTAAGGAGCTACTCCCTGTAAATACAATGCCTTTTTCTATCCTAGCCGCCCCATTTGGATCTGTTCCATTAGCTCGAGTACCAATTAGGTTATTCTCGAAGGTTCCTCCCGAAACACCACTAATATTAATTCCTGTGGAGTTGTTATAAAGTGCAATTTCTCGAATATTAACCGCGCCAGTACTGTTAACACTTAGTGCATTTACACCCACATCATTTAAGTTAATTTCTAGCTCTTTCAGCTCCATGGTGTTTAATGCAAGTTGGTCTAATCCAACAACGCCACCTGTTCCAATAGTACCAGGATTGGAATCCAGTTTAGTTAATGGTGAAGTTCTACTATATGCAGTACCATCAATGGTTGTGAGTGCACCTATAATTGAGGGTAATTCAGAATTTGCAGTAATAGACCACCAATTCCCACCACTACCAGTTTCGTTTGTAGGTACAGAGGGTACAAATCGCATAGTGTTTGCACCATTGATTGAATTCGCATTTGTAATAAACTGTCGCAGTGAACCTTGAACCGATCTGTTTGAAGAATTATCATCGTCTCCATCTCTGGTATTTGTTACTACATTAAAGCTAAATCCAAAATCTCGTTTTGTAATACCAGCCCCATTTATAACAATTTTAGATAGGTGTTGAGCATTTGCTAAATCAGCATTAACAGGAGTACTTGATATATTATCTGAAACACCAGCTTCCCTACCACCAAAACAATTTCCTGCAACCGAAGTGGTACTAGTACCTCCATTTCCATCACTACAAAGTGCGCCTGCAGGAGCATAGGTTTGCTCTGCCCAAGTGGTACCATTCGATAATCCGCCCGTTTTAGAATCAACAGCTATCCAATAAGTGCCGTTTTCGCCAATTTGAAATATATATTTACCAAGATTATTGGTAAGAACAGTTCCTTTATAAACATCATCAACGCCGTCTGCTTGTCCATCTCCCCCATCTTTAAATAAATGCACTTTAACATTTTCCACACCTTGTTGATCGCCTGAGGCATCGCCAAAGTTTGTATCGCCATCCGTAATTCCATCTCCTGTTTTATCTTGGAAAACAGTTCCTGTAGCTTGTACACTCACCTTAAGCACAACCGATGAAGTATCGTTTGAGATATTAGGATCATGTTGATTGAACCCTTGTATGTAGGCTTTGTTTATTAGCGAATCTTGGCTTTGGCCAGAGTCTATGGTTGTTTCTAATGTAAGAGTTGCTGTAGCGTTATTTGCTAAAGTTCCAACATCCCACAGTTTAGTAAGCTGGTTATAAGAGCCATAGTTTGTAGTAGCTTCAACTAAAGTAATACCACTAGGTAGCGTTTCATTTATAGTAACTTCAGTAGCTTCTTCTGGACCATTATTTTTTACGTTAATTGTAAAAGTAACGGTTTCGTTTTCTAAAGGATTTGGTTGATCTACAGTCTTTGTAACCTGTAAATCAGCATTTCTTGTTGTGGTTACAGGATTAGTAAAGTTTTGATTTAAACATTGGGTGAAATTAAATTCAACCATACGTTGATTCGTAAAACCACCTGTTGCAAAAAGACCCGATCTAACCTGAAATACAGAGGTATATTTGTATGAAATATATGCCATGTGATCTATATCAAATGGATCGGAAGCATCGGTGGTTACAGCAGATTCAAATATTTGGAATGGACCTTGGGTACTGATGTTAACATTACTACCCATTTGCGTGGTTGAGGACTGATTTTGAGCGAAACCATAATAATCTCTTCCCGTTCTTCCACTTGAACTAGTTCCGTCAATATCGAGACCCGTTACCGAGAATTCACTTTTAATTGGCTTATTGGTACCAGCTTCTACAAATGTAATTTCCCAGTCTATATAGGAAGCTCCATAGCCACTTATAGACTTAAACATTGGTGAGAAGTTTGTAGTAGTTGATTGCCCTCCTGAAACGCTTCCATCATCATCTAGCGCAGTTATTGTAGCATTGTTAATATCAACAATCCTTAATTTCGCATCTACACCAGAGGCAACATTGGTAAAGCGATACACAGAGTTAATTTGATTAGTGGCTCCCTCTTCAAGTGTATAATTTACAAAAGAGTATAACGGTGGCTCGCTACAACTTAGCCCTGAATTTGGATCAATTACAGCTATTGATACCGATGCTGAGTTGTTTGCACTCACTCCATCAATACCACTAATACCCGTTAATGTAGCTGTATTGGTAATGGTTTTACCTCTAGTTCCTGTTTTTGGCTTTGCTACAATTTCAAGATTAGCTACCTGAAGTCCTGTAAGATTACCCACATTCCACACGCCTGATGAGCTGTTATATGTTCCCTGACTTGGTGTTGCAGATACAAAAGTTAAGTCGGATGGAATCTGATCTGTTATCTGAATATTACCTGCTGCATTTGCTCTCTTATTAGAGGCTTGTACAGTAAAGGTTACATTTTCCCCAACATTTACTGAGTTTTTATTAACAGTTTTGGTAACAGCAATATCGTTTACACTTTGTGTAACAGGATTGTTAAAGGTGTTTATTTCGCATGGATCAAAGCTAAGTGAAACTATACGGCTACCTACAGTGCTTCCTGCTTTTATACCTGCACGATATCTAAATCTAGGCTCGTTGGTATATTCTGTATAAACTTTATAATTCGTGTAGTTGGCATATTCTGGCCTTGTATCTGTAAAATCACTAGATATAAAAGTAGTGTATAATGCTTCCGCTCCAATAATTAGCATAGTTGAGTTTTCTACCACAAACGATTGTAATGTTTGGTAGCCCACATAATCCTTTAAATTTCCAGTCCCATCAACGTCGGATGAGGTAGCTGCAAATGTTAGGTATCTAGATTGATCGGTTGTGGAATCGAAGAATGATATCTCAAAATCAACATATCCATCTCCACTGTTATTGTTTGTGATGTAAGGCGAGAAGTCATTAGGTAGATTAATAGTGTAGTCATCATCTATATCAATCATCTGCACATTATTCATTGTTACAACTTCTACCGTTGCATACACCCCTGGTAACACACTTGGGAATTTATAAACAGCACCTACTTGAAGGGCATTTCCCGAAAATAATGTTGGGTTCTGGAATTTTGGATAGGGTAAACCACAAGATAAATTTGAAATAGCTTCAACTACCGTAATTGGAGCTGTTGAAGTATTGTTAGCTGTATTATTATCAGCTTGATCCATACTGCTTAATGCAGCCGTATTATTTATAGTGTTCCCCTCTGTATTGGCATTTATCTGCACATTTAGAGTTAATGAAGCACTAGTTCCATTCGCAAGGTTTCCAATGTCCCACACTCCTGTAGATGAGGTATACGTTCCTACACTAGCAGTCGAGTTTTGAAATAGTATTCCCGATGGAATTTGGTTTAATATTTTAAGATTGGTTGCGTCTTTTGGTCCATTATTAGTAACCGAAACAGTGAAGGACATGTACTCGCCTTCAATTGGATTTGAGTTACTTGCAATGGCAGTAACCGCAATATCCGCAGCCTCAGGAATTACCGTAATACCCGCAGTAGATGAATTATTAGCTAGTACAGGGTCTATTTCGTTAAGATCTGTTATGCTTGCTGTGTTATCTATTACCGATCCTAAGGTGCCCGTATCTACGGTTGCATTTATATATAAAGTTGCGGAAGAAGTATCGCCAGCTGCAAAATTTCCTACAAGCCAAATTCCCGTTACGCTATTATAATGTCCTTGAGATGCAGTTGAACTTACAAAAGTGAGCCCTGTTGGTAACACATCCGTAACCCTTACATCGGTAGCAATATATTCGCCTGGGTTCGTAACCGTAAGTGTATAAGTGATGGTCTCTCCTTCTATTGGAGTGGAATTGTTTACACTTTTAACAATGCTCAAGTCTGGAGTAATTGGCTCAGAAATGGTGATTCTATAATCTTCCACTTCCCCGTCGTTTGCTGCACCTGTAGGATTTCCAATATCCATTAAATTGCTAGCTATTCTGAAACGAGCATAGGTTGTTCCTGTAGACATTCCAGTAAGTCCCGACCAGTTCAATGTTACATTTCCATTAGAACAAACTGATGAATCAAACTCTCGAACATCAAAGGAGCCTGACTGATCAAAATCAATCCACCCCCCTACTTGGGCTCCATTTGTACAGCTTAGTGTTACTGAGTAGTTAGTAGTAGCCGTAGTTAAAACTGGAAATGTAGAAATTCCATCGTCAGTATCAGTTGAAGCAGCACTATTTGGCACACCGTTACCATCTGCATCAACTCCTGAACCAAAATAAACTGGGTTTACGCCGCTGTTATTCAAAATATGAAATGCAGGTGGCATAGTTCTTGAACTGTAGCTTGTACCATATACATTAGGGGCATCACCAAAATCGGCTAGTAATGCTACTCCTAAATAAATATTATCTGGTAAAGAGGTGGTTTTACGCAACTCAATTCTACGCACATTATCATCGGTTACACGGAACCAAACTGGTGTTGATGAAGCGGCACAGGCTGGATCACCAGAAACTGTTGGCTGGAATTGTATGGTTGTATTTCCATTAGTATACACCGTGTTTACTGCGTTTGTACAACTTCCACCATCCGAACCTTGGCCAGTTAGCCAGCCATTTAGTGGGATTTTGGTGTTACTTGCATCGAAAGCTTCTAAAGTATAAGAGGTGCCACCACCATCGGGACGTAAACGGTTTAATGAAAATGTAATGGCATCGGAAGGAACTCCTGCTGGAATATTGATATCGAATGAGGTTGCGTTACCACTATTTCCACTTGGGTTTGCTTGAGGACCGTTGAACTCATCACCAGCAAAAGCACCACTTGTCCAAGATTGTAAAGCATTTGGAGAAAAAGTAGTTTGGCTACCTGAAGCTGCAGTGATGTTTGCTATTTCTAAACCACCCACAACTGCACTCATCGAAGTTCCATTATTGGAGCCATCAAAACAAGACCAAGCAGCATCGTGCCCATTTATAATGGGGCAAGGATTGGGACCAAAGCCTGTAGTAAAAGCTGGAGTATTATTAATCTGATATGCGCTAAAATTAGCCGCATTATTACCATACACATCTTGAACTGGATTTGCGCCAGCTGTGTAATCTAAACTAACATTATCTCCTGGTGCTATACTTGGATTAAAACTGATATAAACCTTTTTGCCAGAAACTTGAATGGCGGTAATAGATATAGGAGTGCCGTTCACTCTAAGCACGTAGTTACTTGTTGCAGGAATGGAGCTTTCCTTTAAATTCTCGTTATACACTAACGATAATTCATTTCCATAAACCGTTGAGGATACAATAGTCGGAGGAGTTATATCTACTACACTTCCCGATTCGGCATTCACCTCAAGAGAATTAACACTTTCATTCGATGCAGCATCCACTGCTACAACTACATAATAATAAGTATTACCAACTTGAGCGGTATTATCTGCAAATGTGTAGAATGAACTTTCTGTATCGGGCACAGTGCCTATTATAGAATAAGGTCCTCCGCTAGATGTAGATCTACGCACAGAATAGCTAATTACTCCACTACCAGTTTCATTTACATCATCAAACTTAATATCAATTGCATTACCAACTACGGCTGTTGCACTTACATTAGCTGGTGCATTGGGGGCAGCGCCATCTGCTGTGGCAGAAACTATACTAGAATTTGCACTCTCGTGTGAAACCGCATCAATAACTACCACCACATAGTAATAAGTGGTTCCGTTTACACTTGTATTGTCAGTAAATGTATAATTTGGGCTTTCATCGTCTACTACAGTTCCAACTTCTGTATAAGGTCCACCCGAATTTGTACTACGTCTTACTGAATAGCTTACAACACCAGAGCCAACTTCATTCACATCGTCAAAGCTAACTTGAATGCTACCATTTGCAATACTTATGGCAGAAACATTTGTAGGCGCAGGTGGTGCCATATTATCGGAAAAAGCGGATACTTCTGAGGAGTAATCACTTTCATTGCTATTCCCATCAATAGCAGTAACTACATAAAAGTAGTTTGTGTTTACAGTTACACTATTATCGGTAAATGTATACGAAGTACTTTCATTATCTACTACAGTACCAACTTGGGTGTATGGCCCACCCGAGGTTGTGCTTCGTTTTATAGAGTAACTTGCAACACCTGAGCCCACTTCATTTACATCATCAAAAGAAATTTGAATGTTTCCATTTAGTAGCGAGGTGGCGCCTACGTTTTGGGGTGCTAGTGGTGGCGTGTATTCAACCTGAGCACCTAAGGTTATAAATGTATTTGGTGATGATTGGTTATTATATTCTGTTTTAATCCAATCGGCTGAACGTGGAATACTAGAAACTCGAACTTCGTCCATAAGCCCATCTAGCCCATTTCCATCTCTAGAAATAATTAATGCCTTATTATTGGTATCAAATGTTCCAGTGTCACTTCCAGTGACATCTAAATCACCATTTATATATATAAACTTGGCTGTTGTACTCTTTACATAGGTCAGGTAGACCCAAGAATTTTGCGATATCTGAGTGTTACTTCTAAGCCTTCTACTGCTACTGTTTCCGTTTCTTCTAAACTCCGGCCTACCATTATTTCTACTATATGCTTGATAAGATTCATCACTCCCTTTAGTTAGATAAGAGAGTGGACTTGTGGTAGATAAATTCACCCAAAACGACATCGTAATTTGATTCGTCAAATTTAGGCTACTATTATGAGCAACAGAAATATGGTGGTTATTATTTCTATTAAAGCTCCTACCATCTCCAATCATCCCTGTGGCTGAGCTACTTCCGTTGTTAGAGCCATTATTAGCGTAGGATGTAGCGTCAGAAAGATCTGGGGTCATGTGCATTACAAGTCTGTAATCACTATCCCATGTTGCTGTTGAGGATAGGTCTGTACTCACCGAGCTATTTCCATAAAACATATAGATTGTTTTATTAGCACTAGAACTTATTGAAGGTACTTTTACCCAGGCAACTAATTTTCCTGATGCAGAGGAATAACTTTCTAAATCATGATTTAGAATTGAGGTACCATCTGCATTTTCTGCAAATATAATATCGTAGCCATTCGCATTCTCAACATTATTCTTTAAGTCAGTATCTGTAACACTAACTAAAACGGGGAAATCAGTATTTGTACCTTGAACTCTTGAAGCATTAACTGTAACACTTTTCGAGAACATATAGCCTGTAGGTTGTGCAACCGTACTTGCCCCTAGCATCAGCATAAATGCAAAAGCTATTAGTGTTCGATATGAATTCATTAACCCTTTCATTATTTACCACCTCGGTACAGAATATCAATATCTAAAAGATTGATAGAGTCTGCTTTTAGGTATTTAAACATTACCCTTTCATTATCATCATGAGTAGAATGTTCATTTATTGAAATTCTACCTTCTTCAATTCCCCATGCAACTAAATAATCTGTAATAGCTTTTACTCTTTTTGTGCCAAGTGCAGAACCATTTGAAGTAAGCTCTAAGAAAGCGACTTGGTTATCGCGTAAGTAAGAGCCCACTCTAGAAAGTATAGCTTGGTTTTCGTTACTTAATAGCGAGGTTTTTGAATCATAAAAGATTCTATCTGGCACTACATAGGTTTGAGAGAAATCCCTTAATAAAGAATAATCATCTCTACCCTTTAGCGTAGCTAACATATTCTGCATCATGCCCAAGGCCTTTTTGTTGCCCTTGAATTTAACATCATCGCTCTGAGCTATAATTTCTAGTAGCTGAGGTTTGCTGTAGCTCAATTCAACTACAAAAGGATTTGAACCACTACTCTTAGCAAAAGAAATTCTGTCTACGGAAATGCCATTGAAAATAAGCTCAGCTTCCATAAGCTCTTTTATATTTTCGAACTCAGCACTTTCTGCAATGCTTACTGTAATATCCACTTCAACAAATTCAGCTAAAGCAATACCAACACGCTCTATCATGTAGCTGTTTATAGGGCTTAGTTTATTAAATCCACTTGTTAGGTTGATATTAGCTGGCACTGCTTTGTGCTCTGGATTGTAGATGAAGTCCCAACCGCCCACTGCTGGTATTTTCATATTTACTTGTAAATCTTCAATTTGATCTACAAAGCGAACATTCATGTTTTCTGTGTTCATGTTTAATTCAACACGTCTGTTCATAGCCATGTCAATAGGATCAGATTCATCTGTTTTCTTACTAAAGCTCATCCCTTCAAATACTAGTTTATCAGGATCTACCCCAGATGCTACTAAATAAGCACGAACTGCTTTAGCACGACGCTCAGAAAGATCTAGGTTATAAGCATAGCTACTTTTACTATCGGTATGACCCGTTACATCAATTATGTAATCATCTCTTTCAAATAGGAACTTCGCAACCTTGTCGAGCATTTGCGCTGCAGGTCTATTTATGTAGGTACTGTTATTATTAAAGTGAATTTGTTTTGGTAACAGGGTTTGTAGTTCAAGCTCTTTATATATAAAGTCGATGGCTTCTAGCTGAGCAGGTTGTAATGATGCAACAAACCAATTACGATCGAAGTCGAAATCAAGCACACTTGGCTCACATATTTCAATAGCTTCACACGTTAAATATAAGTTTGGATCTAGGAATGGCTTTTGTTTTGTTGGTGCAAGTTGCTCAAACAGTCGTTCATCAAATTTATAGCTGAAACCTAGATAAACGCCTTTACGAGTGTATGAATTTGCAGCTAGGTCTTCATCATCATAGCCCATAAAGTTAAAACCAGTAGCAATTCTTAAATTTCTAGCGGCTATAAAACCTACTTCTAAACCTAAGCCATAATCTTTAGTAGTAAAATCACTGTTGGTAAGTAAACTCGCATTAATACCAGCATCCCATTTTTCATTGATGTCGTATAAAGCTCTACCAGAAACTAGCCCTAGGGTGCTTTCCTCTTTAAAATCGGTATCATTTTCTACAGAATATTTAGCCGCAATTCTACTAGAGAACACCCAAGGATTTGACGGATGGTAATTCGCATGATTTGAAAACACATGAGCCGTTCTGTTATAATCGGCACTTATATTTTTATCATTTTCGTACTTAAACTCGTAGCGGAAAAGGGCATCCCAGCGGTTTCTTTCAATATCACGATATGCAGCACCAATTCTAAGTCGCTCCTGCACCTTGTTAAATCCATCAGCGTTTGTTTTTTGGGATAGAGCGATAATGTTTTTACCTAAGAATGTCCATGAATCAGTAATTCGTTGGCCATAACCAATGCTGTTTACATAGGTTCTATCAGCGCTAGTAAAACGAGCCTCTGCCCTAGCGGTAGCTTTCCAGTTTGGATTAGCGGTGTAATCCATAGAGGTTGAAATTGCGGTTCCATCTCTACCTCTCATTCCCTTCACCGTAAAAATACGCTCGAAGCCCGCATTCACATTAAAGCCGTTCTTAATTTGGAAATTGTTTCTCAACCCAATAGAAGCCTGACCAGTAGGTCCGTCAATAGCTTCGTTAATCTGATACTCACTATACACTTCGCCATTTTTCATGTAGCTAGATTTGATACCAAATACAGAGTTTTGCTTTCTCACGTTTTCGTTCAGTGTGTAACGCCCTTCTGCCGAAGATGAGAACTCATGACGAGCATATACTTTAGCAAAGCTTCTTACTTTATAATCACCACCTAAAGCAATCAAACGTTTATCGGCGTTATTCATATCCTGCTCATACTCAACAAAAGTTGCCATACCGTCTACAAATGGCATATCTGCCGATAATTTACCTCTGAAATTCGTGTTCTCAATTACAGAACTTGTTGGTAAACCTGAATCAGTTTCTTGGCGCGAGTAACGTACTCCCACTTCAGTACTTATATTTCCAACAAAGGTTTTTTGAAGAGTCATCAATCCACCTACTGTCTCGTTGCCAGTGGTGTCGTTACGCGAGTAGAGCGCTTCTGTATTTAAACTAGATGAATTACCTAGATTTAGACGACCTCTTGCCTTAGCTTCCGTTTTACCACTGCTTAATGTAGTAGAACGATTTGCAAAGTCTTTATTAGATCTACCTACTTGAAGGCGAACATTACCAGCTCTATTTCTATGTTGAATTTCAACTCTACCAGCCTGACCAGTTCCTTTACTATCGGTTATGGTTTGCGCCCCTTCTAAAATAATTTTGGTGCTATTCCCAATATCATAGCCAGCATTTATAGAAGTTAGGTTGAAATTATCGTCTGGATTTTGATCTTGCACCACACCAGCACCAATTTGCAAACCATCTAAAGGACGAACGCTAATATCAGCGCCACCAATTAGGTATTTATCACCACCATTTTCCACTTCGTAGGTAGCGCGTACTACTACTGGATTAAAATTAAGGTCAACACTTGCTACTGGATGTGTAAACACTAAAGTTCCTGTAAATGGCTCAATTGCATAATCGCGGAAACGCTCTAAACGATTACTACTTAATAACACATCAGGTTGGTTACGATCGTACACCAGTAGCTCTATAATTTCACTATTCAATACAATGTTATTATCAGGTAACTCATAACGGGAAATTCCTTCACCAGCAAATTCACGGACTAAGCGGCTAGAAAAAGCCTCACTTCCAAAAGCAGTAGCACTAATTACATCATTCTCATAATGAGTTTTTATACCTGTTTGTGCTCGGCTATAATCTCCTAGCTGGCGATCTTGGTTTCTGTCTTGTGTAATAAAATCGCCGTACACCGCATAGGTTCTATTTCGGTCTAAACGGATGTAGAGTCGTCCAGAACTTTGAGCATCAAATCCTTTTAGAGACGATTCTCCATAAACAGGGTAAAATTCATCAGGACGTATATCTCTAAATAAGCGATCTTCTTCCGATTTCTCTGAATCATACGAAGCTGTTAATAAAGTGCTACCAGCAACTTTTCCTTTTAGGAAGAATGCAAAGCGACCATCTAAGGTAAAGTTATCGAAGTCACGTGATAAAGCTGTTAATTCTCTTTCAAATCCATCAGAACTAGAGGCTGAAGCAATAGCTAATGGCTCGCTTAATCGGATAGTACCTTCAATAATACCAGCGGCAATAAGTGGTCTCAAGTTGGGTACAAAATTGAGATACACCTCCGATGAAATCGTACCTAGTTTGGCAACAATCTTCTCACTTCTAGGTGTGGCTGGTACCGCTAGCGCAAACTCGCCAATACCTTGCTTTAGAGTAACTTGAGTGCCTTGCTCCTTCTCATTCTCATCCTCTAACAGCCATTTTCCTTCCGAAATATCTAATGTAATTTGGTAATCATCGCCAATAAGAATTCCATCTTCATCGGTTAATTCAATTTGTATATAAGCAGTCGATTCACCATCCGCTTCAATATTATTTTGAGGGAGATAAATTTGAATGTACTTCGGTTTACCTGGTGCGTAAACAGTTATTATTTCTTCTTCACGTACATTACCAAATGGATCTTTAGATTGTAGAGTTAATACGTTTTTACCTGACTTTAAACTAAGGTTAAAAAATTCTAGACCTTGAACGCCACTCTCTTCATTAATTTCGGTGCGCCCTACATTATCTACTCCAATTAAATCGTCATTTACAAAAAGGTAAACGGTGGCGCTAGCTGCCGACTTAACCTGTAATCTCAAGCTAGTAGATAGTAAAGTGTCACCATCCGCTACATTCAGTATTTCTAAATCATTATTACCAGTAGAAACAGCTTCGAGCAAATAGTCAATTTCCTCAATTACTTCCGTTTCTTGCACTTTCTTGTCTGTGGTAACTTTAGTTGAGTTTGCCGATGATTTCTTTCCTAAATCTACGGTATTTGCACTGCCTACAACTCCACTAATTTCACCGTAGCCACCTTGCTTGCTCGCTTTCTGCTCTTCAGTAGCAAAATTTTGATTTAAACTACTTTCTAGCTCATTATTATTTTTAGAATAGGCTGCAATTCTTCGGTCAATTTCTTCATGTACTCCACCCACTTCACAATTACAAACTGCAAAATCTGCACGCTGCATTTCGCCATTTCTTAAATCTACAAACCTACTTGAAGGATCGTTGGCATGGCGGTTATCCAACACACTTAATCGAGAACCTTTTGGCAGAGTGGTGTTATCTAATTTAATAACATGTTTATTCGGCGTTACTCCATAAATAGTATATCTCCCATAAGCATCTGTAACTACATAAGAACCATTTTCTAAGTATAAACGGATACCAGGAACTCCTTTCTCCCCTGGATCTTGAATACCATTTTCATCACAATCAGCAAAAACTTTACCAATTATATAACCATCAGTACTAAATACACCGCCACGAACTTCAACTTTTACTTTGGCAGGTAAACTTTGGCGATGAATAATGCCTTCTTCACTACTAGAAATAGCAGTGTTAATTCCATCACCGCGCTCTGAGCCTGGACCTACATATACTTTATAAGTTAAATCCACTGTTTGTAGGGGGGGTAATGTTCCAATATTAAACACTAAGATTGGACCGGTCCCGCCTACAGGTTCGCTCATTGGCTTACCATCTAAGCGAGCAGAACCTACTTGATATTTGAAACCAAATGGAAGATGATCTTCAATTTTAGTTGAATCGATATCATTTACGGCTTTGCTCGAAATACTAATGGTATAGGTGAGGTAGTCGCCAATTTCGACTGTTGTTTTGTTCACTTTCTTTTTTGTGAAGAGAACGTTAGTGCCATTAGGATCTACAGGTACGTCATATTCTATGGCTGTTGGCGAGCCAGTAATCAAAAATGACCTTCCGTAAGAAAGAGAATCATTAATTGTGCGACTCGGATCAAGTAATGCCTTATTAACTTGCGATGGCGCCTCATAGCCATTTGGCGTAATTACATCTAACCTATAGGTACTAGGGAAAATAAACGGGAAACGAAACTCGCCACTTGCATCTGTAACTTGCTCATTATCTATCTCGGTAACACCATCAGCTTCATAAACTTTTGCTAAACCACCAACATCACCACCATTCCCTTGGCCAGTAACATCAATTAAGCGAACTGTAGCATTTTTTACTGGATTATTCGATTCAGAATCAAATACCACTCCAAATGGATCAAGTACAATTTCTGTGGTAATAGTAGCATTCTCAGTTTTTGAATTTTGGCAATCTAATACGGCAACAAGTTTATCTTTTGGAAGAACTTCTAGAATTAGATTGCCTGAAACTGGTGGGAAATTATTAGCATTTCTGGTAGGAATTGGTTTATCTACTCTAAAAACACCCGTATTACGCCCTGTTTCAGTGACTGAAAATGTTTCTTTATCACTCGTAAGAGTTGATGTAATTATGATAGTAGCAGTCTCAATTGCTGCGGCATTTTCGTTACAAGCTCCAGCATCTGCTTGTAAGAATAAAGGGCGACCTATGGTTGATGTTGAGGTTTTCTGCCCAAATCCACCATCTGTAAAGTAGTTTATCCTGGCATCGCCTTCGGTAAGGGTAGCTACCACTTCTTGCGAGGCTGCTGCTTTTGTCACATTGCCATCAGGATCTACATAAGTTACTTCGGCTATATTATTTATTGAGTCGCTTGCAGCTTCGTTAATTCTTACGCTAAATATAGTTTTAAATGATTTTCCTACTTCTACCGAATCGTATAATACAGCAATCTCATCAATAGAAGCTAATTGTGATGGTTTTTGAGTAGTATACTCATGGGTATTGTCTCCAAAAATATGATACACAGGCAATCCATTTGCCGCACTTATAAAAGACTCAAAGGTTGTATTTGCAGGAATCTTGTCTTTTAGAATAACCTTGGTTTCTGCCATGCCATCTACAGTAATATCTGTACCATAAGCGGTAACATCTCCTGTATTTTTACCTTCTAACACATAGTTAAAAGGCTCACCACGCACAAATTGAGCTCCATCCTCAAATGATTTATTCAGCTCAATCTCTGTTCCATTTAAAATGCTAATAATGTCAATTACCTTTAAAGAAGTTGCAGATGTTAAAGAGACTGCCTTAATACCAACACGAGCAGTAATTCTTGTGAATTCATCGGTAGAGATGTCCCCTTTATACTTAAACTCAAAGATTTGCCCTGGCGCAAGTGTAACTTGGGTTTTTGCTGTATCTGAGCTTAAGGCCTTTAGCTTATTCTCAGAAATTATTTCTAAGTTTTGAAGTTTAAAATCAGCACCTTCAATATTATATATTTCAATCTCATAGGTATCAGTAATAGTCGACGTATTCTTTAGATAATGAGTAAACTGTACTGTTTTACCTCTATAATCTTTAATCACATACTCTGGGTATAATTCGAGTTTAACTGAATTATCTATGTTTATAAATACAGGATTGGACTGAACAGTGCCTGAGCCTTTACTGCTTTCATACGAACCATCAGCAATATTTATAATCTGAGTGTTATGCGGAGGAACCCCATCTTGGGCATACACCTTTCCCGTTGCTGTAAAAAACAGCGAAAGAAGTAAGATGTATTTAAAGATGTTGTTCAAAAGTTCAATTATATTTTAAGAAAGAGTGAGGGCTATCAACCCCCACCCCATGTGGGTTAATGCAATATTTTAGTTGTCATTAATTTTGATTGCAAAAATGATAACTACGTCGTCATCGGATGCATCGAGCTTCTCAATGAAGACCTTCACAGTTCCATTTACGCCTACCGCCACATTCTGTGTAATAGAAGGGGCTGCTTTGCCTGCTGCACCAAAATCTCCAGCAGTAAAACTCACCGTAGCAGGTACATGCATTTTTGTATAGGCTGGGGTAGTATCACTAATGTCTACATCTGTTAACGAACCAGAACCATCATTTTCAACTACAAGTTTGTAGTATACAATGTCACCTGGAAGAGATGTTAGATTTGCTTGAGAGTAAGTAGTACCACCATCAGATGATTGAGATTTTGTAATCTTCAATACACCCGTTTGCACGGTAACTAAATCGGTGTTTGTCATTGCAATTACATTACCGATTGTATCGGTAATTGTAAGTGTAGTAGTGTTGTTATCACCTACTGTAGCACCAGCCGGAGCTGTTACTTTAACAATAAGCTTAACTACATCACCATAGTTTAAAGTGCCTACTGGGGCCGGAAAGTTAGCTGCGCCACTAGTAGCACTTGTTATTAAAACGTCACCAGCATCTTGTATACCATTGTCATTTACATCAACGTAAACCTGAGCAGTATACCCTGATTGAGAATTACTTAATGTGACCTCAAAGTTAGAGTTTGTGCCATCATTTTCGGCAACGTTAGAGTTTACAGTAAATGAGTGAACGAAAGTCTTAGATCCACCTGGGAAGATAGTGCTAGATTGACTTGCGTTAAGTGTAACTTTTCGATCTATATTTACTTTAACTTCATCATGTATTACGTCAAATGCCTTAGTATTTGGCGAACGAACACGGAAGTACAAGCTAACATCACCTGGGGCATACCCTGCAGGAATGTTAACCGTAGCTGTTACTTCTTTACTGGTACCGTGTGGTATATTACCAGTTGTAGTAATAATACTGTTACCATTGTTTGGATCTTTAAATACTACGGTCCAACCTGCTGGTAATGCAAGCGTAGTAAAAGAGCCGTCTGCAATATTTGTTGCAGGGTTAGTACTAGTAGATAGATTATAGTTGTCGTCAATTGCACTTGTATTTTTAATAAATAGTGTGAAATCAACAGAGGTTGCTGGGTTAGCTGATTTTGATTGAACAACAGTACCTTCTGGGCCTTGTCCTTCACCTAAAGCATCTGTCATTCCTGCTGCAAAGTCATTCGTAAGATCAACTGATGCTGGAGTTATACTTGTTAGGCTATCTTTAATACTTGCAGATTTGGTAGGGTCGTTAGCCGATGTTAACGTTTTTGTTAATTCGAATGGACCGCCAGTTGCACCAACAGGTAAAGTTATACGAGTAATAACCTCTATATATGCCTGAGGAGCAACACCTGTAACTGTATTAGCAGAATATGGGTTTGTAGCGATACCTGAACCATCTGTTTGGTAAAAGATAATTTGCGTTCCTGTAGGGAACGTATTGCCATTGTAAGTAATAGCAAAATTATCCGTTGCTGTACCCGTATTTTGGAATTTATTCAAGAAATCTACTGTAGAACCTTGATTTACTGGACCTTCAGTAATTACAGCAGGCCCGTCAACTACGATACCATATACCTCGTCAATGTTAACATTAACTTGGCCTGTAGAAGAACTTCCTGTCATGTCGTCGTGAGTATACGAACCTTCGTTCGAGATGGTTGAGCCTTCTGAGCCAGCATTAACTGTAACTTTAAAACTTACTGTACCTGAGTTACCTGAAGCAATACTTGTAATGGCATATACTACAGAATCAGTTGTTGCTGATTTATACTCATAAGAAATACCATTTGGATCTCCGCCAGCACCATCAGTCAAAGCAGTGGCAGTACCCGACCATCTTGCTGAATTAGCAACATAGGTTACATTACTTGGTAGCTCATCTCTAATAATAAGATTTGTACCTGTAGCGTTACCAGTATTACTATAGGTAAATGTATAAGTAAGAATATCGCCTACTTCTGCTGTATTAGAATTAACAGATTTAACAACGTTAATAACTGCATCTTCAGAAACTACACCTGTATCGGTAGCAGTAGCTGAAGTGGTAGCTGTAACACCACTTGTAGCGGTAATTGTTACCGCTGCTGAATCTCCATCTATGGCAGAAACTGGCACAGAAGCAACAATCCAAACCTTAGTGGAGTTGCCACCCCCTACAGAAACTGCACTTGTTATCTCGTTACCAAGATCTGGAGCACCACCATTATCACCATATATTCTGATATTGGTATAAGAAAAAGCTCCACCACCCGCATCAACTGCAGTAATGGTTACATTATCAGTACCGTTACCAGTGTTGGTAATAGTGTGCGTGAATGCGATATCGTTACCAGGGCTTACTGTTTTAGTAATACCAGCGGTAATGCTCAATCCAGCTACCTGCTGAACTATAGTTGTTACCGTATTAGAAGTAGCTGAACGGGTTAGGCCGCCAGAATCCTTATACGAGGCTGAAGCTGTGTTACCAATACTTTGGTTTGCAGGTGGTACCTGAGCAAATACATCCGAAGATGTTAGCCCGATAAATAACCCACAAAGCATCAGCATACTAAAAAAGCTAAAAGCTTTTCTCATGTATGTATGTGTGTGTTTTTTCATTTTTCTATCCTATTAGATTAGAATTGTTGTTTATTTTTATTGATTTATTTTGATTTCCGAAAACTATTTATCAATCACCTTTACCCGGGCGACCAGAAAAACACTTTCCCCTACGTCCAGCGACTCTATTAACCATCTTAAACGACGATACTCACTAGCTGCTACTTCTTGGGTAACAACGGTACCATCTGGTAGTCGCACTTGTCGGGTTAAAGGAAGTGATTGGAAATCAGTACCAGTGCTGGAAACACTAGCGGTAATGTTGGCAGGACGAGCAGAGTCTTTCACATATTCCATTCCAGTTGGAATTGGCAGCATTGGCTGCAATTCTGTGATTGGACCTACATCGTTATTAGTATACGTGACCCGGTATTCTATTAAATCCCCCGGTGTCACCTCTTCTGTTGCGGTGGCAATTTCATTTCCATTTTCATTCAGCGTAATTTTATACACCGAAAGAACGGATGAAACCGCACCTCCATCTTGTGCCATTGCAAGCACAGATAAGCTCATTATTAAAAGTAGTGTACTAAACGTTATTTTTTTCATAGTGAAGTATTTGTTTATTTAACCCAATTCAGGTTTCCCAAAATACCCCATTTACTACATTTACTCCGTTAAATGACTCTAATGAAAGCCTATTATTAGCATATTTAAGTATTAGAACTTTCTAACGTTTAAATTAACTCTCATACCTACCTAAGGCTTTTATTTAATGCCTTACTCTTCTAATGTTTGTAAATAAACAAGCATTAATAGCAATTTCATTTATATTAAAATGATTCCTTAAAATGGATGGTTTAATAGATTAATTTTATCTACTTTTTTAAACTTATTATTAAACGCAAAGGATAGATTTTGATATCAAAAGAGGTTCTCAAAAAAATTCGAAAACTAGAAATTCAGACAAAAGGTATTGTAAATACCTTGTTTGGGGGTGAGTACCAGTCTGCCTTCAAAGGTCGAGGAATGGAATTTTCTGAAGTTCGCGCTTATACCTATGGTGATGATATTCGCCAAATTGATTGGAATGTAACCGCCCGCTCTGGTGAACCGTTTATAAAAGTGTTCGAAGAAGAAAGAGAACAAACACTTATGCTTTGTGTAGATATTTCTAAAAGTGGAACTTTTGGAAGCCAAGAACAATCTAAAATGAACTTAGCTATAGAAATCTGTGCCGTTCTTGCCTTTAGTGCCATTAAAAATAGTGACAAAGTTGGGCTAGTTCTTTTTAGTGATCAAATTGAAAAAGTAGTTCCACCCAAAAAAGGCAGGACTCACGTATTAAGACTTATTCGCGAATTATATACCACACAGCCTACCAGCTCAGGGACGGATATTGGTGGTGCCCTCTCCTACATAAATCGCTTATTAGATCGCCGTTCAATTGTAGTTCTAGCATCTGATTTTCAAGATGCTTCTTTTGATAAAGAATTGCGCATAACCAATCAAAAACATGATTTGGTAAGCATCATTATTAAAGATGAGATGGAGAATGAATTACCAAATATTGGCATTATCCCATTTTTAGATGCGGAATCGGGCAAACAAGTTCTTGTAGATACTTCTAGCAAAAAGGTGAGGCAAGAATACAAGAAACGCCAGCTAACGTATAGCAAAGAGTTCAAAGAGAAACTCAGAAAAATGAAAATCGATTCGGTTGAAGTACACACCAACCAATCATACGTTAAGCCCCTAATGAACTTCCTAACACGCCGCGTTAATAGGCATTAGAATGTAGTTAGATTATTGTTTTTATTAGTGCATAATCCTCGTTCCCAACCTCCGGTTGTCAATGTCTAATAGCTCATATAACTCATTCAAAGAATAGCTACATAACGAACATAACAAGGGGTTGCAACCCCTTGCCTTGTTGGTGGACTTGCATTATCTATTATCCAACGGCCACCTTACACGCTTTTAGCAGAGTATCAGACTTGTTTCCCAAAACAAACATAGCCCCGAGATGCATCTCCGGGTAAACAGATTAAAAACAGATATCGGTGGGCAAGATAATTTTATAGAAGATGCATCCAATTCCACCGAAATTTCAGCAAGATTCCATTTAAAACACATCCTTCGGACTTCAATTGCTGATTAAAGCAGATAATGGCCTTACGATCTAGACGTTCGTAACTAGGAAAAACCCTGCAACTTGCTACTTAAATTAATTAAGCCCTGCAATAACCTCTTCGGTATCTGTCAATGCATCTAGGCTTTGCTTAAGCGTAGAGATTCGCAGCTTGTATACATCCAGATCTTTTTCAGAAATTCCATCAGCTGGGGGTAATTTAATCTTAAGCGGATTTACTGGACGGTCATTTTTATAAACTCTGTAATCAAGGTGAACACCAGTCACTCGCCCAGTTCTACCAACATAGCCAATTACCTGACTTTGCTTAACTCTAGTTCCTTTTTTAATACCCTTTGCAAAACCATTTAAGTGCAAATAAGCAGTAGTGTAAGTGCTGTTGTGGCGAATCTTTACAATATTACCATTAGCGCCTCTATAACGTGCCTCAATCACCTCGCCATCACCCACTGCTATAACTGGTGTACCAAGTGGAGCAGCATAATCTACGCCGTAATGAGGTCTACTTTCTTTTAATACCGGATGAAAACGGTTCAATGAAAAACCAGAACTTACACGATGAGAATACTTGAATGGTGCTTTTAATAAAGCCTTCTGAACACTATTTCCATCCTCATCAAAATATCCTAATCTGTCAGCATCTTCATAAAGGAATGCTCCATAGGTTTCACCTTGATGTATGAATTCTGCAGCTAAAACATCACCAATTCCATATTCTTTATCTTCAACATACTGCTTTTCATAAATCACTTTAAAACCATCGCCAGGATAAAGTCTAAAGAAATCAATTTGCCAACCAAATATTTCACTCAACCTATTGGCAACTAAAATATTTACGCCTTGCTCAACCAATGCTTCATATAACGAGGTTTTAATGGTCCCATAAGCAGCTACTTCTTCTTTTCGTAATTCCTTGCTCCCAGTTGTGACCGAAACCCCATCCAGCCAATCAAATATCACATAATCTACGGCCGAGTTATGGAACACCAAGCGCTGTGCTTTTTTAGTATCAGCATCTAGGTACGTATAGTATTTTTGATTTTGACGAATCCTATTTGCTTGGAACTTCCCTTTAGATTGCTCTTGTAAATCGTAGATGGTTTGGGGAGACACATCCAAAGAGCGCAAAATTACATAGAGGCTCTCATTTTTTTTAACCTTATGTTCTTTTACTTCAGAACCATCTTTTATAAAACCGTAACTATCGTAGCCTGGCAATTCTTTTATTTCTACCAAATTTGCTACAGTAACCGATGCAGTACCAATATCATTACGTTGCCCACCAAACTGGCACGATATAAAAAAGGTGGTAATAATGGCTATGGTTAGCGCTTGTTTAAGTTGCTTTAATGGCATAGAAATATTGAAGAGATGTAGATGTTTATAATCGACCGAAACTAAGGGATTATTTTATAATTTCATACCTTCTTAAAAGAAGAGATGTAAATATGATTAAACAAATACTTTTCTAGCTTCATTTTAGAAAGCTTTACTATATATTCTCGACTGTATATTTTCCAAGCTTATTATTGCATCATAATCAGATTTTACTCGGCAAGCATTTGACAAAGTACAAGCTATTATTCTTTTTACTATCAATCTTTTTTGCACTTAATACCACAAGTGTAGCTCAAAGTGTGTCAACAAATGGCCCCACAGACTCCCTCACGGTAGGTGAAAGGTTTAACTTTGCATTAAAAGTGCAGAGCGATAAGCAATACGACAAGATTATATTTCCCGACTCTACTTTTTTCACTAACCATATTGAGTTTGTTGAACGCAAGCAATTTAGAGTTTCTAACTTTGCGGATAGCGTGAACTACTCGCTCCAATTTTTTGCTAATAAAGATATAAATATCGCACCACTGCCTGTACAAATTGTGGCGGGGAAAGATACAACCACTCTATTCACTTCTGTTTATCCGCTACACTTTAAAAGTGTGATTACCGAACAAACAGAAGACTTTGCCCCTCTCAAACCCATTTTTGATTTTGCCATGATCATCTGGCCTTGGGTACTAGCTGCTCTTTTACTTGGTGTAGTAGCATATTTCTTGTATCGCAAGTACCGCAAAAAACCAGAAGTGGTTGAGGAAGTTGAAGTGAAGGTTCCTGTATTTATAAATCCATTGCAAACCCTTGAGCAACGTCTAAGCGAAATTAAGCATGAGCATTCAAATCGTATAGAGAAAGATTATAAACATTTCTATAGCGAATTGGGCGATTCCATCCGTTTATACTTAGAAGAAGTGTATAGCATTCCAGCATTAGAAAGCACTACCCGCGAGCTAATGCGCTATCTCGAGGCTTTTGGTGTTGATTTGGAATTAGCTAGCGAAACTAGAGCTATTCTAACCGAAGCAGATATGATTAAATTTGCCAAAACTACTCCAACACTCGATCAATCGTGGCAAGCATTTCAACGTGGACTTACTTTTTACGAACGGGCAAAGTCTTACGATATTCAGCGTATTGCACGGTTAAAAGAACGATTTGAAGCACAATTCAAAAAGCCAGAAACAGATTCAGAGGAGCGAGTAGATGATTTGGGCTAACCCCGAATGGTTTTGGGCACTTTTATTACTTCCGGTAATTATAGGTCTCTATGTATATAGATATTTTGGTAAACGAAAAGCCACACTTACCGTCTCTAGCATAGCTGCCACTAAGAATTTATCTGGCAACTGGAAAGTTCACTTACATTGGTTTACTGCACTAGCAAGCTGGATTGCCTTTGCTTTGCTAATTGTAGCCCTAGCTCGTCCACAAGAAACCCTTACCACCGTTGAGCGAAATGCTGAAGGTATTGATATTGTGCTAGTGATAGATTTATCTACCTCAATGCTTGCAGAAGATCTAAAACCCAATCGTTTTGAAGCGGTTCGTGAAGTAGCAAAGTCATTTGTAGATAAGAGAGTTTCTGACCGAATCGGGCTTGTTGCCTTCGCTTTTAAAAGCTTTACTGTGGTACCTCCCACCCTCGATTATAAACTACTCAAAGATCTTATAGACGAACTCAAAATGGGTGTGGTTGAGGATGGTACAGCTATAGGAATGGGAATTGCCACCGCAATAAATCGCCTAAAAGACAGCGAAGCCAAAAGTAAAGTCATTATCCTTCTTACAGATGGTGTAAATAATGCCGGTGAAATTGATCCTGTAACAGCTGCTGATTTAGCCGTTACCTATGGTATTAAAATTTATGCAGTTGGTGCAGGTACACGCGGTACAGCTCCCTACCCTATTCATGATCCAATATTTGGTTTACGTTACCAAAACATTGAGGTGGATATTGATGAAGGAATGCTAAACTCAATTGTGAAGCTAACGGGCGGGCAATATTATCGTGCTACAAACACCAGCGAACTTCAAAAAGTGTATGAAGAAATTGATGCGCTCGAGAAAACAAAAATTGAAGAGCTTATTTATACCGATTACGTGGATAAGTACCTAAAATACCTCGTTATCTCCTTCCTATTATTTGTAACGGCAATTGCAACCGACCGACTTTATTTGCGCAGTATTGTACATTCATAAAATGTAGGAATGTTGTATCTTACGGGTCTGTATTACATCCAAAATAGCCGACCTACACGTTCCCTTTTTTCATGAACAAAGACTTACTTAGTAAAAGTATCCTTCAAACATCTTCCTTTCAGCAATTAGCGAGTCAGCTTAAAGAAACTCCTAAACTGCACATTAAGGAAAGTGTAGGCTCGCTAGACGCCTTCATTATTGCGAAACTCCATCAGCAGTATTCTACTGTTTTGGTTATCACCGATACCGACGAGAATGAGCGCTTTCTGCGGTCTGATATCGAAACTTTAAGTGAGTACGAATGCGTTAATTTCCCTCCAACAAATCACAAGCCTTATAACGACGAACAGATAGTTGACTCTTCACTCCTTGTTCAGCGTTCCGAAGCTTTGGAGGCTATAAATTCAGATAAAAAGAAGTTAGTTCTTACCTCTGCAGAAGCAATTTATGAAAAAGTAGCTCCCCCACAAGTTCTTGATGACATTAGTATTACACTCACAAAAGGTGATATTATCGACCTTGATTCTCTGAAAGAACAGTTGGTAAATCAAAATTATTCGCCCACACGCTTTGTTGACGAACCCGGGGAATTTGCCGTACGTGGCGGTATTGTTGATGTGTATCCATTTTCGGGTGAATACCCAATACGACTTGAGTTTTTTGGGGATGAAATTGAATCCATTCGAGAGTTCGATCCTGATTCTCAGCGCTCTATTGCCTTTTTAAATGAAACACGTTTTATACCTGATCTCTCTAATTTTACTGAGGGAGACAAAGATAGCTTTCTCTCTTATTTTGATGAAAATACACTAGTTGTACTCCTTCAACCTGATCTTATTTATGCGGAAATTGAAAGACGCTTTAAACAAGCTAGCTCTACTTTTCTTGCACTCGAAGGTTCTACAAAACCCAGCCCAGAAGTTTTATATCTAACTAAAGAAGAGCTCCAAAATCAGTTATCAAAATTTAAGAATTCTGTAGTTTTTGGTAGCGCTGAGACGCAATCTTCTGATGAAGTTGGCATCCTTAAAATGGGTACTAAACCTCAACCCGATTTCCACGGTAACTTCGACCTACTCCGTGAAGATATAACTAAACGTAGCGCAGAAGGGCTAAAGGTTATAATCTGTTGCGATAACGATGGACAGATTCAGCGCTTTGATGAACTTTTAGGGGAAGCTTCAACGGCATTTAACTATTCGTTGATTATAAAATCCATTCACGAAGGGTTCATTTCCCCAGCTGCAAAAATTGCGCTTTATACCGATCACCAAATTTTTAACCGTTACCATCGCCCTAAAGTAAAGCGTAGAAAATACTCGGGTGGCATCTCATTTAAAGAACTTAAAGACCTACGAATTGGAGATTTTGTTGTTCATGTTGATTATGGAATTGGCAAGTTTGCAGGCTTTAAACGCATTTTAGTAAAAGATAACGAACAAGAAGTTGTAGAATTAAATTATAAGGATGACTCGGTACTTTATGTAAATATTACGAGTCTGCATAAGCTTCAAAAATACTCAGGCAAGGAAGGAACAGAACCTAGAGTTACAAAATTAGGCTCGGGAGAATGGGCTCGTAAAAAAGCACAGACCAAGAAACGAGTTAAAGATATTGCTAGAGAGCTTATTCTACTTTATGCAAAAAGAAAGGCTCAAAAAGCCTACGCTTTTGGCCCCGATAACAGTTGGCAAGTGGAGATGGAAGCAAATTTCCAGTATGAAGAAACTCCCGACCAAAACGATGCGATTATTGCCGTTAAAGCCGATATGGAGAACGAGCAACCCATGGATCGTCTTGTTTGTGGCGATGTAGGATTTGGCAAAACCGAGGTGGCAGTACGTGCAGCTTTCAAAGCCGTAATGGATAATAAACAGGTTGGTTTACTTGTGCCCACTACAATTTTGGCAGAGCAGCATGCTAAAACATTTAAAGAGCGCCTAAGTAATTTCGCGGTTAAAATTGAAGCCCTTTCACGCTTTAGAACTAAAGCTGAACAAAAGGATATTCTTAAAGATCTTGAAAGTGGTGAGTTGAATATTGTAATTGGTACCCACCGTTTACTTTCTAAAGATGTGAAGTTTAAAGACCTCGGACTTATTATTGTAGATGAAGAACAACGTTTTGGTGTAAGTGCCAAAGAGAAGCTTAAAGAATTTAGAGCCGCTGTGGATGTGCTTACCCTTACCGCAACGCCTATCCCAAGAACACTCCAATTCTCTTTGATGGGCGCGCGTGATTTGAGTATAATTAACACGCCACCACCCAATAGGCAGGCTATTTATACCGAAATTCATAGCTATAACGAAGAACTGATTCGCGACGCTATTCTGCAGGAAATTAGCCGTGGTGGACAAATATTTTTCATCCATAACCGAGTGAAAAATATTGAGGGAGTGGCTGATATGATTCGCCGCCTTGTACCTGATATTAGAGTGCGATTTGGGCACGGACAAATGACGGGGCCTCAGCTAGAAAAAATCATAACCGATTTCTACAATCAGAAATTTGATGTGCTAGTATCAACTAGTATCGTTGAAAATGGAATCGATATTTCAAACGCCAATACCATCATCATCAACAATGCTGATAATTTTGGCTTGGCAGAGTTACATCAATTACGTGGACGTGTGGGCCGTTCAAATAGAAAAGCCTTTTGTTACCTCATCACTCGTCCCATAGAAGATCTAACCCCCGAAGCCAGAAAAAGACTTCTTGCTTTAGAAGAGTTTTCTGATTTAGGCTCAGGATTTAATATTGCCATGCGCGATCTCGATATCCGTGGCGCAGGCGATATTTTGGGCTCCGAACAAAGTGGCTTTATCAACGACATCGGCTTTGACTTATATACTAAGATTTTAAATGATGCCGTTCGGGAGTTGAAAGAATCTGAATTCAGCCACATGTTTGATGGCGTTGAGGCAGAAGTTGAGTTGCCAGAAACGGTAGTAGAATTTGATGAATCTGCCCTCCTCCCAAATAGATACGTTCATGACAATGTTGAACGTCTAAATCTTTATAGAAAATTATCTCAAGCAAAAGAAGAAAAAGATATTGATGATTGGGAAGCGGAAATTGAAGATAGATTTGGTCCAATTCCTAAAGAGGCAAAGTATTTAATTGAAGCTAGTAAAATTAAACTTTACGCCTCACAATGTATGTTTACAAAGGTCACTATTCGCTCACAACGAATGTGGGCAGTTTGTCCTAAAACGGGTTCTAATTTGGCCACTCAGTTTTATGATAGTGGCAGATTTCAATTTTTAATGGAGCGCCTAACCGCAATAAGACCAGATAAATTTCAGCTCATTCAAAAAAATGACACCATGCGATTTGCAATCCAAGATATTGAAGATATATTTGCAGTCACTCCATTTCTGAAACAACTTTTGAAAACACAGTGATTCCAGAAAAATATATCGAAATCATAAAATCGGGTGGCGTAGTTGCCTTCCCTACCGAAACGGTATATGGGCTTGGCGCAGATGCATGGAACCCCACCGCCATCCAAAAAGTATTCGAAACCAAAGGGCGTCCTTCCGATAATCCCCTTATAGTTCACATTTCAGATCTGCAACAAGTATCTGATTTTGTGGAGGAGATTCCAGAGCTCGCTCAATTACTAATGAACACCTTTTGGCCTGGACCGCTTACTCTCGTGCTGAAGAAAAAACCAGCAGTATTGGACGCAATCTCTGCGGGACTAAATTCCGTTGCCATTCGAATGCCAAGTCATCCATTGGCGATAGAATTTATTTCAAGAACAGGACCATTGGTAGCACCATCGGCAAATACTTCGGGCAAACCTAGCCCAACCAAAGCCAAACACGTATTTTCAGATTTTGGTGATTCCGTCCCCATAATTGATGGCGGTAGCACCGAGGTGGGTTTAGAGTCTACTGTACTAGATTTAACCTCAAGTATCCCTACAATTTTACGTCCTGGTTTCATCAGTAAAGAAGAAATTGAACAGGTTATAAAACAGCCTGTTAATATAACTACCAAAGCAATCGCATCCCCAAAAAGTCCCGGACAAAAATACTCTCATTACAAACCCAAAGCTGCCGTTTATTGGTTAGATGACAAATCAGAATTAACCAATCAAAACACACTTTATCTTTTACAAGATGCCGAGCTAAAACAAAGCAATATTATCACTTATAAAGGTGATTTAGCGCTCATGGCAAAAGAAATCTACGATAGATTTCGCCAAGCCGACGTTGACGGCTTCCACCAAATCCTGATTGAGCCACTACACAAATACACCACCCATCCCCTCCACTCAGCCCTCCAAAACCGTATTGATAAAGCGGTAGAGAAATAGAGATAAGATATAGGACATAAGATTTTAGGATTGCTATTTGGTATTTAGAAAGAACTAATTTATTAGACTTTATTTATAATAATAACAATAATTTTCCCTCCCCGGGGAGGGACAGGTTTTGTGCTTGCACAAAATCAGGGTGAGGACGGTTGGGCTAGGTTCCTGTGCATTGGGTTGCAATAAAATCGCTAATCCAGCTCCAGCGGAGCGGCATGTTAATAGCAAATAACCCATCCCAAAACCCCAAGCTCCAGAGGAGCGATATCATTCATCTTTAATAATATATTCGGATTTATAATCGATTCGTTATTACGAGGAATAAGAACCACCTAAATATTTCAAAAATAAATGCCATCTCTCGAAATTGAAATATTTCCAGTTCCGGCGGAGCGGCATGTTAATAGCAAACAACCCATCCCAAAAACCCCAAGCTCCGGAGGAGCGATATCA